>DLGQ01000088.1 GCA_002482775.1 Flavobacteriales bacterium UBA7690 | reverse complement strand
ATCACCGGGCTGATGGCCTTCGTCTGCGCACTGATCCTGGTTGCTGCGCGGCGCAGGCCCTCGTGGTCAGTGGTGTTGCCGGTAGTGGTGGCATTCATGCTTAGCGCTGGCGTCGCGATCGGTTACCGGTACGGGTTGAAGGAGCCGCCGTTGAACATCCTGATACCGCCATTGATCACTTTCCTCCCCGGCATGATGCTCACCGTGAGCGTGATCGAACTGGCCTACAACAGCATCATCTCCGGTGCCAGCCGCATGGTGGCCGGTTTCACGCGCTTGGTGTTGCTGGCTTTCGGCATCATCGGTGGCTTCAAGGCGTTCGATGATGGCAGCGTGCAGTACGCTACCCAGTTCACCGATCGCCTACCCACCTTCTGGCCGTGGATCGGTGTGGTGATCTTCACCCTGGGACTGCACATCTACCAGAGCAGCAAACGACGATCCCTCGTGTTCATGCTGATCACCGCCTTCATGGCATACAGTGGGCAAACGCTCTCCGGCTTGTTCATCAACGGCGCTTCCACAGCGTTCTTCGGCGCCGCGCTCATGACCATCACCGCACTGGTGATCGAGTTCCGCTTCAACGGTCCACCAGCGATCGTGACGTTCCTGCCAGGGTTCTGGCTGCTCACTCCTGGATCCTTCGGACTGATGAGCGTGACCAGCATCGCCAGTGGCATGGATACCGGCGGAAGCGTGCTTACGCTGCTCTTCGCACTTTCGGGTATCGCCACCGGCTGCTTGATCGGCGCCTTCATCTACAACGCTCTTCTGCATCCGCGGAAAGCGGGCTGGTGGCGTGTGCAGGATGCGTGAACGATCAGCGCTTCGGACCAGCGCTTCCCGTGGACCGATCCTCGTCGCGAAAGAAATCCAACGTGTTCACATCCACGAGGTGGACATCCGTGTAGTAGTGCCGGAGGATGTCCGTGTAGCTCTGCCCTTGCCGCGCCATGTGCATGGCACCCTCTTGGCAAAGACCTACGCCATGGCCGAACCCACGTCCGTTCAACACCACATTCTCGCCCGTGGTGGTCACGGTGAAATAGGTGCTGTTCAACTTGAGGTCCTCGCGCACATGCTTCAGCGGCACTAGCGGATACGTGTTGCCCAAGTAGAGGTCCCGACAGGTAGGTTCGTAGTTCAACATGGCTTCTACTCCGGCCTTGTTAGTGGGCTTCACCCCAAAGCGACGTTCCAAGTAGGATACCCACTCCTTACGTGTAAGGGTACGCTGCCAGTTGGCGTGCGGTTCCGTGCGGCAGAACGTGTCTATCGCAGAGCGCAGGTATGGTTCGCGTTTGGTCCAGAGATCCTCAGCGTTCACCGTTTCGCCACCACAATTGCTGTGGAACAAGGCGTGGATCAATTTGATATCCGCATCCACCATCACCATGCCTTTGGTGGCTTGCACGGCGATGTTGATGCTGTCCTGCTTGCATGCCCCGTGGTACACTTGGCAGTGGACGCCATCGCACAGTTCGAAACCCTCCGGCGCGTGTTTGCGAACGTTGCACAAGGCGTAGGTCCGGCAACTCACGCTTTGCAATTTGTAGTACTCGCCGCGGTGTTCTTTGCCTGCTTCAGCTTGAACAACGCCTGCGGTGTACGCTTCTATCGGGACGGCATTGGTTAGCTTGAGCACACCACCTTCCGTGGTCACGCTGATGCTGCCTGGATACGTGCGCTCGGCCATTTTGCTTTCCGGCAGTCGCAGGCGTAGGCTGTTCGTCTCCACACGCGGCACCAATTCGATACGCTCCTTCGCGGTGAATGAAAGACCTAAGGACTTCGCGGTGAGGGATCGTCCGACAAGATCGATACGCAGCCCATCATTGACCTGGATCTCGCCTTTGCGCACGCCATCGGCGAACACCGCACACGTACCCTTGGCGCTCATCACCAGAACGCTACGGAAGTTGCGTTCGCGCAGGATGCCGATACGTAGCGTGCGCTCCTGGGCCATCAGGCACAAGGAGAGCGTTAAGGAGAGACCAAGCGCGGTAAGACGCATTCGGGACCGAAAGTACCGGGACCCGTATCGAGGCTCAGGCCTCTCCGTGCAGACTTTTCCACACCGCCATGGCGACCTTCGCTGAAGCCCCCGGCCCGCCTAGCTTCTGGCGCAGTTGGTCCAGGTCTTTTTCCATGGTGCTGCGGTCAACGCCGGGCGCCATGATGCGCTCCAGTTCCTTGGAAAGGGTGTCCATGTTCAGGTCCTGCTGGATCAGTTCGCGCACCACTTCGCGGTCCATGATGAGGTTGACCAGGCTGATGAACTTGATGTCCACCAGTCGCTTGGCGATCCACACGTTGAGGGCGCTGCCACTGTAACACACCACCTCCGGCACACCGAAAAGAGCCGTTTCCAACGTGGCCGTTCCACTGGTCACCAAAGCTGCGTGGGCTTGGCGGAGCACATCGTAGGTGCGGCCCTTCAACAAGGTGATCGGACTTCCTTTCAACCCCTTCTTGTAGGTGGCATCGGGTACCGAAGGTGCTGCGGCGAGCACGAAACGGTAGGCCGGATAACGCTTCGCGATGGCTACCATCAACGGCATCATCCGCGCGATCTCTTGTTGGCGGCTCCCAGGTAACAAGGCTACCACCGGGCGTTCATCGGCACCGGGCAAGGCTGTGAGCGGGGTCTTGCCTTCGTTCTCGATGGCATCCAGCAACGGATGGCCCACGAAGTCCACCTCGTATCCATAGCGCTTGTACCAATCCTTTTCGAACGGGAGGATCACGTACATGCGATCAACCACTTTCTTGATCGTGTGGACCCGTCCCTTCTTCCACGCCCACACCTGCGGGCTTATGTAGTAGTGGACCGGTATCCCTTTCGCGTGCGCCCATTCGGCGATGCGTAGGTTGAATCCCGGATAGTCGATCAGGATCAGCACATCGGGTTTGAAGGCCTCGATATCCTTCTTGCACGTATCGATGTTCCGTAGGATCGTGCGCAGGTTCATCACCACTTGCGTGAAACCCATGAAGGCCAGGTCGCGGTAATGCTTCACCACCTCGGCACCGGCGGCGGCCATACGCTCACCTCCCCAAGCTCTTATCTGAAGCGGCGAGTTGTCAGTTGGCAAGTCGGCCAGTAGCTCCCGGCCCTGAACTTCCTCCTCGCCGCTGGCCGACTTGCTGCTGAGCGCAAAAAGTTCCCGGACCAGGTTCCCGCCGTGCAGATCGCCACTGGCTTCTCCTGCTATGATGTAGATCCGCTTCGCCATTTCAGATCCAGCCCAGTTTGGTCAGTTCGTCGATCGCGATGGATGGCACGATGTACAGGCCGTACGCCAGCATCGCCAGGATCACGCCGCGCATGGCCTTGTGCTTGTCCATCCGATCGAACAGGAAGAACAGGAACGCATCCGCGATGAGGCTGATGCTCATGATCCGCGTGCGGAATTCAGGTGTGCCCAGGAACAAGTCGTTCACGAACCAATTGATGTCGTACCACGGACGGATGGCGGTGACGTACATGGCGCCGTACGCGAAGAAACCCAGCACGGGTGCCAGCAGACCAAGTACGAAACCGACCGGAATGCTATCCCAACGCATGGTCCCACGTGTTGAGGTTGGCGATGGCGTGGTGGGCGGTCATGTCGAACTGCGTGGGCACGATGCTCACATAACGCTGGCCAACCGCCCAAACGTCGGTATCCTCGCCCTGTTCCTCGCTTTCGAATTCACCCCGCATCCAGTAGTATTCCTTGTTGCCGGGATCAAGGCGCGTTTCGAACTCATCCTTGTAATTGGCCTTCGCCTGCCGACAAACACGCATGCCCTTCAACTCCGCACCATCGTTACGCGGCACGTTCACATTGAGGCAGGTGCCTTGGGCCATGCCGTGCTTCAAGGTATTGCCCACCACGCTCCGGATCACCGGTCGCACTTGCGCGAAGTCGGCTTCGAGCGCATGGTCCATCAAGCTGAAGCCGATGCTGGGAATGCCTTCCATAGCACCTTCCACCGCAGCGCTCATGGTGCCGCTGTACAATACGTTGATGCTGATGTTCGCACCGTGGTTGACACCGCTCACCAGCAGGTCGGGCTTGTTGCCACCGAGCAGTTTGTAGATCGCGAGCTTCACGCAATCAACCGGTGTTCCAGTGCAGCTCCAAGCCTCCACGCCGTCGATCAGATGCACCGACTGCAACCGCAGGAAACTATGGATGGTGATGGCGTGGCCCATCGCGCTCTGCGGCTTGTCGGGAGCAACCACCATCACACGACCGAAAGCCTTCATCTCCTCGGCCAAGGTGCGGATGCCCGGCGCGAAGATGCCATCGTCGTTGGTGACCAGGATGAGCGGGGTTTGTTCCATGGGGGCGCAAAGCTAGGGGCAGCGGGACATGTGCCCGTTCGTCCATGTGCTGATATGCCCATTGAATGCGGCCTATCGTAGACGGTGATGTCGCACCATTGTACCAACCTCGCGCGGAGCAGAATTCATGACCAGAAGGACTCATTGCACTCTTTGCGTTGCAATTTCCGTGAACAAGGTCCTAGGAACGTAACGTACATGGCTAGGCCAGCGGTGTTGGGCTTCCGATCCTGCTGCCCGATCCATACATTGCTCCAATGCCAAAGGCATTGCGCTTCACCCATATACTATCTCTCGTCCATCTGATGCTCAGCAATTTCGTGGGCTGGCTAATGTGCCATTTCCTCATCATATCGGATGGCCTTGTATTGGTCTTCCTGCCATACACATTCGTATGGAGTCTTTCGTGCATGGTCGGATGGGACGGCTTGTCCGTACTATTCATGTTGCTCGGCTTCTTGATCGTGTCAGTGCTCTTCTACCCCATTGGCAATTACCTAGCGAACCGTAGGAAATGATACGATGACCGCGACAGACCAGAAGGGAACTGAGCGCAGTCGGTGCATTCGTCAAAAGCACATGCCGCACGACTTCACCTTGCAGTAACGCAGCTGCAAAGCACCAACCTCGCTCGGAGCAGAACTCATGTACACATGAGCACATGCGCACATGGTGCTCCCCTTACCGCGACGCCATGTGGATGTTCCACCAGTTGGCCAGTGCGAAGTGCGGCCATAGGCGCATGCCCGTTACACGTCCCGCTGCCAACTCCTTCCGGAACGGATCGGAATAGATGCGCAGTGCATCGTCCATCGCCAGGATCACATCACGTTGGTTGAGCGCCTCTTTGGCATTGAGCACCTCGTGCAGCGGAATGGTGAAGCCCACCTTCTGGCGATCGATGATCGAAGCCGGCAATCGCTGTCGTGCAAAACGTTTCAAGGCGAGCTTCTCCCCTTCCTTGCCTACGAGCAACCCGGTCTTCAAACGCATGCTCCGTTCCACCAACCGGTGATCCAAGAACGGTACGCGCGCTTCCACCGATGCCGCCATGGACATGCGATCCACGCGTGCGAGGAGGTTCTCCGGCAACCGGAACTGAAGATCGAACGCGCTGAGGCGTTGGAGCAGGTCGCCGTTGCGGCACTCGGCAGCATCCATGTGCTTGCTTACCGTGCTGTACGGATCGCGCGCCTCGGCGAGGTAGGCTGCGCGGAAGACATCACGCTGGTCATAGCGGGAGAGCGCATCGTTCCCACCCCAGATGATGTGCTGGTCCAGGGTGTAGCGCTTCATCCAAGAGACCCAGTCCGGTTTGCGCTGCTTCAACAATGGCGCGCCCATGGCTAGGTAGGCTTTCCAAAAGGCTTTCGGTACGCGGCGCAACATCGCATCCACACGGTGCGCATCATGCCAATGGCGATAGCCGACGAACAACTCATCGGAGCCTTCGCCGCTGAGGCATACCGTAACACCTTCGGCACGCGCCTTCTCCGAAAGCAGCAACAACGGTCCACACGCCTCGTTGGCGATGGGCTCGTCCAGGATCCGGAACACCCTTTGCTGCGCCTGCAAGTACTGCTGCGGCGAAATGGTGATCGGGTGGTGACGCGTGTTCAGGTGATCGGCCACCACAAGCGCATGGGACAACTCGCTGGTGTAACCGGGCACGCTGTCCTCGAACCCGATACTGAAGGTGTTGACGCGACGCCCTTTCGAGGCCAGTGCCGTGATCACCGATGAGTCCAACCCACCGGAGAGGTAGGTGCCCACTTCCACATCGGCCACCATCTGCAACTCCACGGCTTCTTCCAAGAGGTCCATGCACGAGCTTGCCTCGTCCAGGTCCCTTGCGTTCCCCGTGGCGATCAACGGATGCCAGTAGCGCACGGGTTCAGGCGGAGCATCCCCGGAGAGTTCGAAGTAGTGCCCCGCCGGCAGCTTGTTGATCCCCTCGAAGAAGGTAGCAGAGCCTTCGACCTGCAAGAAGTGGAAATACCCCAACAGCTCCGAACGATCCACGGTGCGCGATACAGAAAAGGCCTTGGGCTCGCTGGCGAAAGTGAACACCCCATCCGCATGGCGGTAGTAGAACGGTTTGATGCCTACCCGGTCGCGCGCTGCGAAGAGCGTTCCCTTCACATTATCGATGAAGACGAAGGCGAACATCCCGTTGAGGCGCTCCAAACAGGCCTTGCCCCAATGGATGCACGCCATGAGCAACGTCTCAGAATCCGAATGATCCGTACGGAACACATGGCCGTGCTGCTCCAGTTCGAGCCTTAGTTCGTGGTGGTTGTAGATCTCCCCGTTGAAGACGATCCAGTAGCGGCCATCCGCCGTGGACATGGGCTGGTTGGCGTTCGCTGCAAGGTCGAGGATGGAAAGGCGGGCGTGTGNNCGTTGCCAGTGCACTCGCGTAGGAGGCTGTGGCAGCGTGGAGGACCGTGTGGTCACCAACGCATCAGGCCCACGGTACGAAAGTCGCGCGATGTCGAAGGTCTCCAACGCGGAAGCACGCTCGCCCCGCCAGGTGATGGATCCCGCTATGCCACACATGGGTGAATGGATCGCCCGTTCATCACGCTTCCTTGCGGGCTTTGCCCATCAACTTCTTCATCCGTTCCGCTCCCGGGAACCCCAGAAGGCGATAGGCCCAAATGTAGCCGTTCGTATTCAGGTCGCTCAGTCGCGGCTCAAAGCCCGATGGCTTGAGGTATCGCTCCCACAACGCCACGGCCTGTTCCGGATCATGTGGATACAACATGCGCAAACCACCGAAAAAGGCCTGCTGGATACGCTTGTACCGATCCGGATGCGGCGCTCGCTTCTTGAAGGTCCGCAGCATGCGCAACTGCACATCCACCAACGTGCGCCATCGACGCGCAGCAGCCCCTTGCGAGATCTGCCCTGACGAACGCTCCCGAACAACGGTGCGATCGCCATCAAGTTTCTTGAACCGTGCTTCCGCTTCGTACAACCGCAACATCAGATCGTACTCTTGGCTGCTGGGCAACCCTTGATCCCAGCCTTCCACCTCGTTCAACTTCGCGGTGCTCCACAAATTGGCGCAGGTGTTGCCCAAGTTGCCGGCCATCAAGCCCACCTCGATCTCGTCGTCGGGAACCTTCACGAAGCGGGTGCCATCCACACGCTCATACGTTGCGCTCTCGTACAGGACATCGGCACCGGCACACTGCTCCAACTGGTGGGTGATCTTGCCCGGGAGCAGTAGGTCGTCGGCATCTAGGAACTGGATCCATGGGGTGGCTACCCGCGCCAACGGTCTATTGCGCGCTGCGGAAGCCCCCTTCACTGGTTCGTGCTCCAATTCCACCCGCAACTCCGGATGCGCCGCACGCCAATGCTCGATGGCCTGCACCGTCCCATCCTTGGAGCCATTGTCCACACAGTAGACCACCTCCACCAGCGGCCCTTGTGCCAGCACGGAGTCCAAGCATTCGCCGATGTAGGCTTCCACATCGTAGCAAGGGATGATGACCGTGACTTTCTGCATCGGGAGAATAGGGGGCGCTAAGCTAGAGGGAGCACGGGGACATGTGCCCATCTGACCATGTGACCATGAATGCCTCCTTGGTGGACAGCGATCCCGAGCATGTGGCCATGGAATGTGCATTCTGAACGAACGGTAACGCATCTTCGCGGCACCATCACGTCTCGGATCATGACAACCTGTCCCATTGCCCACAACTTGTCCCGCCCCAGCGGGATGACCACATGAGAACCGCCATCCACCCGCCCAACGCCGCCAAGCCGCTAGCACCTTACACACCCGCCATCCAAAGTGGTGGAACGCTCTACCTCAGCGGCCAGATCGCCATCGACAGCGAAGGCAACTTGCACACCGCCGACATCGCCACCGAAACGCGCAAGGTGATGGAGAACGTGGGCACCCTGCTGAAAGCCGCCGGCCTCGGCTACGAGCACTTGGTGAAAGTGACCATCTTCATGAGCGACATGGCCCACTACGCCGCTGTGAACGAGGTGTACGGCACCTATTTCACGGAAATGCCTCCGGCGCGCGAAGCTGTTGCGGTGAAAGGACTACCGAGAGGGGTGAACGTGGAGATCAGTGGGATAGCGGTGGGTTAAGCGAACACACTCCGTTACGCCACACGGCCCGCTGCATTGGGGAATGAAAACACCCCATGTATACGGCTGCCCTGCTGCTGTCCATCCCGCTGCTTACCACAACAACGGACTATCCCGCGCTGAAAGAACGCATCGAAGAAAAGCGGCGTTCGTTCGCCGCATCCTATCAGGTGGCGGACAGCGCCGACCGGGTGACCATCATCGACAGCGCACGTACCTATCTCTTCGATCGGATCACCTTGGACATCCTTCCCGCTTGGTACGGCACACCATGGGACTTCAACGGGACCACGCGCACTCCGGGAACAGGCACTATCGCGTGCGGCTATTTCGTGAACACGGTACTGCTCGACGCTGGTTTCCGACTTCCGCGGATCAAGTGGTCGCAGATGGCCTCCGAGCCTATCACCGTGAAGCTCAGCCATAGGATCGAACGCTTCCGGAACCGGCCCGTGAGCGATGTGATCAGCTACATCCGAATACAAGGTGATGGGTTGTACAAAGTGGGACTGGACAACCACGTCGGCTTCATCGTATCGCGCAAAGGCGTGATCCGATTCGTCCATAGCAACTACTACCATCGGGAAATCGGCGTTATGAGCGAACCTCTGGATGGGAATAACCCACTTGCGAGTTCGCACTACCGGATAGTAGGAAGCCTGCTGGGTGACGCGATGATGGTAGCGTGGATCGAGGGGACCGACCTGGGTGCCACACCGTGATCCATGCGCAGCGAACCCACGTGCGTTGCCAATTCCAACGAACGCGGTATCAGTGCTCCTTCATCCACCTGAACCCATCCATAACGGCTTGGTGCAGGATGTTCGCATGATCGTGATCCGGCAGGTAGCTGAAGCCAACTTTCGTAACGGCGCTCTTCTTCGCCAACGTCACCAACTTCTTCGCGCCGTTCACCATCACCTTGCCTTCTTTGCCCACGGCGATGTACACCTCCTTCGGCGCTTTGGCCGGATCGGTTAAAAAGGCTGCTTGCAACTCGAGCAGTGAACCTCCATCCCACCACACGCTTGGGCTTACGATCAGGTATCCGTGGAAGAGTTCGGGTTTCTTCAGCAAGACCTCGGCGGCGAACAGACCACCGAGCGATTGGCCGATCAGCAAGCGTGCGTCCAAGGTGCGGTAGTTGGTGTCGATGAACGGGATCAGTTCTTCGCCGATGAATTGAATGAACGCGGCGGATCCTCCCGTAGTGGGGAACTCGGCCTTGTCCTTGGCGACGGTGGTGGGATAAGTGAGATCGCGCTTCCGATCCACATTGGCGATGCCCACCACGATGCTCGGCGGTAGCCACTCTATCCACTCGAACGAGGCGAATTGCACAGCGCCGCTCACATGGATGAAGTCCTCATCGGCACTGCCGTCGAGCAGGTAGATCACCCGGTAGCGCGCGGCACTGTCCGGGTGGTAACCTAGCGGAAGAGCGATGTTCAAGATCCGATCCTCCCCGAGCACTTTAGAACGGATGGTCTCCGTAACACCCAACTTGAAAGGCACTACAGGCTGGGTGCGCTGCGCTGTTGCTGAGAAAGCCAGGACCGCAACACCGATGGCGAGCAGCGCGCGCATGCTCAGCTCAGCCGTTTCAACTGGCTGCCGTAGGTGGCGGTAATGGCCACGGTCATCAACGGACCGAAGACACCGAGCAGAGACCACGGCAGGAAGATGTGCGGCGCGAACAACCCGATGAGCTGGGCACCAGCGTATAGGTAGAAGCCGTTCTTCTTACCGCGCCACATGCCAATGGCACCGATCAACCGGGCGATGGTGCGCAGGAGGTAGATGATCATGAGCGCGAAGCCGCTGGCGTGGATCACTCGGGCGATCTCGTCCACCATGAACATCTGTTCTTCGGGCATGTATTTACCGGCCGCGTCATGCATCAGTTGGCCGAATTCATCGGCAGGCATCTCTTGAACGGCAAGCATACCGAACACACCGAACAGGTAGACCAGGATGAAGATCCCGGTATTGATGAACGTGAGCAAGCCCAGCACGGAGATCACATCCGGGCGTTTGGTGCTGCCGGTATCGTCAGGAAGGAATTCAGAAGCCATGAGAACGGGGATGGAAATATGGCGGCGAAGGTATCCCCTTCAGCCATGCTCGTCATGATCAACGCATGTACTTCAGGTTGATGGCATACATCACGATGAACGCTACCGAGACCAGTCCTGCGACCCCGATACCCACCATGGCAGCCGCTCCCCCACCAACAAGCACGAGTGGCACCACCAGACCTGCGATGGACGAGAACACGTAGAACCAGAAACCGATCCGCCGCAAGCGCCACATTAGCACCACGCCGATGATGCCGATGACCGCAAGCGCCATGCTCGAATAGCCCAGCGGTTTGGCGTAAAGCACCGAACGTTCAGCCATCTCTACCGCCGACTCCAGCATTCGCGCCACTCCCTTCACCCCGGCTTCGTTCAACTGGGACATCGAGGCTTCCATCTTCTCCCGGGCATCCTTCAATTGCACCTTGGATCGATCCGAGAAGGCACTATCCGCCCCGCCAGCGAAGCTCCAGATGTTGAACACGATGCTGACGATGCACAGGATGGTGAGCATCAGGGGGCGCTTCGGGACTGCGGGTGTGGGGTTATATGTCATGGGAGGTATCCGCCGAAAGTAGCGATCTCCACGTTCCCT
>DLGQ01000049.1:10865-14887 GCA_002482775.1 Flavobacteriales bacterium UBA7690 | reverse complement strand
AGACGGCCTTCCCGGTGGCTGTGCTCTACATGGGTTGGGAGCAGGGGCCCCTCGCCTTCTGGACCGCGGTATGGTTCATGACGGAGACCATCATGTACATCCCCACGCTGATCTTCGCCTCGGACGTGTTCCCATCGCCACGTTCCTATCGCCGATCCAAGATCCTGATCTTCCTCAACTACCTGGAAGTGGTGTTCACCTTCGGTCTCATCCACGCCGCTGGCAATTATTTCAACCAACCGTTCGCCCATTGGGGCGATGCGCTCTACGCGAGTTTCATGATCACCTCCACCATCGGTTTCGGCGAGTACTACCCCGTTTCCGGTCTGGGGAAGTTGATCGTATCGCTTCAGTCGTTGTTCTACCTTAGTTACATCGCCCTCTTCATCAGCTTCTTCAGCCTAGGTGGCAGCACGGGATATTTTGCGAACGTGGATCGGAAGTAAGCGATCGCTGCACCAAGCACAGGGGTTCATGTGTCTCCCCGCGCGTCTTCAGGCCTGAAAATGGATCACTTGGCAGGCGCATTATCTTCGGTGCATCCCCCCGGCATTACATATCCTATGCGGCACCTGTTCGTACCCACCGGCCTTCCGGCACGGGATCCGCACGCGCCGTGGTTGACATCGTATCATGAACCGTATGATAACCCCGCTGGCAGTACGTTGCGACGGTAAGCAGCCCCGGATCCATTGGGGAAAGGGCCAACCGTTCGTGTGCTCGTTCGGGCATGGTCTTCCTCATCATCCATGATCATAGGCAGCACCATGGACAAAGGATCTACGAAGACACAGGGGGCACTCGCCGAACAAAAGCCGGGTATGGACAAGACCACGGACGATCTCGGTGCATTGTTGGGCGGGGTGGATGCCGCTTCCATTCACCTGGTCTACGACCGCACCGCCGCCGTGTTGTATGGTGCAGCACTGCGAATGACAGGGAACGAAGAGCAGGCGTGCACCATACTGCGCAATGTGTTCAACACCATACGAATGCCCGGCAACGGGTACACAACTGACCAGGGCAGACCCTTGTTATGGTTGCTCCGCCAAGTCCATGCTGCCGGAAGTGCTTTGTTGAAGCGGTCCGGTGTGCGAGCGGAGGGCACTACGCTGCCCACTTCACCCGTCGACCAGACCCTATATTTGTCGCTTCGTTGCTACGCACTCTCAACCGGTACCATGGAGGACCACAAGCCGGGCGATCGCGTCATTGGAAGGCATGAAGTGCTGAACCACTTGCGCCGCAACATGCCACGCTGATGGGATCATACGGTGCATTGGAACCCGGTATGTTGGAGCTTTACGCACTTGGTGCGCTATCCCCGGAGGAAGCCGAGAGCGTGCGGTGTGCCGTTGCGCATGATGATGATCTACGGCGCGAGTTGGAGGACCTTGACCGTGCCCTGGAAATGTTGGCCATGGTGAACGCTACCGCCCCACCGTCAGCATTGCGTGCTAAGATCCTGTCCGATGCACGCATTGCAGGCTCCACGAACGAGCCGATGTGTGTGATCCACGGTACCACACGGACAGCGGACCTCCCGCAATGGATCTTCGCCCACCCGGACCCTGATCCGAACGAATACGAGAACATGCATGTGGTGGACCTGCAATGCCCACCGCAGCTGGCTAGCGCGCTTGTTTGGGTGAAGCACTACGTGTCCGAAGAGGAGCATGACGTTTGCCACGAGGCTTTCCATATCCTGGAAGGTACTTGTGAGGTCCTCGTCGGTGACGTATTGCGCCGCATGGGGCCTGGAGAGAGCATCAGCATACCGTTGCATGTGCCGCACAGTGTGCGCATCACCTCGCCGTACCCGTGCAAGGCGGTGGTGCAACGCAGGCCGTTGGAAGCGGTGCTTTAGTTGGAGCGAGAACGCTTGTTGCTTCCTTGTGGTTCGAGGTGGACCTCGGCGTTCCACCGCGCGTATCTTCCGCCCATGCTTCCTGCCGAGATCCTCGTCGCTGGCGAACGGTTGATCCTGCATCCGCACCGCGCCATCTATTGGGAGCGGATGAACTGGCTGATCGTGAGCGACCTGCACTTGGGCAAGGCGGCGCACTTCCGCAAGGCGGGTGTAGCGTTGCCGGAAGGGCATGATATTGCCACGCTGGAACGACTCGATTCACTGTTGCATTTCTTCACCCCGGAACGCCTGCTGATCCTCGGCGACCTCTTCCACAGCAGCCACAACAACAACTGGCAACTCTTCGAAGATTGGGCCTCGTGCCAACACGCGCGCTTGCACCTAGTGAAAGGCAACCACGATATCCTCGCCGATCGCCGCTACGCGGAAGCCGGTCTGCAGGTGTGCCACGATACCTTGGAAGAAGTGCCCTTCATCTTCAGCCACGATCCCGTGGAGCGGCCCGGTTGTTACGTCATCGGAGGCCACATCCACCCCGGCGTGGTGCTGAGCGGTCAAGGGCGTCAACACCTTAGGCTTCCTTGCTTTTCCTTCGGTGAACAGGTGGGGCTGCTTCCGGCGTTCGGCACCAATACGGGCACCTTCACCATACAGCCCGATGCCTCGCACCGTGTGTACGCCACCACTGACCAGTCGGTGCTTGATGTTAGCACAGCCTTTGCTGGGAGGCAGACTTCCAGACGAAGCTGAACTTGATCCGCTTTCTCCCCTCGCGCGCATTTCCACCCCTCTCCTTCGGAGAGGGGCCGGGGGTGAGGCGCATTCCTCTTGCACGGAGAGGGGCCGGGGGTGAGGTGCGAAATAGCACCTTCGTTCCCGCGTTCCTTTTCCACCCCACTCCACCATGATCCGTCCCCTGCGTTGGCTGCCCGTTCTGGTGCTCGCGCCATTCCTTCTCCATGCGGCTTTGCGCGAAGAGCCCGTGCCGCCTACCGTGATCCCCGCCGCCTTCCATTGGCGCAACAACGGTTGGTTCACCGGTGAAGAACACTACGCCGTGGAGCAACGCGGCATCCAGCGCCTGTACTTCAAGTTCCTGGACATCGATCACAGCCCGGCGCACGGCGCGCACCCGGTATCGTTCAACCACGTTCCCTACGAGTGGAAGGGGTATGAGAACGCCGGAATGTGGACCGGCAAGGTGGAATTCGTGCCGAGCATCTACATCACGAACAACACCTTCCTTCAACTGGACAAGCCCGGTGTGCGGGATTTGGCCAGTAACCTCTTGCGGAAATTGCGGCAGGATTGTCCGATCGCGTACGACGGCCTTTTGCTCGATTGCGATTGGACCGCGAAGACCAGATCCTCCTTCTTCGAACTCACACGGATCATCAACGACAGCCTCACTGTCCCGGTGAGCGCCACGATCCGCCTGCACCAATACGCCGATCCGAAAGGAACCGGCATTCCACCCGCCGATCGCGGTATGCTGATGGTGTACAACGTGGGCCGCGTGAAGGAGCACGGAACGAAGAATTCCATCTTCGATCTGGAGATGGCCAAGCCGTATTTCACCAGCAGCAAGCCCTACCCGCTTCCGCTGGACATGGCGCTGCCGGCTTTCTCGTGGGGCGCGCAATTCCGCCAAGGGCGTTTCCTTGGATTGATCAACGAGGATGTGATGGACGAGGCGATCACGCGCGAGGTGTTGCTGCAGAAGGACAAGTCCGTTTATCAAGTCACGCGCGAGGACAACAACCGTTTCCCGCAGCTGCACATCGGCGATGAGGTGCGCGTGGAAGGCAGCACCCAAGAGGTGGTCTCACAAGCGGCGCAACTCGCGAAGACGGCGGTGAACACGGATACGTTCGCGGTGGCTTTCTTCGAAACGGGATCGAACACGTTCCAAGGATTGCCCAAGGAATTCACCGATAGCACGGTGCGATCCTTCGGGACGGTGAAGCCCAACGTACACTTCCCTGAACCCGGTGAAGGCGGACTGATCGAGGTGACACCGGCGATCGACACCGTATGGATGGCCGTTGATTCCACCGCAACACCTGCGAAACCATGAAGCGCACGATCCTGCTCCTATCCGCGAGTATCGTCTCGCTCTTCGAGGGATCGTTGAACGGTTGTGGCTGGTACT
>DLGQ01000049.1:9432-10856 GCA_002482775.1 Flavobacteriales bacterium UBA7690 | reverse complement strand
ATTTCCGCTTGTGGTTGTTGCAGCCCGAGCTGATGGAGGCGACCGCACTGGCACCCTTCAGCTACAACACGCAACTATTGGCCGGGTATGATCCACAGAAGATCGCGGAGATCGGCCATGATAAGAACATCGCAGAATGGCGCAGTACGATCGGCCTCTTTGTGGAACCTGAAGACGTTGAGGCTATTCTCTATGGCATGTCCCCTTTGTACTTCAGCCAGAATGAAGAAGCCCTTTTCAAGGAGAATGCATTCCTCAAGCGGCTTGCTCAACTGAAAGGTGGTTGGCCGGAATTCATCCGCTTCGCCAAGCGCTGTGAAGAACTCGTGAACGCTGAAGATCCGTGGGGCTTCGATGCGCACGATGTAGCGGGGATCGATCGCGCGTTGGCGCATGGTACACAACTGCTGAAGAAGGCACGGAACCCGATGCTGAAGGCGCGCATCGCTTACCAGCAGATCCGTTTACTGCATTATCGCAGCAATACCGATGTGGCCGCTGCGCAAAAGCTGTACGATGCCCACCTGCTTCCGCTGAAAGGCCAGACCTGGCTTGAACCTTCCGCAGCATTCTACGTGGCCAGCATGTTACCACTGCCGCAGCGCGACCTGGCCTACGCGGATTGTTTCGACCACGCCACGGACAAGCAGTTCCGGATGGTGCAACTCTTCGATAGCCAAGGGATGGAGAGCTATAGGATCCATGCAAACACCGATAAGCAACGCGCTACACTACTGGTGATGCGCGGCCTGCAACACCCGGGTCGTATGCTGGAGGATCTGGAACGCATCGCCGCCTATGATCCGGGCAACGAACACCTACCCATGCTGCTCGCACGTGAGGTGAACAAGTTGGAGGATTGGTTGCTGACGCCGGAACTCACCGAGTTGGGATCGGCCATCAACCTGTACAACTATTCCGAAGAACTGGTGGATCCCGCCGAAGTGGTGCGCACCGATCTCGCCTACCTACATGCGGTGCAAGCCTTCATCAACAACGTGAGCGAACACGCAACGGAAAAGGACAAGACCGTGCTTCGGCTGTTGAATGGTCACCTCAGTTTCGTGGCCGGTGATCTGGACGAATGCCGCAAGATGATGGGCAGCGTGAAAGATGACCCGAACGCGAACGGCCTCATGCGCCTGCAAGCCCGCATGGACGACCTGCTGTGCCAGATCATGCGCGGCCCGCTGACCGATGCCACCAAGGCCGACATCATGGCCACCGTGGAGCTGATCAATACCGACCCATCGTTGACCGATCGCCGAAGCACCTTGTTGGACCAATTGCATTTGTACTTGGGCAAGAAGTTGGCCTTGCGCGGCGAAATGGCCGAAGGCATCTTCCTCCTGGCACGCACCGGACGCATGTTCGGCAGCACCGCCGTGTGGGGTTCGCAGAGCGCGCGCTACTACCTCTTCCTC
>DLGQ01000049.1:0-9415 GCA_002482775.1 Flavobacteriales bacterium UBA7690 | reverse complement strand
CGACTACGACCGCATGATCGCGCTGCTGGACAAGCCCGACAAGACAGCGTTCGAGCGCTACCTCACCGGCACCGATGTGCGTCCGGATGGCTGGGAATACACCGAGAACCGGGTGCAACAAGAAGAGTTGAACCGCAACAAACTGCTGGACTACAAAGCAACGTGGTACGTGGATCAGGATCGTTTGGAAGAAGCCGCCGCCATCTTCCGCCAGATCCCCGACAGCTTCTGGACCGGCTATCCGTATGCTATGTTCAATGATGACGATCCCTTCGTGGTGAACATCGACGACCCGCACAACTACAACAAGACCGACAGTGTGCGCTACAACAAACGCACGATCGTGGAGCGCATGGTGGCCTTGAAGAAGGAAGCCGATCGCAACCCGCAGAAGCGCGGCCTCAACCACTACCTGCTCGGCAACGCCTACTACAACATGAGCTGGCACGGCAAATACTGGATCATGAGCCGCATCGATTGGACACGCTGGGGCTACAACGGCGGCACCGAAGCCCTCCCCTCCGAACAGCGCTCCGAGTCCGACGACCGCTACTTCGGCACCACCCGCGCCGAAGAACACTACGCCATCGCCCTCCGCGCCGCGAAGGATCCCGTCCTAAAAGCCATGGCCTGCCGCATGGCGGCCGAATGTCACAACAACATGGCCTATTACACCGGAGAGACCGAAAGCAACGTCTGGGAAGACCCGTACCGTGATGAACTCACGGATACCAAGAGCCAAGAGGCATACGCGCGGATCGAGGATTGCTCCGGGTATGCGGACTTTGTGAGGAGGTACAGGTGAGCTGTCCGCCATCGCAACAGCAAATCAGCTAATCCCGGGATCAGCTGATCGCATCTAGCTGTCAACACCGGATCGTGAAGGGCCAACATGCTCCCCTCTTGATCCCCGGCTGATCCTCGCGGACCTTTGTGGAACACCGGCCTTAACCGGAATGCCGCCGCCTTGAAGGCGGCGCACCCAGCCATGCGCCCCATCCGCATCCTTGCCCAACCCGACGACAGCACGTGCGGCCCTACCGCGTTGCATGCGGTGTATGCGGCCTTCGGGCTGGACCTGCCGTTGGAGCAGGTGATCGATGAAGTGCATTTCCTGGAGGATGGTGGCACCCTCGCGGTCTTCCTCGGGATCCATGCGCTGAAGGAAGGGTTCAATGTGCGCATCCACACCTACAACCTGCGTGTGTTCGATCCGTCGTGGGATGGGCTTCCGATGGAACAACTGCGCAAGAAGCTACTCGCGCAAACGAAATACAAGGACAGCAAGAAGTTGCATTCCACGTGCCTCGCGTATTCCAAGTTCATCAAGGAAGGTGGCGAAGTGCGTTTCGACGACCCCTCGCCTGCCCTGCTCCAGAGCTACTTCGATCGCGACCTGCCGGTGCTGACCGGCCTCAGCGCCACCTACCTGTACAAGAGCAAACGCGAATACAGCGGTAGCATGGGCGAAAGCATCTACGACGACCTGCGCGGCAAACCGATGGGGCATTTCGTGGTGCTCTGTGGCATGGACCCCGCATCAAGTGCGGGGGAACGTACTGTGTTGATCGCCGATCCCTACCAGGACAACCCATACAGCAAGGACTTGTATTACCACGTGCCGGTCGGTCGGCTCATCAATGCGATCATGCTCGGTATCGTCACCTACGATGCCAATTTGCTGATCATCTCGAAAGACCCGTTATGAAGAAGATCATCGTTGTACGCGAGCCCAAGGAATGGAACCTGGGTGTAAAGGGCTTCGAAGTCGTGAGCTCGAAGGATTACTTGACCGATCCGAAGTTCGCGAGCATGCGCAACGTGCGGGTGTTCAACTTGGCGCGCAGCTACAGCTACCAGAGTCGTGGTTATTACGTGAGCTTGCTCGCCGAAGCCCGTGGCCAGAAGGTGATCCCGAGCGCCAAGACGATCCTTGACCTTAAATCACCCAGCATCGTGAAAGTGCTTTCGCGTGATCTGGAGGAAGTGATCCAAAGCAGCCTTGCCGACAAGAACAAACACGAGTTCATCTTCAGCATCTACTTCGGCCGCAACGTGAATCGGAAGTACGACAAGCTGGCGCACGAACTGTACAAGGTGTTCCAATCGCCGTTGCTGCGCGCGCGGTTCGTGAAGACCGAAGCAGAGAAGTGGGAACTGCGCTCGATCAAGCCCATTCCCTACAACGACATTCCGGAAGAACACTTGAACTATGTGAAGCGCTATGCGGCGGACTACTTCGCCAAGAAGCGCTACGATGGTGCACGCGAGGACCACCACGCGTACGACCTCGCGATCCTGATCAATCCGGAGGACAAGGCCTCGCCCTCGAACAAACGCGCCACGGTGAAGTTCCGCCAGATCGCCGAGCAGATGGGCTTCGATGTGGACATCCTGGGTCCGGACGACATCGATCGTGTGGCCGAGTATGATGCGTTGCTGATCCGTGAGAATACGCAGATCAAGAACCACACCTACCGCTTCGCCCGCAAGGCCCAGAGCGAAGGACTGGCCGTGATCGACGCGCCGGATGCGATCCTGAAATGCAACAACAAGGTCTTCCTCGCCGAGCGTATGGAAGCCGCCGAAGTGCCCGGTCCGCGCACGCTGATCGTCCACAGCGAGAACCGGGATCAGGTGGGCAAACTATTCGGCCTACCCGTGGTGTTGAAGCTGCCCGATAGCACCTTCAGCCGTGGCGTGGTGAAGGCAAAGACACCGGAGGAGTTGGAACAGCACCTCGATGAGATCCTGAAGGAAAGCGATCTCGCCATCGCACAGGAATACATGCCCAGCGACTTCGATTGGCGCATCGGTGTGTTGGACGGAAAGCCGCTCTACGCCTGCAAATACTTCATGGCACGCGGCCATTGGCAGATCTACAACTGGGGCAGCGACACCAAGAAGGGACAGGAAGGCGACTTCGCTACCATGGCCGTTGCCGATGCGCCGAAGTTCATCGTGGATGCCGCTGTGAAAGCCGTGCTCGCCATCGTTGGCGACAAGGGCCTTTTCGGTGTGGACGTGAAGGAGTTCGAAGGCAAACCATACGTGATCGAGGTGAACGAATGCCCGAACATCGACCACGGCGTGGAGGACGTGGTGCTGGGTGATGACCTTTACAGGGCGATCATCGGATCGTTGAAGACCTGCATCGAAGAGAAGATCGGAATACCGCAAACATCGACGGTGGCCGTGCGCTGACCGTTCCCGCTATGACAACGCAACCCAAGAAATACAAACTGTTCGAGGTCACCGGCATCGAACTGGAATACATGGTCGTTGACCGCGACACGCTGAAGGTGCTGCCCATCGTGGACAAACTCTTCGAGGATGTCACCGGCAAGATCACCAGCGATGTGGAGCGCGGCGATGTGGAATGGAGCAACGAGCTCGTGAGCCACGTGGTGGAATTGAAGACCGCCAAACCCACGAAGAAGATCCCCTCCTTCCGCAAGAAGTTCAGTGGCGATGTGAAGGCGATCAACGCCGTTCTCGCGAAGCGTAACGCGATGTTGTTGCCCACGGCCGCACATCCGTTCATGGACCCCTTCACCGAGACCGTGATCTGGCCGCACGAATACAACGAAGTGTACGCGCTCTACAACCGCATCTTCGATTGCCGCGGCCACGGCTGGAGCAATCTCCAGAGCACACACCTGAACCTGCCCTTCGCCAACGATGATGAATTCAGCAAACTGCACGCTGCGATCCGCCTACTGTTGCCGATCATCCCTGCGCTCAGCGCCAGCTCACCGATACTCGATGGAAAGGCCACAGGCTTCATGGATTCGCGTATGGAAGCGTATCTCCACCACCAGGACAAACTGCCCGAGTTGATGGGTTCACTGATCCCCGAGGCGGTGTTCTCGCAAGAAGACTACTACCGCGAGATCTTCAGTCCCATCGCGAAAGCCATGGCGCCGTTCGATACCGAGCACGTCATGGACCACCACTTCGCCAACTCGCGCGGTGCCATCGCCCGTTTCGATCGTGGTGCCATCGAGATCCGCGTGATCGACATCCAAGAATGCCCAAGCGCCGATCTCGCCATCGCCGAACTGATCGTTGCCGTGCTGAAAGCCATGACCAGCGGCCGCTGGGTGAGCAGCTACCTGCAACGCGCATGGAGCGAGAACGACCTACTTCCCTTGTTCCTGCAAGTGATCAAGGATGCCGGCAACGCCAACATCGCCAACCGCGATTACCTCTTGATGTTCGGCCTGATGAAGCAGGAACAGATGAGCGCGCAGAAGCTGTGGCAGCATTTGTTCGTGGAACTCTACGGTGATCTGAGCGATGGTTGTCGCCAGCACATCGCGCACATCCTGGAGCATGGTTGCTTGGCCGCGCGCATGCTGAAACACACGGGCAAGAAGCCCACCATGGAGACCCTCAAGAAGGTATACACGGAGCTGGCCGCTTGTTTGCAGGACGACCGGGCATTCGTATAGCTCGGCGATCCGTTCGCCAGAGTGGTTCGCTAGTACCGGTGATCCGTCGAAATTGGCGAACCCATCGTATTGCGCGGCGTAACGCGGGATGATCAACACCGTTGTCCCATGCGCGAACGTCATGCTCTTGCTCTCGTCGCAGGTGTGCTTCTTCCGCCTGCGGTGAGTTCCCAACCGGCTGCCGTGTTCCATTGGAAGCTGGATGAATCGGAAGGCACGGTGGCACATTCCGAATTCAACGGACCTCCCGGCATCTTGCAGTATGGTGCCACATTCGAGCCCACGAGCGGTCATCACGTCGGTGCCGTGCGGTTCGATGGTGTTGACGATCGCATCATTCTTGGTCCGTGCGACATCACCACCGGTGGTCCGGGGTTCAGTGTTTCCTTGTGGGTGAAACCCGACTTCGTTACCGGTGCCGAACGCACGCTCGTTGCCAAGGCGATCGGCCCTGCGGAGAGCGATCACATCTGGTCGCTCAGCTTCATCAATGGAACGGGCCTGTGTTTCCGGTTGCGCACCGGCGGGGCTACTACGGTACTGACCACGCCGCCGTCCTCCATCTTCGGTGGGGCGTGGTACCATGTGGCGGCCACCTACGAAGGATCCACGATGAAGATCCATCTCAATGGTTCGCTCATGGCTTCCACGACGGCGAACGGAACGTATGGCTATCATCCACAAGGTCCTGCTTCATTCGGCGCCAGAAGCACAGGCGCGGCGCCATTCTCCGGATGGTTGGATGACATCCGCATCTACGACCTCGGGCTCACCGAAGATGACATCGTGGACATCCTCTTTGAGAATGAGGTGACCGTCGGCATCGAAGAAGAGCGCCCACGCATGTCGGGAGCGGGCACGCTGGTCCTTCCCAGTGGCGCGTGGCGATCCATGTCGATCATGGACAGTGCTGGGCGTATCGTTCTCACACGGTCGCTGAACGCCCGTAGCATGGAGGACATCGGTACGATGCCTAATGGGCTTTACCTCGTAAGCCTACTGGGAGATGCACAACGGCGGACCTGGCCGTTGCACATGCCCTGATGGCCCGGATCCACGCTCCGCAACGGTGTTCGATCAATGTGTATGAAGTACACTGATCCGGGCTTGCCTCATGTGATCGCCGGACCGTAGGCGCAAGACATAATTCCCAGTGGAGAGATCCATCACGGGGATGGTGATCACTTCCGACGGCACCAGACCTCCAGACTTCACCAAGCGACCGGTCATATCCACCACGTCGTAGGTGTACACCGCTTCTGAAGACGGGAGCCGAAGGTGAACGAGATCATGCGCGGGCTGTGGCCAGAGCATGATCGACGGCATCGTCTCATCATCCACCACGCTGCTCGTGATGTCCATGCTCCACAGTTCAAGATCATCCAGGGCTGCTTCCACCAGACTAGCACCGTTGCCATCCACGGTCGCATCCACGCTATCACTGGCCACGAACTTCAGCTGAATGGTGCTGGCTTCGCCTAACACATCGGCCACGCGGAAAGCGTTCCTTCTCCACGCCCGCTCGCTCATGCGCGTCTCCTCCACAGGCACCCATTCCGCGCTTCCATCACCACGGGCGAACACCTGCCAGAGGTCTTGGGAGGGGTTCGTACTCGTGGGTGAAGCATTGGTGTACCAGCGCCAATAGCTGATCGCCGGGTCGGTGCTGGAGGACAGGTCGATCACGGGGCTGACGAGCGAGGTGCTTCCTTCATCGACATCTTGCATGCCAACGGGTTGGACACTGTTGAGCGCATTCGCCGTGAACCAGCAATTCGCTCCTCCTTCCGTGTGTTGCGTACCGGGTTGGCAGATGGTGTTCTCATCCAACGCGGTGCTGTATGAAGGGATCGGTATCCCGAACTCCCACAAGCCACGGATCGCATTGTCGCCCGGCTGCCCAAGGGTCCACGCACCGAAGGCTTGTTGGCTGTCCGCATCATCGGCGCCCCACTGTTCGAAGCCGACGAGGATGGTATGTGGCAGACGTGGATCATCCAGATCCGCCCCGGCAGGTTCCACCGCACCCAGGTAGTTGAAGAAGTCACGCACACCCAGGTGGTAGTACACGATGGAACCGGCGTTCTGGGGCGGGATGATGCCCGCGTGCGACACATCGCCCAACACCATGGCCACCTCGTTCCACGCCTGTTCCGTGTTCACCCGGTAGCGCAGCACGACATCGGCGATGTACGCTGTCGAGGGGAACGTCGCGTTCACATAGGCATACAGTTCGATAGCTTCGGAGGGAACAGCACTGAACAGCTCCTCATGCTCGATACGGACATCGCTGATCAAGGTGATCCCATGGCGTGCGAAGGCTTGGACGATGAGCGTGCCATGCGGGGTGCCATTGGTGATGTCCCCATCATCATCATCGGCTTGTAACACGTCCAGCAACACATCGCGGTAGGCTTGGCCCTCGTTGCCATTCGGGGCCAATGCTTGCAGCCCACCGTAGGCTTCCTTGAAGAGTTCCAACATCAAGGGCATGTCGTTGCCGAGCAATTGGTAGAGATCCAACCAGGCCCCAGCGATGATCTGGCCATCGTTGTGGCGATCGCCTTGCAGGTCGATGGGGAATATCTTGGGAACACCATCGTACCGCCGGATCGCCGATCCGGGGTTGTCGATGTGGTAGGCCTCGCCCACCTGCAGATCATCCGCAAGGCTCAAGGCCCACACATCGGCGTACCCTTCATCCATGGCGCCATTGTTGAAGGTGCTGCCGAGGGACACGTAGTACTTATCGTTGATGCCGTGGGCGTATTCGTGGTACACGATATCATCGATCGTAGCGAAGGAGCGGCAGTTGTTGCCCTGCTCGTAGAAGTTGATGGAGGAGCCGTCGTAGAAGGCATTGCAGTTCGGCGCCACCAGGTCCACACGAACGGGCAGTTGGATGTCCATGCCGGTGAACGAAGGGAGCACCATGTTCACATGCTCGTGCATAGCGTGTACATATCGGTATGCCGATCGCTGCTGGATGGTGGAGGCGCCACCAAAAACCACCGCGTTCATCCCTTCGCTCAAGGTGGTGGTGAACGATGGGGTCACGTTCAAGGTGCTCACTGCGGCCCACTCCCCGCGCAACTGGAACATGGCTTGTGCAGGGCCCGTGGCATCGGTGTTCACCATTCCGTTCTCATCGGCCGTGTACATGGTAGCCCCGATCGTGAAGCGCAGTCCGGGCAAGGGCAGTTCCTGCGCTGGATCCAACGGACTACCGGTGTACACTGACCCGCTGATGGAGACCGCTGCGCTCAGCGGAGCATCGGGTGTGCATGCCGTCACCGTGTTCGTCCGGTAGAGCAAGCTGCCAGAAACAGCATCCACATAACAGGCGTAGTGACCAGGTTCTTCATCGGCCTGGGTATGTACCTGGATGAACTCCGCCTGGTGCACCGTGTAGGAACGTTCGCTCGGGATCATCACCCAACGGGCACCGAGCCGTTCGTGAGAGGCCACACCATGCAAGCCTTCCCATGCGGCCGAGATCCCCGTTGAAACCGTTGCCACCAGCGCTGGGAAAGCCTCCACCGGCACAAGATCCGCACGGAACGCCATCACACGACCTTGAGCATCGAACTTCACCAGAACGTGCGATCCGAAAACCTCCACACCCGCATGTTCTTGCACGAAATGCACGTAGGAGACCTTACCTACCACCGTGGAGCGATGGATCAGCGCAGCTACCGGGAATGCGAACTGGCCTAGCACCTCCGTGAGGAACGTGGTGGCCTTCTCCTGGAGCGCAAGACCGGCTATAACGATGGGATCCCCGTAGCCCTGGTGCGGCAAACCGGTGCGTGTATCGAACTCCGCCGTCCAACGCGGATGCTGTTGCCGGAACGCCTTCCATGGTGCATCGTTCCGCAGTTCGTGCTGTTCTGCCAGGTCAAGGGCCGTATTCGCCTTGGTGAAATAGGTCACCTCCTCCTGCGCATGTACGCGTGGTGCGAGGAGAGCCGGACATACGATCACGAAGCACAGGAGAGAATGAGAGAGAGAGCGGCACATCATGGTCTATTGTTTATCGAAGTTCACATCTTCCGTTCCGGAAAGCTACGTGCTTCCACATTCCACCACCAGCCCATCGTACGCCAATCCCACACCTGCTGGCAGTCCGGCGCTCACGGCAGCATGCGATCCGAGCAGATGACTGATGTGCGTGAAGAGCGCCCGCTTGGGTTGCAGATCAGCCACAACGGCGAGGGCTTCCTCCAAGTTGAGGTGCGAAAGATGCGGCTTCACGCGCAACGCGTTCAACACGAGCACATCCAAACCGCGCAGCTTATCGCGCTCCGTGGCCGAGATGGTCTTCGCATCCGTGATGTACGCGAAGCTCCCGATCCGGAAACCCTGCACGGGCATCTGGTGGTGCATCACTTCCACGGGGAGCACCTCGATCCCCGCGACCAGGAACGGGTCTTGGCCGATGGTATGCAGCTGTAGCTCCGGCACACCGGGGTACCGATCCTCGGCGAAGGCATAGTGGTACATGCGGCGTACAGCCTTCAGTGTCGCGTCAGAACCGTACAGGTCCATGGCGCGCCGTTGCACGAAGTTGAACGCACGCAGCTCGTCGATCCCCGCGATATGGTCCATGTGCTCGTGGGTGAGCAACACGCCATCCAAGTCGGTGATCCCACTACGCAGGCACTGTTGGCGCAGGTCCGGCCCGGCATCGATCAGCAGCCGTTTCCCGCTCACCTCCACGCATACCGAAGTACGCAGCCGCTTGTCCCGCGCATCGGCACTGGCACACACCGCGCAAGCGCACGCCATCACCGGGATACCCTGGCTGGTCCCGGTCCCGAGGAACTCCACACGCACCTGCATCGTGCAAATATCGCCGGTCACGGGCCAGCGTGCTACTTTCGCGCCGCTCCGCAGGTGCCTGTTCCCGGCACAACATCCTGGAGAGGTGGCAGAGCGGTCGAATGCGGCGGTCTTGAAAA
>DLGQ01000001.1:11952-20048 GCA_002482775.1 Flavobacteriales bacterium UBA7690 | reverse complement strand
ACCGCCATTCCACTTCCACATGCAACGGAACTGCGCGAACGGATCGCTCCTCTCCTAGCCACCACGAACTGGCGCGAGGCTCCGGTGGAACAATGGCACGTCACCGCGCTCTTCATCGGCGATCGGCCTGATGTGGCGCTTCCCATCATCCGCCAGGCCGCTGCACATTTGGCATCCAGCACACCACCGATCACGTTGGCGAAAGGCCGGTTGGTGACCATGCCCAAGGATGTGCCGAGCATGCTGTGGATCCGATTTCAACCCGCCCCAGTTCTTACCGCATTGCATGTGGCGCTCGCCGCGCGCACGGGAACAGAGCCTTCCATCTACCGCCCATACTGGCCGCACATCACGCTGGCGCGCGCGCGCAAGAACAACGTGGAAGCCCTCGACGGTGAAGTGCTCGTTGACCGGTTGACATTGAACGAACTCACGCTGTTCCATTCCACACGTGGACCGAACGGCAGCGTTCACCAGCCGCTGGAAAGCTGGCCCTTCACTGGAACAGATCCATCTGCCCACGTGGCGGTACCCTGAACTTCGAGCTATCCAACTCCGGTAATTCGCGGCCCGCGAAATAACGCGTTCGCATCACCCGGAACATCCGCTGGATGTTGGTGGCGAACACCCCTTCGCCCCGCATACGTCGGCCGAAGACACTGTCGTTCATGGCACCACCGTGGGCATCGCTCGTTTGTGCGATGATCTTTGCGGCGCGGTCCGGGAAATGGCGGTGCAACCAGGCTTCGAAGATCGGTTTCACCGCTCCGTTGGTGCGCAACACGGTATAGCTAGCCGAGAGCGCGCCCGCTTCCGCAGCGGCTTTCAACAGTGTGGGCACCTCCGGTTCGTTCAGTGCGGGGATGATGGGTGCGATCATGGCCATGGTAGGCACGCCGGCAGCGGAAAGTGCGGCGATGGTGCGCACCCGTTTGGCGCCGGTGCTCGTGCGTGGCTCCAACACGCGGCGGAGGTCTTCGTTCAAGGTGGTCAAGCTGATCGCCACCTGCACCAAGCGTTGCTGGGCCAACGGTGCAAGCAGGTCCAGGTCGCGTTCGATCAACGCGTTCTTGGTGATCAGCATCAGCGGCTGTTTGTACTCCAGGGCGATCTCCAGGATGCGCCGCGTCAACCGCTCGGTGCGTTCGCGCGGCTGGTACGGATCCGTAACGCCGGAGAGGTTCACGGGCACACCTTTCCAGGCGCGGTGCTGCAGCTCCTTCTCGAACAGCTCCGGGGCATTGCGCTTCACCAATACCACACGCTCGAAATCCAGTCCGGCGCTGTAGCCCCAGTATTCGTGCGTAGGCCGCGCATAACAATAGCTGCAACCATGTTCGCACCCTTGGTAGGGGTTGATGGTATAGCTGAACGGCAGGTCGGGACTGTCCACCTTGTTGATGATGGACTTCGGGAAGGCCTCGATGAACCGCGTGGCGTTGGGCTCCTCATCTTCGATGTGGTCCACCCCTTCCACATGCACCACGCCATACGCATGCTGCAAGAACCGGTTCGGCACCTGCTCCCCGGCCCCGCGCCCTTTGACGGCCTTCTCGTCGATCGGCATGGGGAGAAGATAGGGAGCGAATGGGGCGAGCGTAGATCAGGATCCTTTGAAACTATTGCGCAGCGGCTCGGACTTGAGAATCTCAATTACTCGAAGCTTTCGGAACCTTCGCTCACTCCACCACCACCTTCTGCCCCGCTAGCCACTTCACCTCATCGCGCAGGTGCAGGTAGTACAAGCCCGGCGCTTGACCGTTCAGCGCTATCGTGCCCGCCACCTGCAAGCCATTGGCCGCGATGTTCTGCCGAGCCACCTCTTTGCCCTGCGCATCCAATACCAATGCCTGCACGTTGCCTTGCAGCGGGTAACCGCTAGGTAGATCCAAACTGAAGCGCAATACATCCTGCGTTGGGTTGGGGCTTACTTGCAATGCACCCTGCAACGCCATCTCATAGTCCTGCAGACCCACCGTGTGGCAGCCTGGCACTAGGCAACCGTGTTGGTCCAGCTTCAAGATCCAGGTCTTGTGGTTGAAGGGTTCTACACCGTTAATGCCTTCGTAGGCGGTACCGGTGAGGACCAGGCCTCCATCCGAAGTGGTATCTATCCCATAGGTAGCCACGTTCACCGCGCCTTCGCCACCGTAGTACCAGTACTTGCGGCTGTAAAGCGTGTCGCCATTGTTATCCACTCGCCAAAGGGTGGTGGCCACGTCAGGATCGCGCGGCACTTGGTAGTAGCCGCCAACAACCCAGTATTCGCCTTGGGCAGCCATCCTGCTCAATGATGCGCCTGCCAGACGACCGTACAAGAGATTCCTTCGCCAGCGCATATCACCGTTCGGAGCATAGCAGTACAGACTCGCAAAGCCGCGTTCGCTGTTATTGATACTATCCTGGGGCAGCCAAGAGCCCGGCACCAGGTAGTCGCCATTGGACATGTGCGTAGCATGTGCGGCCCCACCGGAATAAGGTGAATAACCGCCAAGGTATCTGGTCCAGATCTCCTCTCCATCGCTATTCACCTTCATCAGAACCGTTTTGTCGGTGGTTGAAAAGCGGCTCCCGCCCACTAGGAAATTCCCATCCTCGACGGCGTTCACCGTGTGGTACATCAGCCGTTCAGGCCATGTTCTTCTCCACAGTTCCTGCCCATCGGCTGCGACCCTGCGCAAGCAAGCGCAGTCATCCACAGGATCTTCGCCGATGGTACACCAACCAGCAACCAGAAAACTTCCATCACCCAGGGCAAAGCAGTCACGTGTACCCTGTGCTGGCTCAGCGCCAACGAACACGGTGTTCATTGTATCGCCCAACGCATTGAACTTATAGATATGAAGGGCTTTGTTCCCATCCATGTTCAGGGACACAGCCGCTGCTGCGTACGCACCATCGTCGGCAGGTGATACGCAGTCCGTAAGTCCGGCGTCGAGAATACTGATGCTAGAGAAAATCTTCCCATCCAACCAACCACCATCACCATCGAACCTGTTCGTATAAAACCATGTTGCACCTGTGTTCTGGTCCACTTCGGCACTGAAAAGCAGGTACCCATAGTCGGTCTCGAAAATGGAGCGTCCCTCGGCGGAAGCGTTGGCTTCCCCTACATGCACGATGCTGAAACCAGACTGTGCCGCACAAGACGCGGCCAGCAGAAGGCCAAGGAGGAGGGTTTCGTGGCGCATGGGAGTAATTGGAACGGGCTGGCGGAGTAGCCAGCCCGTTCGATCGGTTCATTCAGCTACCACGATGGGTATGTTCTGTAGAGGTTCACCATCAACCCAAACCTCGCACACATAGCTTCCACTGGCTAAGCCTACAAGGTCCAACTCAACGATGGACCCTCGTGCGTGGGAGCGTTGTCGTTTCACCGCACGGCCCATGTTGTCGTAAACGTTGAGTTGAACGGCATCGGCTGGTTCGGTAGCGAGTATCACGAAGGTATGGCCAATGGCCGGGTTGGGGAATACCTGCACCTTACTGGTCTCGGCCGTTCCTTGGGCCGGTGGTACACGGCGGTTCGGACGCACGAAACGCCGGTCTTCCAGATCAGGCAATTCCAAGGTGGGCAGGGCTTTGGACAGGCCGCTCAGGTGCGCTAGGGCACGGGCCAGGGTGGCGCCCACTTCCGGCTTCTCCATGGCACTGTTGAGCAAGGGCATATCGGCAGGGCGGGCATAAGGCCATGTGGGCAGTGCCATGCGCAGGGAATCCATAGCGCGCATCACGTCCATGTTCTCTTGGGTGTAGGCGCGCAGCGAGTCGGCCCACTGCTCGGCCTCCGGTTCGCCCAACCAAAGATGTATATCGTGCAGCACCTGCATATCGCTCAGGGAAGGGTTGGCGTTCAGGGTCTGCGCTACGCTGTATGGGCGGTCAAGCACGGTGCTGTCCGTAAGCAGGTGACGCAGCAGGGGGCGCTGCCATTTGGCCTTTTCCGATCCCTGTGCAGCGATCTCCTCGGCGAGCAAGCGGAACGCTTCGCCCTGCTGGTTGGGGCCTTCGAGCAATTGCAATTGGTAAGGCGAGAGCAAACCACACAGTTCGGCCTCCAGCAATACGGGGCTGTCCAAGCGTTTATTGGCCACCAGTACTTGGGTCAGGTGCCAGGGATCCATCGTGCGTTCGCGGGCGATCGCCGCCAGCAAAACCGTTGTGCTCAGGTTGTGTACGTCCAGGAGCTGGTTGCGCAATTGGTGGCTCTCTAGTGGTGAAGCGATCAGGGCCAACAGGTCCCCTTCCTTGAGGCCGTCGTTCACATCTGTACGGTACCGATCCACCGCGCTACGGGTTCGCGCGGCTGCGAGTTCGTGGTTCTCCAGCACCTCCGAAATCGCCATCCCTGAAATGCTGATGTCGCTTTGTCCGCAAGCAAGGAGTTTGTCGAATGTTGAAGCCCACGGTTGCGGTTGGTCTAAAAAGTAGGGGCTCAAGTTGAGCGGGTCGCAGAGCAGCACATCGTGCCGTTTGTAATCAAAGAACGGTGTGGGTTGTGGTGTTGGCGGCTCGGTCTGCGACTGGTAAGCGATGAAGATGTCGAAGGAACTCGTCAGGTCGGCCGGGTCTAGCCAGCGATTGCCAGCAAGCTGAGAGTTGGAGGGGGTTGATATGTCAATACTCCCCTGATCCTGCTTGATGTAGGTACCATCCAACAGCGCCCAGTCCGTGGTGTTCGCTAGGTAGTCGCCGCAGAGCAGTTGTAGACCGTTGTATTCGAAGCCGGGCGTATTCCCTTTGTGACGGCCATCCACCAACGTTCCGGCGAAGAGTTGGGCAAAGCTGTTGTTGTAGATGCGGTTCTCTGCCGGTTGGGGGCCCAGGAAGTAGATGCCCGCACTACGGTCCGCCGTATGGCCGAAGTAGGTGTTCTCTTCCACGGTATAGTCCGTGCTCGCGTGTAGGAGGAGCCCGACAGCTAGGCGGGAAAAAGAGCCTTGGTCAGGCACCAAGAAGGTGTTGCGCGTGACCTGCGCAGCCACGCTGGACATATCGTAGATACCCCACATGTTGTTCAAGAAGTGCATGTGGTCCACGGTATAGGTCTCCATGGGGCCGGGATAGGTCATCACACCGATGTTCAGGTTCTCGAAGGCGGAGATGTCGGGGTCGTTGTCGCCCAGTACCCGGAACCCGGCATCGAAGGCGAAGATCCCCATGCCCGTAGCATCGGGTGCGAATAGCTCAGGTGCTGTATTGCGCAGTTCACAGGCGGTCAATCGGATGCCATGCACACCGTTCAGGAGCACATGCACCGCAGGCGACTGGAGCGGTGCGTCCGGCCATGTCGAGGTGGTTTGGAACGAACACCCCTGGAAGAAAGATCGATTGTCCAGTTCGACCCCGTATTGGCCGTTGGTTCGGGAGTAACGTTCCATTCGGATCCCCATAGTGCAGTTGAGAATATTACTTTGGATGGCCTGGACGATACCTCCCATATAGGCTTCATCCGCCAGACCGGTAGGCAATTCGCGTGCGCACCAGACGCCCGTAACAGCATTCTCCACGGTGCTGGTGTGTAGATACAGATGGCCTTGCTCCAAGTTCTGGGCTAATGCCGGGTTATTGCCTTGGTAGGGGTTGGCCGTATTGCCTTCTACCCGGATGCCGGGCCAGCGCTCCTCCGGGCACGCATTGGAGAAGGTGCAGTTGGCCGCATCGAAGAAGGCTCCACGCTGGATCACCAGGCGTGCATCAGGCCCGAAGAGGAAGGTCAGCCCATTGGCGTGGATCACCGCTCCGGAAGGGATCACAAGGTCCGATGCGATGTAGATGGGGTCTTCCGTGTCACAGAACGGGTTGTCACCTAGTTCCCATGTATCGGTAGCTACGTCGATGGGTTGTACGCGATCGCGCATTTGGACAAGACCTTCACAGCAGACCGGGGCACTGGCCAAGGTGAGGTGTTGCGAAGCGATGGGGTGCCGGTCCATGAAGCGGAACCGTGTGGTGCCATCCTGCGCAAGACGATAAGGCACATTCGTCAGACCGGTGAGCGGCTGCATCCAAAGCGCATTTGTCGGAAAATCGGGATTGAGAAGGGCACCCAACCAGTTCTCACCGGTCGGAGTGGTCCCGAACATGTACATCGCTGGGTCGATACCATTGGGTGCAATGTTCAGTTGAAGTTGGGTCTCGACGAGTTCGCGCGGCTCCGAGGTGCTGCTGATATCCGGGAAGAAGAATGCTGGACATGTATTACCTGGCGTGCAGGGAACGTTCAGATCGATGTATCCGAAGGTGGATGATGGATTCAATGCATTGCCTTGGCCGGATTTCACGAAGTAGATATACCGGCCGTTGGGAGAGAACTCCAGACCGGAGATCACAGGTTCTTCCACTACGTTACCTGCGAAATCCACCGGTTGATCGACCAAGGGGAATGTGATGTCGGTGGTGTACACCGCAGGGTTGGGGTCACTCTGTGTGTTGGGGACCGGATCGAAGTCGAGCGCGGGTAGTCCGGACACGGTGCCGAGATCGAAACGCCAGTAGGCGACCGAGGTCTGGCGTGCGCCTGAAGTGAGGTCCCAATAGGAACTGTATGCCACACGCAGCGTATTGCCCACTTGGCGTATGGCGATATCGCCTCGGAAGCTGTAGTCCTCATCGACAATGTCGTAAGTGCTGTTATCGGACATCAAGAAAGGGTTTGGTTCGCTATTGGGCATCACATTCATAACTCCTATCCCGTTCTCGTTGAGCGACAGTGCGATCAGTTCACGAGCGACCCGGATGAACATGACACCACGTTGCTGGCCGTTCAGTTGTATCGTGGCGGCACGCATCACGCCAATGTTCAAACTGGTATTCCCCGGAAGATCAGCGTCGAAAAGTGAGCCACTGCTCAATGCTGATGGCACTAGATCCCCGATGATGGGGAAGTTACTCATACCCAGCGCCGAAAGTTCCTCTTGCAAAAGCTCATCATAGGACAACAGCCTCCCGCGTACCAGGCAAGCGCTTTCTTGATAAGCGGACCGCTCATTCTCGAGTGTTAGATCCAGTATACCTGCCCTTATCCGGTGGTCCCCCAGGAACATGGGGAATCCAGGAGTATCGTTAGCTTCTTCAGCAATGTGACTTATTGCTACATAGAGCGAGATGATGTAATACCGGGTACAGGAACCAGGGACGGGGTACACATGCACCTCCTGTCCCGGATAGAAACATTCGCTGCAATTCCTGTCACCCGGGTTGTCCCCGTTATCCACGATCAAATAGCCGTCTGAATTGTAGACGTTCCCATCAACGATGAAGAAGAGCAGATCCCCAAGACCATCGAACTGTGCATGTTGGGAGCGCTGTGGTAGCGCACCATTGTACCGATAAGCTTGCGGTATGGAAGGGTCGTTCGGCTGGGGAAGTTGGCCCACGGATACTACTGGGCTGGGTGGCTGCATATTCTGATCGTCCGGGTTGAACCTGATCATTTGGTTCCCGCTCATCCAGAGTGGGTCGTATTGCCCAAAGGAGAAGAATGAGCCGAGCAAGCCCCAAAGGCATGCTGCGCATGTGGTGAGGAGTATCCTGTTCCGAGCCATGGGATGGGGTATTTGTTGGCGGCACATTACCGCTTCCCAAACCTCCGCCACCCATGCCGCAGATCTTCTTGCAATTCCTGCAAGTCGCTTGCGTTCTTCGCACAGGCGTTTGCTGATCCATCAAGTTGGCTTGCTGATATCTCATACGCCTTGTATGTTCGTAAAGAATTGCGCACCGGACTGCTCCCAAGGTGCGCCCAATACGATGTGCAGATGGCAATGGGAGAACGGATCAAGGAGCGACGCGAAGCATTGGGGCTGACCCAAAAACAATTCGGGGAGCTGGTGCATATGGACGCGAGCGTGATCAGCCATATCGAACATGGCCAACGCAAGCTGACGACCGAACAACTTCAGGTTTTCGTTGTAGCGCTGCGGACAACGGAAGCTTGGCTATTGCACGGCACAGGCGCTGTTGATCCTCCCAAGCAGGAGACGCGCAAGGAGGAGGATCACCTGCGCGAAGAGAATGCGAACCTGCGCGGGCAGTTGGAAGTAAGCAGGGGCCTAGTGGTGTTCCTGAAGGAAATGATACGCGATCTCGTGTCC
>DLGQ01000001.1:0-11941 GCA_002482775.1 Flavobacteriales bacterium UBA7690 | reverse complement strand
GGGGGGGGGGGGGTAATTGAATGGCGTTCCTTCAGCTGAGTTCACACTGATCGTGTACAAGGCACGGTGATCGAACAAATGCACAGGCTGGATCTTCCCTGACGATCCCTTGCCGCGCATTGGATAGTTTCGCGCCCTCTTTCAAACGACATGAACCGATCGATCTTCCTACTCCCCCTCCTCTCCGTTGCTTGTTCTTCACCGGAAACACCGAAAGACGCTTCTACCAATACGGCCGATACGCTGGTGGTGAAGGACACGCTGATCGCCGAGGGCGAGAAGCACTTCAAGAGCTTGAAGAAACTCACCTTCGGTGGCGATAATGCCGAGGCGTACTGGAGTTTCGGTGGCGACAAGCTGGTGTTCCAATCCAACAACCCGGCCTGGGGCGAGAGCTGCGACCAGATCTATGTCTTCAACCCGTTCACGGATGATCTGCAAGCCGGACAGCCCAAGAAAGTGAGCATCAACGGCGGCCGCACCACGTGCAGCTATTTTCTGCCCGGCGACAGCCTCGTGCTCTTCGGCAGCACCCACCAAGGCAACGCGGCATGCCCGGCGCATCCCGAGCACCGCAGCGATGGCAAGTACGTGTGGCCCATCTACCCCACGTTCGACATCTACGTGAGCGACCTGCAGGGCAACATCCGTGGCCAACTGACAAAGACACCCGGCTACGATGCCGAAGCGACCGTTTCGCCCAAAGGAGACCGCATCGTGTTCACCAGCATGCGCGATGGCGACCTGGACCTCTACACCATGAACCTCGACGGCAGCGACGTGAAGCGTGTGACGAACACGCTCGGCTACGACGGTGGTGCGTTCTTCAGCCCCGATGGCACCAAACTGCTGTGGCGCGCCAGCCGTATGAACAGCAAGGAGGAAGAAGCCGAGTACAAGAAGTTGCTGAAGGAAGGCCTGGTGATGCCTACCAACATGGAATTGTACGTGGCCAACGCCGATGGCAGCGATGCCAAGAAGATCACCGAGCTGAGCCAGGCCAACTGGGCACCGTTCTGGCACCCCAGCGGTCAGAAGATCATCTTCGCCAGCAACCACACGGCCAAGCGCGGCTTCCCGTTCACGCTGTACCTGATCAACATCGATGGCACCGGCTTGGAGCAAGTGAGCTTCAGCGACCAGTTCGATGCGTTCCCGGTGTTCAGCCCGGACGGCAAACACCTTGTCTTCAGCAGCAACCGTGCGAACGGCGGCACGCGCGAGACGAACCTGTTCCTGGCCGAGTGGCAGGACTGAGCGCTACCAACCTTTCCCTGTACGATCTTCGCGCCCGTTCCCGATAAGGGGGCGGGCGCGATGCTTGAGAAGAAGCCTGAACGACGTGGTTGGATGCAGCGGCTGAGCGACCGGTGGGGCGTGAGCCCGGGCCGTGTGCTGGTAATCCTGCTGGTGTTCGCGTGTACCGGCTTCACCGTGCTCTTCCTGAAACGTCCGATCGTGGCGTATTTCAGTGGTGATGGGGAACAGCCGTTGCTTTTCGCGGTCCTCTACTACATCCTGATCCTGCCGGTGTACAACGTGATCCTGTTGATCTATGGCGCACTGTTCGGCCAGTTCCGGTTCTTCTGGGAATTCGAGAAACGGTTCTTCGGCCGGATCTTCGGTCGCAAGAAGGGTTGACCCCTACTTCACCAGCGCCTTCACCACCCGTGCCAGTTGGGCCATGGGCCGATCGCGCAGCTGGCATTCGCGAATGGTGATCACCTTCCACCCTGCCGTTCGCAGCGCTGCGCTCTTCCGTTTATCGCGGGCTTGATTGGTGGCCACTTTGTTGCTCCAGAAAGCGGAATTGCTTTTCGGTGTTCGTGGCTTGCAAAGCGGGCAGCCATGCCAGAAACAACCGTGGACGAACACGGCCACTTGGCGTCCTACGAAAGCGATATCCGGTCGTCCGGGAACCTTGGTGTAATGCAAGCGATAGCCGGTGTGACCTGCTTCGCGCAGCAAGGCCCGCAAGACCAGTTCCGGCTTGGTGTTCTTCGCGCGGATGCGGCTCATCACAGCGCTCACGCGCGGATCCGTAGGCACGGGTGCTCTGCCATCGCGTTGGTACGCCATGGCCGAAAACTACAGCGCGATCAGTCCAGTTTGCCGCGTGGCGTGGCACCAGCGAGCTGCTCGGCCTGTGTGCCGCGCTGGTAGATCTCCGCGGTGCATGCGGTGCCGTTCTTGAAATAGTACAACCCGCCGAACTTGTGGATCACCTTGCGGTACTCGTCCGTGTTGGCGCCCTCGGTCACCTTCACGATGGTGGTGACGCGTGATGGCTCCACGAGGGTCTCTTGATCCATCACCACCTCGGGAACAGCTGCGATCTCTTCTGGCCGGGTCTCTGCGTTCGTGTGGGTCTTGGCGCGCTCCACGCGTGAAGCTTCGTCCCGCACGGTGGGCGTAAGCGAGCGCCGTCCTTCATCGGCCACCACGGCTTTGCTGGCCACGGCGTTCCGCTCCACCGGTGGTGGTGGCGCCGGTTTCCGTAGTTCGGGCTTCGGCGCCACTTTCGGTGCTGGCTTCTCGGCTACCACCGCTGGCGGCGGCTTGGGTGGTTCCACCTTCTTCGCTTCGGCTTGTTGCTTCTGTTCAGCCTTCACACGGGCTTCCTCCGCTAGGCGTGCTGCCTCGGCATCGGCCTTTGCTTTGGCTTCTGCTTGTTTGGCCGCTTCGGCATCGGCCTTGGCTTTGGCGGCGGCTTGTTTGGCTGCGTCGGCTTCGGCTTTCGCCTTTGCCTTGGCCTCTTCCGCTGCTTTGCCTTCGTTGGCTTTCGCGTTGTCCGCTTCTTCCTTCTGCTTCTTGTCCACCTGCGCCAACACCTGCTGTAGCTGCGACTGGATGGATTTGGTATAATCGGTATCGTAGTCGAAGTCGCCGGTCTTATCGTCATACCGGATCATGCCCACGGGCTGGTTGAAGACCACGATGTTGATGTCGTCGTACTGCTTGAACAGCGACACGGCGAAATCGAACGGTGTGAAACCATTGGCGATCGCTTCGGCAGGGGCTTTAGTGTTGAAGGAGACCTTCTTGGACACGTAACCGTCCTTCTCGAAGGCGATCACGTAGTTGTGGTTCAGATCAAGGTCCAACGAGAACTTGTTCAGGTTGCTGGTGATCGTGCGCTCCTTCGCACCATCCTTGTAGACCACGGCGCGGGTGGTGGCCAGGTCGCCGCCTTCGATCTTCAGCCGGCCGTTCACCGTGAACTTGCCCTGCGCGAAAAGCAGCGCTGGTGCGGACCAAGCGAAAAGGAAGAGAAGTGACTTCCAGGGGATCCTGGAGCTGGAAAGCATCGTGCGGGGTGAACTTGTTGCGCCGGTCTACGTAGCAAGGGACACACAGGTTACCGATGTTGAAACCCCTACTCGTATTCTCCATCGTTCTCCTCTCCCAGAACAGCAAAGGCCAGACACATGATCTGGCACCGTTGAACACTGCCTTCGCAGGTGCTGTCACCTTCAAGATCGACAAGCAGGATCGGTTGGTGATGGATTTCTTGGATGAAGGATCACGCTTCCGACAGGATATCGTGCGATTGCAGGAGCTTGATCCGGATGCCGTGGCCTACTCTGCGGAAGAAGATGGTATCGCGTTGAAGTGCCTTGCGGATCATGCTCAGTGCCTTTCCAAAGAGATCTTCAAACTGGACGTGGTGCGTGTTACCAGTCGCGTGACGATAGCACGTCCGGCGGACGATGTGGATGGACAACGGTCCATCGTCCTGCTGCGTGAGCTGATCGCTTCAGCAGGAACGAAGAACGACCAAGCGGATGCTGAAACTCCGCACGCTCCCCAACGTAAGAACGCACGCAAAGAACGCTAGCCGATGAACCTACGTGTGATCCCTGTGCTGTTGACCGTGCTCTTGACCGGAGGCGGGACCATGGCCCAATACCTCGCAGACAACGTGGAACGCAGCGGTGTGGACGAGCTCTACCAAGCTGGTGAAAAAGCCTATCGCTCCGGAGACCATGCCACGGCGATCATGTTCTTCGACCAAGTGATAGACCGTGAACCAGACCACTTGAACGCGCACCTACAGCGTGGTTTCTGCCAAGGCCTTACCGGGGCCTACGACAAAGCCGTACAGGACTTCACGGCAGTGATCGACCAGAAAGGTGACCACACGTGGGCCTACACCAGCCGTGGAAGCGCGTACAACAAACTCGGCAAGCACGAGCTGGCCATCGCGGACTTCAACAAGGTGATCACGCTTGATCCGAAGAACGAAGAAGCCTACAACAACCGTGGCGAGGCCCGAAAAGCCACAGGCGATATGGCCGGTGCATGCAAAGACTGGAGCGCCAGCAAACGCTTGGGCAACGCCGAAGCCAAGATCATCATGACGAACAACCGCTGCAAATGAACGCGAAGAAGACCCTGCTCCTGATCGTACTGTTATTGGTGGCCTTCTGGGCCGGTGCGCAGGACCAGAGCTATGCCGATTGCCTCACGAAGACCGCCAGCAAATGGGGCGCGCCGTGTGAGAAGTGCCATGCCTACAAGGAAAATTTCAAGCGGGACTTCAGCGCCACCTACCAGATCGACCTGCAGAACGCCTGTTCGGACATGATCGAGGTGAAGGTGGCCATGCAGGAGAAGAACGGCACCTGGCGCACCTTCCCCATCAAAGCGCTGGCACCGAAAGAGACCATGAACGCGTTCGCCTGCGAAGGAACGGGCAAGTACATGTACTGGGTGCGCCGTGTGAACGATACCGAGATCCTCCTGCCCAGTGATCGGGAGATCCTCACCGAGTACCGTTCGCGCTGATCCACGCATCAGGATACGCAAGCCGGGCTCTGGTCCGGCTTTGTCTTTTTCAACAACCGCTGTTGATCAGTGGCCGCGAAGGCACGTCGGAACTGCTCGAAGGATGAGCACCTTTGACCATAACCCAGCAGTGCCATGCTCACCAAACATTTCCACGTTGACCGTACGGAGAACTCCCCGGAGATCGACTTGGACGTGGACAATGGTGTCATGGAGTTCATCGGTCGCTCTTTGCCGCACAACTCCGAGCAGTTCTACTCGCGTGTGTACGGCTGGCTGGATGAATACCTCCAGAACGCCAAAGGCGAGACCACGGTGAACATGAAGCTGGATTACCTCGACACGAGCTCCAGCAAGCACATATACAACATCTTCTCGCGACTGGATAACGCCGCACAGGGCCGCCCGGTGAAGGTGAACTGGCACTACGAGACCGGTGATGAGGAGATGGCCGAGACCGGCAAGGATTACGAAAGCCTCTTCAAGCTGGACTTCGCGTTCATCGAGGTAGAGGAGATGTTCTAAAGCTGCTGGTCTTCGGAAAGGTCTCCCGTTTCCGCCGCTTCTGCACCTTCTGATCGGTCCGCTAGGCTGAAAGCTTCGAGCCCCGAGCCATGAGCTGACCAGCTCGCGGCTCGGGGCTCGAAGTTTCCGGATCTACAGGAGATCGTTCGCGAGGTTCGCCAGTGGGCTGCGCTCTCCCTTTTCCAAGGTGATATGAGCGAAGAGCGGATCGCCTTTGGCCTTATCGATCAGGTAGCTGAGGCCGTTGCTCTCCGTATCCAAGTATGGTGTGTCGATCTGGTGGATGTCCCCGGTGAACACGATCTTGGTGCCTTCGCCAGCGCGGCTGATCACGGTCTTGATCTCCAACGGGGTGAGGTTCTGCGCCTCGTCCACGATGAAGAAGATGTTGCTGAGGCTACGGCCACGGATGTAGGCGAGCGGCGCGATGGCGATCTTCTCGTTCTCCAACATCTCGTCGATGCGCTTGGGCGTGCTGTCGTGCTTTTCGAAGTTGCCCTTGATCAGCTTCAGGTTATCCCACAGCGGCTGCATGTAAGGGTCCAACTTGCTCTGGATATCGCCAGGCAGGTAGCCGATGTCCTTGTTGCTGAGCGGCACCACGGGCCGCGTGACATAGATCTGCCGGTATTCGCGACGTTGCTCCAAAGCGCAAGCCAAGGCGAGCAGTGTTTTACCCGTCCCCGCAGCACCTTGTAGCGTCACGAGTTTGATCTCAGGATCCATCAGCGCGGCCATGGCCAAGGCTTGTTCTGCGTTCTTCGGGCCGATCCCGAACACGCTCTGCTTCTCCACCCGATCCACACTGTTGGTGCGTGGATCGTACTTGGCCAGGATGCTCTTCTTCTTGTGTTTGAGGATGAAGAAGTGGTTGCCTTTGGGCTTTTCCATACCCAGTTCTTCCACCGAAACACTGCCTTTGGCGAACAGGTTATCGATCTTCTCCTCGCTGAACTCGTCCACCACGGTGCGGCCGGTGTAGAGCTTGTCGCGCACATCATGTACTTTGCCAGTGAGGTAGTCCTCGGCGATGATGTTGAGGCTTTTCGCCTTCAACCGCAAGGCGATATCCTTGGTCACCAGGATCACCTTCTTGTCCTTGTTCTGCCGCTGGATGGTGAGCGTTGCGTTCAGGATCTGATGGTCGTTCTTGCCATCCTGGAACACCTTGGTAGCGTCCACGCCATTGAGGTCGTGTTTGGCCACGACCTTGAACTTCCCGTGCGTGGAACCGTTGAGCGGTTGCCAGTCCGAGAGGACGTCGAGTTTCGCTATTTCGTCGAGGTGGCGGATGAACTCTCGCGCCTCGTAGTTGATGGTATCGTTGCCTTTTTTGAAGGTATCCAGTTCTTCAAGGACTTGTATCGGGATGGCCACATCGTGTTCTGCGAAGTTCTCGATGGCCGAGTGGTCGTAGAGGATGACTGAGGTATCCAGTACGAAGATCTTCCGGTCTTTCTTCTTCATTCGATCAATGAACGGGTTGATCAAATGTATCCGCCGACCCACCCCCTTCCCGAGATCGACAAAGGCGCACTTATCCACGATCGATCGTTCCCTCGAGCCGATTTGACCTGTGTATGACGGTGAAATGAAGGGATCCTGAAAAGACGAAGCGGGGACCACCGTAAAGGCGATCCCCGCTCCTGCCTGTCCGCGGTCGTGACCTTGGACGAGCACTATTCTCCTTTCCTGTTCAGCATCCGATCCGGGGATCGTGCGCTAACATCGGATCCTCTAGGAGCATAATCGCATGCTGGCATACGATGGGCGCGTCTTTCCGCATGACCTCTTACCAGGCCCGGCTGCGCCCGAGAGCGCTGCCAGCGATGACCACATCCTTTTCTTTCGAAGACCCTTGGCCCTTGCGGGCACATGGAAAGAACGAACAGCGGGACCAAACTACCCAGACAGCCTGCCCGCGACCAATTTTCGGGGCCATGCCTTATGCACAACTTGTCCACATCCGTGCTGGATCGACCAGTTAACGGCGATTTGATGTAAAGTGACCATTGATTTCAAACGAAGAGACGGTAATTTGGAACGGCCTAACCTCTTGTTCCGAATGCAAACCCTATGAACATGTCGAACGCTCTACCCTTTGACACAACATCGTTCCAGAAGCGATGTAAGGAATTTCGCCTCACCCTGCTGGTAGCCCTTGTAAGCCTTGTTGCTTCGCCAACGCTGGCACAGCACAGTATCGCTGCGGGAGCCACGGACTACACCCAGGATTTCAATGCGCTCACCAGTGGGGCTTGGGCGAATGGTAGCACCTTGTCAGGTTGGTATGCGAGGACCGATGCAACTGCCAGTATCGCTACCTATGGTGCGAACACCGGGTCTACGACCACTGCGGGGCTGTACGCCTTCGGTGTTGCCGGAACGAACCCGCTTACAGATAGGGCGCTCGGTTACGCACCATCGAACGGATACACCGGTGGTTCAGGCGTGGGCAAGGGATACGTAGGCTGGCGCCTCAAGAACAATACCGGGTCTCCTATAACCGCGCTCACGGTCACATGGACCGGAGAGCAGTGGCGGAAGGACAACGCCGCTTCACAGTCGCTCGTACTCGGCTACCAACAAGGAGCCACCGTCACGGACCTGATCGCGGGGACTTGGACGTCAGCAAGTTCGACATTCACATCTCCCAATCCAGGTACGGGAGGTCTGCTGGATGGCAATGCGGCGCTCAATCGCAGTGTCGGGCTCATAGCGAACATCACGGTTTCCATTCCTGCTGGAGAGGAGATCATGCTTCGCTGGGAGGACCTGAACGATGCGGGCAACGATCACTTCCTAGCTATTGACGATGTGACCGTGAACGCCACGGTCAGTGGCGGTGGCTGCGACATCGCCTTGGGTACGCCTAGCACCAATTGCGATGCGACCACCGATGGAGTGGATACGTATACGTTGACAGTGCCATACACCGGCGTCCAGTCCGGGATCACGGTCGTATACACCGGTTCAGGAACGGTATCAGGTGATGATCCTGCAACGGAAGCGGACGGAGACATCATCATCAGTGGCATCACCGAAGGCGAAGGGTATACCGTTAGCCTTTCCGATGCGTGCAGTGCGCAAAGTGTTTCGGGTGCTTCACCCTCATGTGTACCAGCCTGCGGGGTGGTCTTGAGCACGGCAACAGCCACGTGCAACAGCTCGAACGCGGGGGATAGCGACACGTACGATGTGAGCATTCCCTACACCGGCGTGCAGGCTGGCACTTCCGTAGTGTACAGCGGTACGGGCACCGTGGGGGGTGATGACCCTTCAGCGTTAGCCGACGGGACGATCACCATATCCGGGATCAGTGAGACCGAAGGCTACAGTGTTTCGCTTTCCTCGCCCTGCGCCACACAAGTGAGCACCGGCATTGCTCCGGGCTGTGATCCAGAACCCACGATCATCAACTTCGACGTGGCCGGAAGCTGGGTGCCAGGCGCTGTAGCGCTCACCAGCTATGCCTCAGACCATGTATACACCGCTAGTGAGTGGAATTTCACCGGCGGACCCGCCCTCCGCAACGCGACAACTGCCCAGGACGGCTTCCCCGGTGCGTTGGGCACCTACAGTTGGCGCTTGAACATGAACACCGTGATCGATTGGCGCGCCACGTACCAAGGAACGGATGCAATCACCTCGTTCGGATTCAAGGCACGCCGATGGGACAACAACCCGGACCCGGCCTATACGGTCGCGTACAGCACCGATGGAGGCACCACGTGGTCTGCAACGGTTTTCTCCATCAACAACAGCACCCTCGGCAATAGTTCTAACTGGGTAGCATTCAACCATGTGGTCACATTGCCAGCGGCCTATGCCGCCGGGCAGTTCGTGGTGCGGGTATCCTCTCCAGCTTCCGGAGAACGCATCATGATCGACGATTTCGCTTTCCTCTCCGAGGAGAGTGAATGCGGCCTAGTGGTAGGCACAGCCACAACCTCTTGCGAAGCTTCCACATTGGGTGTTGATACCTACACCTTGGAGATCCCATACACCGGATCCCAACCTGGTGTCAGTGTGATCTACAGCGGATCGGGCACAGTAGGTGGTGATGATCCCGCTACTGCAGGGGACGGCACCATCGTCATCACCGGGATCACCGAGGGTGAAGCGTACAATGTGACCTTCAGCGCACCTTGTAACGTTTTCGTCGTGAACGGAACTTCGCCGACATGCCTTCCTGCGTGCAATGTTTCCTTCGGCACGGCCACCGCAACCTGCAACAGCACTTCCCTGGGCGACGGTGATACCTACGATGTGAGCCTACCCTACACGGGTGTGCAATCGGGTATTTCCGTGGTGTATAGTGGTACAGGCACTTTAGGTGGCGATGATCCGGCATCGGTGACCGACGGCGTCATCGTCATCAGCGGGATCAGCGAAACAGAAGGTTTCAGTATTTCCCTTTCCACCCCCTGCGATGCGCAAGTGAGCAGCGGCGGTGCACCGGCCTGCGATCCCGAACCCACGATCATCAACTTCGATGTGGCCGGTTCATGGACCGCTGGTTCAGCTGCCCTGAACAGCTTTGCCTCGGATCATACCTACTCGGCTACCGGCTGGAGTTTCAGCGGCGGCCCTGCCTTGCGCAACACCACCACGGCACAGGATGGTTTCCCCGGGGCGCTCGGCACCTATAGCTGGCGCACGAACACGAATACGGCCACCGATTGGCGCGCCACCTACCAAGGCACGGATATCATCACATCATTCGGTTTCAAAGCACGCCGCTGGGATGGCAGCCCGGATCCGAATTATTCGGTAACCTACAGCACCGATGGCGGAGCTACTTGGTCCGCAGCGGTGTTCACCGTCAACAACGCCGCACTGGGGAACGCATCTGATTGGGTAACGTTCAGCCACTTGGTTCCTGCACCAGCGGCTTTCCCCGCTCAACAGTTCATCGTGCGGGTCACCTCCCCCGCCTCCGGTGAGCGCATCATGATCGACGACTTCGCCTTCCTTTTCGAACCCAGCGCATGCGGCATCACCTTGGGCACCCCGACCGCCACGTGTGATCTGATCACGGAGGATGTGGATACCTATACGTTGGAAATACCCTACACCGGATCGCAGCTGGGCGTTAGTGTAGTGAACAACAGCGGCTCGGGCTCCGTGGGTGGGGACGACCCTGCGACACAGACCGATGGCACCATCCTGATCAGCGGGATCAGCGAATCCGATGATTATTCGGTGACCCTGACCGGTGATTGTTCCATCCAGATCGTGTCAGGATCCGCTCCTGGCTGCGCACCCCCACCAACGGTGGTGATCAACGAGATCGACTACGACCAGGTGGGTACGGATACAGGTGAGTTCATTGAATTGATGAACAACGGGGCCTCTCCGGTTGACCTGACCGGGATGAAGTTGGTTCACCTCAATGGTTCGAATGGCGCTGTGATCAGCAACACCACATTGAACAATGTCAGCCTTTCGCCCGGCGAACACTACGTGCTATGCTACGGGAATAACGCTGCCTCCTATTGCGACCAGACGGTTGCAACCGCCTTGCAGAACGACAATGAAGGTCTGGTGCTGACCACCGCAGAAGACGCGATCATCGACCAAGTGGCCTATGCAGGCACGGTACCGGGCGTTGGAGAAGGTTCCCCCACTACTGCGGACCCCATCACGATCGGCCTCGGACTATCGCGCATACCCGATGGCAATGACACGGGCGACAACGGCTCGGACTTCGTGGTGATCTGCATCACACCGGGGGAGGCCAATGGTGGCGCCGACAGCGACGAGGATGGCACACCCGATTGTATCGATGTCTGCCCCGGTGGCCCAGAGCCCGGTTCACCTTGCGATGATGGTGATGAGGATACCGGCGAAGACAGTGTTCAAGAGGACTGTAGCTGCTTGGGTATCCAACTGGACTGCGAAGGAGTGGCCGGAGGAACCGCCCTACCCGGAACCCCGTGCATCGATGGCAACCCTGGAACACTGAACGATACCTGGCAGGCCGATTGCACCTGCCAAGGCCAGGTGCCCGATTGCCTAGGGGAACTAGGTGGAACGGCACTTCCCGGTACACCTTGCAACGACAATATCCCGAGCACCAACGATGAGGTATACGACAGCGAATGCAGCTGCGTAGGAACACCCTGCTCGCAGAACGTGATCCTGGACATCCGATCCGACACGAACGGCGACCAGGTGGGCTGGGAGATCGTCTACCAGAACGATGGTACCGTGGTTTGCAGTGGTGGCACATTGAACAGTGCATATCCTGGTGGGATCACCACGCCCATAACAGAGCCATGCTGCCTCCCTGTCGGCTGCTTCCGTCTGCGTGTGTTGGATAGCGGCGGAGATGGTTTCGTGAGCGGTGGCATCACCGGTGGGTACCAGTTGCGTGAGAGTGGAGCGAATGGCCGTCGCATCATCGACAACTTCGGCAACTTCTCCAGCGGTAGCGTCAGCGCCATCGCCAGTACCTACGAGAACGGCGCATTCTGCGTGCCGGTCGGCGATGACAAGCCCATCTTCACCAGCTGCGACAAGCTGGACTGGGTGGACAACAAGTTCATCGTAGCCTCGCCCAATGCCGATGTGACCGCCCAGTTCGGCATCACCAACAACACCAGCGGTTACGAGTTCTGGTTCT
>DLGQ01000046.1:24277-25733 GCA_002482775.1 Flavobacteriales bacterium UBA7690 | reverse complement strand
CCCCGCACCGAAGCGCCGCGCTTCCAATGCCACGCGGACGTTGAGCTGGTGTTCGGGCGTGTACGGCATGCGGTCACCTTCATTCACCTCGCCCCACGGCTCGAAGCTGCTGTTGAAACTGGAACTGAAGCGCGCGTCGGTATAGGTGTACGCAATAGAAACCGGCAGGCGTAAGCGCTCGCTGAAGCCGCGCAACACATCGCGGCCCAGGTACAGTTCCACGCCCTGCACCAAGGCCTGACCGGCATTGAACTGATCTCCGCTCCCGCTCCCACCGGCAGCGGCCAGATCGGAACCCAGCATTTGGCTGTAGTCCGTGCGGAATCCGATCAGCTGCACGTCCCAGCCTTTTTCATCCACCCGGAGGCCGGCTTCGTAGTTGATGCTCGCCTCGGGCTGCACGCCCGGCTGCGCGCCGGGCGGCGAGAAGCCTTTGTGGACCCCGGCGAAAACGCTGAGCGCCTTGTTCAACGCATAGTCCGCGCTCATGCCGGGACTCCAGGCGTCCACCGTATTGCGGGTTGCCACCAGCGCCGTTCCGCTGCGTGCCGGATCATTCTTGCCAAAGTCATCCTGCTGGAAGACGATGTGTTCGAAACGCACGCCGGGGTGCAAGGCCAGCTTTCCGAAGTCAACGTCGTACAGCGCATGGGCCGCGATCGCATCGGCCTTCAACAAGCGGTTGCTTTCCGTGCCAGGGACCCCGCTCGTGGTTTGAAGCATCCGGCCATCCTGCATGCGCCACTTGTCGACATACTGATAGCGGTCCATGTAGTCGCTGTGCAGCCGCACCCCCGCCTGCATGCCATGCGTAACGCGCTCGCGTTCCACCTTGTGCGTGAGGACCACTTGCGCCCCGCTCGTCTGGTAGTTGCGGTTGTTGGCTTTCACGAGCAATGCGTCATCGGCCGATGTGCTGCCATGCAAGATCCCCAGCGCGTATGCGTGATCGGCAGGTTCGTCCAACAGTTCGCCGATGGGGATCTTGGCCCCGGAACTGTCGACCACCTGGTCCAACTTGTACCAATTGCGGTAGGTGTTGGTGCGGTACAGAGTGGCCACCAGTTCCGGTCCCTTTTTCAGCGCGGCTGAGTAGCGGACATTCAGCAGGTCATGTTCCACCTCCATGCGGTCGCTGGTCGAAGCGGCGTAACGGCGGTAGGGGTCGGTGTCGAAGTCTACTGTGGTGAGCCCGAGATAGGTCTCGTTGCTCACTTCCCGCGTGTAGCCTGCCTTCACCGCCACGGCCTGCCGCACGCGCATCGAATCGGCCGAAGACCATTGCCATTTGGCCATGTAGTCCTGTTTATTGAAGCCGGTGTTGCCGCCATCATCGAGTACCTTGAAACCGTCCGAAGCCTGCTGAAAGGTCTCCACAAGCACCTGATGTCGGCCCATGGCCGTGCCCGCATTGGCATGTATAACCTGTGTTCCGTAAGAACCGCCCCACAACGCC
>DLGQ01000046.1:0-24258 GCA_002482775.1 Flavobacteriales bacterium UBA7690 | reverse complement strand
CCATGGCTTGGTCGCGCGTGGGCACCGGCGTGCTGATCAGGTTCACGGCCCCGCCGGTGGTGAGCGGGCCATATTGGATCTGGCTGCTTCCCTTCACCACTTCCACGGCATGCATGCGACCGACCGTGGGGAAGTAGTAAGCGGCCGGCTGGGCATAGGGTGCGGGTGCGATCAATACGCCGTCCTCCATGAGGGTGATCTTGGACGTGCGCTCCGAGCCAGCGCCGCGCAAGCCGATGTTGGGCCGCAGGCCGAAGCCGTCCTCCTCCTGGATGTTCACCCCGGGTACGGAACGCAACAGGCGATGCACGTCCGTTGCCGCCTGCGCCTGTATCTCACGTGGGCCCACATACCACGCGGACCCAGCGCGTTCGCGCGATGGCCCGCTGCCACCAGTGATGGTACCCACCACGGCGAAGGCTGCCAAGTCCACCACGCTCTCATCGAGGCGTTGATCGGCCACCGTATTGGTTCCTGCGCGCACTGTAGCGGTGAACGTGCGGGCCGCATAGCCCACGCACGAAACCCGCATGGCGTAGTTGCCCGGCTCCAAGCCTTCCAACCGATAGGCTCCCTGGGCATTGGCAACCGTACCTGTTCCGCGATCAACTAATACAACGGAACTGAACGCCAACGGGGCAGCGCGTTGATCGCTGATCACCCCTGTGATCCCACCCGTTTGGGCATGCGCAAGCGATGGCACGAGGCAGAGCAGGGCAAGGCCGATCGCCGCATTGCAGCAATTGGCCGATCGTAGGAAGCTGACGGCGAGGCGCAGTAATAAGGATCGGAGCATGGGCGCAAACCTCCCGTACTTGGATCGACCTTGCAATACCTCAATTGTGGCATACGCATGCATGTGCCCTGCCCAGCCTACGTCGGCAGGCTACGTGCACATGACGCTCATGTTGACGCACGATCGTCGCCATTCGGGCTTGCAGAGCACACTACCTACTCCTTCACGAAGCGCTGCACCCCCGTTCGCTCCCCGGAGCGCAGCACCAGGGAGTACATGCCCGGTGCGAGCGCGCTGATGTCCATCCGTTCTTGCACAAGCGGACCTGTCGCGAGCGATCGACGCAAGACTTGGTGGCCCGCCGCGTCAAAGATCACTATGCTGGTGCCGGGTGCGGAAGTAAGCGGCGCACTCAGGATGAGGTGGTCCGTTGCGGGATCCGGATAGAGCATGATCGGCAGGGCAGCCCACGGCTCCGCGATGCCAACGGCCGGCGATAGCGTGATGGTACTGGTGTAGGTCTCATCGCCACCAAGACTGTGGCTATGGTTGGCCACCAGGTTCGCCATGTAGATGGTGATGGGCCCCACGTTGGTGGCGGGCGCCTGCCATGTGAAGGACCATACGGTGCTATCCTGCGCATCGGCGCCGCAGGGGGTATGGCTCACATAGTCGCGCGCGTCATCCACATAGGTGCGGGTGCGCACGGTTTCCAGCAAGCCGAAGCCGCCAAGGTTCACGTTGCCCGCGTCCGTCAGCGCGAGACAGACGAAGCCGAATTTCTCGCGTCCCACGCGCTTCATCTTCACCGTGCCGGTGTAGGACGTTCCCGGCACATACGTACCCGCATCACCCACGTTCCATTCGATCACCGCCGAGCCGCTGTTGGCCGTGCCGCCATGGCAACCGGTGCAGCTTGACTCGCCGGGCGCACCCGTGTGCCCGCCTACAAGGGGTGAATCGCACAAGCCGTCCTCACCCGGCGGCGCGAAGCTGGAAAGCAAGAAGACCGGAAGTGCGATACCGGCGAGGACTTTCCAATGGGTAGCATTCAGGGCCATGGACCGTGTGTGTTTGTTGGTGGGTGAAAGTAATAGGTGCCAAGACCGGGTCATCGGGTTCCGATCAACAGCAATTTGGTGTGCGCCACCTCGCCTGAAGCCGTGCGCAGCAATAATTGGTACATGCCCGGTGCGAGATCATCGACGTCGAAGATCATTTCGTTCTTACCGGGTGCAAGACGCATTGCGCGTCGCACGACCACCTGCCCGATCGCATTGGTGAACAGAAGTTCTGCGGGTGTGGTGGTAGCTGATGAAAGACGGACGGTGATCCTGTCATGAGCGGGGTTGGGGTACACGTTCATGGAAGCGGTAGCGGCCGCGATCTGTTCCACCGCGGTGGATAGTTGTTCGGTGTAGAAGGTGGTGATGCTGTTCGGTGGCAAGGTGGCGGTGAACATGCCGTTGCTCACCGTCGTATTCGGCAGCACGGCCCAATTCTCCGTTAGGCTGGTGCGCACGGCACCAAGCACGCCCGCGTTCAGGCCGTTCGTCGTGAAGTCCACCGTTTGCGGGACGCCATGGTTGTTGTGTACCACGATCGCCATGCCCGTACCATCGATGTACGAGGTAACGCGCACGTCGGTGTTCGAGGAGATGGCTTCGACACGCCGCGCTCCCGGTCGGACGTACTTGGAATACTGTCCCGTCACATAGTAGTGCTTCTCGATCGTGTAGCCGGTGTAGGTGTTGCCGGTGTAGTTCAGCGAGATGTAGTTCGCGTCACCATTCCCCTGGGCTCCCCAAAAGCCCCACATATTGTCCACTGCGGAAGCACCGTAGTTGGCGATCTCATCGTGGATCACATTGCCCCAGTCGAACGCATCCGGCCGGGAATACTCCGTCATCCACACCGGAACATCGTACTGCAGTCCAAGCTGCATCATGGCCGTTTTGTTCGCCGCGCTGCCCCCGTACAGGTGGTAGCCCAAAGCCGCCACGTAGGAACGCGCAGTGCTATCGGCCATGATGATCTGCGCGCGGGTGATCGCCTCGTTGGCGTTGAGGTCGTCCGGGATCACGATGCGTGTGATCATGCCGGCCGAGTCCAGCTTCGGCCCAAGTAGTTTGATGCAATCGCGCAGGAACTCACCCGACCAGATCCCGCTGAACGCATAGCCCGGTTCGTTCACGATGGAATAGAGCGGGAGTTCGACCCCTTGGTCCCGCCAGCGCTTGATGATGGCGAAGGCCCATTCGGCGTACTCCGCCGGTTCCGCTTCGGTCATCCAATTCTCCAGTTTGATGGTGGACGGGAACCAGGTATCCACGCCTCGTGGTACCACACGCGAGATGTAGTCGATGTGGGCATCCATCTTCTTCCAAGCGAAATCGAACTGTGTGGTATCGGTATCGTACGGATCGCTGTTGTCGTTCGGGTTCTCAATGGCACCATCCTCGCCGGTGGCCGAGCGCGCCCGGGTAAGGCCGAGGTCCACATAGAGCAGGTCAAGGATCACATCCTCTTCCGCGGCACTTATCACCAGACCATCGGCGATGGGGTCCGATACGGCACCACCGATGATGTGCGGATCGTTGAACACGCGTACGGAGGTGCCGAAGCCATCCATCCGCTGATACACGATGGACGTATCGATGGTGATGCTCACCTGGGCGTCCAATTCCGCAATGCAGAGGACGCTCATGCATGCGAGGAGCCTGGTTCTTGAAGCGCTCATGTGGTTCTACTGCTTGGTGATGATGAGCCGGCCGTTGGCAAGCCGATCCCGCCCGGTGAAGAGTTGAAGGCTATAGACCCCGGCTGCCAGCGGTGCCGTGTTCAGCGCGATGCTGTTCCTGCCGGTGGCAAGTCGCGCCTGTTGGCGGAGCACGACCTTTCCCAAAGCATCGGTGCCGATCACTTCGACCGGACCGGCGTCGTCGGTGTCAACAACGATCGCTGTTTGGTCGGAAGCCGGGTTCGGCACGATCAGCAGGTTGTCGGAACTGCCGGAAGTCTCTTGTACGGTCGTCGTGAAGTCACCCGTAACCCGCACGATCTGCGACACGGCGGGGATGTCGTCCACCAGGCCGGTGAGCTGGTAGAAGCCATCGGGCAAGGCGAGCGCATCAGTGGGCAATGTGGCCATGGCCTGCGAGCTGCTCAAGGTGAAGGGCAGTTCCACGAAACGGTTGTTGCCGCAGTTCATCATGTGGGTCACCAGCGTTTGCGCTTGCAGCACCACGCTGGTGAGCGCATCGGTCTTCGAGAAGTCGAGCATGATCGACTGGCCGCGCGAGAGGTCGCGATCGGCGAGCGGGGCGATCACCGGCCGGATCCCTTTGAAGAGATATGGCGGCGTGAACGCTTCGATCACACTGAACGACGGCTCGTTCCCCGGTGAGCCCTCACCACCCGCCACGATCACGCGGCCATCGGGTACCAGTATGGCGGTGGCGTGGTACTCGCGGAACCAGTTCATGTCGCTCAATCGCCGCCATGTGGCCGTGTACGGATCGTAGTAATGCGCCAACTTGGTCATGCTCCACGCGTTCGTGGGGGTGGGGTCAGTGTCGTCCTCCTTCTCCCCGGCGAACACCAGGATCTTCTTGTTGGGCAGTAGAACGGTCTCTGGCCTTGACCGTACCGTCGTTGCGTTCGTTCCAAGGGACCAGGTTCCACTGATCGCATCGTACACTTCCACCATGTTGCCGTACACGCCCGGTGTGAAGCTGCGGTAACCGATGGCCACCACATCGCCTTCGGGCAGCATCACCAGTTCGTGATCAGCGTGGTCGCCGTTGGGCATGCGGTCGCCTTGTACGAAGTCGCCGGTCGCCTCCCATTGGTCGTTCGTTGGGTCGAAGACCTGAGGCGGACGGTGCGTCATCAACACAGTGCCATCATAGAGCATCACGATCGGTGATTGTTCGTTGCCGATCTGGATGGTGTCCACAACAGTCGTTGTTAGCGCATTGGGGTCGAGCAGTTCGGTGGTGTTGGTGCGTTCGGGATTGTTCTCATTGCCACCACCCACGGTGAGCACGCGGCCATCGGGCAAAGTGGTTGTACTGGGGTACCAGCGAAAATCATCCAGCACGGGCGCCATCGCGCTCCATGAACCGGTACCGCTGTTCCAGGTCTTCACAAATTTGGTCCCGGGGCCGTACACTTCCGTAGCCGCACCACCGATGAAGACGATGGCGCTATCCGTGCGCATGGCGAGGCCCACGCAGCCCTGCACATTCCCCGCGCCGGGGATCAGCGTGGGCAGGTTGGTGGCGGGATCGAACACGAAGGGATCGGTGGTGTTGTGGCAATAGAACAGGCGGCCATCGGGTAGCAGCGTACACAAGTTGGTGCCCCCCAAAGGCTCCGGCGAATTCACAAGGATGTCCCAGCGGCCCATAGTGGTGTCGGTAGATACAATAAGGTCCTGCGCGATGGGATCCACGCCGTTGGTGATGATCGGGATGCGCGCGTAGGCCAGGTCCGCACGGCTCGCATTGAGCGTGTAGGAACCCGCGGCCACGCCATTGAACTGGTATTCGCCTAGCGCATCGGTGCGCTCCTCGCCGAAGGAAGAGGTATCGCTATTGTAAAGCGTGACACGCACGTTCTCCAATGGACCCAAGCCCACACCTGTGATGATGCCACTTATGGATTGTGCGCACAGCTGTCCGGTCACCATGCCGCCCATGACCACGAATGACACAAGTAGGCGGTGAGCGATATGGAACTTCATGGGGCGTGGTTGTTCGAATGTGTTGTAAGGGCGTTTCCCCGGTCAGCAACAACTGGGCAGATCACTGATCATCCTGGCTTCGATCCCCGACTCTCCCAACAGGCTCAAAACGCTCTCCGGGGTGGGTTCAAGGCCGCAGGCATCGATCGGTCGCCACTCGTGATCATCCGTTGCCACGATCCAATTCCCTATCCCCAAGAGTTCGTTGTGCCTGGGCGTCATATCGCGAAGCTCGTCCCGATCATGGAGTGAAATGCCGAAGGTGAGGGACCGGAATAAAGTGTCGGTGTGGGTCGGGTTACCGGATCCGGGTTTCGACTGGGTCCGGTGGGAGAACTGGCGCGCCGGACGGATGGAACTCATGGTATCAGCCAGATCATGCCTGCGCTCATGGCCACCATCAGCAGGTCTTCTACAAGCGTCACCTTGCTCAACGGCAGTTTGAAGATGGTGCCGAGGCAGGCGCATTGGAAGGGTGAGTTCTTCAGCACCTGTTGGATCACGCCAATGCTGCTTACCCCCATCACCACCAAGGTGGTTGCGTTGGTGAGTATGCTCATGGGCGCAACGAGGTAGGCAATGCCGAGGGTAAGTTCAATGAAGGGATATACGAGTCCGTAAGCAGGCACCCGCTTCGCCACCACATCGTACGTGCGGTAGCCTTCGGCGAAGCCACGCACGTTCAGCAGCTTGAAGAAGGAGAAGACCAGGAAGAAACCCGCCATGAAGTGGCCCATCCAGGCCATGGCATCGAAGCCACCACTCCGCAGTTGCGTGAGAGTGGCCACCCCAGCAACGTAGCCGAAGATCAGGTAAATTGGCGTGAAGGAATCCTTCGAGGCGGCTTGCACCGGAACATTGCCAGAAGGGGCCTCCATCTCTGAGGCGTAGCCCATCATATCGGTCAAGGTATAGGCACCGGCCGCTGCCACCGCCTTCGCAAGAATGGGAGTGGGGATGTGCGCGGGCATGGAAACCCTGGCCAACGGCGGTGTGCGAGAGACCTTTGCTTCGGAAACGCCGGGCACATTCTGAAGGGCGCTGCGCACTTTGGCAACACAACTCTCACAGCTTAACCCTTGGAGGGAATAGGAATGGATCATGGGGGTTGTTCGTGCAGCAAAGCTCCGTGCCTCCCATGGTCGGCCTGTTACAGGATGATGGATGTCTTTCATATCCTGTATTCTAGTGGACCTTGTCCAGTGCCTTGCGCCGCTCGGTACCTAGGCGTTTGAAGTGCGATGGTGTGTGGCCTGCGTATTGGGTAAACTGGTTGCTCAGATGTTGAACGCTGCTGTAACCGAGCTGATCGGCGATCTGCGTCAAGCTGAGCTCATCATAGACCAGCAGTTCCTTGGCCCGTTCCAGGCGTTGTAGGATATGGTAGCGTTCAATGGTCATACCCGTTGCCGATGAGAACAGGTTGCTGAGTCCCGAGTATTCCATGCCGATCTCTCGCGCCAGGTGAACGGAAAGCTTCTCTTTTCGTGCCACGGACAAGGCATTGCTCCGTAAAAGGGCTATGATCGAAGCCTTGATGTGTTCAATGGTGCGCGCGTTCCTGTCGTCCACGAGCTCGAAACCCAGGTGGGCCAACCCTGCTGCGATAGCTTCACGTAGGGAGGGGGTCAATGCTTCTTCCAATTCCACCTCGCCGAGTTGTACGTTGACATAGCGCACGCCGGAACCTTCCAGCAAATGGCGCACCGCGGTCCTGCATCGGTCGCACACCATGTTCCGAATGATGATCGACAGGTTTCCCCCGTTCTGTTCGTTCCGCAGCGGCTCTTGCATCTCCATGGGGTTCAGGTAAAAGCCTCAGCCACGCGCATTGCACCGCCTACCACCTTCCCCGCACCATACGCGAGTGCCGCCTTCAGAAGGCCGGCTTTCTTCCAGCGTTCATACTTGTCGTCCAGGTACGCTTGGTAGTTCGTGGAGTTCAACACGATCCGGCCATAGGTGATGCTGGGTCCCGACATACGGGTGGTATGCCACCAGCCGCGGGGAAAGAAGATGGTTTCACCGGCGGCGAGCGTGCAATGGATCGGTTGTGCGGAATGAAATTCCGGGAAGCGGGCCAGATCAGGGTCGTATACGTCAGTCACCTGGGAGAACTTCGGATTGTCCGCCCGGGGATAGAGGTATCGGCCGTCACTGGGTTGGAACAGGACGAACTCCTTTTCCCCGTAGATCTGGGTGATCTGCGTATGCAATTCCAACGCGTCGTAATGCACAAAGGGGAACGACGAGCCCTTACTGCCGAAGAACACCTCATGCACCGGTGTTCCATGGATCAGTGCGCGAGGCATCAACGGGTGCATTGCACGATCGCTTTTCCCGAAGACCAGCTGCGGCGCTAGATCGTTCATCAATTCCGGAAAGTAGTCCGCCACTTCCAGGTTGTAAGGGTATGGCGCGGGCGTTTCGGTGCTTGATCGTCGCATCAGGTCCACCTGCTCCGCCAAGGTGTAGGACCGCCCCGAGATCTCGTACGTGATCCGACCATAGTGTTGTTGGAAGAACTCGGGGGTCCACTTCCCGATCGCTTTCCATCTCTTGGCGGCTTCGGTCAGGATCACGGGCCGCTCGGGTTGCACATATTCATGCAGGAGTTCCTCCGGCTCAAGATCCTTATGGCGATCGATCTGCATCAGCAAGGGGGTGTCGGGATGGTTATGGTGTCAGTTGGTCCGCTGGACGATACAGGATAGTAGAATCCTCTGCCGGTCGGGGCTTCCTGGTAATGGACCAGATGGGCCTGGGCGAAATGCCCATGTGGCGTGGCCCGTAACGCCAGACCAAGTACGTAGCGATCGCTACCTCCACCCATACGAAGGCCAGCACATAGCTTGGATCGCCGTTGTGTACCATGGGCAACGCGGGCACCGTGAAGAACGCAATGTTGCTGACCACTTGCATGATCAGGAGCAGCAAGCCGCTGTGGGTCATGTTATAGGCCCAACCGAGCACTATGGTGAGCCCCACCATGCTCAACAGAAACATGTACCAAGGCACACCGTCGGGCACACCTTCACCCATAAGCAACATTGGGAGGTACCACAGCCCCCAGGCAATCCCAGTAAGTATGCATGCCGCGAGTGCGCTGTAACGCTGTTGCAAGCGGGTCACGCAGTATTTCATCCACGTGGTCTCCTCGACCAGGGCGATGCCCAGGATGAAGGGAATGGAACTGATGAGCAGGCGTAACTGGGACCAATCACCCCCGATCATGTTCGGGATGATGGCACCCGGCCAGGGCAAGATGCCTGTGATATCCGCAATGGCCCAAGCCAGGAAACAGAAGAGGAACTTCCACGTAGTGGCAAAGGCGTAAAAGCGCGCTGGCACGCGCCAGATGCGGTAGGCTGCGAACAAGTGTGCGAGTCCGGCACGGCCCTCTAGGTACCAAGTGAGTGCGATGGCGAAGAACAATGGACCGAATACCCGGAACCGGAAGATGGCATGTGCTTTTGGCACATCATGCATGCGCATTCCTTCCGGAATGAAATGGGAGGTCAGGAGAACAATGCCCAACTGCACACCAAGTACCAATGTGCACAGGGTAAGCACGGGGTTGCGTGAAACGAATTGTCGTATCCCATTGCTTGAAGGGACGATGGTCCCGTTGATGGATGTGGAGGTCATATCTATCGCTTCATGTGGCACGTAGTTTCTGTTCCGATCAGTGATCGGGGAAGGCACCAGGCAGGTAGCCTCCCCCTTTCACCAACCTCCAGGTGATCAGCGATCACCTGATATGATCAATGGTTTTGTGCTTAGCAGGCCAGTCTTGGTGCGCAAGCGCACGGCATAGCTGCCGGTGGCCAGCCCGTCCAATGCCAACTGTACTGTGCCTCCGCCAGCGGTTTGGTATGTGCGGGTCTGTACTAGGGCGCCGAGCGCATCGTGCAGTTCCACGGTCAAGGGTCCAGCGCGCTGACCGAGCTGGAGCATTACATGATCCACAGCCGGGTTCGGATACATGTTGAACGTGAACGCCAGGTCCTCATCGATCCCAACCGTGTTGCCGATGCGGATCTCGTCCAAGTACATATTGTTCCCGAAGTTGCTCTCGGTCACGAACATGAACAGCACGTCGGGCTCACCCAACACTTCGGTGAGGTCCACATAGTCGGTGCGCCATTGCGTGGCGGTGGGTGTGAACGCTGCGGTGCCAGCAGGGGCCGTAGAGAGGGCGGCACCTTCCTTGTCGTACACGGTGGACCATGTGGCCCCGCAATCCGTGGAGACCTTCACCATCAACCGTTCGCTGGTGGCCGTGTTGTATTGCTTGTAGGCCACGGCGAAGTCCAGGGTGGTGCCCGCTGTTGCTGTGCTGAGATCAACGCGCGGCATCATCAGGTGGTCCAACTGTCCGGTGATGTCCATCTGGCCGGAGAAGTGGTCCATCTTCATGCAACCCGGACTGGTACCAAACGCGCCTGCGGTGGCGTTGCGGGTCATCTTGTTGTTCGGGTTGAAGTGGACGTAGTTCCAGCCATCAGGTGGGAAGGTGGTGCCAGCGAAAGTCTCCGCGAAGGGCAAGCTTTGCACGGGATCCACCACGCGGAAACTACCGGCCATTTCATTGTTCATGGGCACCATGTCATCGGTGCCGTTGGGCAGCTCGGTCCAGACGTTCAATTGGTGGGCACCGTTGGTCACGGCAACGGAAGGAAGCGTCACATCCGTGGTCGCGCCGGGGGCAAGGGTTCCGGTCCACGAGAACATGGTGGCCGTGCCACCATCGATGTGGAAGTGGATGTCCACCATCGTCAGATCGTTGCTGCCGCGGTTCGCGAGGGTGACAACAGGCTCAATGGATGCGGCGCAAACGTCGTTGGCCGTGCTGTAGAAGTTCGGCGTAGTGGCCACAGTCGTTGGTGTTACAATGGCTTCAATGGCCGCATCATCGGTCATGGTCAACGGATCGATACGCACTACTTTGTTGCCGCTGTAATGCGTGTACCAGATCCGGCCGTCGGGTCCCACCTTCACGCCCATGATGCTGGGCATGCCCGTGGCGATGGTTCCAAGCAGGATGGGTACTCCGGAGACATCGTAGATCTTGATGTCGCCGGAAGTGTGATCGCTCACGATCAACCTGTCCTGTGCGTAGTCGATGCCACAAGGCTGCGTGGTCCAGGTGTCCACCACCTCCACGGTAGCGCCTTCCACTTTCTTGTAACTGGCAAGTGGCTCATTGCTCGTGGATGGCGCGGTGAGATTTCCGGTTATGGACCCGCTGTGGACATCCATGCGTTTGATCTGCTTGGTGCCGCCATCGATAAAGTAGAGCCAGCCGTTCTCACGGTCCAGCGCCATGTGGCTGGGAATATTCGGTGTGCGTGATACCGGCACATCGATGTAGCGCCAGATCTTCCCTGCGCCGTGGTCGTCGTACCCTGGGCCATGATCCTCCACATAATCGTACCGGCAGATGTTGCCGAAATGGCCATCCATGACCCAGAACACCTTGGCGCTGTCCGATGCGATGCCCATGGCATAAGGACTCTGGTGCAGCATGTCCAAGTGGCTCCCCAGGGGTTGCCCGTTCACCCAGTTGTTCTGAAAAACGGTTGCGAAGATGTTGGGATCGGCGCTCCACAAGGCGGGGCCCATGAAGGTGCTGCTGGCATCTGCCGTGTTCTGCACTTCGCTCACGGCGCCCCATTCGCCGTTCTCTGAAAAGGCCATGGCGCTGGCTTGGATCATGAAGTGGTCGCTGTGGGTATCCTTCTTGTATGTGTCGGTTTGACCGGGCAGACCCGCATTGCGCACGATCACCATGCTGCCACCAGCGCCACCGCCTTTGTTCATCACCCACAGTTCGTTGCTGTTGGGTTTGAAGTCCAGGTCGCGCGGTTGGTTCACCTGATCGGTGCTGGACACGATGGTGGTATAGGTGAGCGCATCGGTGAGGTAGCGATCGATGCAAGCCTGGCCGCTGACAGTTAGCCCGGAGTAGATCACAGCGGTGAGTATGAGGAGGTCCTTCATGCGTAATTTGTTATCGATGTGTTGGAATGTGTTCGTCTGTCAATGTTCTTCTTCAATGGCGCCCATCAGGCGTTGCATCCAGTCCCAATTCACGGGCCCACTGCCGGTGGTGGAGGGCGTGTTCAAGAGGTCGATATCAGCGAGCAGCACCTCCATATCCACAGGGACCTGAACGGTAAGTACACCACCTTCCGGTAGATCTGTATGTACCGCGGTCATTGCAGGACACAGCAGCAGATCCCCAATGCAGCGGTGGCTGAACCGCTGATCCGATCCGTCTATGATCCCATCCGAATTGCTGTCCACACGACCTGCTACATGCAGGAAGGAATAGCCTTCGTCCATGCTGCCGCTGTGCATGCTCATATCGTTCAGCGGTGGCTGTGCCAGTGCGGGGTCGGCGTGATTGGCATCGGGCGCCACCCCCAATATGAAGGCGATCTCATGCAATGAAGCCGCAGTGAGCTCACCCAGCAGGTGCTCGCGGTTCCCCTCCCCACCGTCCATGATCATAGACACGGTGGAATAATCAGCGAGCAGTACATCGTCGTCCGCCATCGCTTGCGCACCGGATGCCAGGAAGCGCAGTGTGTCCAGCAGGAACGCATGGCCGTAGTCATCCTCGTACACGCTGTTCATGTCATAAACATGTCCACCGTAGCGCAAGTCCATCGCCATGCTCAGTTGTACCGTGCGCACCGGAAGCGCCGGTACCGCTGCTTCATCCGGCACATGCGAACACGACCCGAGCATCGCCGTCGCGCTGAGCATAGGCAAGGGTCTCATGACCGCAGACAGCGTACGCTGGATGACATTCATCGCTTTTCGATCCGCAGCAAAGCGGTCGCACCTTGGCGGTCGGAAAGTGTGATGGAATATGAACCGGCGGCAAGGGCCGAGAGGTCGATCGAACCACCGATCACCGCTTCGCGTGCAACGGTCCTGCCCTGCGCGTCAATGATCAACGCACTGGTCCAGGTTGTTCCTTCCACATGCAGCACATCTTGCACCGGGTTCGGCCAAAAGGTCAATGGCGCATCTGCGGAACGTCCCGTAATTCCGGTGGTGTTCAGCAAGGTCGCTTTTCGGTAGCGGACCAGACCCAGGGTATTCTCTCCCCAAACGATGTGGAAAACGCCATTGCGGAAGGCGATATCCGGTGTCCGCTGTGTTCCGGTCGTGATCGGGTTCACCAATTCGGGCAAGCTCAGGCCGTTCACCCCGGTCACGCTCCAACTGAAAAAGATCTCCATCCCACCGTTGCTCTGGTTCTCCCACACCACACCCAGTGTATCACCGCTGCCCGCGATGCGCGGGTAGTTCTGCTGGGTGCTCATGGGGGCCGGGTATACCAACCGCTGACCGCCCAAGGTGAGATCGGCTGCAAGCGCACTGCCCACATAGACCTTTGACCCCTGGTTAGCCCCGGACATCCACGCGTAGTGGATCGAATCCCCGGCGAGATAGCCAGCGGGTCCACTGCTGGGGCATTGGCTGAGTTCCCAGCCGGTGGTGTCCACAACGCTCCCCGTAGGAAAGGATACGCCATCGTCCGTGGAAACGGCGCCCCACATCACACGGATGTCCGATCCTGCATTGCGGTAGAGTGCCACCGCGTGGTCAGGGTCCGAAACGATCTGGCCGGGGCAGCAATCGCACACATCGCCGGGCGCATACGGGGTACTCACCTGGACCGGATCCATGAACGCGCCGCCCATCATGTGCGTCACCACTTGTCTTGCGTTGCTGAATTCCTCGTCGAACTGCATGTATTGGACCAAGGGTGCATCGGGATCGACCACTGCAATGGAGGGGAAGCGGGAGAGCAGTCCATCGGGTCGATCGACCCGGATGGTATCGCCCCATGTGGAACCGCCATCATCGGAACGGCGCACGTAGATGGGTTTGAGATCTTCCGGCACCGCTTTCATGGCCACCCACACGGTATTCCCGACCGCCGCCAAACTGCTTCCCATCCAATAGGACACCGCTGGTTCGCAACCTGGCGCGCTCACCTCCACCGGCATGGAAAACGACGTACCGTTCCCCACGGAGACATGGTTGCTGTTGGGGCTATCATCACCCCATAGGACCACGGGGTTCCCTGCAGCATTGAAGGCGATGCGTGGGCGCAGTGCACCCGTACCGCTCATGTTGCAGTCAAGGGGATCGGACCAGCTGAAGCTGGTTTGCGCAACACCGGCCGTGGTTGCCAGCGCCGCTAGGGTGGAAAGGAGCAGTTCTTTCATGAGATGCGAATGATGATGATGCATACGTTCGGTCCGGTGCTTTGCCGAGGCAGGGCATTCCCCCACCTCGGCAGTGCATTCGTACTACTTCTTCTCAAAGCGGGCCGTACCGACGGCGCCTTTGGCATCGGTCAGGTACACAACGTAGGCACCGGTTACCAGGTCTGCGACGTCCAGTTTGCTGTTCACCAAGCGGGCGTTCAACACCTCGCGACCCTGGAGGTCCAGTACGCGTGCATTCGTCCAGGTTGTACCGCTGATGGTCAATACATCACTGGTCGGGTTCGGGCTTACCCCTACCGATGTGTACTCACCTTCTGCAACGCTGTTCGTAGAAGCGAGCGCTTCGTTGACGGCCGCGATGATGTCCGGGTTGTCGCTGGCCGAATGACCAAGCTCGTTGTAGTGGACCGTGTGGGCAGTACCACCGCCGAGCACGACCACCGTAGGCATGCCCATGCCGCCGTAGTGCGTGGTCTGTGCGCTCATGCCAGCGAACACTGGATGGCTCAGGCCCATGCCGCTGCGCCAGCTGAGCATCTGCGCGCAGGTGACGGAGTTGGTGTAGCCGATGCTGTAGAATTTCACACGGCTGGGATCCGCCGTGTTCGGGATCACATCGTTCGCGATAGCCAGTGTCGCAGGTATGCAGCTGGGGCAGCCCATCATCACCAGATCGATCACCACGGCATTGCCGGCTTCGAGGTCGGCGAACAAGGTGTGGCTCATACCATCACAATCGTTCGCCGTGAAATCCAGTCCTGTGGTTTGGGCAGTGAGTCCGACGGTCATGAGGATGGCAGCCAGCGTAGCGTAGTTCTTTTTCATGTTCTTGTTTGTTGGTTGTCGAAGTTGTTGGGTCAGTGCGTTGTATCGGTCAATGTAAGCGCAGCATGTGCAGTGCGCCCCGCTGTGGAGGTCAAGCGGAGTGTGTAGTGTCCGGCAGCGAGCAGCGGTAGCTCCAATGGAACTCCCGACGTGGTGTTGGAGAGCGTCGTGCGGTGTACGGTCCGGCCACAGGCATCCATCAGCGTAGCCTGCACCGCACCGTTCACAGCGGGCCAACGCACGGTGCAGGTGCGACCCGCCGATGGGTTGGGCCACACGTACAAGTCCTGCCGCGCAGGCTCTTCTTCAATGCTGTTCGGGTCAACTACGAGGAACTGGCCCATCATTCCCTCGTCCTCGTGCATCAGCATGTGGCAGTGGTACATGTAAGGCATCTCCGGGTCGGCATGGTCATCGAAGCGCATGATCACGCGTGCCGTGCCCATGGGAGGTACCAGCACCACGTCCTTCCAGCCATTCTCCCACACGTCGGGTGCAGCGTTGTTGCGGTCCAGGATGTTGAACTGGATGTCGTGTATGTGCAGCGGATGGGCGATCTGGGTGTTGTTCTGGAAGGCCCAGATCTCCGTATTCCCCAGCGGTACGGTCTCGTTGATCACGTCCATGTCCATCAGCGCGCCGTTGATCGTGAACGGGCCTTCGATCATGCCCATGGGATCCATGACCTCGGGTGCGAAGACGAAGGAGCGCGTGAGATCGGCCTCAGCCTCCAGCAAGGGAAGCGTGGGCACCAGTGTGGCTGGAACGGTGGTCAAGGGGTCAGCTGTTGGATCGCCCACGGTGAAGGTTACCAGGGCAAAGTCCGCACCGTTCAAGGCGTTCTCTTCGTAGCCGTGCAAGGTTTCCATGCCATTGCCCACCTGGGCCGCGCCCACGAAGCCATTGGGCAATTCGGATCCATAGCTCACCAGTTGCATGGTCTGGCCGGTCAAGCCTCCCAGTTCAAGCAGCAATTCGGCGCGCTCGCCGGGCATCAGGCGCAGGCGCGTCAGTGGAACAGGTGCGGGTAGCAGGCCACCGTCCGTACCGATCACCTGGAAGCTCATGCCATTGGAGAAGCCCAGCAGAAAGGTGCGTTCGCTGGACCCGTTCAAGCACCGCAGGCGCACCACTTGTGCGGGCAATTCCTTCCACGCGTCGCGCACCCCGTTCACCACCACCACGCTATCCAGCCCGGTATGCAACATGATCTGCCCATCCACGATCGCCTTCGTTTGCAGGATCAGCGGTATGTCGTCCACCCCGTAGGTGCGTGGTAATGCAAGCGCTGCTTCCTGTGCATCGCGGACAATGATCATGCCTGCCGCACCCATGCTCACTTGGTAGTCCGTAAGGCCGTGCCCATGTGGATGGTACCAGAAGGTGCTGGCGCGATCCAGTACGGTGAAGCTCGGGCTCCAGGTGGTATTGGGGTAGATCAGCGAATGCGGGCCACCATCGTTCATCGGGCTCACGTGCAAGCCGTGCCAGTGGGTGGTGGTCAGGTCCGGCAGGGTATTGGTCACGTTCAAGGTCACCTCCTCATCGCGCTCGAGGATCACTGTCGGGCCCAGGAGACCGCCGTTGTATCCATAGGTGGGAACCACTTCCCCAGCATGGAATTCCGTTGTCCCCTCCATCAAGGACAGATCGATCACCGGGCCTGATAGCGTCTCCGGGATGGGCAACGGTGTCTGGGCATGGGCAGCGATGCCAGTGAACAGGGCAAGGATGTGTGCGGCGTAGGTTCTCATCATTTACGAAAGGCGATAGCGAAAAGGAAATGCACGGCTTACTGGCCCGGCGAATGCGGGAACAGGGATCGCTACGCGTACTAGAGCAGGAACTGGCCGCTCAGGGCCAGGCGTTGCAACACGCGCCACAAGGGTGGTGCATGGGCAGTGGGTCGTTGCACGACCATGACGATGCTTGCAAAGCCAGCGGAAACAAGAGCCGCGCTTTGGAGCACTGCTGGCATTACCAAAGCACTCGCACCCTCCTTGTGCAGGGTGGGGCTTAACTCCATGGAAGCGTGCGTGTAGCTACAGCAAGTAGCCTCCAATTTCGCCGCTTCCGGTGTCGTACCTGGATCCTCCATGCATGGGGTGGCGTTGAACCACTCCACCACCGCACGCCCGGTCTTTGAACAGTTCATCCGCCACAGGGGCGGCAGTGCGCAAGCCACCAGGAACCACAGACCCAGAAGGGTGGCGGTAAAGCGGAGAGGAGCGGGGGCCTTCATGCGAAGTGCGAACTTAATCCATTGAAGGGGGCATTGTGCGCTGCACCCCGCACGATCGGTCGCTGTCTTGGAGGGCAACGCTGAGGAAGGAGACGGCATTGATCACTTCTTGACCACTATCGCTTCGCTTCCCGGGCACCGCCCAAGAACGAACGGTTACCTGCCGACTTGGAACGGTGAGCGCAGCACGGCCCCGGATCGTGTAATGATGTGGGCCACATACATTCCGGAAGGCAAGTCGGCCGTATCCATCAGCGCAGTGGGCATATCAAGTTGACCGCTCTGCGCGACCAGCCGACCTGCAAGATCCAGTAGTTGCACCTGTGCGATCCGATCGGGACCTTCCAAGCTGATGTTCACCACATCGCCAGCAGGCGAAGGGAACAAGGAGATCGTTGGAGAGGTGTTCTCGCGTATGCCGATCGTCGCATCCAAGGCGATCTGGATCGAATCCGTCAGGTCTTCAATAAGCCATGCCCCGAAGCCGATCCATTTGGCATACACGCCGTGGGCAGCACCGCCACCCAGCACAACCACGGTAGGCATGCCCATGCCACCATAATAGTCCACCTCCGCGGCCCCGTTCGTGAACAGCACGGGTGTCAACGAATGAGCACTCTGCCAGGTGTTCATCTGCGGGCAGGTGTATACATCATCGTAACCGGTGGCGTAGAACTCCACGCGCCCAGGATGGGATGCTTCGAATGCATCCACCACCGACATGATCGCTTCGGCGGCCTGCCAGCAACCCGCGCAACCTGTTACCATGGCATACTCCTGTACGATCACACGGCCTTCCTCCAACTCGGCGTACAATGGATGCAGCACACCTTCACAATCGGTCTTGGTCACGTCCAACGCCACGCTTTGCGCCGAAAGAGCGGTAGTGCCGAACAGGGTTGCGCAAACGATCAGGGCACGGTGCATGGCTGGGAACTTTGGTGCGAGGGTATGGGTGGCGTTGAGCCTCCGTCCCGGCCATCCAGAGTTCAAAAAGGCCGTGTCATCCTCAAGCACTTTCTGGGACCGTCAGAGCATGAGCCTGTATTCACGAGCGCGGTAGCGCAACGTGATGTTCACGAACCATCGGGCATGAAATGCAAGGGCCCCACGGCTTTGATCTCCACGGACCCAAGACAGGATCCGGCGGGGCTGTTCAGGCAAAGCGATCGCAGGAAGGCGTTATCGCATTTCACGGATCCTCCGGTTGCCAGGTCCATCTTCCCCAGAAGGCGCTGCACCTCTCTTTTGCTGTGCCGGTGGCGTTCAAGAAGCCAAGCCGGTAGGTGGCGCTGGTGTCTGCGATCCCTTCGAAACCCGGATGGTGCGCAAGAGCGGTGTCGGATACCACCACCACGGTTGCACAACATGGGCAGGGCGTGCGTGGTTCCTTTTGCCCGCCAGGAAGGGTGAGCAGCAACCCGGCGAACGGGACGTGGATGAACGAATGCATGTGAGGTGGTGCGAAGGGGGCGTGCGGTGCTTCACCAGAACCGTGCCGGTGAGTTGTTCGAACCGGATGTCCACGTAGATCACCGCGGTAGTTCTCAGTTCGGGGATGTGATTTTCGTATCGCCTCTCGGATAGCGTCGACCAGCGCAAAGCCGACCGGAACGCAGGGTCCCGAAGCGGAGACCTACAGTGGTATAAAGGCCCTACCGGTCAAACTTCCTCGCGCATGCCTTCGCGGCTATTTTCTGGTGGGGGAGTTGTGGTTGTGCTGACCGCCGATCCTTTCAATAGGTGTGGCTTGTGTGCCTGCTTGGCAACAGCCGACTGTGCCCATCATGGGCATACCAAGTTGATGCATTCTGGTGCGGTGCATGTGCCAATTTATCGATGCGAAGGAAGACTTCTGTCGAATAGTTGGAACGACCAGTATGATCAGGCGTAAGACTGGTCACTCACCACCACAGACCACTGAACTAAAATGAGCAAAAGTCCGAAAGGCAAGAACTCCACAGAACAGGATCAGAACAAGAACAAGTGCGACTGGAATCTCTTCACTCAGCCAGCGGAACCAGTTATTTTTCCTCCAGCAGAAGAAACCTGCGTATTGTCTGTTCCGACACCACTGGTGGTGTCAACGGCTAATAGTGTCGTACCAAGCCTTGTGCAAGGATTGAACGACAATGACCTAACGTTCAATCTCGCTGCACTATCCTGGGCGGCAGTGTGGCGTGCCAGCATCTGGCGTGCAGTTGCGTGGTTCTTTCCTTCAACTGGGCGGCGATTTGGGTTCAAGTCAATACTTGCGTTCTTCGGGGTATTCCTCTAAGGTGGGATCTGCCATTGGGCGCCTTTGATCGTATTCAATGGAGCACGGGGGCGTATATCCTGCCAGGGTTACTTCCCATTCCCAGTGACGATGAACACCTGCTTTGCCAATGCATTTCTGCCCATAACGATCAACGTGTACATACCAACTGGAAGCGCTTGAACATCGATCTCGTCGTGATTCCCTTCCAACACCAGCATGATCTCGCCCATCATGTTCACCACCTCCATGCGATCGGTGGTGGTGCGATCAAGGCCACGAATGAAGAGGCGATTGCTCACCGGGTTCGGATACAAGTGAAAATGCAATGAGGAACCCTGCTCCCCGACCGCGTTCGCTCCACCGGCATTGCCGGTCTTGTACACGCCGTCATCCGTGATCGCATACCCCAAATCCTCGGTCAACATCATCACCTTGCGCGCCAGAGAGACGGGCACGACCGATTGGATGGCCCAGCTTGCGCCACCATCCGCCGTGCGGCTTATGGTGCCTGCCGTATTGGTGTAGCCGACCTGTGCCGAGGTGAACCATAAGGCGGTAAGATCACTGCTGCCGGGCGGCACCACGGAAGACTCCCAATTGAAGCCGCCATCGGTCGTGCGCAAGAAGGTGCCATTGCCTCCAACAGCGAACCCGTTCTGCGCATCGACGAACTGGATCGCGTTGATACGCCGATGATCCAGCCCGGTGATGGTGGCCATTTCGTCCGAATAGACCGTCTCCCATGATCCGCCCTGATCGGTGGTCCGTTGGATCGTGGTCACCGCCGCCGCACCGTCATACTGCCAGGAAGTCACAAAGCCGATCTGGTCGGTGATGAACTCGATCGCCTGTATGCGTGGAAGGACACCACCACCGACCGGCAGGAACGAATCCCCACCATCGGTGGTCTTCATCAAGCCGGAGTATGTATCGCCGGCCACGAAGCCTGTTGCTTCGTTCACAAAATGGATATCCCGGAACTCGTAGCCCGGGTAGGCATTGGATGTAAGCGTATCCCAAGTAAGTCCACCATCGGTGGTCTTCGCGATGCAGTTCTTGTATTCCCCGAACGCAGTACCGCCGCAAGCGTAACCCACCGCCGCTGTGGGAAAATGGACCGCGAGGAACCAGGAGTTCACGAACTCCGTTTGGAACGCGGACCATGTACCGCCGCCATCGAGGGTGCGCACCAACCTGCCGTTCCCATCGGTGATGACGACCGTATCCGCGTTCGCGGCGAAGAGGTCGTTCGGGTCATCGGTCAAGTAGGAACTGAGCTGCCATTGACCGGCAGCCATTTGACCAAGACCAATTGCCGCAAGTGCAAGCAGGTGTTTCATGGCGTGGGGATCGGACCACGAAACTAGGTAGGCCATACTGCCAGGGGATAGGACGGATACCGGGAAGTGTTGGACAATGCGCGGTAGGGGAATTGTGCAAGCATTGCCGGGGTACGTCCATTGGACCAGCCGATCAGCGGAGCGACCTTTGTATGCGACCAAAAGCCATCGAACATGTCCGCACGCACCGTTACCGCCGCCTTCCTGTTCCTGCTGTTACCATCCGGCCTCATCGCTCAGGACGATTGCAATTCCTTGAGCATCGCTTCCATTCGCTACAGCGCATTCGACCCATCGATCGTGGAGGTGAGGACGTTGAATACCGGTGGAGGTGGGTTCAACTACCCGTCGTTGGTACTGTTCGATGGCAATGGGGACACGCTCGCCCGGGATCATGATAACTTCTTCGTGATAGGCCCTGATCAGACCTTCCTGCTTCCACTGGTGTCAGGGGCGAATGTTCCGGTGGGACCCTTCGCCGCAACGCTGCACGTGCGAGTCGACAATGCCGTGGCCTGTGCATTCGAACTTCAAGCGGACCTCTGCCCACCCCCGCCCTGCGTTGAGGTGTATCCTTTTGTGAGCGACCAGGGCGGCAGTGTGAGCGATCGCGAATGTTACTGGATGGTGTTGGATGACAATGCCGTCAGCGTAGCGACAGGCACCTTGGTGATCCCTGCAGGTTCGACACAAATGACCGACACTGTCTGCCTGGCCCCAGGCACGTATTCCCTCGGCATGTCGGAGGTGTCGGGTACAGGTGTGGACCTGCACTTCCGGATGAACGGGAGTGGATGGTGGAACTCGCCTGCCTCACCGACCGTGTTCATCGAAAATGGTATGGTGAGCCCGTTCGTTCTGCACGAAGCGTGCATCGGAAGCATGAACGCGATACCGGAAACGAGGACTGTTGGCGTGGAACTCACAGTGGTGAACGGAATTCTTCGCATCCAGTGCCTTGGAGGTACCGCGTACCGGCAAGTGGAGGTGATGGATGCGGCCGGCCGTTTGGTGCGCACGGCATTCGGCCCAGCGGCTGCATCCGGCCTGGATATCAACAACCTGGCCCCCGGGGTGCTGGTTGTGAGGACAACGAATGTTAAAGGTGTGCAAGGTTCCCACTCGCTTTGCTGGGCGGGGCTTTAAGGCCAACAGGCGTCATGGTAGCTGCCGACCCACATTTACTTTGCCACCGCGCGGGATGAAGGCGCCTATCGAGAACTTGCACCTGGCGTGCCAACGGCCTCCCCACCAGCGTGCGCCCCTCAACTTGGCGAGACCCACATTGGAGAAGGAAGCCACCGGGATTACACTTGGGCTGGCCTTCGTTTATGTCGTTCGCCTAAAACCCCGCACCATAAAGACCGCCGAACGCATGGAGTTCGGCTGCTACATGGACCGCGAAGGCTTCCTCTTCGATGGCTCGCACTTTCCTGATGTCACGCAGCGCTATTCCATCCTGGGCTGAGGCCTCTACCTCCTCTCCGGTCGCATCCGGAAAGCGTCCGGCCTGCTGCAATTGGCCGTTGAAAGCGCGGTGAAGCTGGGACCAAAGGTGATCCGCGGTAAGTAGCGTAAGTCCTGCCGTGAATTCGGGATGCGACACTCCGAGCTAATCGGTCAGTTCGAACCGGAGATTACCCTTCAGACGCACTTGACCGATCATACGCGACATTTCTCTACCGGCAATGACCTTTAGGTTTCCAAGATTATAGGTTAGTATTATAGTTAACATCCAAATACTTATGCTAAAATACCTTCCCGTAGCCTTGCCAGTTCAACGCCGGCGAAAACAATAACTTTCACCGGCGATTGAAAGCTCGCCGGTGACTTGTTGTAGGAGACAAAGGACGAGCCAAAAATCTGAGGGCCAAGGCCTTGGGCTCCGTCGAAACGCCCCTACGTTTGTATCGCCAATAGGCCATCCAGTCATTGCTGGAAGGATGCGTGCCAGGCCAGCACGCGACTTCGGCCGATTAGGCGGTGAACCTAGGTAGACGCTCTGGGGCGCTGCTAAGAACCTGTATTTCTGGATTCCACTTGAACCTAAATGGGTCTGTCGCGGCCATGCTTGGAAGTAAGGATGAAGTTGCACGTTAAAAGGAATGCACGATGACACAAATTGACCGTTTACAACAAGCCTTGGCACGGGCAAAAAATAGCACGCGCGCACAGCGTCAGCTATTGGTATGCATCGATCAGATCGACCGAGAGAATCAGATCGAGGTCATGGAGCAGCACATCATCAAAGTGATAGCGAGACTCGATGGACGAGATGTCAGATCATCCATACCTGAACGTCGTGGCGGACGTTTGTTGACCAGCCGAGACGCCTGCAAATTCCTTGATATCGGGCGGTCCAGCTTAGTGGCATTGGTGCAGGGTGGGCATATCACACCGGTAGATCGAGATGTACCAAATGGCGCACCGCATCGGTACGACCGAGCGCACCTGCAGAACTTCTTGACCTTGCACTCCTCAGGAGAAATTCGTCGTATGCTCGCCGACTATCGCGGCCGTAAGAAAGAGGTACCCAGGCGGACGACGTGAAGGAAAAAAGCAGCATTGCTCCAGCTCGCCCTATGCCCGCGTATGTCAGCGCGTGACCCAGGCGCTGCGTCACATACACGAACGCTACGCGAAAGAGAACACCCGGAACCTCGGGATCCGCATCAGCCGCGAGGACCTCGCGACCATTGTGGGCCTGTAATGGAATCGTTGATTCGCTACCTCACCGACCCAAAGGATGATGGCCTCGTCGCCAGCACACATGGCCATGTTGGTGGGTGGTTGACGTGTGGCCGGCGCACCTGATGCTGTTGTTCTCCGGTTTCACAAACTTCTTCCCGGGCCTTGACAAACTCATGCGGGATGACGGATATCATTGGATTGGGGGGCGTTGTGGCTCCGCCGCTCATCGTGAATGCTGAAGACGTTTCTGCCCAGCCGGATGTGACGGTCGAAGTTGGCATGGAAGAGAACGAAGACCGTTGTCGTCGTATCCACCGGCATACCGCTGATCCCGGTACGCATGCTACGCACCACTTCATCGCTGGTCGATGAAATGAACGGGACGGATAATGCGCACGTAGGGGAAACAATCGCTTGTACGCGGCCGAAATGNNGTTCGCTGGTGCGGAAACACCTCAACGGCCGCCATCCGCTCGAAAATGTCCAGGCCTCGGCGGGTTGTTGCATGGAATGGTGGACTTCAGCGTACGTATTGCCTACGCTCACATGCTAACATCCGCTCAACCATTTTGTCATCCAGCTCCTAAAGGATGGCGATGTGCGTCATGCTGGTGGTAGGCGCGGCAGCGTGCCAGTGCTTCGCCTTCGGTTCGATGTGGTGCCCATCGCACCGCCGTATCTCTTCGCTGGTGCGGCTTTCACGATGCATCCGTCCGCAACATGCCGTTATGATCAGGGTGTGCCCCGTGAATGCGTATGCCAGGCCGTGCGCGCCGGGTTCGAAGGTGACCGTTGCACCCGCCATGAACGTGCGGCTCGTAGAGCGTAGAGGATCATCATTCGTTGCCTACTTGCAATGGTTTGCAACGGAATGGAAGGGAGCGATGACATCGTCCAGTGTCGCTCTCACGCTGCCACCGTGACATAAATCCCTTGTGTTCTAAGCACAGAGAGCAGAATGCAACCGATCCAAAGCATTCTACACAAAAAACAGTACTGGGCCACGGTGTGTGCGAGTCTACTCTTGCAACGCAATTCCTGAAAGAATACTTCAACTGAAGACCATGGTGCACACTTACAAATTCTACGTGATCGCGACGTTCAAGAACGGTACCGTTTTGACACTTCCGACAATAGCGCACGGTGAGGATGTCTCGCAGGC
>DLGQ01000048.1 GCA_002482775.1 Flavobacteriales bacterium UBA7690 | reverse complement strand
GACCGGAAATGCTCTACATGAATGAGCCCAGTGCGAACCCGTGTTTGTCCGTCGGCATCCATACGCGCGGGCTTGGCAAGGGGCCGGTGGTGGGTCCTAACCCGGTGGTCGATCGCCTGCGCATCGTCGGCGGCGACGTGATCCTGGGAAGTGTACTGACCGATACCCGAGGCCGGGAAGTGCTGCGCGCAGGTGCGAACACGAAGGAGTTGGACGTTTCAGCGCTTGCTCCCGGCCAGTACATCCTGTCCGTTCGAACGCCTGAGGGGCGGCTGGCACATACGGTGGTGAAGGAGTAGCTTGTGAGGAACAGGCTGACGGCGACATCAATTGGAGGTTCATTGGGATGACTTGATCGCGCAACGGGTCAACATCCTGGCCAGCACAACACCAACAACGACCAACCACACATGACACCCCTCAGTTACCACGACGCGAAGAAACGCTTCGCCGAGATCCGCGAAGAGGTCAAGAAGCTTCAGCTGGAAGCAGAACAGCTCCTACTTGCGCATCAAGACCAGGCTAAGCCTGAAGGTTATGGCAAATGCGACCACTACGACAAGTGCCATTGTGAGAAGTACTACCATGGCAACGGTGGACCTGGAGTTTGTGGCAGTATCTATAAGGATACATGGTGTGGACACTATGCGTCCGAACATGCATTCTAAGCTCGGGTAGGGCGTCCTGCCAAACCTCGACAGGGTCTCCGAAGGGACCCTGTCGCTCTTTGCGGCTGATGCCGCAGGGTCTCGAGACGAAGGCCTTGCGGAGGATCAATGCACGGGTATAAGTTCCCTCGGTGTGGATCTTTCGGCGGCGTTAGGGGTGCTCCAGAAAGTACCAGGTCGCTATTTCCCCATCACAATGGATCCTTGAATTTCCAATGATCTCCTCCATCGGTTGAACAGGTTCATTCAGTCGAATGACGTACTTGTAGATCGCTGGTGATCGTTGATCCTCCGATCCATGTAGTTCGATGAATTGGTCGTTGTTCGATAGTGTTGTGACCCCTCCGTTCTCTGATACCATTTGAAAGCCGACCGTCTTCAAGTAGTTGGTCATTGCAAGGTTGTCGATGTGGTTCGCGGTCAGCGCAATGCCGATGACGTCGTTCATGGAATAATTGGATGAAGAATCGGAGTCCTGTTGGCTGTAGTAGTCGACCGGCAAAAAGTACAATGAGTCATTGTACTTCTTATGGGTCCAACTTTCGTAGTGCTCCTTTGTCATTTCCCAAGTTGAGATGGGATTCGTTGAATCCTTGAGGATCAAGGATAGGTCATGATAATGGTCATCGGATCCATAGTGGATATCATCGCGACCCTCCCATTTCAAGCTCCTTACATAGTTGGCTTTGAGCGGAGCGAGATTGATCCACATACCTCCTGCGTCTTCTTCATGACCGTCGAAGCTCTTCGGATGGAACAGTTCGATGTAGTTGGTCTTCCCGAACAAGTAAAAGCCCTTGTATCCTTTTAGTTGCCTCTCTTGTGAATAGGCGAACTTCTTGATGAACTCAGAATGAACGGCTGCATGGTATGTTGATGAGTCAAGGATCAGCAAGGTGTGGTTGAAGCAGATCGGACTCGAGTTCATCGATCCGCCATTTTCCACAGGGGTGTCACGTTTTGCGGTTCTTTCTGAAGAACAGGCTCCCACTAGCAACGTACACGATAAGAAGATGAGGATGCTCCGGATCACGATGGGTGGTTGTTCTTGACGCATGAGGCTAGCGGCTTAGCGCGCCCTTGTCCGGGTCCGCATTGCTTTGCAAGGACCGGGTGCTCACATGGGTGCATGCCTCGACGGGCTCAGCATGACAGATCGGTGGTTGTGCTGCGGGCGTGGTCAAGCAGGGTTTGAATTTAGGCCGGTCGGAGCTATTCCCGAACAAGGGTGAGGCGGTCAGGAAAACCTGGACGGGAAGTAGGCGCAGCCTATTTTCCTGACCGATGAGCCTCTGAACCCGCGCAAGGTGCCCCCTCCCGAACCTCCGCAGCGGTATGCCCGCGCTCCCGGCCTTGCGCCGGGAACGGGCTACCCTGCGCGAAGTGACACTTCCCTCCTTCCGCGATAGCTTCGTTCCCATGCCGCGCCCCCGCTTCCTGCTCCTGGTGGGCACCTTCCACGTCCTCTTCGGCGCGTTCTTCTTCCTGTTCACCGGGTTCGCGGTGCATCTGTTCATCGAGACGCCCGGTGAGGCCGCACTGGTGATCGTGAAAGGCTTGAGCGGGATCTGTTTCGCCTTCGGCTTGATGAATTTGATGGCGCGCAACAGCACCGAAGGCCCCGCGCTAATGGCCGTACTGGTGGGCACGCTGTTCTACTTGCTCTTCACCACGGGCTGCGACGTGTATTGGATCCGCACCGGTATGCTAACGCCATTGACCTGGGCGTCCATTGCCTTGCGGGCGATCTTCGCGGGTGGGTATGTGTACCAGTTGGTGGTGCGGAAGCGGGCTGCGCGGTAGGGGCGCATTGCATTGCCAGCTATTGGGACATGGGAGCAGCAGGCGCGGCCTTTTCGCGATAGCCTACAGAAGTGTGACCCGTTTCAACAGTGCTTGACAAAACACGTTGTACAAGCAGCGCACCGGATACCTTTTGCGTCTTCTCAAGAGTTAATACACCGCCTATGTACAAAAGTGCCCTCCACCAGATCCTCGTTCTTTCGATATTGACCAACCCGATAATCTCGGTGGCGCAAGGAGGACTGTTCAACGATAGTCTAGTAATGCGGACTGCGATACGCACTTCCGATGGAGGCTACTGCGTGCGGGCCGGCGAATGGGCCGCGACTTACTTGACGCGCTACGATGAAATGTTCACCCCCCTTTGGTCCAACGACATTCGGCTAATGGCAGGGTCAAGGCGCACATTGCCGCTCGGCATGGAACCGGGCCCGAACGGAAGTTTGGTCCTTGTCGGAGGTGATTGGAGCGAGGTTTTCGGGGACAGCCCCTATGAGTGTCATCACCATATCATGGTTGCACGCATCAATGCGGATGGCACCGTTCAAGATGCCAAGGACTACGTGCTGCGAACGGAGAATGGATATCAGGAGGATCACATCGATCCATATTCTTACATGGGGCAGGCTGTTACATGTGACGATACGGGGGAACTGTTCATCGCGTTGGATCATTCGTACCAAGGCACTAGCACGCCTGCCATCATGAAAGTGGATGCCAATGGGGTTTTCGCTTGGTGCGTGCGTTACCCGGGCGATGCAATGATCATGAGCCGGATACTGCCCGATGAAGCTGGAGGATGCTTCGTGGTGTTGTACGACGGAAGTGCCCCTGATCACTTCAATTTGGTCCATCTGGGACCAGATGGGAGCACCATTTGGTCAAAGATGATCCAACGCAGCGGCACCGCCTTCGAGTATCCCTTCCACTTGCATAGGACTGCGGATGAGCGTCTACTCGTCGTCGGGACCAATGATCGTAACCTGATGCGCGCGCGTCTTACTCTGGATGGAGAATTGGAGGAGTTCAAACTCGTAGCCACGTTACCCTCACCTGGTCAGGGCTGGGGAATTAGCGCTACGGGTTCTGCAATGTCCCCGGATGGATCAATGACGATGTTCACCGGTGCCGAGCCACCTCAAACCTATAGGGCAGTGCGGGCTGATGCGAACGGAACAGTTGTAGGTGCATGGTCGACACCACCACAGGTAGAAGGAACATGGACCACCCGGTTCTACCCCGGCTGGTTACAAGCGCAGGATACTGTTCTGACCACTGTTGGTGAACTCGCACAAGAGGAAAGTGTGTTCGGAATAACGATAAGTCGACCGCTGGTGATCACTACCCCTTTGGACTTGAGCGGTTTCTGTGACCTCGAACCGATCAATTTTGAGCAATTGGCATTGCCCTTGTCGCAGATCGACGTTAGCGATGGCTTGTTGTTCATGCCCGTTGGCTATATCGAAACGCTGGATGGAGAGGTGACGATGACTCCGACATCGGCGGATATCCCCGAAGATCCCTGTGAATTCCTGGCTTTGTCCGCCCCGGAACTCACCGCGCATACTACACTTATTGTTCACCCCAATCCTGTGATCTCCGGGGGCACATTGATATTAGATGGAATGAACGGTTCGGAGGCCCATCTCATTGATGCGGCGGGTCAGGTGGTCAAGGTCGTCGGTCTTTGGAACGAAGCACATTCACTCAAGATCGACGTGGCTCCAGGTCTCTACCTGCTCGTTGTTCAAAATACCGACGGCAGGCGCAGAACCGCTCGTGTCGTTGTCCAGTGACCGGTGGCGCTCTATCATGAGCGTGGGAGGCTGGGTGGTGTGGGAACTTTCCGATCCAATGCCGTGCATATCCTCAAAGTCGGCGTGCGTCAGAGTTGTCAGTTGGGCTTCAACTTTATACGCTAAGCCTCACAAGATACTCTGATCTATGCAGTGTGGTCGACCATCGCCACTAGTGGTGAAACCAGGGCAGGGGATGTCGGCGCTTGGGGCAGACTACCCGGCGTCTGATATCCTCATTCCATACCAACATTGAGTCTTTCATCCCCATTGAATGACGCTACCGTACCTTTTCCAATGACAGCCCTCCACCCCACCATCACCCTTCGCCCCACCGCGCCAGTCGACCTCCCAGTCCTCGCCGAGTTCCAAGCCGATGCGGAAGCGAACCGGAGGACGGCGTTTGGCAAAAGGCGCGGGCCAAAATCGAGACACCGGCCAACCTTGGAGTTCATGAACAACCGACTCACGCCGATCCCGTCTACCTTGCATCGATGATCAGGATCCTCATTTGTCATCTCTGGGCCACGCTCATTTTCGGCACGGCCTGCGCCCAATCCCAGAGGCTTTTCTGGGATTTCGAAGGTCCGAACGGTCTAGATGGCTGGCGCATGCAGGATGGTTCGGAGCTACAGACCTCAGCTGGTGCCAGCAGCCAAACGGGGGTTGTTCTCCCCACCGCGCCACCCTTGGAAGAATTCGGTTCCTCGATCTTCATGTACCACCCGGTACCATACGATCCAAGCGCGACGTATAATGTCACTTTGTGGATCCGGAATGGTAGTCAGGCCGTTGAGGTGGAGGCCGCCCTGGGTTGGGTGGATGACCTTATGGTGCCTATCCAAGTGGATCTGGAGGGAACTATCATGGGAACGTTCACAACCAATTATTGGAGAGGGGTCGAATATTGGGATGAATATCCCCTTCAGGCTGCAGGAACCTATTGCCTGATAATCTCGGGTTCAAGAATGGATCCTGACGAGTTCTTCATTGACAACGTCTCCGTCGACATCATTCCGGCTGGATCAGCTCATCTTTATGCTACACGGTTGTTCCTAGGAGGGAACTATGTATTGGGTTCTCATCGGATGAGCACGCAACTCGGCGAACAGGGTCTTATACCGCTTACGGAGCCCTATACTGCGCTAGGCTACCCCCAGATAGGCGGTGGCGGTGGGGAATGGTGCACACCTGCGCTCGTGGATCCCGACCTCGTATTGTATCCCGCAGTGGATTGGGTACGTATTGAATTGCGTTCCGCAGCGGATCCCTCGGTGATCGTAGCCGCCAAGCACGCCATGCTGAATAAGGAGGGTTACGTGATGAGTTACAACGGCCAAGAGACGCTCGTCTTCGATGTACCACCTGGTGAGTACCATATCGCAGTGCGACACAGGAACCATCTGGGGGCCATGACAGCGGCCCCGGTGACAGTGCAGGGTGTCATGAATTTTTCGTCCATCGACCTTAGTTCACCCACGCTAGCCACGTGGGGTACCAATGCTCGAAAGTCCCTTGATGGGCATATGTTGCTGTGGCCCGGTGATGCGAACGGAGATGGAGTGGTCAAGTACATAGGCTCGGAAAACGATCGCGACCCCATCCTGGTAGCTGTGGGTGGTACAACGCCGACCAATACGGTAAGCAATGTCTACGACCCGCGAGATGTGAACTTGAACGGGACGATCTCTTACACTGGCACAGGGAATGATCGCGATGTGGTACTTCAGAGCATCGGTGGTGTGGTACCCACGAACACACGGAGCGAACAACTACCGTGAGAGGCGGTTCGGGGAACTGAACCAAGCTGTAATTGTCCCCTGGTGCGCATGCCTGTTCAGTTGAGCAATCCCGACAGAAGTTACCATTCTCCCAACGGAGCCTTGGGGCTGTCATAATGCTTCACGAAGCCCCAAGCTGCTTCCAATGAACTCCCCCACCATCACCCTTCGCCCCACCGCGCCAGCTGACCTCCCCGTCCTCGCGGAGTTCCAAGCCGATGCGGAAGCGAACCGGATGGCGGCGTTCACCGCGCCGGACCTGAACGACCGAGAGGCCTACATCACGAAGTGGACGCGCCTGCTCACGGACCCGAGCATCGTCATGTTCGTGGTGCTGCAGAACGGGAATGTCGTGGGCACCGTGGGCAGCTGGGTGCTACATGGCGAACGCCAGGTAACGTATTGGATGGACCGCAGCGTGTGGGGCCAGGGTGTGGCGACAACGGCCTTGCGGCTCTTCCTTGTGGAATTCAAGGAGCGCCCCTTGCACGGTCGTTTGGTGGCGGACAACATCGCCTCGCAACGCGTACTGGAGAAGTGCGGCTTCGTGGCGAACGGCACCGATCGTGGATTCGCGCAGGCGCGGCAGAGCGAAGTGGAGGAGTTGCTCTATGTGCTGCGGTGAGGAGGAACCTTGCCTCGGTTCACAAAGTCCTCCGCCTTCGTCCCGTACGTCAGCCCCAATGTCAGCAACGCAGAACACACTAGCGCCACCTTCTGCATCACCGCCAGCAGGCCCCAGTCGCCAGCGCCATAGAGGAACAAGGTGTAGTAGAAGAGCAGCATACACGCGACGCAGCACACCTTGAGGAAGTGGAGCCGTGAGCGCAGGACGAACACCGTGATGTAGAAGAGCCCGAGCAGCGAGAGTGTACTGGAGATGGTGACCATGGCATCGTGCAGCGGCGTAGCGATCATGAAGTTGAAGGCGATGTTGCCGTAGCCGATCACGCGCAGCACCCGGGTGGCGTGCTTCTCGGTGATCACGGTGGACATGCGGATGAAGAAGAGGCCATCGCCGATGCAATGGACGGCCATGGCGAAAAGCGCCCACCCCCTTCCGGGATTATCGACACCGTTGATGGCGGTCTCTTGGAACAGGTTGCTGAAGAAGTTCTTCGTCCACACGAAGCCGACGGAGTGGGGATCGGCCAACGAGCCGCCGGGGTACAACGCAGCGGCGATCGCGAACAGCACCGCTGAGATGAGCACACAGGCCAGGACAGCGTGTTGCAGCAGGCGGTGCTTGGCCTGGAGGGCGGTCATGAGGTTAGAACTTGCGTGCACCACCGCAAGAAAGGGAGAATGCAGCACTTCCTACAAGCCCACCCTGTCGCGCTAGGACCGACCTCTGTGGATGGAGCCTCAGCCTCCGACATGATGCCGCACACCATCCTGCTCCTCTTGCGGGGACAGTTCGCCACGCTCGTGGGGTGATGGCGTAACAGTGGCTGCTGGTATGTATTCATCCGGTCTACCACCCACGGTCTTCGGGATCTCCGTGCTGGTGCGGTTGGAGTCAGGGTCTGCGTAATGTGCGGTCATGATCGGGAAAGTTGAGTGTTCTCTACGCCGCAATTCCCACGCCGCGCGATGCTGAGGATCTGCCTGGAACGGAAGAAGGCCCGGGATCTCTCCCGGACCTCCCCCGATCCGTGCTGTGCGGTTGGTGGACCTACTTGTTCGTAGGCTTGCCCAAACGCTCAAGCGTCGAATGCACTTCCTCTTTGGACTGCCCCAGCTTCTGCTGCAGGCGGCCGTAGAGTTCATCTTCCTTCCCCTCCACATAGAGGAGATCATTGTCGGTGAGGTCGGCGTACTCCTGTTTGAGTTTGCCTTTGAGCTCGTTCCAGTTGCCTTTCAGCTTGTCGGTTGTTGCACTCATGATAGGGTTGGTATTCGTTCGTTGGCAGCACCACAGCTTTCGGGCCGATCCGGGAATGCAGGATGCCCAAGTACGATCCAAGGTGAAGGGGTGTGGAGCCGCGAGGATTTCGCACCCCGATCGGGAAATGTGTTCACCGAAAAGACCATAGAACAGGCGCATTCCGGAACGGCATGGTTCCCGCAAGAGTGGCACCACACCACCACCCCATGCCCACACCTTCTTCTGCTGACAACGGTACATTGATCATCCAGCCCAACTACATGAAGTTGAGCATCACGATGATCGGCCTGGTCGTCTTCGTGTATGCCCTGCGCGCCGGGCAAGCCGTCATCGTCCCCATCCTCTTCGCACTGCTGCTGGCCATGCTGCTGGATCCCGTGGTGGAGCGCATGGTGAAGTGGCGGATCCCGCGCTGGATCGGCATCAGCGTGAGCATCTTGTTCGCCATGCTGTTCATGGCAGGCATAGGTTACTTCATCGCGACACAAGCGGCACATTTCAGCGAGGCCATGCCCGACCTGGAGAAGAAGTGGAACGCTTTGGGGAAGGACATGCAGCGGTGGGCACAGGGGGCATTCAACATGAAACGCCAGGAAGTGGCGGAGGCCGTGGAAAAGGTGAAGACCGAGAGCATGGAGAAAGGCGGCACGCTGGTGGGCCAGACCTTGACCACCGTGGGCACCTTGTTCGCGTTCTTCTTCTTGTTGCCGGTGTTCACCTTTTTGATCCTGCTGTACAAACACCTGCTGCTCGGTTTCATCGCGCGGCTGTTCAAACCCGAACGCCATCCGCAGGTGCGCACCACGTTGAAGAAATTGCGCGGCGTGGTGGGCAGCTACCTCATGGGCTTGATCCTGGAAGCGGGCATCGTGGCCACGCTGAACTGGTTGGGGCTGATGGCGATCGGCGTGCAGTACGCGTTATTGCTCGCGGTGATCTCCGCGGTACTCAACCTGATCCCGTACATCGGTATGATGATCGCCACGGCATTACCGATGTTGATCGCGTTGGCGACGATGGAACCCAGCGCGGCATTGTGGGTGCTAGCGCTGTATGCTGCCGTGCAGTTCCTGGACAACAACATCATCGTTCCGCGTATCGTGGGTGCGCGTGTGCAGTTGAACGCGCTGGTATCGCTTGTCGCGGTGATGGTGGGTGGTGCCATCTGGGGCGTGCCCGGCATGTTCCTTTCCCTGCCCATCGCCGCCATGCTGAAAGTGATCTTCGACCATTCCGATGGGTTGCAGCCCTTCGGCTACCTGTTGGGCGATGACCAGCCCAAGTCGCCGCACGGCATATTCACGAGCAGATCGAAAGCAGCAATACGACCGCCCGTTCAACCCGGATGATGTTCGTTCCGTGGAGCGAAGTCCTTCGCAGGTACCGGTATCAGTTCATCTGCCTACCACCGCACCACCCTGCCCCTCGGTCCCGGCTGCCAATGCCCGTGCTCATGTGCTTGCAGTTCCGGCTTGCACACGAACAGTTTGATCAGCAGAAGTCCCGCCGCGAAACCACCCACGTGCGCCCAGAACGCCACACCGCCGCTGGCCTCGTTCATCACGCCACCGAAACCGCCCACCAGCTGCAGGCCGAACCAGTAGAGCAACATGGTCCACGCGGGTAGCGCGAAGTTGAACGGGATGAAACCCAAGGGCACGAAGACGAAGACCTTCACCCGTGGGAAGAGCAAGAGGTAAGCCCCCATCACACCGCTGATGGCGCCCGAAGCACCCACCATGGGGATCACTGAAGAAGGATCGGTGTAGACCTGGAGCAGCGCAGCACCCAAGCCACAGAGGAGGTAGAACAGCACGAAGCGTGTGCGCGTCATGGAATCTTCCACGTTGTTGCCGAAGAGCCACAGGAACCACATGTTGCCCAGCAAGTGCATCCACGAACCGTGCATGAACATGGAGGTGAGCACCGTGTGGAACTGCCTGCCGGGATCCACCACGCAGGCCAGGTCCTCGGCCATCAGGAAGCCGGTGCCGGGTTCGGCGCTACCGGTGAATTCGCCGGGGATCAACCCGAAGTTGCACACGGAAACGGCCAGTTCGTAAGCCGAGCCAGCACCTTGCACGAGAAGCCAGGCCAGCACGTTGAGGCCGATGAGCACGAAGGTGACGTACGGCGTGCGTTGGGTCTTGTTCTCGTCGTGGTAAGGGAACATGGGCGAGCGGAAAGGTATCGAACAGGGTGATCCACGATCAGAACCACCGCATGGCCACGCTTCCGCAAACGGCCTTCACCAGCATGAGACCATCGACAACAACGAGGTAGTACAGGATGGAACGTCGCTTCCGCAAGGCGTAGATCACGGCCACCAACGCGATGAAGGGCACGGTGTTCAACAGGATCTTCATGAAGCTGAACCCGCTAGCAGCGCCATAGCCGAGGAAGGTGACCAGCCCCAGCAACGTGAGGGGCAGCACGATGCGGAACAGCGTGGTGCGCAGGCCGCGTTGCACCACGAAGGTGCGCAGGGAATTGCGGTGGTCGCCGGCGTGGTCCTTGATGTCGAACAGCACGGCGAGCACGGCCACGAACATCATGTTCTTGAAGAAGAGCCGCACGCTAACACCGACATCCGGCACCGCGGATCCATCCAATAGGCAACGCACGAGCACCGGATAGACCGTGACCACACCGGCCCACACGAAGCCGAGGACGAACGGCTTCAACCACCCCACCTGCCGCAAGCCCACTTTGCCATTGCCGTAATAGGCGGCACCCACGGCAGGGAACACGACGAATAGGACCAGGTGGTGCCACCCCATGCCGAGCAGCCGCTCCCACGTTCGGTGGATCGCCCATGCGCAACAGATCGCCAGCAGGGCTACCAGGACCAATTGCACGCCGCGTTGGGTGCGCCCATGCACGGCATACCATCGGGCACGGTCATCGTTGCCACCGTCGGTAGCATGACCGCGGTATGCATGGTTGTAGAACACCACCACGGCCAGGAAGGTGATGGCATGGTACAACGGCCCGTTGAGCGCCACCTGTTGTTGCAGCGCGGCCTCGATGCACAGCGCTACCGCGAAAAGGCCATAGCCCCAATTGCCGTAAAAGAAGGCGCGCATCGTTCCACCAAAGGAAGCACAACGCCCCATCCGCAGTAGCAGGCGCTACTTCTTCTCTGGATCCTGGTCCAGTCGGAAACTCACCGGCAGGTTGAACTTGGTGTTCACCGCTTTGCCTCCTTGGAAGCCCGGGCGCCACTTAGGCATGGACTTCACCACGCGCACGGCTTCAGCGTCCAAGGAAGGGGCTTCTTGAACACCGCGCAGCACGGAAACATCGGCGATACTGCCATCGGACTTCACCACGAAACCGAGGATCACCCGGCCCTGTATGCCCGCCTCGCGCGCATCTTCCGGATACACCAGGTGCTTCTGCATGAACGTCATCATGGCCTGCTGTCCACCGGGGAACTCCGGCATCTGTTCCACCATGGTGAAGACCTCCTTTCCGTCATCCGGTGGGGTTTGTGCAGCAGGAGCTTCCACAGGGGGTTCGCTGATGACCTCTTGTTGTGCGTAGGTTGAAGTACCCAGTACGAGGCCCACGAGCAGGGAGATGGTGCGCGTTTTCATGTGGTGAAAGTAGCAGATCCCAGGAACGAACAGGGCGCTGGTTCCTGGGCACCAGAACCTTTTCGGCCACATCGCGGGCAACGGATTAATCGCACCTTTACGTCCTCTCTTCGCCATGGCGGTCTCTCAGCCACGTGGCCGTACCGATCTCTCATGCACACATCACCTTCTCAAGGCTGCTGTAAGGGTTTCTCTTTACCCTACGTACTTGGCGCCCTGCTCCTGCTCGTTCCCGCCCTTCTTCGCGCGCAACTACCGGTCTGGACGGACAACTACCACGGCGGTGTGGTCGTGGGCAATTTCTCGTTGGGCACCACCAACTTCGGCGGTGGCGTGTTCGATATGCCGATCCCGCCGGGCAGCACCATCCGCAAGGCCACGTTGTATGGGATCGAGGTCGGGGGCAATGTGCAACCCACCATCGTGAAGTTGAACGGGATAGAATACCTCTTCGGGCCTACCACCACGGAAAGTGCGTTCAACTATGTGGCACCACCTTACGGAACGGTGGTCCTTCACCAGTTGGACCTGACCACGGTACTGGACCCTGCCGTGGTGGGCTACACCATCGTAGTACCGCCCACCGAAGCCTTGTTCAACCACTTCGTTGATTTCACCCTGGTGATCGCCTACGAGCGCGCCACGGACGGCGAGGTGTGGACGGATCTCTTCTGGTGCGACCAGAACAGCATGCCCGTGGAACAATACACGGTGACCACCACGGCACCCATGCAGATCGCCGGTGGTGTGGCCTTCGCTACCATGGCCAGCTATTGCAACATCGGCCTGCAGGACTGTGAATACATGAGCGTGAACGGCACGGCCTTGGGCTCTTTCGGCGGCAACGACGAGAACGCGGTGAGCTCCTTCGGTGCATCGGCCTCCTTCAAATTCAGCAACGAAGAATTCACCGGGCTCAGCGACGACAACATCGACCAAGCGATCAACGGCCCGGATGTGCTCACGAACCTCGCCACCCTGGTCGCCGACGGGGCCACATCGTTCCAGGTGACCTACACCCACTGCCCCAGCGGAAGTCCGGACGACAACCTGATGAACTTGATGTTCGTGGCGTACGCCTCCGATGTCTGCGCGCAAGATCTGGACCTGGGCCCGGACTCGGTGCTTTGCGCTGGCGAGACCTTGGTGCTGGATGCCACACGCCCCGATGCCAGCTACACCTGGCAGGACGGCAGTACCGCCCCCACCTACACAGTAAGCGCACCGGGGACGTATAGTGTACAACTTGGCCACCCCTCCTGCAACTGGGAGCCTGACACCGTGGTGGTGGATTACCGTCCCGAACTGGATGCCGAACTGGGTCCGGACATCGTGCTGTGCGAAGGCGACCGCACGATGATCCATGTGCAGGCCTTGAACGGGGCGAAGTACATCTGGGAAGATGGCGAAGTAGGCCCAGCACGCGAAGTGGACGAAGCGGGTACCTACACCATCACCGCTTCCCTGGGGCGTTGCGCCTACACGGACAGCATCACCATCAGCGTGGACTCGTGCCTCTTCGCGCTGGAGATGCCCAACATCTTCACCCCGAACGGCGACGCCAGCAACGCGTTCTTCGCCCCCTTGGCCATCAAAGGCATCGGTAGCATGAGCATCTCCATCTTCAACCGGTGGGGGCAGGAACTGTTCACCAGCACCCAGCCCAACTTCCGGTGGTACGGCAAGTCCCCGTCCGGCAACGACGTGCCCGATGGCGTCTACTTCTGGGTGCTGACCTACGTAGCGGACCGCGGCACGGGTGAAGAAGAGTCGCTCACCGGCACGGTGACCATCACACGGTAAAGCAGGTTAGCGCCGTTCGGGTCCTTTTCTATCTTGGCGCGCCTCTGGAGGAACCAAACCCGGACATCACACGCATGACCAACACCACAACGCCTGCCATTGGCCACCCGAAAGGCCTGTATTGGCTCTTCGCTGCCGAAATGTGGGAACGCTTCTGCTACTACGGTATGCGGGCGTTGCTGCTCTTGTATCTGGTGAAGTCTTTGGCCATGGGCGACAACAAAGGTTTCGCCGTCTACGGGGCCTACACCGCGCTGGTGTATGTGATGCCGGTGATCGGTGGGCGCATCGCGGATCAGGTACTGGGTTCACGGCTTGCGGTGTTGCTGGGTGGTGTACTTATGGCGATAGGCGAATTCATCATCGTTGGTGGAACGGAGATGATGCTTTTCTGGGGCATGGCGGTGATCATCGTGGGCAACGGCCTCTTCAAGCCGAACATCAGCACCATGGTGGGTAAGCTCTACGCCGATGGCGACAACCGCAAGGACAGCGGCTTCACCATCTTCTACATCGGTATCAACCTCGGCGCATTGTTGGCCACCACGGTGTGTGCCGAAGTGGGCAACATCTACGGTGCCAAGTATGGTTTCGCCCTGGCGGGCATCGGCATGCTGCTCGGTGTCATCGTATTCCAACTGGGTAGCAAGCACTACGCTGAAGTAAGCGCGCCGCCTTCGCCTGCAACTCTCTACAAACCCAAGTATGGCCCATTGAGCCCGTTCAACGCCGTGTTGGTATTGTGCGCCGCACTGATCCCCGTGCTCTATTTCCTCTTGCGCAACACCACCATCGCTGGTTATGTGCTCCTGGCCGTAGCGGTGTTCGTGGTCGGCAGTTTGATCGCACGCGGGGTGAAGGATGGAAAGGTGCAGCTGGATAAGATGTTCGGTTTCATCATCCTCATGCTCTTCAACGTAGTGTTCTGGGCGTGCTTCGAACAAGCCGGCAGCAGCCTCACGCTCTTCGCGGACCGCAACGTGGATCGCCATGTCTTCGGTTGGGAAATGGGCGCGGCCACCACGCAATTCTTCAACCCGGCTTACATCCTCATCTTCGGTTCCATCTTCTCCATCATGTGGGTGAAGCTGAAGCAGATGGACAGGGACTTCAGCATCCCGATGAAATTCGGCTTGGGCATCCTGCAATTGGGCCTCGGCTATCTGGTGATCCTCATCGCAGCACCGCTGGCGGTGGAATACCAAGTGCCGCTGTGGACCTTGGCCCTGCTCTACATGTTGCACACCACCGGTGAACTGTTCCTCTCTCCTATCGGCCTGAGCATGGTGACCAAGTTGGTGCCGAAGGACATGACCGCAACCGCCATGGGCGCGTGGTTCCTGAGCATCGCCGGTGCGAACTATGCAGCTGGTATGCTGGCGAAACTGACCGGAGCCGAACACGAGGAAGGGGCCGTAGAAGTGCTGGACAAATCCGCCAGCTTGGCCACGTACGTGGATGTTTACAGCACAATGGGTTACGTAACGGCGGGCATCGGCCTCTTCCTGATGGTGATGAGCCCGCTGGTGAACAAGCTGTTCCACGGTATCCGCTAAGCGGCCTCCATGACGCAAGCGCTCAACGCCGCCCGGAAACATCCGACGGCACTGCCCTTCCTGTTCCTCACCGAGATGTGGGAGCGGTTCGGGTATTACTTGATGATCGGCATCTTCCAGCTGTACCTGATGGATCCGACGTCAACTGGCGGCCTGGCGATGGAACGCAAAGATGCGGCCGACATCTACGGCACCTTCATCGCGCTGGTCTTCCTCACCCCGTTCATCGGTGGTCTGCTGGCGGATCGCATACTCGGTTACACCAAGGCCATCTACATCGGCGGTACCTTGATGGGGCTGGGCTACATGGGCCTCGCGTTGCCGGGCATGACGGCCTTCTACACCTCGCTCGCCCTGATCATCGTGGGCAACGGCTTCTTCAAGCCGAACATCAGCACGCTGCTCGGCAACCTGTACAACGAGGATCGGTACCGCGCACAGAAGGACAGCGGCTACAACATCTTCTACATGGGCATCAACGTGGGGGCCTGCATCTGCAACCTCTTCGCGGCCTACATGCGCAACAAGTACGGCTGGGGCTATGCGTTCGCCACGGCGGGCGTTGGCATGTTCATCGGCTTAGCGGTCTTCTGTTTCGGCATGAAGCACTTCCGCCATGCGGATGTGAAGAAACCCGCACAGAAAGAGGACATGCCGTTGAGCAAGGTCTTCGGCACGGTGTTGCTCCCTGCGGTGATCGTCGGCATCGGCGGCTGGTCCATCCCCGGCAACGTGTTCGGCAGCGACAGTACCGATGCGTTCATCTTCGCCACCATCCCGGTCATCATCTTCTACGTGGGTTTGTACCTGCGTGCGAGCCTCGAAGACAAGAAGCCGCTCGTTGGCCTGCTGAGCATCTTCGCGGTGAGCATCCTGTTCTGGGCGGTGTTCAAACAGAACGGCACAGCGCTTACCACCTGGGCCCAGTACTACACGGATCGCGAACTGCCCGCCGCTATCGCCCCGGCGGCCAACGACCTCTACCTCGCAGAGCGCGTAGTGAACGCGAACGATACCGTTCCACAATACGACGATGAATTCCGCTTGGTGAAGGTGGATGGGGTTGCACAGACGGAGATCGGCAAACCCGTCTACTTCAAGAACCTGCAGCCTGAGCTGATGCCCGCGGAAGGTGAGACGCTCTACCTCGGCAACACCGAACTGTTCCAGGCCATCAACCCGCTGTGGGTGATCATCCTAACGCCGTTGGTGGTGGCCTTCTTCGCATTCCTGCGGAGGCGTGGCATGGAACCAAGCACGGCCAGCAAGATCGGTTGGGGACTGCTTGTGAGCGCCCTTTCCACCTTGGTGATGGTATGGGCCGTAAAGATCTGCGACAACGGCGAGATCAAAGCATCATCCTGGTGGTTGATCGCCACATACGGTGTGGTCACCATCGGTGAGTTGATGTTGAGCCCGATGGGCCTTTCGCTCGTGAGCAAAGTGAGCCCGAAACGCTTAACGGCATTGATGATGGGCGGCTGGTTCTTGAGCACGAGCATCGGCAACAAATTGAGCGGCGTGCTGGCCAGCCTGTGGGATACCTACGCGGACAAAGCCGACTTCTTCTGGGTGAACTTCGCACTGCTCGGTGTAGCCACACTGATCATGTTCGCGATGCTGCGCTGGCTGAATCGGATCATACCTGAACAGAAATAACGGACCATGTCCACCACCCCTACCCTTTCGGAGATCCGCGATTTCAAGGGCACGTATCCCAAGCAGCTCTTCTACCTCTTCGGCACGGAGATGTGGGAGCGGTTCTGCTTCTACGGCCTGCGCGGCATGCTCACGGTGTTCATGGTGACGGAGCTGGGCTTGGCGGATAAAGCGGCCAACCTGCAGTACGGTGCCATCCAAGCGTTCGTATACGCCTTCACCTTCCTCGGAGGTGTGTTCGCGGACAAGATCCTGGGGTTCCAGAAATCGCTGTTCTGGGGTGCGTTGTTGATGATCGTCGGCGGCTTCGTGATCGCTATCGCCCCCACCGAATTCTTCTACATCGGCATCTGCTTCAACATCATCGGCACGGGTTTCTTCAAGCCGAACATCAGCACCATGGTGGGGCAGTTATACCATGAGACCGACGCACGTCGCGATGCGGGTTTCGGCCTGTTCTACATGGGCATCAACATCGGTGCGTTCCTCGGCGGATTGTTGATGGTGTGGGTGGGCAAATCCTACTCCTGGCGCGCCGCCTTCGCGTTGGTGGGCGTGGTGATGATCATCAGCCTGATCAACTTCGCGTTCCGCCGGAAGTCGTTAGGCCCGATCGGTCTTTCGCCCTTGCATCCGGACATGCCCGCCAAAACGCGCAAGCTCTATGAGTGGGGCACGTACATCGGCTCCATCGCGGTGATCCCGTTGATCCTGTTGATGGTGACCAACACCGCGTACACGGATATGTTCATGTACATCGTGGGGCCGTTGACGCTGGTGTACCTCGCGTGGGAGATGCGGCAGTTCAGCAGGGCCGAGAACATGAAACTGGGTGCCGCGTTGGTCTTCATCTTCTTCAGCATCTTCTTCTGGGCCTTCTTCGAGCAAAGCGGCGGATCGTTGAGCCTCTTCGCGCTGAACAACCTCCGTCCGGAACTGTTCGGCATACCGGTGGATCCGAACAGCGTGAACAACGCGGCGAATTCGCTCTTCGTGATCGCCTTCAGCGCGGTGGCGGGCCTGCTTTGGCTGTGGTTGAGCAAACGCAAGGCAGAACCGAACAGCGTAGTGAAGTTCGGCCTCAGCTTCCTGTTCCTTGGCGGTGGTTTCTACATTTTCAAGAGCACCTTGGGACTGGCCGATGAGAACGGTATCACCAGCACGGAGGTGTTCACCTTCGCGTGGTTCGTGATCACCTTCGGGGAGCTGTGCCTCTCGCCCATCGGTCTTTCGCTGATGACGAAACTGTCGCCCTTGAAGATCCAAGGGTTGATGATGGGCATGTGGTTCCTGGCCAGCGCCTATGGACAGTATGCTGCGGGTCTTTTGGGAGCGGGTATGAGCTCTGAGAACCCCGCCGCCAGCAACTACGAGAAGCTGGTGCTCTACACCGATGGCTACGGCCAGCTGGGTCTTTACGCCCTTATCGCCGGGGCAGCCCTCATCATCATCGCTCCCTTGGTGCGCCGTATGATGCAGGAAGTCCATTAACCCGTCCCGGCACGGTCATTGTAACTTCGCGAGAATCCCGACAACCCCATGCGCACGCTACTTCTTTCACTCGCCTTCGCTCCCTTGGTACTGGCAGCCCAAACCCCTGCTAAAGCCGAGTTGAAACCTGTTACGCCCAACGCCGTGGGTGCAGCCAAGCCCGCAAGCGCTACAACGGACCTGATCAAATGGCTGACCATCGAGGAAGCACAGGCACAGGCCAAGAAGGCCCCCAGGCCGATCATGGTGGATGTGTACACAACGTGGTGCGGCCCCTGCAAGATGTTGGATGCGAAGACCTTCCACGACCCGCGGCTGGCGGAGTACGTGAACAAGAACTTCTACCCCGTTAAGTTCAACGCCGAGAGCGGCACGCCGGTCACTTTCAAAGGCAAGAAGCTGGAGAACCCCGACTTCGACCCGAACCGTGTGGGTGGCCGCAACGGCACGCACCAGCTCACGTATATGATCGCCAACGTCCAAGGGGGCATCGCTTACCCTACGGTGGTTTACTTGGACAGTGAGATGAACGTGTTGGCACCTGTGCAGGGCTACCTCACGCCCGACCAGATGGAGCCCATCCTGCATTACTTCGGTGGCTCTCACAATAAGAGCAAAGACTACCAGACCTTCATGGGCGAATTCAAGCCGAAGTGGGCTGGGCAATGAACCATCCGCCGATTTCGCAGATGTCGCAGATGAAATACAGGTTGGGCGCTTGAATTGCCTCACCTGTTGCGGGTAGGTCGGTCCCCAACCCAACTACCCTTTCCAGTTCACCACCCGACGCTTGCATTGTAGGCTGGCTGACCCGAAGTTGATGATGAGACCGCGTGCGATACGTGTGGCCGTGAGGTAGTTGATCAGCTGGCTTTCATCCGCGCTGGTGAGGGTACTGATCGCTTTGATCTCCACGACGATCTCCTCGAAGCAAATGAAGTCGCAGCGAAACGAGGTGTTGAGCCTCTTGTTCTTATAATGTACCGGCAACGGTATCTCTTGGCGGAACGGAATACCACGGTCAACCAATTCCATGGCGAACGCTTCCTGGTACACGCTCTCCAAAAAGCCTTTCCCCAACACGGAATGGACCTCCATTGCGGCACCGATAATGGCATAGGTCTGCGGGTCGTGGTCGTCCATGATGGTTGTTTTCATCGGGACGCATGACCACTGGAACGTCACTTCTATGACCGTGGACCGATAGACGCACCAAGCCGCCCCAGCGCCTGCGAAACCCACTTTCGGCGGGCAGTTCCTGGACGCATCCTCCCACCCAGCATCTACGAAATCGGTGTAATCGGCGGACGCATTCCACTCCCACCAAGGAGCCAGCTTCGCACCATCCTTTGGCTGGCAGGTCTGCGCCATCCACGCGATCGGCGGACGTACTCTCCCACCAACCATCTGCGAGATCGGCGACATCGGCGGACGCATTCCAATCCCACCAAGGAGCCAGCCCAGCATCTGCGCCATCCGCGACATCGGCGGACGTACTCTCCCACCAACCATCTGCGAAATCTGCGCGATCGGCGGACGCATTCCAATCCCACCAAGGAGCCCACCACCTGCCAAGTCCTCCCCCACATTCCGGGTTTTCCACGATCCCCCTCCCGCTCCAGCACTGGACTTCCTTCCAACTTTGAACAACTCTGTACCGGGGTTGTTCTTTGCTACCTTAGCGGCCTATCAAAAAATGTACCCCTCAAGAACGTTGGAACGATGAGTGAGAAGGCGCAGATCATCCTGGACGGCAAGACCTATGAGTTCCCCATTTTCGTAGGAAGCGAAGGCGAGAAGGCCATCGACATCGGGAAACTGCGCGACGAGACGGGCTACATCACCATCGATTCGGGCTACAAGAACACCGGTGCTACCAAGAGCGCCATCACCTTCTTGGACGGTGAGGAAGGCATCCTGCAATACCGGGGCTACCCCATCGATCAGCTGGCGGAGAAGGCCTCCTTCATCGAGGTTGCTTACCTGTTGCTCTTCGGCGACCTGCCCAACAAGAAGCAGCTGGACGAGTTCGAGGGCAACATCCGCTACCACTCGTTGGTACACGAGGATATGAAGCACTTCTTCGAGTTCTTCCCGAGCAACGCCCACCCGATGGGCATCCTCTCGGCGATGGTGAACTCGTTGAGCACCTTCTACCCGAAGAGCCAGGATCCGCACCGTCCGCAGCGCGAGGTGGAGCGTACCATGCACCGTTTGATCGCCAAGATGCCCACGCTGGCCGCGATCAGCTACAAGAACAACCTGGGCCACCCGTACATGTACCCCAACAACAAATTGGGTTACGTGGAGAATTTCCTGCACATGATGTTCGGCCTCCCGACGGAGGACTACGAGGTGGATCCTGTAGTGGCCGATGCGTTGAACAAACTGTTGATCCTGCACGCCGATCACGAGCAGAACTGTAGCACCAGCACCGTACGTATGGTGGGTAGCTCGCAGGCCAACCTGTACAGTGCGGTATCCGCCGGCATCGCTGCACTTTGGGGCCCGCTCCACGGGGGCGCCAACCAAGAGGTGATCGAGATGCTGGAGACCATCCGCAACGATGGCAGCGACATCCAGAAATGGGTGAACAAGGCCAAGGACAAGAACGATCCGTTCCGTCTGATGGGCTTTGGTCAC
>DLGQ01000051.1:25268-29596 GCA_002482775.1 Flavobacteriales bacterium UBA7690 | reverse complement strand
TGAACGAGGCCTTCGCGAGCCAATCGCTGGCGGTGGTGCGCGAGCTGGGCATCGACCCGGAGATCGTGAACGTGAACGGCGGGGCCATCGCGCTGGGGCATCCGCTGGGGTGCACGGGCGCGAAGCTGAGCGTGCAGCTGTTCAATGAGATGCGACGGAGGAAGCAGAAGTACGGCGTCGTCACCATGTGCGTGGGGACGGGGCAGGGGGCGGCGAGTGTGTTCGAGTTGTTGAACTGATCAGCCATGCGCCCGCAGGAGTTCATGGAGAGGTGGGGGCCAGATGGCGATCCTTGCATCGTGCTCAGCCAAGAGCGCCTGCGGAAGATCAACCTGAAGGCTTCGACCTCTGAATTTCTGGCTGTCGCCGGCTTACCTCAAAGTGCCGCACCGTTCCTGTCATTCGGTGAATTGAATGAAGCGTCCTCTCCTTTCGGACTGAAGCGCTCAACTGTGTTCGATCACCTCGGTGGGGAATACGAACGCTTCATTGTCCTCGGCTTCGATGGTTCTGGCAATCCCATTGCAATCGACACAGCGAACGATGATCAAGTGGTTTGGCTCGACCACGAGGACGGCTTCAGGCATGCGTACATGAATTCCTCGATAGGTGCTTTGGCAACTTTCCTCCTAGGCTATCGTGACTTTGTACAGGACCTGCTCAACGCCAAAGGAGAATATGCCTTCCTGAACGGGGAATACGAAGACCATGAGTTAGCGGAGTTGCAACAGAAACTGGAGCTCGTCGATAGCCGTGCATTCGACAGCGGAACGTTCTGGACGCAGGAGCTCGGAACCATGAAGTCGGGTCAAGGTTCATGATCTTTCAGGATGTGTAATAGCGAGATGCGGCGGCGGAAGCAGAAGTATGGCGTTGTGGTCCGCCCTGCGGCGAATGCGTGGGGACCGGGCATCCGCCTTCGCTATGCGACGGCGGACGGCGGGGGGCGGCGAGCGTTTGAACTTCTGAATTGATGGTTTCATTATCCACATCTGACCCACCTGACTATGAGCTCGAGAAGCTCGTATTCCTAACCAATGCTTGGGAGGACAATGAAGGCCTATGCTATCTGGTATGGGAACTCGAATACTACGATTCCCTCTCCATCGGCGAGAAGTTCACCTTGGCAAGCAGCCTTGTGAAAGACCTTATCAGCGACGGACTCCTTGTTCTTGTTGAATACGACAACCTTGAGAACCTAAGGCTAGAGAAGAAAGTGAGAACTGTCGGGCTTGCTGATATCGACGGTGTTCTCAAAGAGCCTCGATCGTGGTCTCTCAACCAGGAACCCATTTTCGCTGTCGACCTAACGGAGAAGGGGGAAGTAGCACTGAATATCTCTGATGAGGGAACGCACCGGCGGTTGATGAAGAGAATGTTCGGGATGGAAAAGCCATGGGGATGAAAGTCCAAAGCACAATAGCTCTAGACCAAGTGGCTAAAGTGCTTCTCTTCGGCGGCTCTTGGTTTCTCGCATTGCTTCTCTTCAATGCATGCCAGTCCACAACTCCGGCAAAAGAGACCGCTCCCCACGAGATCCACACCCCCACCTACGACCTTCTCCTCCCCGCCGATCAGAAGGCGCTGCTGATCCTCTTCCCCTGCTTCCCCTGCGATGCGGCGGACACCCGGGCGGAGTCGCGCATCGCGGACACGGCCGCTGCGAACGGCATCGCGGTGCTGATGCTGAACTTCAACCGGCACATCCTGATGAGCGAGGCCGAACAGCAGGAGCTGATCGGCACGATCACGGGCGCGGTGAAGGAGCACGGCGTGGATGCGTCGAACACGGTCATCGGGGGCTTTTCCTCCGGCGGCAACGTGAGCGTGCTGCTGGCGAAGGCCCTGCTGCGCTCGGCCGATCCGCCCGTGCAGTTGAAAGGCGTGTTCGCCGTGGACAGTCCGCTGGACCTGGTGCTCCTGTACGAATGTGCGCAACGCGACCTGGCGAAGACCAGCTTCCCCGAATACAAGGACGAGGCGCGCTACCTGATCGCGTTCCTGGACAGCGCCCTCGGCTCGCCCACGGACAGCCTGGCCAACTACGAACGCGCCGCTCCCCTGCTCAATTCGTCCGCGAGCGTGGCGCCACTGAAGGACCTGCCCATCCGATTCTACACCGAGCCGGACACGGCCTGGTGGCGCACCCACCGCGACGATAGTTACGACGAGCTGAACGCCTACGGCTTAAAGCGCATCCACGATACGCTGGTGGCGATGGGGAATGCGCGCGCGGAGTACATCACCACGGAAGGGCGCGGCGTGCAGCATGGCAACCGGCACCCGCACGCGTGGAGCATCGTGGATGAGCGGGAGTTGGTGCGGTGGATCGAGGGGTTGATTCGGTAAGATGACAGCTGCTCCTCAAGGGGTGATCCGCTCAGGCCGCGCTGTAGTGGGTGCCCCGACCCGCCCCTTCGCGCACCAGTACCTCGGCGCTCACCATCGTTTCCAGGTCCTTCTTCACCGTGGGTAGCGGGATGGCAAGTGCTTTTGCAATGCCACCGGCCTGGGCACCGGCATGCGCCTGCACGTAGCGCAGGATATTGCGTTGGCGTTCGTTGAGGTCGGTGATCGCGCCCTTCGCCTCCAGTTTGGCGCGGAGCTTCTCCATCATCACCACCAGGCAGTCGAGGAAGAAGTGCAGCCAGGGGCCGATGTCCTCGCCGGGGCGCTGGGCTTGGCAGGTGTGCAGCACGCGGTAGTAATCGCTCTTGCGCCGCTCGATCTCGTGCTCGAAGCTGACGTACTGCACCCATGGATAGCCCTGTTGCAACAACAGCAAGGTGGCCAGCAGGCGGCTCAGGCGTCCGTTGCCGTCCTGGAACGGATGTATGGTGACGAACTCATAGCAGAAAGCCGCCACGCGCACCAGCGGATGCACCACGTCGCTCTGCACGTACCACGCGACCAGCGCACGCATGGCGTCCTCGGTCTCCACGCCGGGCGGGGTGGTGGTGAAGACCACGGTTCGGCTGCCATCGGGCAGGGTGGCCTCCACGGCGTTGGACCGCTGCTTGTAGCCGCCCCGGTGCCAGGCGTCCTTGGTGCTGTACTGGAGCGTGAGCTTGTGCACGTGCTTCAGTTCGCTCTCCCCGATGCGGATGTCATCGTAGGCCTCGCTGATGGTATCGAGCGCCTCGAAGTAGCCGGCCACCTCCTGGTGGTCACGGTCCTCCAGCTTCGTGATGTCGAGTTGGGCGAGGAGGGCGTCAACGGCGGCATCGTCCAAGCGGCTGCCTTCGATGCGGGTGGAGGCGCCCACGCTCTGGATGGTGGCGATGGACTTCAGGTGCTTGAGCGAACGGCCTTCGCGGCGCTCGATGCTGGCCCACTCCCCGGCGAAGCGGTCCACCCGGCTGATGGCCTGGAGCAGGTCCCAGGTGAGGTCGAGGCGGAAGGTGTGGACGGGGGACATATCCGCAAATATACGTTAATATCGGTTCTGTATCCGAAAAGGGGGCGTTCGTATCCGTGAATATCCGTTAATAGCCGCAAAATATCCGCAAACGTGAGGTCCGCGTGAGGGGGCGTAGCGGCAGCCCGGCGCCGGCCGGGCCTAGCGGACGTGTGCAACGAGGAGGCGACCGGAGGAAGCAACCGGAGTGCCACGGCCGCTGGCCTGGACAAGTCCGGCTACAGCGGAGCACCCGACCCGTGCGGGGCTGGCGCGGGGAAAAGGGGCACGCCCAGAGCAAGACACAAGTCACAAGATCCAAGTATCAAGCGATCAAGGTCCCAGGACGATGCCGCCCCATGCACCACCTCCCATCCAACATGCGACATCCCCCGAACCAACCCGCTTGGAAATTTGTTATGCGTGCATAACTTTATGGCGAACGCGACGTACGATACATCCGTAGAACACCGCATCTGCACGAACCATGAGCACTGAAACGAAGAAAGCCCTCCAGGGCGGCGAGTTCCTGATCCGCGAGAGCGCACCGCAAGACATCTTCATTCCCGAGGAATTCAACGAGGAACAGCGGATGATCGCGCAGAGCGCGCGGGAATTCTTGGAGCAGAACGTGTGGACCCAGTTGGACCGCATCGACTCGTTGGAGGAAGGTTTGATGCCGAGCTTGCTGGACAAGGCCGGCGAGCTGGGGCTGCTGGGCATATCGGTGCCCGAGGATTTCGGGGGCTTCGGCAAGGACTTCGTGACGACGATGCTGGTGACGGAAGTGACCGGCGCCGGGCACAGTTTCAGCGTGGCGATCGCGGCGCACACGGGCATCGGTACGCTGCCGATCCTGTACTACGGAAACGAGGCGCAGCGCAGGAAGTACATCCCCAAGTTGGCCTCGGGCGAATGGAAAGCGAGCTAC
>DLGQ01000051.1:0-25263 GCA_002482775.1 Flavobacteriales bacterium UBA7690 | reverse complement strand
CATGACCGAGCCGGGCGCGGGCAGCGATGCGAACAGCGGCAAAACGAAGGCTGTGTTGAGCGACGATGGCAAGCACTACATCCTGAACGGTCAGAAGATGTGGATCACCAACGGTGGCTTCGCGGACATCTTCACGGTGTTCGCCAAGATCGGCGATGATGAGAACCTCACGGCCTTCATAGTGGAGAAGGACTTCGGTGGGATCACATTGAACCCCGAGGAGAAGAAGATGGGGATCAAGGGCAGCAGCACGCGGCAGGTGTTCTTCAACGACTGCAAGGTTCCCGTGGAGAACATGCTGAGCGAGCGGCAGAACGGCTTCAAGATCGCGGTGAACATCCTGAACATCGGTCGGATCAAATTGGCCGGTGCGGCGTTGGGCGGCGCGAAGGCCGTGGTGGACCAGAGCGTGAAGTACGCCAACGAGCGCATCCAGTTCGGTAAGCCGATCAGCGCGTTCGGTGCGATCCGCCAAAAGCTGGCCGACCAGGCCACCTACTGCTACGTGGTGGAGAGCGCGACGTACCGCTGCAGCCACGATATGGAACAAGCGATCGAAGCCTTGGAAGCCGCGGGCGCCGACCATTCGAAGGCGTTGCTGAAAGGCGTGGAACAATACGCGGCCGAAGCGGCGATCCTGAAAGTGGCCGGCAGCGAATGCCTGGACTACGTCTGCGATGAAGGCGTGCAGATCTACGGCGGCATGGGCTACAGCGCCGAGAGTCCCGTGGAGCGCGCGTACCGCGACAGCCGCATCAACCGGATCTTCGAGGGCACGAACGAGATCAATCGCATGCTGACGGTGGACATGTTGCTGAAGCGTGCCATGAAAGGTCAGCTTGATCTGATGGGTCCGGCGCAAGCGGTAGCCGGTGAGCTAATGGGGATCCCCGACTTCCCCGAACCCGATGATTCGTTGCTGGGTGACGAGAAGCGCTTGGTGGCGAACTTCAAGAAGGCCGTGCTGATGACCGCCGGTGGTGCCGCACAGAAGCTTGGATTGGAGCTGGCGAAGCACCAGGAGACCTTGATGCACATCGCGGACATCGTGATCGACACCTACCTCGCGGAAAGCGTGTTGTTGCGCACGCTGAAGCTCGCCGACATGAAAGGAGCAGCGAACGTGGCCGAGCAGATCGCCATGTGCCAATTGTACATCCACGATGCGGCGGACCGCATCCACAAGTACGCGAAAGAAGCCGTGAACAACTTCGCTGAGGGCGATGAGCGCCAGGCGATGCTGATGGGTGCGAAACGCTTCAGCAAGAACACGAACCTGAACACGGCCGAACTGCGGAAGACGATCGCGAAGAGGATGATCGGGGAAGGGAAGTACTGCTACTGATCAGAAGATCGGGCGACTCCGGGTCAAGCCCGGAGAGACAACTCGCATGAACGCCGGGGTGGGATGGTCCGCTCCGGCGTTCTTCGTTCCGGCTCGCTCCATCCGGCAGGGGTGCAAACCGCTTAGGTAATATTAGTAAGCTTTCCTTAGTAAGGTATACTAACCTATTTTACCATACCTTCGTTACCATGCTCGTGGATAACCCCTTCGGTGTGAACGCCTATGTATCGCCGCAGCTCTTCTGCGACCGCGACGAAGAGACGGCGACCATTTCATCGGCCTTGCGCAATGGGCGGAACGTGATGCTGTACAGTCCGCGACGTTATGGCAAGACCGGGCTGATCCACCATGTGTTCAACGACCTGGGCAAAGTGCGTGGTGCGCGTACCGTGTTCGCGGATGTATATGCCGCACAGGACGCGCACGAGTTCAACACCATTCTGCTGAACGCGGTACACCAAGCGTTGAACCCCACACCGAAGCAATTCCTGAAGAACGCGATGGAGTGGTTCTCGGCACTACGCCCTGTGGTCAGCGTCGACGAACTGACAGGCAATCCGAACATCGCGCTGGAACGCAGCAAGAGCCGAAAGGAAGCGGCCACTACGCGAGAGATCTTCCGGATCCTGAACGAACAATCCCGCAACATCTTCCTGGCTATCGACGAGTTCCAGCAGATCGTCACCTTCGAGGGTGTTCGTATGGACGCGGTGTTGCGCACGGAACTACAACGGAGCACCAAGGTGCGGTGCATCTTCTCCGGCAGCCAGCGCCACATCCTGCTGGACCTGTTCAACAATGCCAAGAACCCGTTCTACGGCAGCGCAGACCAGTTGGAGCTGAAGCGTATCGACCGGAACATCTACGCCGACTTCGCGCGGAACGTGATGAAGCGCCACGGACGTACGTTAAAGAAGGAGGATGCCTTGTTCTGCTATGACCTGTGCAGTGGCCATACCTACTACGTGCAAGTGTTGCTGAACCGCTTGTTCGGCGATGTACGACCGCTGGAGCGCGCCACCATTGTACAGGTGATGCTTTCCATCGTGCGCGAGCAGGACGCGATCATGGCCACGTTGCGCAGCGCGCTCACCAAGAACCAGTGGGACCTGTTCGCTGCCATTTCACGCGAAGGCGAAGTGGACACTCCGACCGGCAACGCGTTCATCCGCAAGTACGACCTCCCCTCTTCGGCGGCGTTGGTGATGGCGCTGCAAGCCTTGATCGATCGGGAGCTGGTCTACGTGACCGAACACACGGCGGAAAAAGGCAAGCCGGTGTATGCGCCGTACAACCCTTTCCTGGGGGCGTGGTTCAAGTATCGGTGACCCACGATCGAATGGCAGAACACACCATCCACTGCGGCGCCATCCACTGGCTACATGCCGACGCACCCGATGGTGGGATACAAGCCTATGCGCACCCCTATGTGGTAGTGCAGGACGATGTCTTCAACCGTTCGCGCATCAGTACGGTGGTCGTGTGTGCATTAACGACCAACCTGGACCGGATCACCGAGCCGGGCAATGTGCTGTTGGAGCAAGGTGAAGGCGGTCTGCCAAAACGGAGCGTGGTGGTGGTGTCGCAGATACTATCGGTGGAAAAGAGTCGATTGGGGGAGAGGGTCGGCGTGTTGGTTCCAGAACGGGTGGAGCAGATCCTTGAAGGCTTGCGCTTTCAGCAGCGGGCATTCTTTGGGCGGTAGCAAGTAGACCTTGAACATCATTTTCATGTATCCACGAAAATGATGATGGTACCACTCTGCGACCTTCGGATCACCTCCGCGTCTGCGCCTCTGATCGCATCAGCTTCTTCAACACCACGATCTGCCCCAAGTGGTAGTGCGTGTGCTCGATGATGCCGTGCAGATTGCGGCACCAAGTGCCATACTTCGGATCGGCCATGTCGGTGTGCAGGCGATCGTCGGGTAGTTGTTCCACCAGCGTGATGAAGCGGTCTGCATCGGACCAAAGTTTCTCCAAGAGGCGTTGCCAGTCGGCGTCGTTGGTGATGGGTGGATGCGTAAAGCTGAAGGCGTCGTTGGCATCAAGTGGGGCGCCTTCAAGGACCTTCAATACGGCATCCACGAAGTAGTTGATGTGGAAGGTGAGCACGGCGATGGTGTTGAAGCCTTCGCGGGAGTGCAGTGCTTCTTCCCATGTGACATCCTTCAAGGTGTCGAGCAGGTTCACACAGGTCCAGTTGCCGCCGAAGTGGACGTGGCGGAAGTGGGTGGCGATGGTGGTGGCCATTTGCATAGTGCGAATATCATCGGAATGACCGGATCTCCACAAACCGCCATTCCACCGAGAATCTCACCCCAGCGGAGCAGGCCGCCATATGCACCGTGGCACGTCTTTTTCTTGAGCGCCGAATACTGCAGGCCCGTGTATCGAGTTACATAACAACCAATTCCTACGATCATGGTACGGAACACGATCCTGTTCATTGCATTGATCATCGGCCTTCGGAGCTATGCACAAGAAGGCCCCGTTGTGGTCCGGTTCACCACAGGAAGCACCGCTCTGGATGCCGCAGCGGTCAAGGAATTGGAAGCAATGTGCGCCCGAGCAGAAGGCCGTAGCCTGACCATCATCGGACATTCTGACGACCAAGGTTCCCAAGAGTTGAACAAGCGATTGTCACGTGAGCGTGCTGAGCAGGTGCGCGAGCTCCTGCACCGTACCTGCCCGCGCACGGCGGTGCGCTCGGTCACCGGTGAAGGTGGAACAAGACCGGTGGCGAACAATTCCACCGATGCGGGCCGAAGCCTCAATCGCCGAGTGGAGGTGATGATCACGCCGGACCACGTACCCATCTCCGATCGGTTCGAGCCCTTGACCGACCACGGTCATGCCCGCGTAACGCCACTTCTTCCTGGAGCCGACAAACCACGTGAACTACACAGGGTCGATGCATCGAAAGCCATCGAAGCGCACATGTCGGACGGAACCATCGTACGGATACAAGCAGGAGCCATAGTCAACACCAACGGGGAACCCGTTCAAGGAGCCGTGGACCTCACGTACCGGAGCTTTCTCGATCCATGGGATGTAGTGGCCAGCGGCATTCCCATGCACCTTGGGATGAATGCGGATGCCAGACACTTCGAAACAGCGGGGATGTATGAGGTTTATGCGAGCCAGAACGGAGAGCCTGTGCGCATTCGAGAAGGCTGCGAGATCACGTTGGAGACAAAAGGGCCTACCGTGGACGATCGGTACGCGGCCTACACCTTGAATGAAACGACGGGGCAATGGGAGAACGGCGGACGTTTCGTGGATGCGGCCCAGATGACGAACGAACCACCATCGGCTGCTGCGCGGGAGTACACCAGCATCTTGCAGAAGCAACGGCCGCTTCCTGACAGCCTCGCTTTCCTCGATCGGCAAGCATCGCCCTATTACTGCTACACCAGGCCGTGCCTGGCAACGAAGAAGGCATACGCCTACCGCAAGGGGAAGTACGGTTCACCCTACGGAGCGGAGATCCCCGCGATCCGCGTGGACATGGACAGACAATACTGGAAGGACCATCACCGTATCGCTTTCGTAGTGAACAGCGCGTACCGTAACCACCCCGAATGGCGCCCGTTCGGTGCGAAACGATGGATCTACCATGGCGACCTGGATCGACTGGCCTTCCGGAAGACCATTTCGCGCAAACACTTCTACCAGGATGTGGAGCTGATCGCCGCGAACGGCTCGCAAGGTGTGATCCGCGTGAAGGACCGAGGGACATGGATGGAACTACCCGTGGAGATGGCAGACCCCGCCGAAGACACCAACGACCCCAAGAACTTGGACTTCGCAGTATCGGCATATGAAAAGCGGCTGTCGCAGAAAGCGCGCGAGTTCGATCGCGAGCTCATGAACGAATTGAAACGGACCCATTCCCAACGCAAACGCATCGCAGGTCAGGCCTACGCCAAAGCTGCACGTCGCATGAACGCGGAGGAACGCGCCATGGATGCCTCGACCTTCCATGACCACGCGCTCACCAGCATGACCACCTTCAACATATATCAGCAAAAACGCGACAACACGTACTCCTTCGCTCGCCGACCACGTTTCGCCATGCCGGGTTTCGGCATCTGGAACTGCGACCGCATGATCCCCATGCCCGTGGTGGAGAGTCCGGTGGAAGTGATCGCGCAGGACGGCGAACCCATCATCTGGCGCACCGCGTACGGCGTACCTGAGAACGGTCGCGCGGTGGTCACCTACTGGAACGTCGATGGCCGGGCGCTACAATCCATGCGCTTGAGCACCTCCTGCGAGCGTATCATCTTCGTGGACGACCAACAACGCATGACCGTGGCGGAGGTGCCCGAAGGAAAGCGTGGCAAAAAGGGTAAGCTCGTGGTGCAAGGGCTGCCGCTTTCGCAACCCAAGGACCGCATGGTGCTGGAACTGCTGGCACGCCGCTCCGAATAGCCTCCATACGAAGGCTTGTTACCTTCGGGCATGCGGTCTGTTTGCTTTCTGGCCTTTCTCGTACACATGACCTGTTCTGCACAGCTATTTCAATGGACGCAGTTGTCATCCTTCCCCGGAACAGCGCGTGACGATGCTTCCGCCTTCACCATAGCCAACACCATATTCGTCGGCACCGGGCGTGAATTGGGTTTCGGATTGACCGCGGACTGGTATGCCTTCGATATGGTAGGTCAAGAATGGACAGCGATAGCACCCTTGCCGGCTAGCGGAAGACAATACTGTTCAACCTTCAGCGATGGTACCTACGGATATGTGTTCGGCGGGGTGGATGCCAACGGTCCAATGAGCGAGTTGTGGCGCTACGATCCTGAGTTGGATGCTTGGGAGGCGATGAGTTCGCTGCCCGCCTCGGGACGTTATGCCACCGTAGCTTTCGACAATGGCATGGTGTGCACCGGGCTCCTGAACGGCGGAATACCCACGAACGAATGCTGGCAGTACGATGTACCCGGCAATGCATGGACCCCACGTGCGAGCGTTCCCGGCGAAGCACGCCATCGCGCCAGTGGAAGCGGTTCCCGGGTGGAGATCATCGGCGGCGCGGATGCAGAAGGAAATGCGCTCTCCGATGGATACACGTACGATGCACTGGTGGATGAATGGTCACCGATCACTTCGCTGCCCGCAGCGCGCATCGGAGCGGATGCGGTGTACGACGCGGGTCTTGACATGACGTACGTTGTGGGTGGCGCCTCATCTTCCACGGAATTCCATGCCGATGCATGGGTGTCCACCGGAACGGAATGGGCAGCGATAGCATCCTTCTCAGGGGGCCCACGTCGCGGTGGTGTCATCGCTTTCGGAACCGGCGATAGTCCTTCGCTCCGGCAGGTGTACTATGGTACCGGCGTGGATGCCACACAACGCCATGCCGACTGGTGGGTGTACACCAACGTGGTGGAGAGCATCCCAGAACGAACGGCTACGCGCGTTGCCAGCTACCCGTACCCGAGCATCGGCGTAGTGCGGATCGACCTTCCGTTCTCCTCATCCGCAACGTCATTCACCGTGTACGACATAGCTGGATCCATTCACGCGAGCGGCACCCTCCCTACGAACGGTATGCTTGATCTGGCTTCCCTTGCCACGGGAGGGTACATCATTCGCATCACCCGCGACCAGCACATCTTCTACTGTCGTTCCAGCATCATGCGCCCATGAAATTCCTCTCCCCCGAACTTGAGCTTTACGCGGAACAACACTCCACCGCCGAACCTTCCTACCTCGCAGAGCTGGCTGCAGAGACGCGCTCCTCCATCGAGCTTCCGCAGATGTTGAGCGGTCATGTACAAGGGCGGTTCCTCAGTTTGCTAAGCAAGCTCGTGCGCCCACAACTGGCGTTGGAGATCGGGACTTTCACGGGGTACAGTGCGCTTTGCCTGGCAGAAGGTCTGGCACCCGAGGGAAAGCTTCATACGATCGACATCTTCACCCCGGTAGCTGCCATGGCCGATCGCTACTTCCGCAAGGCGGGCCTGCAAAAGCGCATACAGCAGCACATCGCACCGGCGTTGGAAGTGATCCCGCGCATCGAAGGCACCTTCGACCTGGTCTTCATCGATGCGGATAAATCGAACTACACGCGCTACCTCGACCTGGTGATCGACCGGATGAACGCTGGTGGCTTGATCATCGCGGACAACGTGTTGTGGAGCGGCAAGGTGTTGGAAAAAGCCAACGACCAGGATGGTGATACACAAGGCCTTTCCGCCTACGCCCAGCGCGTGAATAGCGATCACCGTTTGGAAAGCGTGCTCCTCCCCTTGCGCGATGGGTTGCTGGTGAGCAGGCGGAAGTGAAGGCGCATCTATCTTGCGCACATGCTCGTCGACCTGCGCTCCGATACCGTTACCAGACCCACGCCCGGCATGCGCGCCGCCATGGCCGAAGCCGAAGTGGGCGATGATGTTTTCGGGGAAGACCCCACTGTGAACCTGTTGGAACAACGGACTGCGGCGCTCTTCGGCAAAGAGGCCGGGCTCTTTTGCCCCAGCGGTACCATGACCAACCAGATCGCCGTGAACGTACATACCCGGCCGGGCGATGAAGTGCTGTGCGAAGAAGGCGCGCACATCTACCGCTACGAAGGCGGGGGGGTGATGGCGAACAGTGGATGCAGCGTGAAGTTCTTGTTGCACGATCGCGGACGGTTCACGGCGGAGGCGGTGCGTTCCGCTCACAGCGACCCCTCCAATCCGCATTTGGCGCGGACCCGTTTGGTGAACATCGAGAACACCAGTAATCGCGGTGGTGGTGCCCTCTGGGACATCCGCGAGGTGCAACGGATCCGCACGACGTGTACCGATCTAGGCCTCGCGCTGCACATGGACGGTGCGCGGATCTTCAACGCGATCATCGCCACCGGCAGCACGGCGCTGGCATGGGGAGAGCTGTTCGATTCCGTCTCCATTTGCCTGAGCAAAGGGTTGGGCGCACCGGTTGGCAGCGTCCTCGTAGGCAGCAAAGCGTTCATCCAAGAAGCACGCCGCATACGCAAACGGTTCGGTGGGGGCATGCGACAAGCAGGCATCATCGCGGCGGCGGGGCTGTACGCGTTAGACCATCATGTAGAACGCTTGGCAGAGGATCATACCCACGCGGTGGAACTGGGCCGCGCACTGGCGGGCCATGCATATGTGAGCAACGTGTTCCCTGTGGAGAGCAACATCGTGGTCTGCACCTTGGGTGAGGCCGACAAGCTGGACGCACTGCTCCAGCATCTGGAGCAGCGCGGCGTTCGCGCGATGGCCTTCGGGCCGGGCATGATGCGTATGGTCACCCACCTGAACGTTGACCGCTCGTGTATCGACCGGACGATCCAAGCACTAGCTTCGTTCGCTGTATGAGAAGGCTGCTCCTGCTCCTCTTCGTTCTCCCCACCGCGCTCCATGCCCAGTCCAAGTTCATCCAGAAGGGTGAGCAGAACGGGGTGGAAATGGCCTATCGCTGGAACCATCCCGTGGGTAAGCCGAGCGAGTTGCTGTTGAAGTTGAAGAACAACTCGCAGGAGGATAAACACGTGGACCTGGTCATCGACCTGTACTACCAAGGCCTTACCGTGGAGAGCTTCGAAGCGGACACGTGCATCAAAGCCGGCCAGGCCATGAACGGCAAATTGAATGGCATCTACTTCGTCCCCGAACGTGTCACCACAGAGCAGATCAAGAGCGGGGACGCCGAGGCTGAACTCACCAGAACGGTGATCAATACCGCGGCGTGTCCATGACGATGAACGAACGTGCGGGGCGCTGGCTGTTCGCGTCCATCGCCGGGCTGCTGGTGACCTGCGTCCTATTGTTGATCTGGGCTTCGTTCTACCAAACGCAACGGCGCTTGGACCTGAGCGAGCTGGCCCTTCAGCGCACCCAACAACTCCTGCACATCAGGTTGGACGGGTTCTTCCACGAGTTGGCCGAAGACCTCCGCGAAGAAGCCGCTGCAGTGGATCAAGGGGACAGCGCGGTGATCTTCGGGAGGTGGTTCCCGTTATTGGATACGCACTGGCCCATCTTGGCGATCCGGTTGGCGGACGAGAACGGTAACGAGATCGCCGTGGTGCGAGAAGACAGCACGTACCGCGTGATGCGCACGACCGAAGGTTCCAAAGATGGACCGCCGATCCTGATGCGTTACGCCACGGATGGAACGCGAGCCGTAGTGGCCGGACCGTGGTTACGTGAAACCGACCACGACCCACGCGAGCAGCTCTGGTTCAGCAAAGCCTTGGAAGAAACGCAGGGCGAACCGAGCTGGACCTTGCGGGTGCGCGACAGCAGCGCCGTGCCGGTGCTCCAGATCTCTCACCTCATCCGCGATCGCACCAAGGACGCGCCCTACCGCATCATCGAGTTCTCGGTGGACCTCACCCGTTCGCCCTGGATGGACACCCGATCCGCATCGCTGCTACAGGCCGGCATCCTGATAATGGATGATGAGGCCAACACCTTGGTGGATCTGAACGCTTCAACCGATCCTGGCATGGCCATGGCCGTGGACAAGGCGCTGGCATCGTGGAAGGAGACCAAGACACATACGACCTTCACCGTGGAAGGCGACTCGCGCTCCTACCGGTGTTTGGTGAGCGCCTATCCCTTGCACGGGCAGGCGTTGAACACCGGCGTTGTGTTGGATCTGGCACCGCTCGGGGTGTGGTTGCGGCCAGAGCGTATAGCGCTGTATGTCGCGGCGGCCATGCTCGCGTTGCTCATCTTGCTGCTCATCTGGGCTTGGAACCGGAAGCGTAGTTCAGACAACAGGATCCGCAAACAAGCCAAACGCAACCGCTCCCAAGAGTTGAAGTTGGCCAAGGCGTTGGGCGAACGTGAGGTGCTGAACCGCGAGGTGCATCACCGCGTGAAGAACAACCTGCAAGTGGTAAGCAGTTTGCTCAACCTACAAGCCATGCGGCTGGACGAAGGACCGGTGAAGAACGAATTCCTGCGGGGCAAACGGCGGATCGACACCATCGCCTTGGTACACCACAAGTTGTACGGGCTGGCCGATATGCGCAACGTGGACCTATCGTTGTTCTTCAACGACCTGGTGAAGGCGCTGGCCGACATGTACCAACCACAAAGCCGCACGGTGAGCTACGAGATCGGCACTACCGGTATCAAAGCCGATCAGGATACGGCGATCGAACTGGGCATCATCCTGTGTGAACTCGTGGCGAACACCTACCAGCATGCGTTCCCGTATGCCACCGGTGGCCACGTGGAGATCAAGGTGCAGTCCGTTGAAGGAGACCTCTACCGGCTTGCGGTGAAGGATAACGGGAAAGGCATCAGCGATGGCGAACACCAAGGCACGGGCAAACTCGGCCTGGAGATCGTGGAAGCACTGTGCGAGCAGCTCGATGGATCGTTCCACATGAGCATGCAGGAAGGCGTGTTGTTCGAAGTGCTCTTCCGGATGCAGCACGAGGTGAACGGCAACAGCACAGCGGACCTCGACGCGTAGCGCGTTCTTCAGTGGATCCACTCCACTTCCACGCGACGTTCGCTGGGGTCGCGGCCGGTACTGCGGCTATCTCCGTAGTAGTTCACCATCAGGCGATCGCCGGGCACACCGCGTTGTAAGAGGTAGTTGCGTACGGCCTTCGCACGTTGTTCGCTCAAGTACAGGTTCGCGTTGCTATCCCCGCTGCGGTCGCTGTAGCCGGTGACCAATACGCGGTGCTCGGGAGAACGTGCCAGCTGCTCGAACACTTCATTGAGCAGCACGCGGTATTCCGCGCTAAGCTGTGTGGAGTTGCGTGGGAACCGTACGGTGATGTTGCGGCCCACCAGTTCGCTCAATTCCGCCGAAGGGTTGTCACCGCCCATGCCGGTGCCGGTCTTCACCTCTTCGATATCCAGTTGCAGCCCAGCGAGGCGGTCCTCGATATCTTCCATTCGATCACGGATCTCCCACAACTCGCGTCGTTGATCCATGTGATCGATGCGGTCGTTGATGGCATCCAATTCGGACTTCAACCACCGATCGCGTTTGCGGATCTTCTGTTGTACCACCGGGGTATCGGCTTCGGGTGCAGTGCCCCGTTCGGCCATGGCCTGCATCAGGCGCTCGCCCAGTTCGGGATCGATGGCGCCACCACCGGAGTCGGCCAGTTGAAGATCGAGGGCACAGAGGTAATTCTCCTCATCGAACACGGTGCCGCAGGTGGAATTGATGCGCACTTGCGAACCGGGTTCAGCGGCGCTCGTGCCCAACACCGGAACGCTCGCCAGGGGCAAAAGATCGGCGCGCAGCTGGCGCTCGAGTTCTTCGCGTTGACTGCGGACATAGTAGTAGATCGCGAGGTATTTGTCCTGGTCTTCACCGGCATCCACGCCGTTCGCGGCCTGGCTCCAATCGATGTGCGTGAGGCGCGAGAGCTGCATCCGCGTGGGATCGCTCAACCCTTGGAAGGCGTTGGGCACACCCATGTCCTCGGCAGCTGCCTTCACCATGGCATCGATCTCTTCGGCGAGTTGCGCACTGGGCAGATCGCTAAGCACACCCTGCTTGGTGAAATGCACACGCGCATCCAGGTACGCACCGATCCCGGCCTCCATCAAACGATCCAGCATCAACCGGTTCTTCTCATCCGGCGCTGCGGTACGTTGGATCTGGAACACGGCAGTGGCACCCGGAACTCCGCGCCAGATCGCTTGGAAAAGCGGCGTGGGCGCCTCGGGGTCGTCCGAGGTGCCTTGTACGATGACGTTGGCTCCTGTGCTTTCTCCGGTGAGTTGCAACGTGGCTTGACCCGCAGCCGACCGGCCGGACTCAACGAACAGGGCGCACAAGAGGACTATGGAAGGCCAACGCGACATTCGGGGCGCAAACTAGACGGCAACTAGACGCAAGTCCAGTGCTGGCGCGGGAAAGATCTCAACGATCCTTGTCGGCGGATTGGAGCAACGCGCTCATCTGGCGTCGCTCCCGGGCCCAGCGGTAAGCCACATCACGCACGTCGAAGACCCGGAACGGGAAGGCTGGCCGTTCCACATGCTTGAACAATTCGGCTTGGGCGCGGCTGCTGTGGTGAGGTGCGAAGAGCGCCACGGGATGGCCATGCGCGCCACAGACACGGCGGAGCAATGCACGTGCCCGTTCGTCCACCGCCACATGCTCGGGGTATTCGATCATAACGGGTGCTTGGCCACTGCGGTCCATGGCGGCCACCAGCCGGATGAACTCCTTCATATGCGCGATCTGCACATGGGCGCCTATCGCCAGCACGAGGTGCAGCACGCCTTCTTCACGCCACAGCTCGAAAGGCTGATCAAAGGCTGGTTTCTCCCACGCTAACATGCCGAAATCTACTGCCTGAAAGACGACCTACCGCGCGGCCGGTTGCTCGGATCTCAACAACCGGTGTGAACAACGCCGATCACCGTAGCACCTCGGGAACCGCCTGTCCCACTGCGGCATCCGGCAAGGCACAGCCCACGATCATGGAAATGGTGGGTACGATATCGGTGATCGACGTACGGCGCACCACTTCTCCGGGCTTGATCCCCGCTCCCATCATCAGCACAGGCACATGGGTGTCGTAGGTCCACGGTGATCCATGATCGGTGCCTCGCTCGGACATGCCGGGGTAGGTGGATAGGTAGCCAGGTCGTGTTACGAAACACACATCGCCACCGCGCATAGGCATGTACCCGCGTTGGATGCTGTTGCGGATGCCGGTCGGGAACGTGGTGCGCGCGAGATCCGATGCGGTGATTGCATCAGCGATCAGTGGGTGTTCCAACAGGACATCCGCTACAACGCGTTGCACTTCTACCCGGTCCAGCTTGTTGGCAGCGATCAACGAATCGCTGAGGAAGAGTTGTTGCTTGATGCGTTTGCGCACCCACTTCCCTTGGCCGTATCGCTGCGTCAACGTCGCGTTCACCAGGTCCACGATCCCGGGCATATCCACGTAGCCAGCACTGCCCTGCTGGTCGCGCAGGTATGCGGGCACGTCCACCGCCGCATGGTCCGCCGTTAGGAAAACGGTATAGTTGCCTTTACCCACTTGCAGATCCGCGGCGGAGAACAAGCGTGCGAGTTCTAGGTCCAAACGCAGGTACATATCCTCCACCTCCATGGAACGTGGTCCCATCTCATGGCCGATCTCGTCCGGTGCGCCGTAGCTCACAGCGAGCAGGTCGGTGTGCGCATCCTGTCCCAACCCTTCCGCCTTCAGAGCCGCCAATGCGAAGTCCGTGGTGTAGGAATTGCTCGCGGGGATGAATCGCAGCAGCACGGTGCTGCGTCCCGCCGCCTCGTACATCGCCTTCACATCCAATGGAAGTGTGGCCTTCGCCGATCCTGCGAGCGGCTCCTCGTACGGATTGTCGTCAGGCACCGGCGTGTGGTAACGCTCCTTCGGCAACAGCGGTTCCCAGGGGCTTGACAAGTACTTCTGCGGAAGCCTCTGGCCGTTGAAATCCTTCACCCATTGCGGAAGTTCCTTCATGTACCATGTGCTGGTGGCGAAGTATCCATCCGTGCCTTCGAAGAACCAATAGGCGGCATCGCCTGTGCGGCCGATGGGCAGGATGGCACCCCGGTCCTTCATGGCGATGCCGATGGTCTTGGACTTGCCATCCGTCCGTCGTTCGATCTCGTCGCTGAGGGTGGTGCTCAACAAATTCAAGGGTGAACGCTGGCCTTTGTAACCGGTCCCACCAACGCCGGTCACCGCATCATCCTGCACACAGTAGATATCCTTTCCAGTGCTGGGGACGAACATATCGTTGGCAACGATGCCGTGGTGCATGGGCGTTGTTCCCGTGTACACGCTGGCATGGCCGGGTGCCGTTTGTGTGGGCATGTAGTCGAAATGCGCGTCACGTTGGAACGAGCCTTCGCGTACCAGGCGTTTGAAACCTCCCTCGCCGAAATTCTCCCAGTAGCGGTAGATGTAATCCGTCCGCATCTGATCCACCACGATGCCCACCACCAGCTTCGGCGGCGTGGCCCATGCAGGTGCGGTGGCCACTGGCGGTTTGGCCGGAAGCGGTTTCATGCGTGCCTGTGCCGCAGCGGAGAACGTTGCAGCCAGTGCGAAGAACGAAGAGATGAATACCGTTTTCATGCGGAGCGTGCGAAGAAGTAGAAGAGCAGGATACCCGCTCCCACACTGATGAAGATGTTCAACAGCGCATAGCCGATGAAGCCATCGCGCAGCAGTTGGAAATTCTCGAAGCTGAACGTGCTGAGCGTGCTGAAACCGCCGCAGAAGCCGATCGCCAACAAGGCCCGCCAGTGTTCCTTGCCTTGCGCGTGCACCTCGAAGCGCAGGATCAACCATGCGAGGATGGCCGTCGCCAGCACGTTAGCCGAGAGCGTGGCCCACGGGAACGCTCCTTTCACCTCGATGCGATGGAACACTTGGCTGATCGCGTAGCGGACCACACTGCCCGCACCACCGCCCAGGAAGACCGCAAGCCAGAGATTCATGCTCTTGCCGTTGTGAAGTGTTGGATGATCCGCCGGAAAAGCACGGCGAAGAGGATCCCGATGCATGCGCCGAAAAGCCCGCCCACGAAGACATCACCCGGATAATGCACACCGAGGTACACGCGGCTGTAGCAGATCAGCGCCGCCCAAAGGATCAACAGCGGAATGGCCCAGCGCGGCGTTCCGCCAAGCACACCGATCATGAAGAGCGCGATGGCGAAGTGGTTGCTGGCATGCGATGAGACGAATCCATAAAGACCACCGCAACCGTCCTTCACCAAATGCACAAGACCTTGCAGCGTTGGTTCATGGCAGGGCCGAAGGCGTTGAACGGTCTCTTTGAAAAGCAGCACGGAACCTTTGTCGCTGCACAGGATCATGAGGCCAAGCACCGGGATGGCCCACCACAGTCCGCGCCAGCCGAACCGGCGTTGGATCAGGAAGAAGAAGAAGAGGTAGAGCGGGAACCAGGTGAACATCTCGCTCACCAGGAGCATGGGTCCATCGGCCCACGGCGCATGCCAGCCGTTCACCGCCAGGAAGGCCGAACGATCGAGGGCTTCCAGGCTTTCCATGGGGACCTATTCCACTTTATCAGCCGGGAACGTGCCGTGCAGTTTCTTCCAGAGCTTTTCCTTCAGCTCGTCCAAGCCGGTCTGCGCCACGCTGCTGATCATCACGTGATCCACTTTCTTGGGCAGTTCCTTCTTCATCTGCTTCATCATCACCTCGTCCAACATGTCGCATTTGGTGATGGCGAGCAACCGATCCTTGTCCAACAGTTCCGGCGAGTACTGTTCCAATTCGTTCAGTAGGATCTTATAATCCTTTTTGATGTCCGTGCTATCCGCCGGTACCATGAACAGCAGCACGCTGTTCCGTTCGATGTGGCGCAGGAAACGCAAGCCAAGTCCTTTTCCGTCGGAAGCCCCTTCGATGATACCGGGGATATCGGCCATCACGAAGCTCTTGCCATCGTGGTACGGCACGATGCCTAGGTTCGGTGTGAGGGTGGTGAAGGCGTAGTCGGCGATCTTCGGTTTGGCGGCGGTTACCACACTGAGCAGGGTGCTCTTGCCCGCATTGGGGAAACCGACAAGGCCCACATCCGCGAGCACCTTCAGTTCCATGATCACCCACTTCTCGATACCGGGTTCGCCGGGTTGGGCGTAGCGCGGGGTCTGGTTGGTAGCGGTCTTGAAGTGCTGGTTGCCTTGGCCACCGCGGCCACCGGGGAAGAGGATATGCTCTTCGCCGTGCTTGGTCACCTCACCGATCACCTCGAAGGTCTCTGCATCCTTGATCACGGTTCCCAACGGCAGTTCGATCACCTGGTCGGCACCGCTGCGGCCGCTGGATTGGTTGCTGCTGCCCACCTCGCCATCCTCGGCGATCATGTGTTTGGTGTAGCGCAGGTGCAAGAGGGTCCAGAGCTGGGAATTGCCGCGCACGATGATGTGTCCACCACGGCCACCATCGCCACCGTCGGGCCCGCCCTTGGGCATGTACTTCTCGCGCCGCAGGTGGCTGCTGCCCTTGCCCCCTTTGCCGGAGCGGCATTCGATGCGGATGTGGTCGATGAAGTTCATGCGGTCTTTTCCGCCTTGGCGCGGGGCGCAAAGGTGGTGAATGGCGGGCGGATCGCCACTGGATCCGTGCAGGCAGCAGCGAAAGCAACCAGAACGTCTACCGGCAGTCTACCTTCAGACACCCAAACACTTATGCCATGAACGGGCTACGTTACGCTGCTTTATTCCTCGTGTTCGCCTGCGTATCGATCGTAGGGCGTACACAAGTGTTCATCCCCAGCCAGGTCGAACGGGACTTGTTGAACGAGTTGATACCCGGGATCGTGGATGCCGGTGGCATCATGGATACGCTGCATCCGGGGATCGCGGAGGTGGATAGCGCATGGTTCGTGACCGTTGGAACCGGCACCTCTATAGAATTCCTAGGGATAGCTCATTTGGCTGCGTTGGAGTATCTCTACATGACCGGAGACGCAGACATGACGATATCCAACTTTCCATTTCAACTAGAAGAGATCTACATCACCATATTCGATGGATTGCTTACGTTGAACGAGCTCCCCCCGGAACTCATTCAGATCTATGTTGGATCATCTGCTGGGAACGGTTCCCTGCACATAACCTCAATGCCCGATACTTTGAATACCATCACCCTTCATAATCTAGGCTCCATTCAGCTTGATGGAGATGGATACATAGAGCAGTTGAGATTGATGGGTGAACAAATGCAGCAGATCGTATTTCCTCAGCCTGCGCAACACATTGCCGATTTCTATTGTTTTAGTTGTTTTGGTGATTTACCAGACCTTGCCGAATGGTCCGTACACAATATGACCATCTATTCTTCCATGATACTATCCATTACGTCATGGCCCTCTGACTTGTCTAGCTTTACGACAGACGGTGGCTACAATACCGCACTTCCTCCTTGGCCTCAAACGTTGGAATCGCTCACCTTGAACACCGGTGGTCTAAACCTTTGCTTGCAACCCTTACCCGATGGATTGGCCAACTTGAGCATGAACTTCACTCCCCCCTGCCTCCCGAACTGGCCCGATGCCTTAGGTCAAATACAGTTCTCTCCTGGGATTGACGATCCCCTCACCGAACAAACGGCCACCTACTGTTCCGTCCTCAACAGCGAATGCCCCGGCTCCTACCCCGGCATCGCTGGCCTGGTGTTCGTAGATGGTGATGGCGATGGGCTGTACGATGCCGGTGAAACCGCCGTACCACATGGTATGGTGACCCTCTCGCCCAATGGCAACTCGGTGGATACTGATGCGGATGGCAGTTGGGAGATCGGTGTACCGCCGGGGAACTACACCATCACCGCAGGCACGGGCTACCCGCACATCCAGAGCATGACACCGGCGCAGCACACGGCGGATGTGCAGGTGATGGGAAGCACCGATCTCGGCAACGACTTTGCGGTCACGCTGATCCCCGGCATCCAGGATCTCCGAGCCCATGTGCATGCGGACGTTGCGCGCCCGGGTTTCGCCAACCAGGTGTACGTGCGCTGCGAGAACTACGGCACCACCACCGTGGATGCAGCCGTGAGCTTCACCTTCGATGCCGACCAGACCTGGGTGGGCAGCTCCATCACACCCGCTTCGCTCATCGGCAACACGGCTACGTGGAACTTCCCGGGCATGGCGGTAGGTGCCGTGCAACACATCCTAGTGGACCTGAACACGGCAGCAAGCGTGGCACTTGAAATCCCCATCGCACACACGCTCACCCTGGACCCGATCGCCACGGACGAAACACCAGCGAACAACACCTACACCTTCACGGACATCGTCGTGGGCAGCTACGACCCGAACGATAAGCTGCTAACCCCGAACGTGCTTTCACCGGCGCAGGTCGCAGAAGGCACAACGCCGTTGGAATACACCATCCGTTTCCAGAACACCGGCACCTACCTCGCCGAACGCGTGGTGATCCTGGACACACTTTCCGAAGACCTTCAATGGGAGACCATGCGCTTCATCGCCAGCAGCCATACCAACCACTGGTACATCGCCGATGGTGTGTTGCACGTGATCCACAACGACATCATGCTGCCCGATAGCACGAGCGACGAGCCCGGAAGCCATGGCTTCATCAAATTCAGCATGCTTCCCAAGACCGATCTGGTGGACGGCGAGACCATCAGCAACATCGCACACATCGTCTTCGATTTCAACGAACCCATCATCACCCCTCCGGCGGTGTTCAGTGTGGACATCGAAGCCAGGATCGAGGCACTTGAGGCGGACCGTGCACTCCAGCTCGTACCGAACCCGGCCAGCGACCGTGTCCAACTGCGGATGGATGGAACCTCGATGATGCGCTACCACATTTCTGATGCGTTGGGCCGCCCGGTGATAAGTGGGAATGCCACACCGCACGGCTGGATCGATGTGCATGGGCTCTCGGCAGGACCGTACGTCATCGATGTGTTCCGCAATGATGTTCGCTACAGCCAGCGCTTCGTGAAGCAATAACGATCCGAACCAACGAGAAGACCCGGCTCATCACCGGGTCTTTCTTTTGGAGGGAACTTATCGTTCGCTCAGCCGATCGCTTTCACCAACCGATCGGTGATGTCGCTGAGGCTTCCTACGCCATCGATGCCCTTGAACTTGCCCTGAGCCTTGTAGTAATCGCGCAGCGGAGCGGTCTTGTTCTCGTATTCGCGGATGCGGTTGCGGATGATGTTCTCGTTGCTGTCATCGGCACGGCCGCTGGTCTCCCCGCGACCGAGAAGGCGTTTCACCAGTTCCTGCTCCGGCACTTCCAGCGCGAGCATCGCTTGGATGGGTTCGCTCTTCGCGTTCAGCATATCGTCCAACGCCTTGGCTTGGGCTTCGGTACGCGGGAAGCCATCGAAAACGAAACCCTTGGCTTCGTGGTGCGCGTCGATCTTGTTGCGGATCATGCCGATCACGATGGAATCGGGGACCAGGTCACCGCGGTCCATCAACTCTTTGGCGGCGAGGCCCAGCTCGGTCTCTTCCTTGATCTCTCCGCGCAGCAGGTCGCCTGTGCTGAGGTGTACCAGGCCGTAGCGTTGGATGAGGAATGCACTTTGCGTGCCTTTGCCGGCCCCCGGAGGACCGAAAAGGACGAGGTTCAATTTGCTCATGGCGTTATGGGATGATGCGGTAGATCCCCGGCAGGTTGCGGCCGAGCCCATCGTGGTCCAGGCCGGAGCCAACGACGAAGGCATTGGGGATGCTCACCGCGACATGTTCGATGGCGATAGTCTGCTTATAAGCGTCAGGTTTGAAGAGCAAGGTGGCGATGCTCACGCTGGCCGGATGATGATCGGCAAGGGCATCGAGGATATGCTTCACGGTGTTGCCGGTATCCACGATATCCTCCAACACCACCACGTGCCGCCCTTCGATCCGTTCGTTGAGCCCGATGAGGTCCGTGACGCGGCCGGTGCTGCTGGTGCCCAGGTAGCTGGCCACCTTCACGAAGGTGATCTCGCACTCCATATCGAGGCGTTTCACCAGTTCAGCTGCGAAGAAGAAGGCCCCGTTGAGCACCCCTACGAAGAGCGGACGCTTGCCATCGTACTTCAGCTTCAGCTCGCGGGCCACGCGTTCCACCGCCGCGTTCACCTCGGCTTCGGTGATGAAAAGCTCGAACTCGAGGTCGTGCAGTTTTACGCGGCTCATGCGTGCGGTCGTGGTTCCTTGGGTGAGGGGGCGCGAAGTTAATCAACCATGGTTGGCGCATTCCCACGCTTGGAACGGCACCTGTGTTCATGGATCGTGTGTTCGCGGTGCATAAACCGTCGAGCCATGGAAGCGACGACCAACTAGCTTCACGCCACTGCTCCACGTTCCTTGTCGTAAACCCTTAATACACCAAGCCATGAACTTGTGTAGGAAGAAAGACTTCGCATTAGTGGTAGCAGCGGCACTCTCCCACGCTGCCTTGTACCAACCTGTAGTTGCCCAGCAGGCGCCAATGGCGCTGGAGTGGGAGCGAAATGATCGACCGGATTTCCGATCGGATGGTTTGAATTACGCCCACAACGGAACAGCATGGACCACTACACCCACACCATTGCCGGTGGATGACTTTGGCTCCGGCAAGGACTGGTTCTATGCTTTGACGAAGATCTACGCCCCACCCACAACACCGGGAGGTCCTCTTGGCGCGCACATCGCTTATGTCGCCGTGGGTTATGTCGGCTGGGCCAACTGGAGCGGGCTACAGAACGGGTGCAATGCCGCAACACCTCCTGCTGCTGATTTCGAGTTCCCATACCACATGGGAACAGGTGCCAATGCACCGGGCAAGCTGCGTATGGGCATGGCCTATTACGACCTGGATGGCACTTTGATCTGGTATAAGGCGTACTACAGCGACGTACTGAATGGCGTGACCAGGATTCTGAAGGGAATATCGTGGCCTGTGGTATAGGATATAACAACGACCCGACCGTTTTCGCAGGGCTGGACCCGACCAAACGCCTTACTGTGAACCCGACTGCGAACGGATCATTAGGAGAGTTCACCACAGAGGGATGTCTCAGCGGATCTGGCACGAATGGCGTTATGTTCGTTATGAAGACTGACCTCGAAGGGGAGGTCATTTGGAACCATTACTACAGCCCCGCAACAACACTTGATGCCGCCCGTACGCGATCCTGGGGGTTCGACCTTGTCGAAACAAAAAAGAACGGACAGCTAGGTTACCGGGTGGTCGGTTTCGGCATGTATATGGATGAAGCACAACCCGCCAACAACCGCCGTCGCCCATACATGGTACAGCTCAGCGGCGCAGGCGAGAAGCTATGGGACCACTTGGACCTAGCATAAGGCACGGCATGGGATGCAGCTTCCACGCAGTGGCTAACCTACGGCGCCATCGACAAAACTATGGACCCGACGACTAACGAAGATCTATTCGTAATATCTGGGTGGGCCCCAGCCGGCACACGCACCGCTTTTGCTCAATTCTATCGGGAGCCGAGCACCAGTGCCACCTACATACCATCCGTGTGGACTCGCAATGTGCAGAGTGAACCGGCCGCTAGTTATCCCGGGATCGATGCATTACAAGGAAAGATCTGTACCGATGTGATCTTCAATACCTCCGGCGGCGCCCCAACTGTCGTATGGCCGGTGATCGCCAACCAAGAGGCCTACAAGGCGGAGGGATTCATCTTCTTACTCGATCCAGCCAATGGTGGACAGACGGTGAGTACTGCCACGATCGGCGAGATCCATGCCTACGACCTGCAGATCGGCCTGGTGTCCATGGCCAACGGAAATATCGGTCTGTGTAGCACGAAATGGCCGTCTGGCAAAAGTTTCACCAGTGAACGATACCGCTGGAACGACCTTTCCACGCCGACAAGGGATTGCCTGGAAGCCCTGCGGTTAGAGAATGCACCGACCATATCTAACTATTGGGCGATCATTAATGGCGTCGGCGTTGGAAACCTTTTCGACTATTACGGCTCCCAATCCTATGTGGCCGAACTCAATGGCAGCGACCTTTCGTTGGTCTGGGAGAAACAATGGCAGCACAAATTGAAGACGAATGGAAGCGACGACTGCTACCCCGGCAACGCGCGCCGCCGCCAATGCAACTTCAAGATCGTGGAGGCTGATACGGGTGGCCTTGTGGTCTGCGGTAATACCGGCCATAACTTCGATGATGCCTACATCGCCAAACTGGCGCCATGCGAGCAGATGTTTGCGTACTCCTCAGAATATCCGCTGGATGCCAACGGCGAGCACCACATCACCACCGATACGGAGTGGACTGATGATATGAACATTGCCGGAAGCATCGTGGTGGATCCCGGCAAAACGCTTACCGTGAACACCGCCACCATCGGCTTCGCGGCCAGCACACAGCAGTTGAGGACCAACATCGTGGTGCAACCCGGCGGCACCTTGGTGGTGAAGAACAACGGCCACCTGACCAGTGCACCGGAATGCACGGGCCAGGGCATGTGGGATGGCGTGAAGGTGTTGGGGAATGGCACCACTACAGGTGCCGGTATCGCCATCCTGGAAAGTGGCGCCAAATTCAGCAATGCGCTCACTGCGATCCGTTGCGCAGAAGGTTCACCCATGGACCCGCTGCAAGGCAATACCTCCACCGGTGGTATCGTACAGGCAACGGATGCCACGTTCGAGAACAACTTCTTCGATATCGCCACACGGCCGCACACCATCGTGGACCCCACCGCTTGGGGCCCAAGCTCCTTCACCAACTGTAGGTTCGCCCGGACAAGGGCGTTGAACAACCCCCACTTGGCGCCCGGTGAGCGGGTCAGCCTCATCGGTTCGGCCAATACGGAATTCATCGGCTGCACCTTCTCCAACACGTCCACGGTAGCCGACCCCATCTTCCGGGGTGGTGCCATCCATGCCGTGAATACCGGTGTACGAGTGGACGAGGATAGCGATGACAATGACCGCAGCCAGTTCCGTGGATTCGCCATGGCGGTGCTGCACTCGGCTTTTGAACCCACCAAACCCGCCCACATCAATGCCGCGGATTTCACGGGCAACCTGCGCGGCGCTTTTGTGGCAGGCACTCCCAATGCCATCGTCACCAACAACACCTTCTCCGTGGCCGATGAGCCGTTGAACGACCTGGACATCGAAGGTGCGTATGGTGCCTACCTGCACGGTTGCACTGGCTTCGAGTTCGAGGAGAACACCTTTACCGCATCTGGAACGGACCATCCGAAGGTGGGCGCCATTTTCAAGAACACCGGTCTGGAGGACAACTTCTTCTACAACAACACCTTCAATGGTTTCGCTGATGTAAGCGACCGCAGCGTGGGTAGTTTGGTGATGGGCACCAACGCCGATGAGGAAGGCGACCTCACCGGCTTGCGCATCAAATGCAACGACTACAGCGCCACCGGCATCAACGATCACGATGTCGCCTTCACCGGCGATGCGGTCCTGATCGCGGAAAGCCAAGGTTCTATCGGTGTAGGAACAACGGACCCTGCGGGCAACACCTTCGCCAATGTGGACCAGCTTACGTGCAATGGCAATGATGCGCAACATTTTTACGTGGAGAATGCGATCAACACGTTCACCTACTGGCACCACCAGCCCCAACAGAATGTGGAACTGGTACCGCATTGCGCTTCGGAACCGATCGACCCGGATGGATGGTACCAGAACTCCGCTTGGCAGTATAACAAACCACAGTCATGCCCCAACGACGTGAGCGGCTTGGTCGATATCGAGGATGATGCGACCACCGCGAGCAGCGCCGATGCCGAATTCGAGGTGCTGAAAGAGGTGTATGACAATTGGCGCGATGGCGGGGATACCGAAGGACTGGTGGACTATGTGAAGGATCCACAGAACAGCAGTTACGACGTGCGGAACCGCTTGATGAACGTAGCACCAAAAGCAAGTAAAGAGGCATGGATCGCTGCCTTCGAGCGCGAACCGACCATGAACGCCTGGCACATCACGCAAGCGCTGCTGGCGAACAGCCCCTTGGAGCCCAGCGTGCTTTCGCTCATGGCCCGCTCCGACCTCGCCCCCTTCTACCAGGATCTTGTGCGTAACGGCCAGAATGGCGGCGTGAGCATACACAGCATCTACAAAAGCGAACTGGCCCACTTCTACGCTGAGAAGAGCACGGCCCTGCAAGCCATGCTGCGCAAGAGCGTATTGAGCGCCGACCCGGCCGTTCGCGCCCTGGCCTCACAAGCCTTGGACGACCACACCACCCGCAATGCCGATGCCGCTAAGCTGGCCCTCCACTATGTGGCCAATGACCTAAACGCCGCGCGCACCCTGGTGAATACGAACCTACTGGCCAACGGCAAGGACAAGGATTATTGGGTCGTTCAGGACCTTTTGGTGAGCATGAAGTCGGCCGGGCAGCAACCCCACCAGTTGGGCGCTGGCGGCATCAGCACCCTCCAAGGCATCGCCGCCAACGATGGCATCGGTGCTGCGGAAGCCCAAGCCTGGTTGGAACTATTGGGCATGCCCACGAAGGAGAAGGTGATTCTACCTTCTACGAACAAAGCGTTGTTGCGACGGACTTCGGCGCATTCATCCCCCAATGCGACATCGTCCATCCTTTCGGCCTACCCCAACCCCAGTAATGGGCCGGTGTACTTGGTGTACGATGTGCCCGAAGGTGTGACCCAAGTGCAGGTGTTGGTACACGATGCTACCGGGCGTTTGGCGTTTGGCGAAGTTGTAGGGACCAAGGGCAGAGTGCTTGAATTACCTCAACATGCACTGGCTTCGGGACTACACATCGCTACCTTGCTGTTCGATGGTATCCAGGTGGGTACCACCAAGGTGGAAATAGTACGCTAGCGATGCCGCGAAAGGGATGCACAGGATTCGTGCTGCTGCTTGCCTGCATAAATGGGCAGGCAGCAGCACAGACCTTTAACCTCCGATCGGACCCCTTTGCACAGCGACGCCAAGAGGTGGCATGGGCCGTGGAGGTGGGCACGGACGGGCGTTATGTTGTTGTTGCCAGTTCACCTTTTGCAGATGTCCTCTTCTACAGTTCCGTGGTCACCTCGATCCTGGTCGATCCATCCGGCGAAGTTCTAAATGTTGACCGTGTGGTCGACACTGAACACGCGACCTACCCTGGCTGGAGCAACAGTACATCACGCAGATCAGATGGTGGATTCGTTATAGGTGGTGGAAATTTCACGACGGACACTGCCGATAACTGGATCCAACGTGCGGTACTTTACATGGTCACAAGCGATGGCACCATTGAAGGCTATCACGAGCTAGGCCCAGAAGGACAAGAATGGATCGGTCGCCAAGCCAAGCAAACACCCGATGGTGGGTTCGTGATCTGTGGTGAAGCGGTCGTGGACGGCATTCAGGGCGATGCCTTCCTGATCAAGACCGATGGAGAAGGGAATGAAGAATGGACAAGAACGTATGGCGCGACCAACTCCTACGATTATTGT
>DLGQ01000104.1 GCA_002482775.1 Flavobacteriales bacterium UBA7690 | reverse complement strand
CCGAAACCGATGTAACCGATCAACCAGCCGACGATGAGCAGGACGATGATGATGTTGACGATGTTGATCGGTTACATCGGTTTCGGAGCCATGGTGGGTAGTTTGATCCACATTCTCCTTATCCTCGCAGTGGTCGCGATCATTTTCCGGCTGCTATCGGGCGGTAAGACCAGGGTGTAGATCAACGGAATGGCGGGCAGATCCCTCAAGCGCGTGAAGCGGCTCCTTGTCGTGCTTACCTTCGTGGTCGGCGCTTTGGGGCTGCTTCACGTGTTGGTGTCTGCTTGGGCCGTTCATGCATTGAAGGAACGGATCCACGACGCGGCGGCCAAGGCTGGCGCAGAATGGTCCACTCCGGACCGCACCGCGATAACCTTGGATCTTCTCGCTGGCGATGTATCCATCACCGATCTACGCTGGTCGCCATTGGCAGACGCGGATCCATCAGTGCTTACGGCCAGCGGCCATTTGGATTCCGTTATCGTGCGCGGACTCTCTTATTCCAGCATCTTGTTCCGCGATAGGGTCGCCGCGGACCGGTTCGCGCTGTTCGGTTCCGACGCGCACATTACGCTACCCCGGGACAGTTCACAGGAAAGATCCAAAGGCAGTGAGTTGATCGGGATACGCCTGGGGAATGTGCAGCTGCATCTCCAGAACAGCCGTGTCACCTTGGCCGACAGCACCAACGTGAGCTTGACCGACCTGGTGGTGAACGGCGCAGCGTTGAAGGTGGACCTTCAGGATCCGGATGTGTCCGCCGCATCCTTCACGGCCAATGCGCTTGGTCTACGTGCCGATCCCTTCGCGGATTCGGTATTGGTGATCGGCGGTATCGCGTTCGATGGCGTCACCGGTGAATTGTTGATCAACGAGATCGCATTCGGGCCGTCAGATGTGGTGGAGCGCGCGAAGACCGTGGTCGTCGAGCGCGATGTGATAGCGGGTTCCCTTCAGCGCCTGGAGTTTCACGGAATGGATGTGGATGCGCTGCTCAAAGGTGTCGTCTCCTTCCGTTCGGTGCATGTTGGACCAGCACGGTTGGCTGTTGCGCGGGACAAAGTGCTGCGCGATCCCCCCTTCGAACACAAGCCGCTTCCGGCACACCTCCTACGTGCACTTCCCGTTGGAACGGGTACGGATTCGGTGACCATGGAGCGCTTGAAGGTCGATTACTATGAGCGCGTGGATGTCGGTCGTGGTTTCGCACACATCCCTTTTGATTCCATCTCCTGTTCGCTGGTGAACGTACACCATGTTGCAGAGGACACCCTGTTCGTGAAAGCCACGGGCTTCCTCTTCGATCATACGCCACTCGCCCTGGACCTGCGCGCGCACATCGGCGACAGCACCGATCTGATCGTCGTGGATGCGAACGTTGGCCGACTGGCGTTCCCGCAGTTGAACAAAGTACTTACCAAGCTTACCGGTGTTGCCATACCAGAAGGAAGGCTGGATACCATGATCCTGCGCATGAACGGCCGCGACCGCCAAGCGAACGCACGCTGCTGGATGCGCTATGATGGACTAAAGCTGGACCGGCGCATGGATAAGAACAGGGCTTTGGATCCGGTGTTCAACGGACTGCTCAACGCGGTGGTGAAACGCGGCCGCACAGGAGAAAAGGATGGTCAGGGTTGGGAGAGCTATGCGTGGGATCGCCGTCGTGACCGTGCCCTCTTCAACTACCTCTGGGCCGGTGTGCGCGAAGGAGCGAAGACCAGCATGTTGCCGAAAGCCGTGGTGGACCAGGTATCCAAGAAATGACCACCAGAGGCGCGTTCCTCTGCCGCATGTTCATCAGCGCGGCGTTGCTCCTCCTGTGCGGGCGAGCCACAGCGCAACGCTTCAGACCCGATACCAGTTATGTGCGCGATCACTCCAATCGGGTGACGCTTCGCCTCTACGCGAGCCACAAATTCAATAGCATGGTGATCAATGCGGTGGACCCGTTCACCGATGTGCGCTACCGACCCAATGGCCAAGTGAACATCGGTGTGGGAGCCAGCTTGCGCAAGTTCACGCTCAACATCGGCGTGCGTGCCCCGTTCGTGAACGATGATGTGCAGCGCAAAGGGAAGACGCGCTACCTCGATGCCCAGGCCAACCTGTACGGGACCAAACAAGCCAGCAACCTCTTCTTACAGATCTACAAAGGCTACCACATCACCAGCCATACGAAAGCATTATTGGGTTGGGAAGGCCCCACGGAACTACCCTACCGGCCGGACCTGCTTCAGTACAACATCGGCCTCAGTTCGCTGCGGATCGTGAACCACGAACGTTTCAGTTACCGCGCAGGATTCAACCAGGACGCCGTGCAACTGCGGTCGCAGGGCTCGTGGCTCATCGGTGGTTACCTCACCGCTTTCGTCGTACGCGCGGACTCCGCATTGGTGCCTTCGCGGCTCCAGGAGCAGTTCCCTTCCGGCAACAGTATCAGTCGTGCTACCTATTTCGATCTGGGGCCCATGGGCGGGTATGCATATACACATGTGTTCCGGAAGCACTGGTTCGTTACGGCGAGCGGTGCTCTCGGTGGTGGCCTCAGTGTGCAAGCGGTTCGTATCGAAGACGGGGATGCGCTACGGGCCAGCCGACGTGTTGGCCTCGGTTGGCATACTCAACTGCGCGCGGCTGCGGGCTACAACAGCAGGTTGCGCTATGTGGGCATGGTGTTCAGCCAGGAGCATATCGGCTACGTGCAACGCGAGGATCAACGCTTCGGATGGGATGTCGGCGTTGTGCGGCTCGTCTTCGCCCAGCGTTTCCGTGATCGGCCACAAGCGGTGGACCGTGGTACACGATGGCTGCAGCGGAAGAAGCAGGAGGTGATCCCGTGAACGGGGTGTGCCCGCCCCACCACCGGGGAATTCCGATACATGCACTACACAGCATCGGAGCGATGATGAGCGCTGAATCGTTCTTGAAATGCTACAGGAACAAGGCTTTCAGAATGTCCAATCGAAGGTTCGGCCTTCTGGTCCTGATGTTGCCCAGATGCGTGAAACCGAACTACCATGAATACCAATTTGATCTATGCGAGTGTGTTGGGCGCCTTCTGCGCACTGACCGCTTGCAGTGAGGCACCGAGCAACGCGGACGCCATGGAACAGAAAGTGGACAATGCCATGGAAGACCTGCGTGCTGGCAAAGACGACATGTCGCGCGAACTGCGCGATCTGCGTGAGGATCTCGCGGTGGAGTTGACCAAAGCCGAAGAGCGATTGAAGGATCCCGCTCTGACGGCTGAAGAGCGCACCGAATGGGAAGCTGTGAAAGCGGACGTGAATGAGCAGATCGCGCGCCTTGACGCGAACTTGAACGATGTGGAAAGCGCTACGGCCGAGACGTGGAACGATGTGAAGGCAGGTACCAAGCAGACCACCGATGATGTGGGCAATTGGTTCCAACGCCAAGCTGAGAAGATCGACAAGAAGACCGACGCTGACAAAGACAACGACGGACACTAGGTGTGGTGGTGTCCCGCCTTGGTGGGCGGGACAATTGGTGGCGGGTCGTGCGCGTAAGCGTGCGGCCCGTTCCTTTTCCGTGCGGTCCGCTACTTTCGACGCATGCAATGCGATGTATTGGTCGTTGGTGGCGGGCCCGCAGGACTTAGTGCCGCGGTGGTGTTGGCACGTGCCGGACGCAGCGTGCAGCTTTTCCACGAGGGTGATACACGGAACCATCGCTCCCGGACGATGCATAACTACTTGGGTTGCGCTGGGATATCGCCGCAGGCCTTCCACGCCAAGGCTTGGGCAGAAGCGGAACAGGCCGGGGCCCACCTCCACCGCCAGCGCATCACCGATGTAAGGCCAGTGCCGGATGGTTTTGAAGTGGCCGATGCCAGTGGCGCACAATGGAAGGCACGTTTCGTGTTGCTCGCAACAGGTCTCGTTGATCTACTTCCCGATGTGCCGGGGGCCGAAGCCTCTTATGGCACCAGCATCTTCCATTGCCCTTACTGTGATGCCGCCCCATGGATGGACAAGGCGCTGGCGGCTTACGGACCAGGAACCAACGCCACCAACCTGGCCATGACCTTGCGTGGATGGAGCCGTAACGTTACAGCGTTCACCCTAGGACGAACTGTGCCACGAATACAACGCTCACGTCTCGAAGAACTCGGTATTCGCGTAGTGGAGGTAGAGGTGTTGGCTTTCGAACACAACGAGGGATCACTGCATGCGGTGCGCACGAAGAATGCGGTCATTCCCATCGATGCGCTCTTCTTCAACACGGAGACCAGCCAAGCCTCGGATCTTCCAACGCGTCTGGGCTGTGCGTTCGTTCCCAGTGGCGCCATCAAAGTGGATGCCCAACAACGAAGCAGTGTTCCCGGGGTTTACGTGGCCGGTGATGCTGGCCTGCACACGCATTTGGTAAGTGTCGCTGCTGCGGAAGGCGCCAAAGCCGCGATCGCCATGAACAAAGCACTCTTGGCGAGCGGCCATCACCGCTGATCGCGGACGTTTCAAGGGTCTGCCCCTTCAGCTCAGCTGCTGCGGTCGCTTCGTTCTCTGAATGTCGGGCATGGTTCGTTCTTCAACGCACGCGTGATCAGCGCCGAACTGATGAGCCCGATGATGCAATACGCCGTGAAGAGGTAGAACCCCACCTCAAGCGAACTGTTGTTGGTGGTGAGCACATGGACCGAAGTGGCGTAATCCTCCAAGGTGGTCAGTTGGCTATCCACCACGCCGTTGAACCCGATGAACGCCATGAAGATGGCCACCACCATCACATCCGCCATGGACCACTTACCGGCTTTGTACATCAGCCAAGAAGCGAAGCGGCCCTTCAGTTCACGTCTGCGCAGGAGCGTGATCGCCGAGAGCGACATCTTCAAGGCGGGGAGAACGATACTGAAGGTGAAGACCAACGCGGCTACGAGCATCAGCTCGGGTTTGCGTTCCTTCATCAACACCTCCACCACTTGTAGGATGCTCTTGCTCTGGTGGAAGAGGATCTGGTCATGGAAGTCCACCGATTCGCCCAACAGGATCAACTCGAATTTCTCGATGCGCGCTTCGATGTCGATCATCGGTAGTTGTACACCCATCATCAACAAGCACAGCCCAGCCGCGATCAACCCGAGCAACGGACCACGCTGTCCCGCGGATGCCGTAAGCGCAAGTAGCAGCAGGGTGATGCACGCGATCCCGAGCAGCAGGTAGCATTGCCGAAGGATGTGATCGAGCGCTCTTGTGCGTTCTTGGATCAACGCGATGGCGGTGGCCCGGTCGGTACACCCATGGCGCGCAAGGATGTTCATCAACAGCGTGCGGTCCACTTTGCCATCGGTACTGGAGCCCAGTTCGTTCAGTTTCTCGATCACGAAGCACTGCATCTCTTGCCGGTTCACCGGGTCATTGGCGTACTCCACGATCATGTCCGCATACCGTGGAACACCGCTGCGGATGTCGTCCACATCCACGAGCAGGTTCACCATGGCGTTCTTCACCACACCACCCACCCCCTTGGCTTTGTTACGCTCGTTCATCACCTGCTCAACCTCGGTCAATAGGCCGTTCATCAGGTCGATGGCGCGTTTCCGAACCTGTTCACGGTTCCCGCCGGTCAACTCGAATTCGGAGACCTTCTTCTCCAGGACAGCGCTGATGACCTCCTTCCATTCCGTGGGATCGAACAGGCCATACGTGATGTGCGCAAGCTCCATGTGATCGGCGCGCAAGGCACTGCGCTCGTGAGCAACATGGTATATGCGGACGCTGAGCAGCACGATGCAAGCGACCAGTAAGGTGATAAGGAGAGAGCGGATCATGGTGGTATGGTGGTCTCCACCCCAAGCACGTTCCAAGCCATACGCCGTGGTGGGCACCGGAAGGACAGGATCGTGGAATGATCTGCCCAAGTGGGGTGTTCGTGGTACAGCGCTAGTGGCCGCACGCTGCTGGAACTCCTAGGTATACCGGGCAGTAGGGACGCGGCACATGGGTTGGACCAGCGTGGGAAAATCCACCATCATGCAACGTATGCAACAGAAAGCCATCGTCCTCCTGCTCGCGGGGGCCACGATCATGTCCGCTTGTAATACCTCCCGCGCCGTGAAAGGCGGAGCTATCGGCGCTGGTGCCGGTGGTGGCATCGGTGCCGTGATCGGCAACCAGGTCGGCGGAAAGGATGGGACCGCCGTTGGCGCCATCATCGGTGCTGTGGTCGGAGGAACGGCCGGTGCCCTTATCGGTCGCCATATGGACAAGCAAGCCGAGGAGCTGCGCAACGACCTTGAAGGCGCTACCGTGGAGCGCGTAGGCGAAGGCATCAAGATCACCTTCGATAGCGGACTGTTGTTCGCTGTGGACAAGAGCGACCTGAGCCAGACCTCTGAAAGTAACCTGCGCGAGTTGGCAACCACCTTGGCCAAATACGAGGATACCGAAGTGCTCGTGGAAGGCCACACCGATGCCGACGGGGCGGATGAGCACAACCAACAATTGAGCGAAGCCCGCGCCCGTAGCGTTCAGCGTTACTTGGTCGCCCAAGGTGTCCGTGCAGGACGCTTGACCACCATGGGGTACGGCGAAGTACAACCCGTTGCGGATAACAGCACGGCGGCTGGCAAGGCCAACAACCGCCGGGTGGAGATCGCCATCTATGCCAACGACAAGATGAAGAAGGCCGCCGAACGCGGAGAGCTGTAGGCGTTCCCCGCTCACCTACACCTTGCCCGGACCCTGTGCTTCACCAGTTGAAGTGCAGGGTCTGTTCGTTGAAGTAGGTTCATGAAAGGAAGATGGTCGGAGGATCACCCGCAATAGGGAGAGGAGAACGTGCGGCGTTCCGGCCACGGAATGGGGCGTTCCATTCACGCTGCGGTCCTCCATCCGTGCTTGATCCCGATCGGCATCGGATCGGTGGTGGTATCCATCAAACCATTCAACCATGCGGATCCCCATCACCTCCCTTCGCCATATGGGCTTCACCGGCCTGGTGGCACTTGGTCTCGTGGCTTGCCAGAACGGCCCCAGCGAGAGTGAGAAAGCTGCACTCGCAGAAAATGAACGCCTGAAGACCGACGTCCAGGATCGCGATTCATTGATCGCGGACATGACACGCTCCTTTGGAGACATCGAGCAGAACCTCGCCATGATCGAAGACCGCGAGAAATTGTTGCCTGCCGATGAAGCAAGCCTCACTGTGGATCAGCGCGAACGCATTATGCGCGATATCCAGCTGATGAACTCCTTGATGCAGGAAAGCCGAGATCGTGTGGCGGAACTCACCAAGAAACTGGACAAGTCGAAAGTGGATTCCGGAGCGCTTCGCAAGAAATTGAAAGCGTTGGATTCCGAACTCGCATCGCGCGATTCGGCCATCACACTGATGAAGGACGAACTGCTCGCCAAGGATTTCAAGATCGAAGAAGTGAACCAGAAACTCACCGCATTCGAACTGGAAATGGCACGGCGTGAAGCCACCATAGAGCAACTCGGCAACGAAATGCACACCGCATGGTATGCCGTTGGTTCTGCCAAAGAACTGGAAGCGAACGGTGTGGTGAAACGCGACGGCGGTGTACTGGGCATCGGGCGCACCACGGCGTTGAGCGACGCGGTCGCGAGCAACAACCTGCGTACGATCGATACACGCGCCATCGACCGCATCCCGCTGGAAGGGAAGAAGGTGGAGCTGGTGACCGAACACCCTTCCGGGTCCTACGAGATCGTGAAGGAAGCAGACAAGCTCGCCTACATCAAGATCAAGGACCCCGATGCGTTCTGGAAACTGAGCCACTACCTGGTCGCCGAGGTGCGCTAACGGGTGAACGGTCCGCCGAAGCCGTTCCCCGCAATGGGAACGGCTTCGCGCTTCCAGTGCTTGGACCACTACGGCACGATGATGGCCCCTTTTCTTTCCACCAAATTCCACGGATCATGGAACGCAAACTCTCCCAACGTCGCCAACGCCTCGAATTGCGTCGCGCGTTGATCAACGAGATCCATTTCACCTATGCCAACTTGGCTAAGCTGATGCGCGCCATAGTTCCACGCGAAGAGAAAGGAAGGCTCGGGAAATTGTTGAAAGAACAACTTGCCCACGACCAACAAGCCCAACAGGACATCGTGGAGGTGGGGCTGGAACTGGGTATGCCGCCAGGACCGTGCGTGTGTGCCGATAGTGAAGCGCTTCTTGAAGCCGTCCATCACGCGGATCGGGTAGAACGAAGCGTTCCTTCCAGGGACCTTGGTATCCTGGACGCGTTGCGCGAGACGCGTGTGTTCATCATCCGCCGCTGGGGTGCATTGCTGGACGGGGTGGAGCAAGAACAAGGTGCCGGTACCATGTTCGAAAGGATCCTCCGTGCCCAAGGCCTGGAAGCCGATCAACACCGCGAGCTGGTGCGGGTAGCAAGCGATCTGGACGACCAAGAGCATTCACAGCGCTGGAAGCGTTCGGCTTGATACCATGCATTGTACACCGAACCTCGGCCCGTGCAGAACTGACCCGTTGATGCAACAGTGGGGAATTCCTTCCCCGGACCGCCCTCTCCGTGTGACCAGTCCGAGGTGCGATCCCCGAATGGCACGGTGCTGGTCTTGCCTGCTTCAACTCTCCAATTCCAACACCATGATCACCAGGATCCTTTTTCTGGCCGCGCTCGCAACGATCACCTCTACGATCTCAGCACAAGAATTCCGTATAGGTGCGGGATACAATGGAAGCAATGTTCGCGAGGCGGGTAACGAACAGTGGATTGGCCGGGCCGGCTACCACGCAGGTGTGGACCTGCTGTTGGGTGGCGTGTGGTTCCTAAGGCCAGGGGCACATTTCCAGGTCCGTAACTTGAATTACAGCCTTGCTGGTATCGATGCGAACAACAACCCGACCGGCACCGACGTAGAGTTCCGTTACACCGATCGAAGCCTTCGTGTACCCCTCATGGTGGGCCGTCATCTGATAGACCCTTCCGATGACCCCGGAGTCAATTTATACGTGCTCGGCGGCCCCACGGCCCTGTTCAACCTGAACGCGGATCTGCAGAATGACGAACTGGAAGTACAGACCACCAAGACCCAATGGTACATTGGTGCAGCTGCCGGATTACAGTTGGCCTTCTTGTTCGTGGAAGGAGGCTACAACGTGGCCATGAGCGATGTGTTCGATGGCGAACGATTCCAGACCAACCCACGCGTGAACCAAGTAACCCTCAGCGCAGGTATCCGCCTGAAGCTGGCTAATTGATAAACCAGACCACCATGAAGACCAAGTCCATTTTCCGCACCGCCGCAGCGGTCGTGTTCGCCCTAGGTATGGGCCAACTATCCGCAGCACCCATCGGTGAGCGCCATGTGATCGTAGACCAAGAGAAGCTCCGCTCCTTGAGCGATGCGGACCAAGCAGCTGTCTTGGACCTGCAACAACGCTTGGAAGGGGTGCTTGCCACCGACCGCTCCGCCCTTAGTGCCGAAGAGCGTAAAGCGCTCCGCGGTGAATACCGTGACCTGAAACGCGAGATGAAGGAGTACAATGCCGGTGGTACCGTGATCTACTTCAGCACTGCGGGGATCATCATCATCATCCTGCTGCTCATCATCCTTCTCTAAGCTCCTACACCCTTCTTGCGAAAGCCCCTGTGCACGGTGTACAGGGGCTTTTGCTTTTGCGCCCATGACTTTCAGGTGCTGGTTGCCCAGACCGTGCTTCTGCCGGTTGCCGCCTCCACGTGTGGTGAGAAACACTTGGCCTGAACACCACCGCCCGGGCTGGACAAGGTTCTAACCTCGTGAGGTGTTCCATGGGCTCCACGGATCTGGGGAATATCCTCCCCAACGGTGAAGGTCTCATCTTACCACGACCTACGGAAACCTTAGCATTCTTTAGTGCGGCATGCCATTTAGTGCCGTGCAAGGGTGATCGAGACTCCACTCGGCCAAGGACCAACAAACAATGCTGTCGCGTAATTTGGACCGAGCGAGAAAGAGGTCATGGAAAAGGATAGAACGATGAAACATGTATTGCTGGTCGACGACGAGCAGGAGATCTGCGAACTCTTGTCGGCCATGTTGAAACGGACCGGCACACAGTGCCACTTCGCCCACAGCCTCGCTCAGGGCCGAGCTGCGCTGGCTTACGCTTCGTACGATGCGGTGTTCGTGGATGTGAACCTGCCCGATGGGCTCGGCTACGAACTCATCCCCGAAGTGAAGGCGATGCTCCCCGACGTGCGCTGCATCGCCATCAGTGCCATGGATGGGGAGCGAGGACGTGCGGTGGCGGCTGGTGCCGACGTCTTCATCCCCAAACCCTTCAACCGGGACATCATCTTCTCCAGCATTCGCCAACTGGGTTTCGCCGCCTGATCCACCCACCAATACTCTCCACCATGCCCACCAACATCCTTGTTATCGACGACGATCAGGACCTGTGTCTGCTCCTCGCCCGGTTGCTGACCAAGAACGGATACACGGTGACCACGGCCAACCGCGGTGCCGCTGCGCGTGATGAAATGACATCCAAACATTTCGAACTCGTGCTCTGTGACCACCGTTTGCCCGATACCGATGCGCCGAAAATGCTCGAACATATCCGAGCTACTTCGCCCGGTACCCAAGTGATCATCATCACCGGGTATTCAGAAGTGCGCCTTGCGGTGGAACTCATGCGCAAAGGTGCCTTCGACTACATCGGCAAACCACTATACCCGGACGAGCTGCTCATGCGCGTGCAGGACGCACTAGCTGTGGGCACTTCTGGCTCCGCCACGGAGAACGCGACGAAGATCGCGAGTGCTGGAAGGGGCAAGCCAGGTGCTGCAACGGCCTATGTGGACGGTCAAGGTCCGGCCTCACAGTTGATCGCCAAGCACATCGCCTTGGTGGCTCCTACGGATATGTCCGTGCTCATAACCGGGGAAACCGGCACAGGAAAAGAGTTCGTAGCGAAACGCATCCATGCGGAAAGTATGCGGGCCAAGGCGCCATTCGTATCCGTGGATTGTGGTGCCCTTCCGAAAGAGCTAGCTGGCAGCGAATTGTTCGGCCACACGAAAGGTGCCTTCACCGGTGCCGTGAGCGATCGTGCGGGCAGCTTCGAACAAGCCGATGGCGGAACACTCTTCTTGGACGAGGTCGGTAACCTCACCTACGAGAACCAGATCAAGCTGCTGCGTGTGCTGCAAGAGCGTAGGTTCAAACGCATCGGTGCGACCAAGGATATCGAAGTGGATGTGCGCATTCTCGCCGCCACCAATGAGGACCTCAATAAGGCCGTGGCAGAGGGGCGTTTCCGCGAAGACCTGTTGCACCGCATCCAGGAATTCACCATCCACCTGTTACCCTTACGCGAACGCCGGGAAGACATCGCCAAGTTCGCGCAGCACTTCGTGGCGCTGGCCAACGAGCGTCTCGGGCGTGCGGTGGAAGGGTTCGATGACGCTTCGTTGCAATGCCTCACCGGCCATGCATGGAGTGGTAACCTGCGCGAACTCGGGAACGTGATCAAACGCGCTGTGCTGCTCAGCACCGGACCGCGCATCACTTCCGACTGCCTGCCGGCGGTGGTATTGAGCCGCTCAACACCTGCCTCTTCCATGGACGGCGCGGGCGCGGCGTTCGGTAACAATGCTCCCGCTCCACGTGGTGATGATGGCTTGCGTGGTGTTGCCCACCAAGCGGAACGCGAAGCCATCCTTCAAGCCTTGGAGCGTAACGGCTACAATAAGTCGCGCACCGCCGAGCAGCTCAACATCGATCGGAAGACGCTCTACAACAAGCTGAAATCGTACGGATTGGAGGTTTGAGCAAAGGCGTGACCAAGGACTGGTCCGGAGTGGATCGTATCCTTGGTGCGCCTAGCACGAACGATGTGCGGGCACTGAACACTCTCCCATGCCACTGACCGATCTTCAGAAGGAGCGCGAAGAGCGCAGGATGACCACCGTGCTCTACATCGGTAGTGTGGTGGTGATGCTCGTTCTGCTCTACGCCACCTACATGAACATCAGCCAGTACAAGACGTCGGTGGCGGAGGTACGTAGCCTCAACCGCGCTCGCTTCGAATTGGAGAGTGTGCTTTCCAGTTTGCGCGATGCGGAGACCGGTGTGCGCGGGTATCAACTCACCGCGGATACATCGTTCCTAGAGCCTTACCGCAACGCGAACCGTCGTTTGTACGACCAGACCGCGCGGTTGGAAATGTATGCGGAAGGTGTGGTGGACGAGGATAAGGTGATCGAACTGCGGCGCCTGACCGACAAACTGCACGGGGCGTGGCGCACCATGGTCTACAACAAGGGCTTGGGGGTGGTACAGTCCAACTCCAGCCTGGCCTACGAACTCTCCGAGAACAAGGCCATCATGGATACGCTCCGGCAAGTTCACGGGGGGCTTATGCAGGATCTTACACACAGGGGAGATGATCTGCTAAGAACGGAAGAGGCCGATGGCGTGGATGCACCGTTCATGCTCGTGATCTACTCGCTGTTGGCGATCGTGGCCACCGCACTCCTGTTCTGGAGGCTCACTCGCACCTTGCGCAGGAACGAGGAAGTGCGCTTGGCCCTGCGCCTGAAACTGAAAGACCTGGACCGTGAAGTAGGGCAACGGACCAGTTTACAGATGCGCCTGCAAAAGGTGCTGGACGTTTCGCCTAGCAGCATCATGTCGTTCCGTTCCATCCGCGACGAGAGCGGGCGTATCCTGGATTTCGAATGGCTCAGTTCCAACAGCAGGGCGAACGCATCCGTGGGGCGCGAAGACCTGGTGGGCAAACGCCTGCTGGAGGAAATGCCGGAGAACAAAGGTGCTGGCCTGTTCGATGCGTATGTGAACGTGGTGGAGAAGGATGTTCCCTTCGTGAAGGAGTTCCACTACGCGGGCTCTGGGCTCAATGGATGGTTCCGCAACCATGCCGTGAAGTTGGAGGACGGCTTCATGGTCACCTTCAGCGATATCACCGATCAGAAGCGGGCCGAGAAGATCAACCTGGAATCCGATCGGTTGGAACTCACCGCCCAGATCACCCGCACGGTAGCCCACGAGGTGCGCAACCCGCTCACCAACATCCATCTCGCCATAGAGCAGATCCAGGACGAAGTGGTGGAGAAGAAGGAAATGGTGGATCCGTATTTCGCCATCATCGACCGCAACCTCAAGCGCATCGGTACGCTCATCAGGGAGATGCTCGAATCCTCGCGCAAACGGGAACTGGACCTGATCCCTTGCAAGATGGACGACATCGTACACAACGCCCTGAAAGCGGTGAACGACCGACTTTCCTTGAAGAGCATGATGGGCGTGGTGGACATCGCGCCGGAGCTACCCGAAGTGATGGCTGATTGTGAACTGATCAACTTGGCGATCACCAATATCGCCGTGAACGCCGTGGAGGCCATGGAGCCCGCCAAAGGCAAACTGGAATTCATCGTTACCAGGCTTCCGGATGCCGTGGTGATGGAGATCGCCGATAACGGGAAGGGCATCGCACCGGAGAACCTTCAACGGCTTTTCGAGCCTTTCTACAGCGGAAGACCCGGGGGCTTGGGACTTGGGTTGACCACTTCGCGCAGTATCCTGCACAGCCACGGCGTGCAATTGGATGTGCGCAGCAAAGTGGGGGAGGGTACCACCTTCACCCTGCGTTTCCCCGAGCGCATCTTCGTGCCGGGGAGCTGAATTCCTGCCGGGCTGTAACTTCCCCCGGCTCTCCCCGTCATACGTCTGAACACCGGGCTCCCTCCCCCGATGACGATCGCTGAATACAATACCGCCGTGGACCTGCATGCCGATGGCATCTATCGCTTCGCCGTGAAACACTTGCGCGACCAGGACCGCGCCAAGGACGTGGTGCAGGAAAGCTTCGCCCGCCTTTGGGTGAAACTGGAAGAAGTGGATGGAACGAAAGCCAAGAGCTACCTCTTCACCACCGCCCACCACGTGATGGTGGATGAAGTGCGCAAAGACCAGCGCAGCACACGCATGGAAGAGCACCACGAGGATCTGCGCCAGACCTCGCAGGACCAGCCGGACCTGAAGGAAGTGCTGGACGCGGCCTTGGCCACCTTGCCTGCAATTCAACGCAGCGTGGTGCTATTGCGCGATCTGGAGGGCTACACCTACGAGGAGATCGCAGAACTAACCGCCCTGAACCTCGCCCAAGTGAAAGTGTACATCTATCGCGGACGCACCGCCCTGAAAGAATACATCGGTCAACTGGATCTCGTGCTTTGACGGAACGCATCGACCATACCAACTACGAAGCCTGGCTGCTGGATCGGCTAGAAGGCAACCTCACGCCCGAACAGGAACGTGAGCTGCTGGCTTTCTTGGTACTGAACCCCGAGCTGGCTCCGGTGGATGAGGAGCTGCCGACCGTTGCTGCGTTCGCGGATGCATTGGCCCCGTTGGACATCGCAGCGTTGAAGAGATCGATTCCGCCAGTTGGCGTGGTGTGCGATACCAACGTGGATGATCACCTCATCGCGCGTTTGGAAGGCGACCTCGATCCACAGCAGTTGGAGGCGCTGCGACAGTACCTCGTCCTGCATCCGGAATGGCAGAACGCGGAGAAGACCTACGCACTGACCAAGCTGGTGCCGGAAGCGATGGCCTTCGCTGCAAAACGCGAACTAGAACGCCATTTCCCGCCACAGGGTATGCCCAACGCATTCAACTTGGACGACTTCCTTGTTGCGCGTATGGAAGGTGATCTCAACGCGGAACAGAACAAAGCTCTGGACCGTTTTCTTGATCTGGAAAAAGCGCATCAGCGCGCTGCTGTCCTGATGCAGGCCACACGTGTGAAGGCTGACCACATCATCTTCGCAGGCAAGGAAGGATTGAAGAAACGGGAGGGCCGCTTGATCGCGATCACCTCCCGCACATGGGCGGTACGCTTGGCTGCCGCCGCCTCCGTGGCCATCCTGCTCGGCCTGGGACTTTGGTTCCTGCGCGCCCCGAACGACGTGCATCAGAATGAGTTCGCACGTGTGCCTACCACACCAACGGCACCGGAGGTGAAGGTGCCAATGAAAGAAGATGTCGGTAGCAACACGCAACACAGCGAATCTCCAACAACGAACAACAACGACGCGCCTACACCGGTTCCAGCATTGCGGCAAGAAGTGCGACCTGCACTTGCACCAAAGCCAGTGCCCGTTCCCGTAGCACCCATCGTAGAGCCTGCATTGGCGCAGGAACGTGTTGTCCCGGTGCGCATGCCAAGGGAAGAAGCACCAGCACCGGTAGTGCCCGAAGCGAACGATGCACCCGAACCGTTGCTGGCCCAAGAAAAGCCCGTGGAACCCGCCAACGCTGACGAAGCGAAAGGCATCTCTGTTGGCGAACTCCTCGCCGGCACATTGCGCGACCGTGTGTTGAACGAACCCGAACGCAGCGCCCAACCGCTGGATAAGGATGATGCGGTGGCCATGGTGGACAAGAGCCTGAAGGTCGTAGGTGGTGATCGCGCAGGCCTCGCCGTTGCACGCAAAGCGGATGGTGGCGTAAGCGGGTTCAACCTGCGCCTGGGCCGAAACATCAGCATCAGCGCAAGCCGCTGAGCAACGGCCGCGCGGTCCGTCCCTCGAAAATCTCATTCGTCACGTGATGGATAGTTGGTGATTTCCGCTCATCACGCAGCCCGCGCCGCTCATCACGAAAACGGATATTCCCTGTAACACCGAGGCAGCTTGCAGCGTCTTACGAGCACAGAACAACCAACACCACTGCGCCATGAAAACCTCCATCTCCCGCTCGCTCCTTTTGCTCGCCACCGTATTCACCCTCGGCTATGCCCGCGCCGCCGAACCCGTGCGTGTGAAAGCCCCCTTCGCCAAGAAGTCCAGCTTGGAACGCTCCTTGGACCGTGCCTTGAGCAACTCCCTCTCGTACCCCTTGATGGAGAAGAGCGACATGATTGGCGAGGTGTACGTCAGCTTCGTGATCAACAAGGAAGGCCGTATCGAGGTGATCGAGTGCAGCTCGGCCAACGAACAACTGAAAGCCTTCGTGTTGCGCAAACTGTCCCGCATCGATATCGGCGAGAACCCCGACGGTAGTTGGAAGACCACCCACATGATGTTCAACTTCCGACCAGAGAAGGCCTGAGAAGGCTTCCCTATCACGCAAAAGGAGCCCCGCACAACGGGGCTTCTTGCTTTTGTGACCTGTCCTGTAACTACCAGCCCTGCTGCCCGTCCTACGGATAGAACACACGATCATGAAGACCCTGATCCCCGCCCTGGCACTCCTACTTAGCATGCCTCCCGCATTCGCCCAAAGTGATAGCACTGCGCAACGCACCCAACGCTTGGAGCTCGGCGTGAACTCGCGCGATGGAGCATTCGCACAGGTCACCTCCGAAAGCGATACCACCAAAGCCAGCCCGCTGGTGATAAATACCAAACGCAAGAAGATCACCATCACATCCGAGGATAAGGCGTGGTTCTCCAAAGAAGATAGCGTGAAGGACGTGCTTCAAGAACTGCGTACCGAACGCCGCAACCAATTCACGTACTGGAGCGGTGTGGATGTTGGATTGAACATGTTGCTCGGCGCCAACGGAAGCACCAACCTTCCGAAGAAGGACGCCTACATGGAATTGGACCAGATCAATTCACGCTTCGTAAGCATCAACTTCCTGGAGCAGAAGATCGAATTCGGATCGCATCACTTCGGGCTCCTGACCGGCCTGGGCTGGGAGTTCAACAACTACCGCCTCAAGGGCAATGACCTACTGCAGTTCACCCCGGATTCCATCTACGCCGTGCCTGTGGAAACGCCCCAGTTCCGCAAGAACAAACTGCGCCAGAGCGGCTTCCGCGTGCCCCTGATGTTGGAGTTCAATACCAAACGCGCCAAGATGCCTACCGAAGAAGAACTACTGGCTGCCGCGCGCGATACCGTGGGTGGGAAGAAGCCTTCCTCTTTCAGCTTCAACAACAAGAAGAACTTCCACGTGGCCCTCGGTGTGGTTGGCACTTGGTACTACGACAGCATGTACAAACAGAAATACCGCTTGGATGGCACCACGCAGAAGGACATCGACAAAGGCGAGCACTACCTGCTGCCCTACCGCGTGGCCGCCGCCGCACGCATCGGCTACGGTAGCCTCAACCTCTTTGCGGAATACTCCCTCACCCCGCTCTTCGAGAAGAACCTCGGCCCCGAGCTTACGCCGCTTACCGTGGGGTTGACGATCGTGGGGTTCAATTAGGGGAGTACGGTCTGCCAGATGGTGCTGCCTGGCGATGGCCTGCCTATATATGGCGAGGTAGAAGAACGAACTGCGGTCATCCGGAACAGGGTGGCCGCGGCACTTTGTAGGGTGGTCAACGCTCTATCGCAGTCGAACACGG
>DLGQ01000063.1 GCA_002482775.1 Flavobacteriales bacterium UBA7690 | reverse complement strand
GGTGGGCAGCCTGCGTTGCACCAGCAATTTGCCCATGGTGTCGTACACACTGTAGTAGCTCTCGGCCAACAACGGATCTGCGAACTGCATGGTGAAACGGCCGGTGTTGGGGTTGGGGCGGATGCGGGGTTTGGGTGCGGGACCATCCACATCGTAGACCGATGTGGTGATGAAACACGTATCGATCGGTTCCATCAATGGCCAATCGGCGTATTCAATGAATGCCTGCCGCACCTCTGCACCATCTTCCGATACCAGGGTGAAGCTGCTGTCCACCGGGAAAAGGTCTACAACCTCGAGCGGTTCATAGTACTCGTTGCAGGGGAGGTGGCCCAATGAATCGGTCTTGTTCAGGAAGGCATTGCCGGACTGGCCATCCGGCAATGCGCCATACACATATCCGTTGAAAATATACCCTCCGTCGGAATAGGCAAGGACGTTCCGCGTCTCGTACCTAAACCCGTCGGCACCGTATGCACGCGTCCACAGTGTATCACCGTTCTGATCCAACTTCATCATATGCGGTCGACCTTCGATGCGGTAAATCGGGTTCCCAATATCTGCCAGCATAACGTAATTACCATCCTGTGTTTTAGTCACAACCGGCTGATCCGGTGTGTACCAAGGCTGTGCAGTTGAATACCCCTTGCACCACTGCACTTCTCCATTTCCATTCAACTTCATAGTGAAAAGCTTCGGGTCATAGCCTGTAGGCCAAGGTGCAAAATCACCGCGCAGACTGTCCGAATAGCCAACGACCACGAAGGAATCGTCGGTCTCCACGATACAATCCGCAATCATACCGCTGGGCCGAAAGTAGGATTTGCACCAGATGAAATCGCCGTTCGGACCCAGCCGGGCTACCGCAGCACCTGCCACGCTTGTGTTCAAACCCGCCAACACATCGCCATTCGGCAACTCCTTCATGAACTGAAAGGCAACGCGACGACCGAAATGGCGGGCCCATTGAACAACTCCTTGTGCATTGACCTTGAGGGCATACTTGCTGTCTCCCCAAACGAACGCGCTACCGTCGGCGTTCACGGATAGCCCTTGTGCGAAGCTGGCACAGTCCGAAGTATTCAAACGATAATAGCTCGCTTGCGAGATGATTCCCAAGGAATCCATCTTTCCAAAGACTGGATGGATCTGCCTGTTGTAATTCCCCTCAGGAACAGTGCAACTATCCCGGTAATAACCACCGACAAAATAGTACTCGTTGTCGGTGTATCGCTTCAAGGAACCCATGGCGAGGAAGGTATCCACATTGTAAATCTGCGATTGAATTAGATTCCCTTCGGGATCAAGGAGTGAGGTACCTCTACCCAAGCTGATACCTACTTTCAGATTCCCACTTGATAGCTCGTTGAGGTCGTTCGCTATCGTACCCGTTGCGTATATAACCTTCACGAATGTAGGCTGAGCGAGCAAGCCCGAAACACACAGGACGAAAAGTAGTGCAAGTAATTTCATTGGCTAGTGGATTAACAACTTCTTGACCCTGCGACCATGTAGGTCAGATACCTGCACATAGAACGTGCCTTGTGCAAGAGTCTCGATTGGAAGTCGAAGCTTACCCCCAGTCAGTGAACTCCATGAACGTACTCGTCGACCTATTGGGTCCAAGATCAGGACATCCCTGACCTGGTCGTCGTTGAATTCTATGTATACCTCTGTCGACGCAGGGTTTGGATAGAGGATAAAATCAGTAGCGTTGGGCACTTCATCAACAGCGGAAGACGGTGGCCGGCTCTTCGTGCGTGTAGTGGATATCACGAATGCATAGTCTGACCGGAGCGTATCCAAGAAGTTGTTCGCCACACCACCGAAGGCCGCTTCTACAGGATCGTTGATATGAAGCGTGATCGTGGAGCCATTCCCAGCGAGGTGGACGGTATCGCGCGGTTGAACCGTACTACCGGCTCTTGTAGGATAGTAGGTGATGTAGTAGTCCTCGTCCTCCAAAAATCCCGGAAGAGCGATCGTGTTCGCAGTTGGCGGTTCGCAAGCCAAGAAGTGCTCCACGCCTAGTTGATAGTAGTAGTTGTTCTTCCAGTAGGCGTTCATGTTGTGGACCCACCCCATGGCCACTTCCTTGTCTTCGCTCAAGAGATAGTAGCCTTCAACACGCGTATTATCATCGAACACTGAATGGCTGGTGAACTCTCCACTGACCAACGACGAGAACGGAACGCTCGCGTCGTTCAACAGATCGGTCAGTGGCTTGAAGTTGTGGAGAGCTGGGCGATTCACAACAGGTACGCGCATCAGTTCCCCATCGATATCCTGTACAGCCAAATAATTGGTATCTCCGATGACACTAGAGAATATTCCGAGGGGCTGGAACGTATTATTCGGGTCAAGTGGCGCCTCCATTGCATTGGGCCACCAGAATACGCGTTCCCATTGCCAGGAGGTGCCCGCTGCGAAACCACCGTAGAAGGTGGAGGCCCAAAGCTCGTTGTGCATGGAGATGTCGTAATTATGGAAGCGATGGTTCAGTCCCGTTTCTGCACCATCAACGAACGGGTTCAGGTCCAATGCCGCATAGTAGTTGAACTCCCCATGGTGGAATGGCTTTTCGATCTCGATGCCGTCCTCGTCGAAGAACTCGAAGTTCTCCCGGTAGTCATTCACCTGGTCACTGCCGATCTTCAGCTCATGCAATTGGGCGTAGAGGCCGAGATGGCCATCGATCAGATCCACCTTGGGATTGTAGAACGGCTTGTAGTATGTTTCACGCTCGGGCAGATCAGGATCATTACCGGCATAACTCATGAGGAACAGTTTCTTCTCTCCCAAGGGCGAAGTTTCCGGGTGGTCAACATCCGGTTCACCGCGAACATACCCGATGATGTCGGTAAGCCACTGATCGAGGGTAAGGGGTAGTCCCGGATCAGCATTCCAAAGGCCATCGTTCTCGCTACAATTCCCCCCAATAGTGTCGGTGCTGTAGGAGAGCATCTGGTCGATCTCGTTGAAGGGTTCTATGATCGGCACGTTGACCGAATAGCCCCAGCGCGATAGGATGTACTTGTACTTGCGTTTCCAGTAGTAGAAGACGCCCTTATCCAGCATGGGTTGGCCAGTGATGGGATGGGGCGTGAAAAAGAACTCCTCCATATCGTATCGGTTATCCGGCGGGGTCTGGGGTTCTTTGTTCTCGAAAAAGTTCAGCCAGTACGGATTGGAACCCCAGCCAAGGTCTTCGTATGACTTTATGGGTGGGTAGGGGTCTATGCACACTTGGAGGTAGATGTTCTCCGCACGGGCCTGTTCCACGATCTGATCGAACGCCCAGCATTGGTATTGACAATTTCCCCTGAACCGCCGCCCATTGCCATTCGCACATGCCGGTTCCGATCGGTATTGATCATAAACACCGAGGTTGACGTATTCCGGTGTAAAGAGCTTCTCCAATAAGAACATGCGAAAAAAGTTGCCGCCTGCTCCATGTAGCTGCTCCATGGCATCCACCATAAGCTCATGTTGCAACTTGTAGAAGCTATGTTCCCGCGACTCTACAGGTATATCCGCATAGGCTGGTCCGCCACGTGTATCTGCCAAGTTGGTCCCCATTCCAAAGAACGATGTCCCATCTTCGAACTGGAGCATTCGTCTGTTCACCGGGTTCACACGGAGCGGTCCGAGGTTGTCCGGCAGCGGAGGATCGCACATGAAAGTATGAGCGCTATACAGCACCGGTGGCAACGAATCGCCTATGGCCGACACCGTGTGCGGCGCTTGTATGGAAATGGTGAAGCTCCACAACCCCTCCTCATCCGGTGCCACCCGGAACCGCACGTTGCAATGGGCTAGCGGGTCCTCGTCATCTTCCACTAGGATCGCACAATCCTCAGGGCCGCTCCACCCCGCCTCCCGCATGAAAAAGCCCCATTTCAGCGTTCGGGTACCGCTGGGCTTTGTCAGGGTCATCACCAGTTGCAACGAATCGTCCGCGTACGGGTTGAGGTCATGTGCGGGGTCAAGCATGTCGGGCGTGGCACTGGCCAGCGGACCGTTGGTGTAATAATGTTGGAAGAAGTTGTCGATGGCATCTTGGTAAAGCTGTGGCAGGATGACACCAAGTTCCAGTTTCTCCCACTTGTTCACGTGCAGCACATTGTCCACCACATGACCATCAACTTCTGGTGAAAGTAGCAAGAGCGGCTCCAACTCTTGCTGTATACGCGCTCTGAACCGGCCTTCGGCATCAAAGTCGCCGGCGTGGAAGCCATCTTGCAGATGCACCTCCGTGCCCGACACCAGTTCCGCCGTGGCCGATACCTGTATGGAGACCGGCATGGACGGTGAGCAGGGTGCGTGTATGGCATTGCTGATGGTGAGCGGGTGGTCGCCGCTGGACCATTGCACATCCTGCACACAGGTGGGCGGATAGGGTGTTTGGGCATGTACCGCACAGGCGATAGCGAGCAACGACAGGAGGCTGATGAAGCGCAACATGGCGGTGCTAGGGTTTGGTCAACTCCACGGCCTCCACGCGTGCCTCCAGCCGCTGCAAACGCTCTTCCAGTTGCAGGATGTAGAGCGCCTGTTCTTCCACGGTCCTTACCAAGGCACGTTGCATTTCGCCCACAGCCACGCCACCGCTGGCTTCCAGCTCACACGCGGAGGGGATCCCGGGCAGGTGGTGGTTGTGTTGGAGGAAGGTGCGCAGGTCGGCCAAGGGCAACAACGCATGGTCTGCCTGGAACACGTAGTCTGGCCAGTTGCCCAGCTTCACCAGCACATCGCGCGTGGCGATGCCGTCTTCCACGAAGAGGCGGTAGCCGCTCACAGGGCCGCTTGGTATGGTGCCGATGCCCACCTTGCCATGTGTATCGATGACCATCCGGGTCTGGTTGTTGGTGATGAGGTGAAGTGGGAATTCCTGCTTCGTACCCAACTTGGGTATGGCTTGTACACCTTCGCATACTGGCGTAGAGAACATATTGCCGCCTAACTGCCAGTACGGAACAAAACTGATCAGGCTAGGTGCGCACTGTGCAGGGCTCGGCAATGGCGGGAACACGTCACCACTTGGTCCACCAAGTCGCAACACCCCATCAGCATCCCGATACAACGGCCCTTCGCCAGCTAGGGATCCGAACACTTTCAATTTCCCGTCTGGCAATAGCCGCAAGGCCTCCTGCCCGTTGGCCTTGAACACCACATCCTTGTTGTCGCTGGTGCCGATGTACTGCGTGGCGGGGTTGGTGCCTGCGTTGCCGGTCATGGTCCAATCCGTGCGTTGGGGTTGGGTGATCTGCACGCTGGTCTCCTCTACACATCCATTGGCATCGGTCACCGTTACGAAATACTCCTTCGGGCCAAGTCCGTAGCGGTTGGGGCTGGTGGAGGGGCCATCGCTCCACGCAAAGGAGTACGGCTGGGTACCGCGGTCCGCCACCACCTGGATGGTGCCGTTGTTGCACTCGAAACAACTGATGTTGGTACCGTTCGGGTAGCTGCTGGCGGTGGTGCTGATCCGCAGCGGCTCGGGCTCGCTGAGGGTGATCTGGGCTTTGCCTAAGCCCCCCGCAGCATCCACCACATCGAGGCTGTAGTACCCGGCCGGTACGCCGGATATGGTGGAAGCCAGAGACCCATTGCTCCACTTGTAGGTGTAAGGGGGTGTGCCGCCAGACACCGCACTACTGATCGTGCCATCCTTCATCCCGAAGCAGGGTACGCTGCTTCCGTTATGCATGGAGCCGGTAAGCGTTACGGTAAGTTGCTGCCCCGAAACGCCAACGACACTACAGACCAGTGCGATGGCAAGCGCTAAACGTGTGTGTGTGTGTGTGTGTAGAACATGGTGCTGGTGGTCACAACGAATCTAGGTCGGCCATTTGTTAAATGGTACCACGTAGTTTTCACCTTGCGCTGGACCTCTGAATGTTGTATGGGGCGTTCAGGAACTGTTCGTGAACGACTCTTGAACGTTCCTTCTTCCCGCTTGAGAAGGGCCATCCAGCGGGACATGGCCAGCAGGCTCCCCTACCTTTGCATGCACGCCATATGCGTACCGAATACCCCGCCAAGATCCTACTCGCTTGGGGCGAAGCCATAACCGGCAACGTTCAATTGCGCGACTGGCTGATCAAGAACGGCTATCCCGAACTGGGGTTGTTCACCTTCGCGTTGCGCAACAAGACCGAAGCACGCGAGTGGTTGATGAAGAACGGGCACCCGCACCTGATGGCGATCATCACCGGTATTGAGGGCGACAAGGTAGCGCTGGACTGGCTGGACCACCACGGCATGAAGGTGCTGAAACATGTGGCGCTCGCGGGTGATGGCAGCCAAGAGGATTTCCAGTGGTTGGTGCAGAACGGCCACAAAGAGCTGGCGGTGATCGGCCACAAGATGCACCTGGTGAAACGGAAGATGGACGAGGAGTTCGGCGATTACCACAAGATGGCGAAGGACTAGGCTCGCGTCGCGTTGAGCTTTGACCGCATGGACCGGCGAAGGATCCCAAGGTGGACTTCGGAGACGCTGGCGCGGAACACGGTATCGCAGTTCCTTTGTGTGATGCGTGCGCGCAATATGATCTTGGTAATGCTTGCCGTAGTGGCGCTGTTCGCCGCGTGCCGCAAGGACCCTGCGGTGTACACCGGTGCGGTGGGTACGCCGTATGAATTGAACCTGCCCGCGTGGGTGCATGATTCGATCGGGCCGATGCACGGGGGCGATATCCCCTTGACGGTGGAGGGTGTGGCCTTAGGGCGAAAGCTGTTCTACGAGAAAGCGCTGAGCAACGACGGCACGATGTCATGTGCCACCTGTCATCACCAGGAACATGCGTTCACGGATCCGCGTGCCTTCAGCGTGGGTACCGATGGAAGTGTAGGCACCCGCAACGCGATGGCGATCGTGAACCTCGGCTGGAGCCGCAACCTCTTCTGGGATGGGCGGCGTACCACGCTGGAAGGCCAAGCGCACGACCCGGTGACCAACCCGATCGAGATGCGCAACACGTGGCCGGTGGTGGAGCAGCGACTGCGCGCCGATGACCGCTATCCATCGCTCTTCGCTGCGGCGTTCGGTTCACCGCTGATCGATAGCAGCCGTGTGGTGCGCGCGATAGCCCAGTTCGAACGCACGCTTGTTTCGTTCAACAGCCGCTTCGACAGGTATTGGTACGGCGGCGATACCACCGTGCTGGATTCCGTGGAGAAACATGGCCTGTTCCTCTTCCGTGGCAAGGGGAAATGCGGCCGCTGCCATTCCATCGGGCTCTTCACCGATGACGAGATGCGCAACAATGGGCTGGACGCATTCCCCGTTGATGGTGGGCTCGGCACAGTGACCGGCGCACCAGGCGACTTCGCCAAGTTCAAGACCACCACCCTGCGCAACATCGCGGTGACGGCGCCCTACATGCACGACAGCCGTTTCGCCGACCTGATGAGCGTGATCCAGTTCTACGATGGGCACATCCAACACGGCAGCCCGAACGTGGATACCGTGATGCACCTCTTCCCGGAGACCGGCAACATACTCTCGTGGAACGACCGCGCGGATCTGATCGCGTTCTTGCAGACCCTTACGGACGAAGGGTTCTTGACGGATCCGGCGTTCAGTGAGCCTTGAATGCCCCTCACCCCGGCCCTCTCCCAAGGAGAGGGAGAAATGCAAATCCTTCATTCATGCTGCGCTGTGAAGAACGGCAGGGGCAACGCGAATGACAAGTCATTCTGCTCAATACTCGGGGCTGATGCTTTCAACCGGGAATGGACGGTAGTGCACGGGAATGAAATGCCCCTCACCCCTGCCCTATCCTAAGGAAAGGGAGAATTATAACAACCATCATTCGTCGTTGGAACTGCCGGGCAGGATGCTGCCTACGAGGTCTCCGAAGCGCGCTGAGCCTTGCTCGGTGGTGCGGCCCAAGCGGCTGTGTTCGGCGAGGCCGTGCAGCAGGAACTCGCTCCACAGGACTTGTTCTTCCGCATCGAGGTAGGCGTGTTTATCGCGTACCAGATCGTGCAGGCCGGGAACCTTGCGCAAGGCTGCTGCATGCTCCTTTTCGCGTTGTTCGAAGGGCAGTTCCAGATCATGCTCTTCGAAGTAGGATACGATGGACTGATACACATCCACACGCTGTGGTGCTGCACCAGGCTTGTTGCTCTTGCGCGGTTTGGATGGATCGGGGAAGAGCTCGCTGAATATGTTGCGGATGGCTTGGCCCAAGAGGTGGTGCGCGATCTTCTCGGGGCCCTCCTGCTCGCCTTCGTACACCAGTTCGATCTTGCCGGTGATGGCCGGAACAACAGCTTGCAGATCGCCGATGCGCGCCACGGTGCGCTCTTCGCCATTGCGCAATGCGCGCCGCTCCGCCGCGCTGATCACGCTTTCCAACGCACTGATGGTGAGGCGCGCACTGACACCGCTCTTGCGATCCACATACTCGCTGTCGCGCGCTTCCCACGCGATGCGTTCCACCAGCACACGGAGGAGATCGGGAACGCGCACACGTGCTGCTTGCTCCTTCGGCGAACGCACTTCCTGCGCGGTGATGCGCATGCCCATCTCCAACGTGGGCGGATAGTGCGTGAGGATCTGCGACTGTATCCGGTCCTTGAGCGGTGTGATGATGGAACCGCGGTTGGTGTAATCCTCGGGGTTGGCGGT
>DLGQ01000092.1 GCA_002482775.1 Flavobacteriales bacterium UBA7690 | reverse complement strand
CAAGAAGGAAGCGAAACGCATCGGGTACCCTGTCATCCTGAAAGCCACGGCTGGCGGGGGCGGCAAAGGCATGCGCCAGGTGTGGAAGGAAGAAGAATTCCAGGAAGCGTTCGAGAAAGCGAGCCAAGAAGCCGGTGCAGCGTTCGGCAACCCCGGCATGTACATGGAGAAGTACATCCTGGAACCGCGCCACATCGAGATCCAGATCGCAGGCGACCAGTACGGCACCTTCTGCCACATGAGCGAGCGCGACTGTTCCATCCAGCGCAGGCACCAGAAGTTGGTGGAGGAAACGCCTTCCCCCTTCATGACGAAAGCGCTGCGCAAGAAGATGGGCGAAGCGGCGATCAAGGCCGCTGCCAGCGTGAATTACGAAGGCGTGGGCACCGTGGAATTCCTCGTGGACAAGGACCGCAACTTCTACTTCATGGAGATGAACACGCGGATCCAGGTGGAGCACACCATCACCGAGGAAGTGATCGACTACGACCTGATCCGCGAGCAGATCAAGATCGCGGCGGGCATCCCCATCAGCGGCCTCAACTACGAGCCAACGCGCCACAGCATCCAATGCCGCATCAACGCGGAGGATCCATTCAACAACTTCCGCCCCACGCCGGGCAAGATCACCAGCTACCATAGCCCCGGTGGCCACGGGGTGCGCGTGGATACGCACGTGTACGCGGGCTACACCATCCCCCCGAACTACGACAGCATGATCGGCAAGCTGATCGTGAGTGCACAAACGCGGGAAGAGGCGATCACGAAAATGGAACGCGCGCTTAGCGAGTACGTGATCGAAGGCGTCCACACCACGATCCCCTTCCACCTGCAATTGATGCAGAACGAGCAGTTCCGCGCGGGCAACTTCACCACGAAGTTCCTGGAGGATTTCGAGATCAAGAAGCCGGGGTAGTCGTCCACCTTCCACCACCATGCTGCGCCAGATCGTTCTCGCATTCTTCATCGTTGCAGGGTGCGTTGAACTTGCTGCACAGAACATCATCGATGCCAAGACGGCCACTGTTGTCTCCTATTGGAACGTAGGCGATGCCAAGACGTACCAACTGGACCGCACCAAAACAGGCCGCAAGAATTCCAGGGCCACCATGTTCTTGGACCTTCACGTTCTGGAAGGAACTGACAGCACCTACACCATCGCGTTGCACTACCGCGACATGAAGGTGTTGGATGAGCTACCGGCCGATGAAAATGCAGCGCAGGCCATCTTGAAGGTGATGAAGTCCGTGGACGGCATGCGTGTGGTGGCCACCACCACGGAGACCGGCAGCTTCTTGGAAGTGATCAACGGTGAAGAGATCAAGCAGCATTGCGACAAGATCATCCAAGGCATTCTGGACTTGTCCACTTCTGCAGAGGAACGTGAGAAGATGGAAGCGGCCTTCGGCAAGATGATCACCCCGGAGACCATGGCGATGACCGCTTCCGAGGACCTCAGCTACTTGTTGTTCCCGTTCGGCGTGGAATACAGCTTGAGCAAAAAGGAAAGCGGTAAGACCGAACTGCCGAACCCGCTGGGAGGAGAGCCCATCCCGGCGGTGATCGAGGTGGAAATGACCGGGTTGGACACCACGCTGGCAAGAGCCACCTTCCATGCTAGCCAACGGGTGGACCCCGCGAACCTGAGCGCATCGGTGACGCGGATGGTGGAGACCATGGGTGGCACACTGAGCGGTAAGGAGAAGAAGGAATTCGAAAAGGTGGTGCGCGACATGCGAGTGAGCGACGTGTTCGACTTCGAGGTGGACCTGAACGGCGCTTGGGTGCGCTCGGGGAAATGTGTACGTACCGTCTCGATGATGGACCAAGTGCAGACGGACGAGCGGCGTTACACACTACAGTAGACTTTCGTTACGCGCCACCAGCGCTACCTTCCGGCCATGCTAGGCCGCATCAGCCGTATCGCACTACTAGCCCTCTGTACGGTCACCATCGCCGTGCGTTGCGCTGTGCCGCAACGTGATGTCCTCACGTGGGATGTCTTCGGCTACTACCTCTACCTACCGGCTGCGTTCATCCACGACGACATTGCTCTGCGCGACCATTCCTGGTTGGATCAGGTGATGGACACCTACGAGCCGTCCTCCACGCTATACCAGCTCGTGGATGGCACTGAAGGGGAACGGGTGATCAAGTATAGTTCGGGCATGGCCGTGCTCTATGCGCCGTTCTTCTGCGCAGCGCACATGCTCGCGGAACCGCTCGGTTTTCCCGCTGATGGATTCTCCGCACCGTACCAGGTCGCCATCACCATCGGTTGCCTGGCGTTCGCTTTACTCGGTCTCGTGCTCCTTAGGAAAGTGCTGCTCCACTTCTTCGATGATCGCTGGGCCGCATTCCTGCTCGTGCTCATCGGCCTCGGAACGAATTGGTTCCAGCTCACGGCTTGGGATGGCACCTTGCTCACGCACAGCGCGCTCTTCACGTTGTACGCCTTGCTGCTATTGGCCACCATCCGCTGGCACGCATCACCCTCTTGGCGTTGGGCCTTGTGCATCGGTGCAAGTCTGGGACTGATCACGTTGATCCGGCCTTCGGAATTGGTGGCGGTGTTGATCCCGCTGCTGTGGGCGTTGCACGATCCTGAACAGCGTAGGATGAAATGGCAAGCGGTCCGCAAGAACATCCCGCACATCGTGGGCGCGGTCGTTCTTTTCCTGTTCGCGGTTTCGCCGCAGCTGATCTATTGGAAGTTCACCACCGGCAACTGGATATTCTACTCCTACGTGAACCCCGGCGAAGGCTTCGACCTGGCCACCCCGCACCTTCGTCCGTTCCTGGTCAGTTTCCGCAAGGGTTGGTTCATCTACACACCCTTGATGTTGATCGCGATCGGCGGCATCGCCCTGCTCTGGAAGCGGATCCCGCAAGCGTTCTGGGCCATCATCATCTTCCTCTTGATGGATCTCTGGATCGTCTCCAGCTGGAGTTGCTGGTGGTACGCTGGCGGAAGTTTCAGTTCGCGCAGCATGGTACCGACGTATCCGCTGCTCGCTTTAGCGCTTGGGGCAGCGTTGCAATGGGCGTGGAAAAGGAGGTTCACACGGATCGCGGTCGTGCTCGCCTGTGGCGCGTTCCTGCTCCTAAACCTGTTCCAGACGTGGCAGTGGACACAAGGCATCTTCAGCAAAGAGCGGATGACCAAGGCGTACTACAAAGCCGTCTTCTTGCGCACCAGCGTTCCGGATCAGGCGGAAGAACTTTTACTGGTAAGCCGATCGCTCGGTGCTGAAGAACGCTTGGTGGATGAACGGAGATACAACGCTCGCGAAGCTTTCCGTGCGGACTATTCCGATCGGCCGGACAGTGTGCTCACGTTGACATCGGAGGCACCCTTCTCACCGGCCATGGAGACGACCTTCGAAGGCTTGACCAACAAGGACCATGCGTGGGTGCGCACATCCGCGAAGTTCTGGGTGGGCGATAGTCTTGACGCCGTGCCTACCCTGGTGATCCACTTCGAACATGATGGTGGCACCTATAAATACATGGCCCGCGACTGGGAGGTCCCGAAGAACGCGAAGAACGTTTGGGTGCCCTTCACGCTGGATTACATCACTCCTGAAGTGCGGTCCAAGCAGGATAAGATGAAGGCCTACATCTGGAACCAACGTGGCACACCCCTGCGCGTGGACGATCTGGTGATCGAAGTCTTCGAGCCGAAGTGAACCTTCAGCGCGTGAAGTGAACTGCACTGAAGTGACCTTCGGTCCCGGAGATCAGCACGCCTTTCTCCAGTCCGTTCTCGCGTAGGAAATTCTCTGCCGACGCTTGATCCGCGATCCCGATCACATTACGCCGTGCGTACCACACCACTTGTGGTTCCGTGGAAATGCCATTCCCGAAAACGACTTCGTCCTCCGCTGAATTGTTCGCGATGAAGCGGCCAAGCAGCTCTTCTTGTTGATACCGTCCACCGTCATATCCCGGAAGTGGATTGGTCCGGTAGAAATAGAGCACGCTAATAACACAAGTGGCTAAGAGCGCGGCTCTGCTCCACGTTCTAGGGACCTGTACGAGAAGCCATCCTGCAAGTCCACAAAGGAGTGGTGCGGCTTTCAGCGCAGCGAAATCATGTGCGGCATATTGAAGCAGCAAGGCATGATCCAGCAACACCGGTAGGGCGGAAAGTAGGATGAACAGCGGAAGCGCTTTCGGTAGTCCTATCCCGGGAGCGGTCCGCATCATACGGCGAATTCCCAGGATGAGCACAAGTAGGATCACCGGCAGGAAACCGATGCGGTAATTCACCGTGATCTGCTTCAACAGCGGCCACACACCATCGGCGGCACCGAACGATCCCCGCACGGCGAAGCGTGTTCCGAAGTGTGCGATGAGCGCGCGAGCGTCGATCACCTGTAGGAAACGCCACGCGGTGATGCCGAAGGCCAAAAGGAAAGCGACAGCCACGATGCTGATGATCCGCAAAAGCGGTGTTGAACGGTCGCCCCGCCAACGGATGAACGCGGCACATGAACCGGCCACTGCCGCGAAAACACCCAACCAGCTCGTATACAACACCAGGAAGAGCGAGATGCCGAAGCCCCACCACGTTGCGCGGTCAGCTCGGCCACCGGGCTTCAACAGGCGCATCGCGAAGACCAGGTTCCAAACCCAGGGCACCTGTACGAACATGTCGCTCATATAGGCGTTGCCGTGGAACCACAGTGTTGCTGGCAGGAAGAAGTAGATCACCGTTGCGAACAAAGCCGCTCGCTCATCGTCCACAGCGATCCGCACTGCCAGGAACACGGCTATGGCGGCGACCAGATGGAAGAAGATGTTCATCCATTGAAGGCCGACAGCATTGGGCGCGACCGCGGTGATCGAGAAAAGTGCGTAGGGCACATCATAGGCCAGCGGAGGATGGGAGAAGTAGTAAAGCCCTACGGCACGTTCATTCCGATCGTAACGCGCTGCGAGGAACAGGCGTTCACCTTCGCGCACGAACCCGCCCGAAGGCACGCCATGGTGCGTGGAGAAACCATCCTCCCACCAGTTGGTGAGGGCGATCAAGGTGAACGCCGTGCAGTATTCGTGGTGCGCGGAAAGTGGCCTATCCACCAAGGGGACCCGTACCAGCACGCTCAACGCGAAAGCAGCGAGAAGGGCAAGCCAGATGCGCCGGGACATGCAGCGAACTTACAGCGGAGGCACCAGCATGGGGCGCTCGGCTAGCTTTGGGCACAACGCATGTCGCCTTCATTCACGCAACGCATCCTCTGGTGGTTCCCCGCCTTCATCGTCGCGGCGTTCGTCCTGTACTGGCCCACGCTCTCGTTCACGCCGTTCAGCGACGATCATTCCGCGCTCTGGAATTCCGGTGTGCGCGACATCCCATGGCGTACCGGATTCTTCCGCCCGTTGAGCGATCTCTCCTTCCGCATCGGGTACCAGTTCGGTGGCACGGCTGTGGAAACACATCGCTCCTTCAATGTACTCCTGCATGGCGTGAACGCTATCCTGCTTTTCGTTCTTTGTCGGCAGTGGTCCTTCGCCAGGGGTGCGTTCTTCGGGGCTACCCTTTTCCTGGTCTACCCGTTCCACCAAGAATCCATCGTGTGGCTCGTGGGTCGCGAATCCGCGTTGGGTGCATCGGCCGTACTGCTTGGCTTGATCATCGCGGGCAGTGGCCTGCCTTCGTTCCTGCGACTGCTATTGATGTCCATGATCCTGCTGCTGGGAAGCTTGTGCTACGAAAGTGCGCTGTTGCTACTCCCGTTAGCATTGCTGGTCACATGGTCTGGCTTGATGCCGCATTGGCCTCGTGCGCGAAAGATCGCCCTTGTACTCGGATCGATGACCGTGATCCACTTCATGCTGCGCAGCACTGGAATGGCGCTCGGTGACGGCGGATATCTACACGACCTGTTCCCCAAGGATCCTTCCGCATTCCTTCAACGTATTCCGAAAACCCTGGCACGGTTGTTCATGCCGCCTGAACCGGACACATCGGCCCAACTGATCCATGGCGCGGTACTGTTGTTCGCACTGGTGATGCTCGTCGTGCTCATGCGGCGCGCGAAGGAGGTCATCGCGGTGCACAGCCGCATCGTGTTGTGGACATTGCTGATCCTGCTCTCGTGCAGCATCGCGGTGATCGCTGGTGTGAGCACAGTGACCAGCGAAAGTGATCGCTACCTGTACTTACCATCTGCATTCCTGTGCGGCATGGTCGGCTTGTTGCTCTCGCGGATGCAACGACCCGTGCTCCGTTGGGGCGCATTCATGATCCTCGGCATCGTCAGCCTCTGGCAAACGTCCATCAATCATGCGAACTGGCGCGCTGCATCAGCGACCACGGAAAGCTGCATAGCGAGTCTTCCTATGATCCCGGAGGATGGCCAACTGTGGGTGAACGAACTGCCGAGCGATCACCACGGCGCGTTCATCTTCCGCAACGGATTCCCCGAAGCGTTGGATCTGCATGGCAAGGCCGGCAAGCGCATCATTGTCGTGCCGTCCGGCGTTACGCTTCAAGAAGTACTGGGCAATGGTCTTCTCTTCCGAGGAACGCACCGCACATGGGGCCGATCCGATCAGTGGTACCGATGGAATGGAAGTGGCTACACCGCGGAAATACCGCAGTAACTTTACGTTCGACCAGAACGCTTCTCCACCATGCGATACCTCTCCTTGATCAGCTGTGTGTGGGTCGCCAGCACACTTGCGCAGCCGGTGTTGAGCGATGACGACCTCCCGGTCGCGGGAACGATGTATGCCTACCACGATGTCCCGTATCTCAAGCCGGGACCGGCGGGCGAAGGGATACGCTGGGATTACACCGCGCTGCCGCTAGGCACCTTGATGCCCTACCAATGGACCACGAGCGATGTGGCGCCTGGTGCTGGCGCTTTCCCGGAACACTCGATCGTGGAGGTCATCCCCGGAGAACCTGCGTTCTATTACGTGGAGACCGACAGCTCGTTCCTGTGGATGGGCTCGTACAGCGATACCGCGCTGCTGCGTTTCGATCCGCCTTTGCGTGCCATCAAATTCCCGTGCAGCATCGGCATGCAATGGGTCGATAGCGGCGTGGTGGCGTTGACGGGATCAGGCCGAATCGCCATGCGCAACGCGGTCCACACGGTGAGGGCGGACGCGTGGGGTACGCTCATCATGCCGTACGGTGTGGTGAACGATGCGTTGCGGTTGCGCAGTGAGTTGCTGCTGATCGATCCGAAATATCCAGCTGCTCCCGTGCGTCGCGAGGTGCGCTACAGCTGGTACTGCGACAAGACACCGATGCCCTTGCTCACCATCATCGAGCGCACGGGTTGGTACCCTCCTGACCGGATCCTGCGCTGGCTCGATGGTTCTTGGCGCGAAGGGGAGCAGAACCTCTTCCAACCGATACGCCTGCGGGTGTTCCCAGACCCGTGCGATGATGTGGCGACGATCGATCTGCCGGCTTCGCGGCCGGACCGCACCGTACTGCAGCTCGTTGATGGAGCTGGCAACGTGACGAAATACTGGCAGGTGGAATTCACGTCGCCGGAAACTCGGCGACTGGTATTGACGATGGGCGATGTACCATCGGGCCACTACACGCTGGCCTGGGTCGGATCGAACGGCACCTTGGGGACCGTGCGTTTGGAAAGGCGGTGACCCATTCGCTTGTTCTGGTCCAATTCCATAGCTTGGTGGACGTTCATTCGGCATCCGATCTCCCATGACCATCGAACCAACCTATCACCCCACGCGGCTTGCCGTGGTGGAAAAGCATCGGCCTGATGTAGTGATCATCCGGTACCACGAGGATGCTGCGTTCGACGTGGAGGGTATCGCGGAGGTGATCGCCACCTGCGAGCGGATCACCGGCGACAAGCCTTTCGCCATGGTCAGCGTATTACCGGAGAACGGTGACATAAGCTTGCCCGCCGTACAAGAAGAACACAGTACCGAAGGCATGGACCAACGCGTGCGCGCACATGCGCTGGTGGCGTCAGAAGGCCTCCTCAAGAAGTTGGCGACGATCCACTACAACTACCACCCGCAGGAACACGAGGTTAGAATGTTCGGCGGCTTGGACGAGGCCTTGGAATGGGTGCAAGCGCGGCTGGATGATCGGTCGGTGGCGTAAGCCTTAGGCGCTCGCCCGCTTCCCCTTCATCGCCTTCTGCTCAGCCAACATCTCTTTCGCCGCAGCGATCAGCGCCGCCTCATCGAAACCGCATTCGGCATACAGTTCCTTCTGCGAGCCATGCTCGATCCAGCGATCCGGGATGCCGAGACGTTTTACCTGTGCTTGGTACCCATGGTCCGCCATGAACTCCAGCACAGCGCTGCCCATGCCACCTTGGATGCAACCGTCCTCGATGGTGATCACGTGCTTGAATTTGCCGAAGACCTCGTGCAACAGCATCTCATCGATCGGCTTCGCGAAACGCATGTCGTAGTGCGCTACGCTGTAGCCTTCGGTGTGTAAGGTGTCGATCGCTTTGGCGGCGATGTTGCCGATGTGCCCGATGCTGAGCACCGCGATGTCCGTACCCGAACGCACCTTGCGACCGGTACCGATCTTGATCTCCTTGAACGGTGTTTTCCACTCCGTCATCACCCCTTCTCCACGCGGGTAGCGGATGCTGAACGGGCCTTGGTCCTTCAGTTGTGCCGTGTACATCAAGTCGCGCAATTCCTCCTCGTTCATGGGTGCGCTCACGATCATGTTCGGGATGCAACGGAAGTAGGCGATGTCGAACGCCCCGTGGTGCGTGGGTCCATCGGCACCCGCAAGACCACCTCGATCCAGGCAGAACACGACATGCAGTTTCTGCAAAGCCACATCATGCACCACTTGATCGTAGGCGCGTTGCATGAACGAGCTGTAGATGTTGCAGAACGGCACCAAGCCTTGTGTGGCCATCCCTGCACTGAAGGTCACCGCATGTTGTTCGGCGATGCCAACATCGAAGGCGCGGTCCGGCATGGCCTTCATCATGATGTTCAATGATGAGCCGGTGGGCATCGCAGGAGTAACACCCACGATCTTCGGGTTCTTCTCGGCCAATTCCACGATGGTATGTCCGAACACATCCTGGTAGCGCGGCGGCTGCGGACTTTTCGGCACCACCTTGATGATCTCGCCGGTCTGTTTGTTGAACAGGCCCGGTGCGTGCCACAAGGTGGGGCTCCCCTCTTCGGCGGGTTTGTAGCCCTTGCCCTTCATGGTCACCGTGTGCAGGATCTTCGGGCCGGGGATGTCCTTCAGGTCCTGGAGCACTTTCACCAAACGCTCCACGTCGTGGCCGTCCACCGGGCCGAAATAGCGGAAGCGCAGGCTCTCGAACATGTTGCTCTGTTTCAGCAACGCGCTTTTCACGGCACCTTCCACCTTCTGTGCAACGGCTTGTGCGTTAGGTCCGAATTTGCTCACCTTCCCGAGGATCTTCCACACCTCGTCCTTCACCTTGTTGTAGGTGTGGCTGGTGGTGATGTCCGTGAGGTATTCCTTCAACGCACCGACGTTCGGGTCGATGCTCATGCAATTGTCGTTCAATACCACGAGCAGATCGCTGTTCGCCGTGCCGCCATGGTTCAGGGCTTCGAAGGCCATACCGGCCGTCATGGCACCATCGCCGATAACGGCCACGCAATGCCGGTCCGTTTCGCCCTTCAGCTTGCTGGCCACCGCCATGCCCAAAGCACCACCGATGCTCGTGCTGCTGTGCCCCACGCCGAAGGTGTCGTATTCGCTTTCGCTGCGTTTGGGGAATCCGCTGAGGCCTTTATGGATGCGGTTGGTGTGGAACACATCCTTGCGCCCGGTGAGGATCTTGTGCCCGTATGCCTGGTGGCCCACGTCCCACACTAACTGGTCGTAGGGCGTGTTGAAGACATAATGCAGCGCCACCGTCAGTTCCACCACGCCGAGGCTGGCGCCGAAGTGCCCACCTTTCACGCTCACCACATCGATGATGAAATCGCGCAGTTCATCGCAGACTTGGGTCAGCTGGTCTTCGGAAAGGTTCCGGAGGTCGGCCGGGGTCTGGATCCGGTCAAGCAAGGGATAGGCCGGTCGGTCGGTGTTCATGGGCGAATGAACAAAGGTAACACGCCACAACAAGCTAACAATTCCACGTAAAATCTTGGTCTTTGCAACAGCCCGATGACATATGGAGGGCGAAAAATCAATAAATAAACTCCCAAGTGAATCACAAACCTATCTTCGCTTATAAAACCACCTTCAAATGAGCTGGAAATCCCTGAATCCAGAGAATCCAAGTAATCCGCACGATTCCTTCGGCCTACTGCACAATAAAAATTGGACTACATCCTCACGGGCTTCATGAAATTGCCAATCCGTGCGGATGGTCCAGAGGCAATACCATTGCATGTAACAAAAATGACAGCTGACTTCCTCTATCTGAAATCTGGCAAGAACGATATCATTCAGCTTGAGGAGATAGTCAACGCTTGCTATGTTTCCATGGGGAGACTTCTTTCAAATCGGGATGCGAGTCCATTGATCCATTCAAAAGCCAGCATAGAATTCTTTGGGTTCTACTCCAAGCTCCGCTTGATACTACCGTATACTTACATCACCAACATCGCTGACAAGCTCACAGACATACGTGACTTGGAGAAGTCCATTGATTCATCGGGGATGTCTACTGATGAAAAGCGGATAGCTTATTGGGTTTGTTCTACAGCCAGATTTAGTATGGCTTATTGGTTGAACGAATTCGATCAAGAAAAGTCACTTTGGATCTCCACGGCTGCCTTGATCGGAGGGTGGGAAGACCTTCCTGTGAAACTTTCCAGTGGTCCACCTAAATGGGTGTATGATGATATTGAAGCCGCGCTGGTTGGTGCATTCTTTACCGCAAACCCGTTCGTGGCTCTGGGAGGGGGTGTAGCTACTTCTGCTGTCGCAGAGCTAAAACGCTATGGGGCATCCAGTGGTTGGTGGTGATAAGCATGACTGTGCCAACATGAGTAAGCTCGAGTTCCGTTCCATCAAATTTGCACTAGCACAGCTTGGAGGAGTATGTGGGGGAATGCTCTCGTATTGGGGGTTCCACTTGTACGGCTCCGAACAAAGTCTAGGCGGCTCTCTATTCACATGCGCTTTCACAGGGTTGTTGGCCGGGTTCATCATTGATCCTAGGCGTGGTGATTCCGTCAACTGGATTCTCTTTACGTGCAAATGCGCGCTTTTCTCCTTATTGCTGTCCACTCTTCAGCAATTCACCTCAATGGGAATAGGGTGATTGCTTATGAGGCCCTTCCTTGACCTGCTAGAAGATGGGGTGTCTAGACCGGAATGTACCTTCGGACATAGCAACTATTGCCAACGAACGCTCCCCCAAATGAGGTAGGGCACTACATTTGGGCGCTGTTCAGCCCCTTCTTCACAAGTGGAAGCCATTTCAACCCCCCAGGACTACGTTCCTATCCTGATCCAGACGCTGATCGCGGTGGGCTTCGTGGGCTTCGCGCTCTCGGCTGCGGCGTGGCTGGGTCCGAAGATCAAGGGGCGCAAGAAGGACGAGAACTTCGAGTGCGGCATTGAGCAACAGGGCAATGCCCGTACGCCGTTCAGTGTGAAGTACTTGCTGATCGCGATCCTCTTTGTGCTGTTCGATGTGGAGGTGATCTTCCTCTACCCGTGGGCGGTCAACTTCAAGGCGCTGGGCGCCATCGGATTCGTGGAAATGGTGGTCTTCGTCACCTTCGTGTTGGCGGGCCTCTACTATGTGTTGCGGAAAGGCGTAATGAAGATCGAATGAGCGACGAACGCGGCATCGAGCGGCCCAAGCCGACCCTAGTACAACCACCCGACGGCCACGCCGGGTCCGGTTTCTTCGCCACCAAGGTGGACGAGGCCATCGGCCTGGCGCGCAAGAACAGCCTGTGGCCTTTGCCTTTCGCCACCAGCTGTTGCGGCATCGAGTTCATGAGCACCATGAGCTCCCACTACGACCTCAGCCGGTTCGGCATGGAGCGCCTCAGCTTCAGCCCGCGCCAGAGCGATCTGCTGATGGTGATGGGCACCATCGCCAAGAAGATGGCCCCCGTGCTGCGCGAAGTGTACATGCAAATGGCCGAACCCAAGTGGGTGCTCAGCATGGGCGCGTGTGCCTCCACCGGCGGCATTTTCGATACGTACAGCGTACTGCAAGGCATCGACCGGGTGATCCCTGTGGATGTCTACATCCCCGGCTGCCCGCCACGTCCGGAGCAGGTGATCGATGGCATCCTGAAGATCCAGGAACTGGCCGCGAACGAGAGCTTGCGCCGCCGCTACAGCAAGGAATACGCCGACCTGTTGACCAAATACGCGATCGACTGATGGAGGCGATGAGAAATGCAGCTCACGCAGAGGCGCAGAGTACGCAGAGGGGTTTGAAGGCAAGAAGTGCTTCGAACAATATCCTCGCGCACAGGCCCGCCACGTGTGATCCATTGCATTTCGCATTCGCTGCGTTCTCCGCGCCTCTGCGTGACCCCCTCACCATCCAATTCCCTCTCTAAAATGCCGGGGTTCGTAGTAAAGGCGGAGCGTGATCAATTGGTGAAGGACCGTGTGGCGGCCTTCGGCGAGAAGGTCACGGCCATTACGCAGGAAGCGGACCTGGTCTGCATCCATGTGAAGAAGGAAGCCGTGCATGAGCTGCTGAAGACGCTGCGCGACGAACTCGGTTTCGCATTCCTCACCACCTGCTGCGGCATGCACTTCCCCGGTGAAGCACAGGAATTCGGCATGGTGTACCACTTGCACAACATGCGGGCAGGCCATCGCATCCGCATCAAGTGCCGCACCACCGCCAACGACTTGGAATACCCCACCGCAACGGACCTGTGGCCCACAGCCAACTGGATGGAACGCGAGGCGTGGGACTTCTTCGGCATCAAATTCAAGGGGCACCCCAACCTGAAACGCATCCTGAACATGGAGGACTTCCCGGCCTTTCCCATGCGCAAGGACTATCCGTTGGAGGACCCCACCCGTCAGGATAAGGACGATCGATTCTTCGGACGATGAGCAAGGTGGAGAAACCCGATTACTGGCAGAAGGACCTTGTACACGGCAGGGACCTGAGCGAGTTGACCACGCTCAACCTCGGCCCTACCCATCCGGCTACGCACGGCATCTTCCAGAACGTGTTGACGTTGGATGGCGAGATCATCCTGGACACGGAGCAGACCATCGGCTACATCCACCGCGCGTTCGAGAAACTGGCGGAACGGCGTCCGTTCTACCAGATCCCCACGCTGACGGACCGGATGAACTATTGCAGCTCGCCCATCAACAACATGGGCTGGCACATGACCATGGAGAAGCTCATCGGCATCGAGCTTCCGAAGCGTGTGGAATACATGCGGGTGATCGTGATGGAGCTGGCGCGTATCGCCGACCACATCATCTGCAACACCATCATCGGGCAGGACGCCGGTGCCACCACGCCCTTCCTCTACGTGTACCAGTGGCGCGAGAAGATCTACGACATCTACGAGGAGATCTGCGGCGCGCGCCTCACCACCAATATGGGCCGCATCGGCGGTTGGGAGCGCGACTTCAGCGACTTGGCATGGAAACGCATCCGCCACATCGTGGATGAACTGCCTGCAGGTCTGAAGGAATTCGACAGCATGCTGTTGCGCAACCGCATCTTCATGGACCGCACCATCGGCTGTGGACCCATCGGCGGAGAGCGGGCACTGGCCTACGGCTTCACCGGACCCAACTTGCGCGCTGCGGGTGTGGATTACGACGTGCGCGTTTCCGACCCCTACTGCAGCTACCAGGACTTCGACTTCATCATTCCCGTAGGCACCAACGGCGATACGTACGATCGGTTCACCGTGCGCCAGGAAGAGATGCGGCAGAGCATTTCCATCATCCGCCAAGCGCTGGAGAAACTGGAAAAGCTCAGCGACAAGACCAGCCTCCGCGCTGATGTTCCGGAGTGGGTCCTTCCCCCGAAAGAGGACGTGTACAGTGCCATGGAGCCGTTGATCTGGCACTTCAAGATCGTGATGGGCGAGACCGAAGTCCCCGCTGGTGAAGTGTACCACTGTGTGGAAGGCGGCAACGGCGAACTGGGCTTCTACCTCGTAAGCGACGGTGGGCGCACGCCGTTCCGTCTGCACCTGCGCAGGCCTTGCTACATCTACTACCAGGCCTATCCTGAAATGATCAAAGGCGGCATGTTGAGCGATGCGATCCTCACCATGAGCAGCATGAACGTGATCGCTGGCGAATTGGACGCATGAAAGAGTTCATCCTTCACATCGCAAGCGTTGCACTAGTGTTGAGCTCCTGTGGAAAGGAATCAAGCTGTTACGACCCGGCTTTGAAAGCGGTGGATAGGGTATGCACCATGGATTGTCCAAGTGTTTGTGGGTGTGATGGCAAGACCTATTGCAACGACTGCATCGCCAAGCAGAACGGTATCCCAAGTTCAACCCCTGGTAGTTGTAAGTGATGTCAGCTCGCACACGACCCATCACCACCACGGCCGGCACAAAGCCGTTCGCCTTCAGCGAAGCCGCGCTGGCCGAGTGCAAGGCCACCATGGCCCGCTACCCCGAAGGCCGCAGCAAGAGCGCCCTGATCCCCATCCTGCACATCGCGCAAGCCGAGAACGACGGCTGGCTCAGCGTGAACGCGATGGACGCCGTGGCGCAGGTCATGGGTCTCCGCCACATCGAGGTGTACGAAGTGGCCAGCTTCTACAGCATGTTCAACCTGCACCCGGTGGGCACTTACGTGCTTGATGTGTGTAGGACCACACCCTGCATGTTGCGCGGCAGCGATGACCTGATCACGCACCTTGAGAAGAAACTCGGTATCCACGCGGGAGAGACTACCAAGGATGGCATGTTCACGCTAAAGGGAGTGGAATGCCTCGGCAGTTGTGGCACCGCACCCATGCTACAATGCGGCGCCCAGTTCCACGAGGACCTGACGATCGAGAAGGCCGATGCCTTGATCGATCAACTGCGCGCACGGAATTCCCGCACCAATTACACGGATCGCTGATGGGCCGCAAACTCCTGTTCGAGCACATCGACAAACCCGGCATCCGTGGGCTGGAAGGCTACCGCGCGAACGGTGGTTACCGCAGCGTGGAGAAAGCGCTGAAGACCATGGCACCCGATGCCGTGGTAGAGGAAGTGAAGAAGAGCGGCCTGCGTGGTCGCGGTGGCGCTGGTTTCCCAACGGGCATGAAGTGGAGCTTCCTCGCGAAACCCGAAGGTGTGCCCCGTTACCTGGTGGTGAACGCCGACGAGAGCGAACCTGGCACCTTCAAGGACCGCTACTTGATGGAGCGGATCCCGCACATCCTGGTTGAAGGCATGATCACATCGAGCTTCGCGCTCGGTGCCAACACCAGCTACGTCTACATCCGCGGCGAGTATTTCTACGTCGCCCGGATAATGGAGCAGGCTGTCGCCGAAGCGCGGGCTGCGGGCTGGCTTGGGAAGAACATCCTAGGCAGCGGCTTCGATCACGAGATCCACATCCAAGTGGGTGCAGGTGCCTACATCTGCGGCGAAGAGACCGCCCTGCTGGAAAGCCTCGAAGGCAAACGCGGCAACCCGCGCATCAAGCCACCCTTCCCTGCGGTGAAAGGCCTTTACGGCTGTCCCACCGTGGTGAACAATGTGGAGACCATTGCGGCCGTAGTGCCCATCGTGAACGACGGTGGCGAGGAATACGCCAAGATCGGCATCGGCAAGAGTACAGGCACCAAGCTCATCAGCGCGGGTGGAAACATCAAGCGGCCGGGCGTGTACGAGATCGACCTCGGCGTCACATGCGACGAGTTCATCAACAGCGACGAGTTCTGCGGCGGCGTGGACGGTCGTGCGTTCAAGGCCGTGGTGCCCGGTGGATCCAGCGTTCCCATCGTGCCCTACGAGATGTTCCTGAAGACGCCTGCTGGCGAGAACCGCTTGATGACCTACGAAAGCCTCAGCGAAGGCGGCTTCGCGCAAGGCACCATGATGGGTTCCGGCGGTTTCTATGCGTACAACGATGCCCAATGCATCGTGCGCAGCACCTGGAACCACGCCCGCTTCTACCACCACGAAAGCTGCGGCCAATGCAGCCCCTGCCGCGAAGGCACCGGCTGGATGGAGAAAGTCCTGCACCGCCTGGAGCACGGCGAAGGCCGCACCGAGGACATCGACCTGCTGTGGGATATCCAGCGGAAGATCGAAGGCAATACCATCTGTCCGCTGGGCGATGCAGCGGCCTGGCCGGTGGCTTCCGCGATCCGCCATTTCCGGGATGAGTTCGAATACCACGTCACCCACAGGGAAAAAGTGAAGGACCCGAAGCATTTTGCGAGGGAACCTTTCAGGAAGAGTGCCAAATTCGCGACCGCTTAACCCATGCCCAAGGTCACCATAGACGGCATCGCGATCGACGTTCCTGAAGGGACCACGATCCTGCAAGCGGCGCGCATGATCGGCGAGCGCGACAAGGCGGACCGCCATGTGGTGCCGCCGGCGATGTGCTACTACACCTCGCTGAAGACCAGCGGAGGCTACTGCCGCACCTGCATCGTGAAGGTGACCAAGGGCAGCGAGAAGGACCCGCGCCCCATGCCCAAGCCGGTGGCCAGCTGCCGCACGAACGTGATGGACGGCATGGAGGTGGCCAATACCACGGACCCCGGTCTGGTGGACGCCCGCAACGGTGTGGTGGAGATGCTGCTGATCAACCACCCGCTGGATTGCCCCATTTGCGACCAGGCCGGTGAGTGCCACTTGCAGGACCTGAGCTACGAGAACGGCAAGGAGGCCAGCCGCTACGAATTCGAGCGCCGCACCTTTGAACCGATCGACATCGGCGAGACGATCAAGCTGCACATGACGCGCTGCATCCTCTGCTACCGTTGCGTAAAAGTGGCCGATCAACTCACGGATGACCGCGTCCATGGGGTGATCAACCGCGGCGATGTGAGCGAGATCAGCACCTACATCCAGAACGCGATCGAGAACGACTTCAGCGGGAACATGATCGATGTGTGCCCCGTGGGTGCATTGACCGACCGCACGTTCCGCTTCGCCAGTCGTGTGTGGTTCACCAAGCCGGTGGATGCACATCGCAACTGCGAGAACCCGAAGTGCAAAGGCCACGTGGTGCTTTGGCTGAAAGGCAACGAAGTGCTTCGTGTCACAGGCCGCAAGGACATGTGGGGCGAAGTGGAAAGCTTCATCTGCAACACCTGCCGGTTCGACAAGAAGGACTTGGCAGCTTGGACAGTTGAAGGCCCTCGCCAGATCGATCGCCACAGCGTGATCGCCCAAGGCCACTACAACCTGGAGCGCAAACAAGCCTTGCTCACCAGCCCCGCGCCGAACGTGCCCGAGCTGGCCAAACGCAAAGAACTCAAGGACCGATGATCACCACCGCGATCTTCCTGTTGGTGCTCTTCGTGATCACGCTCACTGTGGCGGCGTACAGTACGTATGGCGAGCGCAAAGTGGCAGCGTTCCTGCAAGATCGTATCGGACCCAACCGCGCTGGTCCGTTCGGCATCCTGCAACCGCTGGCCGACGGTGGCAAGATGTTCATGAAGGAGGACTTCGTGCCGGCCACAGCCAACCGCAAGCTCTTCTTCCTCGGCCCTGCCATCGCCATGACCACCGCGCTGCTTACCGGCGTGGTGATCCCGTGGGGCGGTGAACTCACGCTTTTCGGCGAGACCTTCAACCTACAAGGCACGGACCCGGAGATCGGCATCCTCTACGTGTTCGCGATGGTCAGCATCGGTGTGTACGGCATCATGCTCGGCGGTTGGGCCAGCAACAACAAGTTCGCATTGCTCGGTGCGGTGCGCGCGGCGGCGCAGATGGTGAGCTACGAACTGGGCATGGGCCTAAGCATCGTCGCGCTGGTGATGCTCACCGGCACGCTCAGCCTCAGTGGCATCGTGGAGAACCAGATCGCGCACGGCTGGGGTATCATCCAACAACCACTTGGTTTCATCATCTTCCTCGTGTGCGCGTTCGCGGAAACGAACCGGGCGCCGTTCGATATGCCGGAGTGCGAAACTGAATTGGTGGGCGGTTACCACACGGAGTTCAGCAGCATGAAGTTGGGCTTCTACCTCTTCGCGGAATACACCAACATGTTCATCAGCAGCGCGGTCATCGCCACGTTGTATTTCGGTGGGTATCACGTGCCGGGCCTGGATCGCTTGGGCCTGGATCCGAACCTGGCGACGATCATCGGTGTGGCGGCGATGTTCGCCAAGACCTTCTTCTTCATCTTCTTCTTCATGTGGGTGCGTTGGTCCACACCACGTTTCCGTTTCGACCAACTGATGAACCTCGGGTGGAAGACCTTGATCCCCTTGGGCATCTTCAACATCGTGCTCACCGGTAGCTGGTACTACGTAAAACCGCTCCTGTTCCCATGAGCGCCGCGATGCAACCCCTGACGAACCGGTCGCGCGTGGTGAGCGACAAGAAGATGACGCTGATGGAGCGCATCTACTTGCCAGCGATGGTGGGTGGTCTGCTGATCACCATCAAGCACTTCTTCCGCAAGAAGCCCACGATCCAATATCCGGAACAGAAACGTCCGATCGCTGCCGTGTACCGTGGCCAACACGTGTTGAAACGCGACGAGAAAGGCCGCGAACGTTGCACCGCCTGTGGATTGTGCGCGGTGGCCTGCCCTGCGGAAGCCATCACCATGGTGAGCGGTGAGCGCAAGAAGGGTGAAGAGCATTTGTACCGCGAAGAGAAGTACGCCACGGTCTACGAGATCGATATGCTGCGCTGCATCTACTGCGGCGATTGCGAAGAAGCTTGTCCGAAAGAGGCCATCTTCCTCACGGACCGTATCGTGCAAGCCGATTACCTGCGCATGCCCTTCGTGTTCGGCAAGGACGAATTGGTGGAGCCGATGGATCCCACGAAACGCATCGACATCAGCAAGCGCCAGACACCGGACGTGTTGAAGTTCAAACAAGAGAAGCGCCACGCGCACAATCGGTGATGGTCGCCCTCTTCTACCTCTTCGCGGCCATCAGCGTCATCAGCGCACTGATCGTGGTTAGCGCGCGCAGCCCCATCAACAGCGTGATCGCGTTGGTGGTTTGTTTCCTCAGCATCGCAGGTCACTATGTGTTGTTGAACGCGCAGTTCCTGGCGATGGTCCACATCATCGTGTACACCGGCGCCATCATGGTGTTGTTCCTCTTCGTGATCATGCTCTTGAACCTGAACAAGGCGACGGAGCCGATGAAGAGCCTCGGTACGCGCATCGCTGCGGTGCTGGCCGGTGGCTTGTTCTTCCTCACATTGGTCGCTGCGATCCGTCATGGCATCACCGTTGCCCCTGCGAACGAATTCGATGCGGGCGTTGGTCTGGTGCGCAGCGTCGGCATGTCGCTTTTCAATGAATTCCTGCTTCCCTTCGAAGTGAGCAGCGTGCTGTTCCTCAGCGCCATGGTGGGTGTTGTGATGCTCGGCAAGAAAGAAGCGGTGTTGGCCGCTGCGACCGCTCCTGTTGAACCCTTGACCGCGGCCGAGCTCGAGCGCCGGAAAGCGTGACCATGGAACAAGGCATCATCACCGCCATTCGTGTTGTTCCGCTGGAGCACTACCTCGTTCTGTCTTTCCTACTCTTCAGCATCGGCGTGGCCGGTGTGGTGTTCCGCCGCAACACCATCATCATCCTGATGTGTTTGGAGCTGATGTTCAACAGCGTGAACCTGTTGCTCACGGCCTTCAGCGCCTACCACAGCGATCCGCGCGCGCAGGTCTTCGTGTTCTTCATCATGCTCGTGGCGGCTGCGGAAGTCACCGTGGGCCTGGCCATTCTGGTGATGATGAAACGCAACGTGGATAGCGTGGACGTGAACCAATTGAACCGCCTGAAAGGATGAGGACCGACTTGCTCGCCATCCTCGTTCCTGTGCTCCCGCTGGTGGGTGCGATCATCCTTGCCTCGTTGCGTCGGAAGTTGAGCGCGAACGTTGCCGGTGGACTGGCTACTGCGTTGATCGCCTCATCCTTCGTTGCCAGCGTCGTGTTGTTCATGGGCTTCGATGCAAGCACCGGGGGCCGCACGGTCCACATGTTGGATTGGATCAACGTGGGCGGCATGAACATCCCGCTGGCGTTGCGAATCGACGCGCTCTCGCTTACGATGATGTTGATCGTCACGGGCATCGGCTCGTTGATCCACCTCTACTCCATCGGCTACATGCACGAGGATGAGCGCGCACCGACCTTCTTCGCACAGCTTAACCTCTTCAGCTTCGCCATGCTGATGCTCGTGATGGGCAGCAACTTCCTGATCACCTTCATCGGCTGGGAAGGTGTGGGTCTGTGCAGCTATTTGCTGATCGGATTCTGGTACAAGACACCCGAATACAACTACGCGGCACGCAAGGCCTTCGTGATGAACCGCATCGGCGATGTGGGCATGGTGCTCGGCATGGTGCTGCTGTTCCAACGCTTCGGCACGCTGGAGTACGTGAGCATCATGGACATGGCCACCGGTGGCATGAACGATCCGTTGATGATCGCCGCCACGCTGTTCCTCTTTATCGGCGCGACTGGCAAGAGCGCGCAGCTTCCCTTGTTCACCTGGCTGCCCGATGCCATGGCCGGCCCCACACCCGTGAGCGCGCTGATCCACGCCGCGACGATGGTGACCGCTGGTATCTTCTTGATCGTACGCAGCTCGGTGTTGTTCGAACTCGCACCTTTCACGAAGGACATCATCCTGTGGGTCGGCACAGCGACGGCGTTGATCGCTGCGAGTGTCGGCTTGTTCCAGAACGACATCAAGAAGGTGCTCGCCTATTCCACGGTGAGCCAGCTCGGTTACATGTTCGTGGCGCTCGGCATGGGTGCGTACAGTGCGGCCATGTTCCACGTGACCACCCACGCGTTCTTCAAAGCGTTGCTGTTCCTCGGGGCAGGTAGTGTGATCCACGCGCTGGGCGGCGAACAGGACATCCGCAAGATGGGTGGCTTGAAGGGCCGCGTCTCACTTACACTTACGCCTCCATCTATTCGGATGGATGGTCCGGTGAAGATCACATACATCACCTTCTTCATCGGTACCATTGCGATCTCCGGCCTTCCGTTGATGAGCAGCTTCTTCAGCAAGGACCTGATCATGGCTTACGGATTCCAGCACTCGCCGGTGTTGTTCGGCCTGCTGTTGTTCGGTGCGCTGCTCACCACGTTCTACATGTTCCGCTTGCTGTTCCTGGTGTTCTACGGTACGTATCGCGGAAAGGCTCATCCGCACGAAAGTCCACTGACGATGACCATCCCGTTGATGGTGCTCGCGGTGTTGAGCGTGGTCGGTGGTCTGCTGAACCTTCCGCACCTCTTCGGCGGTCACGAGCCGATGAAGCACTTCCTCGAGACCGCCGCCGATGCGATCCGCTACGAACACCTCGGACTGAGCGCAACCACGGAATGGATCCTGATGGGCATCACCACTGTTTTGGTCTTCGCCACGATCGCCATGGCCTACGGCCGCTTCGCGAAACGGGCAACGCTGGAAGGTGCCGAGGCCGACATGCCGTTCTTCAAACGCTTGATCGCGCAACGTTGGCGATTGGATGAATTTTACGCTGCCCTGTTCGAGCGTCCGTACGGCTGGATCAGCACGCATCTCTTCACCACGGTGGAACGCCACGTGATGGTACCGGTGATGAACGGCGTTGGCGCGGCTGCACTGGCCATGGGCGGTGTGGTTCGCAAACTGCAGACCGGCAATACGAGTTTCCACTTGCTGGCGATGTTGTGTGGCATGATCGTCTTCCTCCTCATCACCCTCATGAGCAACTGAGATGATCGTCGCATTGCTCCTGCTCATCCCCTTCATCACCGCGCTGGCGTTGATGTTCCTGCGGCCCACGCAACAGGCGAAGAACGTGGCGTTGATCTCCACGCTGGCTTCGCTGGGCGTTGTGCTCTTCGCTTGGTCAGCCTACACCGGCGGCACCGTGATCCACTACAACATGGACTGGGTTCCGGCGTGGGGCCTGCGTTTCGTGATGGGTTATGATGGTGTCGGCCTGTTGATGTTGATCCTCACCGCCGTGGTATTCCCGTTCATCATCGCGGCGGGTTATGGTGAAAAGCTGCAACATCCTTCGCTGGTGAACGCGTTGCTACTCTTCACACAGACCTTCCTCTTCGGTGTCTTCCTCGCGCAGAACACATTGCTGTTCTACATCTTCTATGAACTCTCCCTGATCCCCGTCTTCTTCTTCCTGCTGTATTGGGGCGGCGAACACCGTCGCGCGATCACCGTCAAGTTCTTCATCTACACCTTGCTCGGTGGTCTGTCGTTACTGTTCGGGATCATCTACTGCTTGGGCCAAGGCGCAGGCTTCAACGGCGACTTCGCGACCATCGGTGCGTTGAACTTCCCGCTCTCCACGCAGATCTGGTTGTTCTGGGTCTTGTTCCTTGCCTTCGCGATCAAACTGCCGATCTTCCCCTTCCACAGCTGGCAGCCGGACACGTATGCCATGGCACCGCTGCAAGGCACCATGGTGCTTGGCGCAGTCATGTTGAAGATGGGCTTGTACGGTATCATCAAGATCGTTCTGCCGATCGTTCCGCAAGGCGTGATCCATTGGCAGGAGACGGTCATCGTACTTGCGTTGATCGGTGCCATCTACGGCGGCATCATCGCGTTCCGCCAATCGGATCTGAAGCGGTTGATCGCGTTCTCGTCGCTGAGCCACGTCGGTCTGTTGTGCGCGGGTCTCTTCGCATGGAACAGCTACGGTGTGAGCGGATCCTTGTACCAAGCGTTCGCGCACGCCCTGTTGGTGGTGTGCATGCTCTACATCTCCGGGGCCATGAAAGAGCGCGTGGGCAGCAGCGAAATGGGCGCCATGGGCGGCTTGAAGCTGCGCACTCCAAGGCTGGCCGCTTTGTTCCTTCTGGTGTTGGTCAATGCGGTCGCGCTTCCATTGACACAGAGCTTCGTAGGTGAGTGGCTGATGTTCGCGGGCCTGTGGCAAGTGAACGGTTGGCTGGCCTTCGCGGCGGTGAGCACCATCGTGCTGGGCGCGATCTACATGCTCTTCGCTTACCAACGCGTGATGCTCGGTCCAGATAAGTGGGCGTTGGAAATGACCGATGCCACCACACGCGACCACCTTGTTCTTGTGCCTTTGATCGCCGTCACGCTATTCCTCGGCGTGTATCCCGGCCCCATCCTCGATCTCGTGGATGTCCCTGTTCAACAACTGCTCTCGAGCCTATCGCTGAATTGAGATGAGCGCCCTGGTCCTGATCTCCGTGCTTGGTGTGGTGCTGTTGTACCTCGGGCTGTTCGGCAACCGCGGCCTGTTGGCGCCGGTCGGCATCGTTGGCCTGCTAGCGGCCTTCGTCTTTTTCGCAGCGGATTGGCAACTGGAGAACGCGCTCTTCGCAGGTCTAGTACAGTTCGACACCTACGCACGTTCCTTCTCCATGGTGCTGATCGTGGTCACCGTGCTGCTGTTCCTCTTTGGCATCGACTATTACGCCAAGGTGCGAGAGAACGTCGCCGAGCAATACGCGCTGATGCTCTTCTCGCTGATCGGCGGTCTGTTGATCACGAGCTTCTCCAACCTGATCGTGCTCTTCCTCGGCATCGAGATCCTGAGCATTCCACTTTACATCCTTGCGGGTGGCAAGCGCGACAGTTTCCGCAGTGGCGAAGCGGCGTTCAAGTACTTCGTGCAAGGCTCGTTCGCCTCCGGGTTCTTGTTGCTCGGTCTCGCGTTGTTGTACGGATCCACGGCCTCCTTCGACCTCCCCGCCATTGAGGCGCACGCCGCCAGCATCGGCACGGGAACGGACATGTTGTTCCTGCTCGGCTTGTTCTTCACCATCGCCGGTGTAGCGTTCAAAGTCGCCGCTGTGCCGTTCCACTTCTGGAGTCCCGATGTGTACGAAGGCGCACCTACGCTGGTCACCGCGTTCATGAGCACCGTGGTGAAGACCGCCGCCTTCGCAGCGTTCTACCGCTTCATCGGCCACATGCAACTGCCGGAAGCCGTACACACCATGCTGATCCTGATGACTGTCTGCACGCTGTTCCTCGGCAACATCGTGGCGCTGCGCCAAACGCAGTTCAAGCGCTTGATGGCCTACTCCAGCATTGCGCACACGGGTTTCCTGCTTCTCGCTTTCCTCGGCTTCGATGCACGCACACCGGACGTGCTGTTCTACTACCTCGGCACCTACGCGCTCGCAACGGTCGGTCTCTTCATCGTGCTCACCCTTGCCAAACGCGCAGCGAAAGGCGACGAGCACATCCACATCTTCCGCGGTTTGTTCCGCAGCAATCCGTGGTTGGCGATCGTGACCATGCTGCTGCTGCTCTCACTCGCTGGCATTCCGCTCACCGCCGGGTTCGTGGCGAAGTACCGCGTGTTCGTCCTCAGTCTGGCCAACGGCTACCTGCTCACCACGGCCTTCGCGGTGGTGATGGCGCTGGTGGGCATCTACTACTACGTCATCGTGATCCGCGAGGCCTTCACGCCCGGCGAGCGCGGCTTGCAACTGGTGGTAGCCCCGCTGAACTGGCTGGTGATCTCGTTGTGCGGGATCGCCGTGGTGGCCTTGGGCGTGATGCCGGGGTTGCTGCGGATGTGAGTGCGCTATGGTCTTAGCGGTGTTCGCCCACTAACTTTGGTAAGTGCCTAAGCTCTACGAGTATTTCGGTCTGGTATTCTTGATGTTCAGCAATGAACACAGCCCGATCCATGTACATGTTCGCTACGGAGCAAATGAATCCGTTCTCGAGCTCATCATCGTGGATGGTGAAGTAGTCGAGGTCGTCTTCCGTAAGCTTTCCAACAAACGCCCACTTCCGCCTACTCAAAAGCGGGAAGCAGAAGCCTTCGTGAAGGCCATGGCGCGGGATATCGCACGGAAATGGAACGAGTACTTCGTATTGAAGCAGCGTGTGAGTCCTGAACGCATTACGAAACGCATCAAGTGATGAACATCCCCGAGAACATCTTCATCAAGCGTGCCAAGCACATTGTGGACTACCGGATCGGTTTCGAATTCACTGATGGTCACTCCACCGAGATCGACTTCCACACGTTCCTTACTCAGCCGGGTCAGAACCCGATGGCTGCACAGTTCTTGGACATCACCCGCTTCAAGAAGTTCACTATCGATGGACGCGCGGATATCATCTGGGGAGATTGGGACATGTCCTTTCCTTTCGCCTCGCTTTACGCGGGCGACTTGAGTGTCGATTCACTTGGGACCAGACAGAAGGTCACGCGGAAACCCCTCAGGCTTCAGAAGAGCAAACCGACCTTGGCCAAGCGGGCTTCCAGGGTCTCCAAAGTCTCGCGCGTCATCAAGACTCGTTGAATCGATCAACGAGTTGACGAGTGTCGCTTAGTGCCCTAGCTCCCCTTCCCACTTGCTCACCACACTGGTAGCGATGGCGTTCCCCACCACGTTCGTAGCGCTACGCCCCATGTCGCAGAAGTGGTCGATCGGCAGTATCAGCGCGATGCCTTCGATGGGGATGCCGAACATGCCTAGCGTGGCGGCCACCACCACAAGTGATGCACGTGGCACACCGGCGATGCCTTTGCTGGTCAGCATCAACGTGAGCAGCATGGTGATCTGCGTACCAAAGTCGAGCGTGATGCCGTAGACCTGCGCGATGAAGAGGCTGGCGAAGGTCATGTACATCATGCTACCGTCCAGGTTGAAGCTGTAGCCCAGCGGCAGGACGAAGCTGACCACCTTGTCCTTGCAGCCGAAGCGCTCGAGCTCTTCCATCAGCTTGGGCATCACGGCCTCGCTGCTGGTGGTGCTGAAGGCGATCGTAACAGGCTGTATGATGCGGCGCATCAGCTCCTTCATGCGCGCACCGAGGAAAAGGAAGCCCACACCAAGCAGGATGATCCAGAGCAGCGCAACTCCCAGGTAGAACTGGCCGATGTAGACCGCGTACGTACCCAGCACACCCAAGCCGTGAATGGCGATCACCGCCGCGATGGCGCCGAACACGCCGAGCGGCGCGAAGTTCATCACGTAGCCCACCATCTTCAAGATCACGTGGGAGACGCTTTCCAAGAGCTTCACAACCGGCTTGGCGTACTCACCGATGCTGGCACAAGCCACACCGAAGAAGAGGCTGAAGACAACGATCTGCAGTACCTCGTTCGTGGCCATGGCCTCCACGATACTCTTTGGGAACAGGTGCGCAATGAAATCCTTCAGCGTGAACGATTGCGTCTTGCCGATGACATCTGCGACATCCCCGCTGGCCTCCAACTGCAGGCCCACACCGGGCTTCAGGAAGTTCACGAGCACCATGCCCAGCAACAAACTGATCAGCGAAGCGGACATGAACCAGAGCAGCGCACGACCACCCACGCGGCCGACTGTCTTCATATCACCCAGCTTCGCGATGCCCACCACCAGGGTGCTGAATACGAGCGGCGCGATGATCATCTTCACCAAGCGAAGGAAGACCTCGGTGAGGATCTTCAGGTTGTCGGCGACTTCCTTGCGCGCGGCCTCTTCCATGCCCGTATGCATGGCGTAGCCCACGATGATGCCGAGCACCATCGCGACGAGGATCCAAAGCGTGAGGCGGTTGTTCTTGGACATCATGATCGCGAAGGGGCGAGTTTACTGTGGCGGTATCCGTAGGCGAAATAACAGAGCAGGCCGATCACCAGCCAGACACCGAACCAGAGCCAGTTGCTAACGGCCATGCCGGTGAGCAGGTAGCAGCAGGAAAGCAGGCCCAGCACAGGGATCAACGACCACTGTTTCCCGTGCGCCAGCATCACGACCACTGCACAAAGCGGCCAGAAGACCAGTTGCGGAATGTTCTGCGCGGCGTGTTCACCGGATAGATCCAGCAGTCCCGGGAAATACGATGGCACCTTCGTCAGCAGCAGGCCAACGATCGCCAGCAAAAGGCCCGGTGCGATCCATTTGCTGTTGATGAAGGGAAGATTGAATCGACCGGGTGTACGCTCCCGACGCGGCAGCATCAACACACCGCCGCATACAAGGACGAAAGCGAACAAGGTGCCGATGCTGGTGAAATCCAGGATGAAATTCTCATCGGTGAAGAAGATCGGGATACCGACCACAAGACCGGTCACGATGGTACTGAAGCCGGGCGTCTTGTACTTCGGATGGATGCTGGCGAAGCGCTTCGGCAATAGGCCATCGCGGCTCATACTCATCCAGATGCGTGGTTGTCCCAACTGGAACACGAGCATCACACTGGTCATGGCCACCACGGCTACAAGGCTTACGACAAAGAGCATCCACTTCACACCGCGAAGAGCGAACACCTCGGCCAAGGGATCGCTCACACCGAGCTGCTTGTAGCTTACCATGCCTGTCAACACCAATGCGAGCAGGATATAGATCACCGTGCAGATCACCAGGCTCAGGATCATTCCTTTGGGCAGATCGCGTTGCGGGTCCTTGCTCTCTTCGGCTAAGGTGCTCACGGCATCGAAACCGATGTAGGCGAAGAAGACCGCGCTCACGCCGGCCATCACGCCGCCAAAACCATTCGGCATCCAAGGCGTCCAATTGTCGATGTCCACGTAGGTAGCACCCACGATGATCACCAGCACGATCACCGCCAGTTTCGCGATCACCATGGCGTTGCTCGCGTTGCGGCTTTCCTTCACACCCACGTAGACGAGCCATGTGATCAACCCATTGATCACCACGGCGGGTAGATCGAAGATGACGCGGAGGTTGCCAAGCATTGGCGCTGTGGACCATGCTGTGGTGCCTTCACCGGCCACACCACCTAGGAATGCCTTGTGTGATGCGGTGTAGTTGATGGTCAACCACTCCGGGAGATGGACGCCGAAGCCTTCTAGTAGATTCGTAAAATACCCGCTCCAGCTGAAGGCCACGTAGATGTTGCCAATGCTGTATTCCATGAGCAGCGCCCAGCCGATGATCCACGCGAAGAGTTCCCCGAAGCTGACGTACGCGTAGGTGTAGGCGCTTCCACTTACAGGGACACGCGCAGCGAATTCAGCGTAGCACAATGCGGTAAAGCCACAGGCCACGCCGCACATGATGAAGAGCAGCACAACGCCGGGCCCGCCATTGAAGCACGCCGTGCCCATGCTGCTGAAGCTGCCCGCGCCGATGATCGCCGCGATACCAAAGAACGTGAGGTCACGAACGCTTAGGTGACGGCCGAGCTTGTCGCCACCGTGGATCTCGCCCTCCAACTCGCTTACCGTACTCAGCCGCTTCTTGCGGAACAGTCCCATGGATGCCCAATGTAAGCGGATGGTCTTGACCGGAAAGCAGAAAGGGATCCGAAGATCCCTTTCCACCGTCTTATTCAGGAATGATCACAACAGCTCGCAGGCAGCTGGCGTCACGTCCTTCAGCTCTTTGCTGAGCAACATATCGTTGGCCACCTTGGTGTTGTTGGTACCCGCATTCACGGTCTTCACTTTTTCGAACCAGCACTTCGCGGCGGGCAGATCCTTGGTGGAGTAGAAGTTGTAGAAGCCGAGGTAGAACATCGCCTCTTCGGCATCGCGTGGGGACTTGGTCACCTCTTCCGGCTTCATCCTGCGCAAGGCATCCTCAAAGAATGGTTTTGCCTGCCAGGTCTGCTTATCCGGATCCAGTCCAACGTTGGCGCGAGCACGACCGAGGTATCCTTGGTAGATGTTCGGTTGTTTCTCGATGTACTTGGTCCAAGCCATATCGGCCACGGCGAATTCACCGGCTTTGATGGCGGCACCACCGAGGTAGTACCAGTCGTTCACAGCCACTTTCGCGGAGTTCGTCTTGGCTTGGTAAGCAGCTACCGCGCGGCTGAACATCTTCGCTTTTTGGAAGTAGGACCCTGCTTCCATGTACAGTTCAGGGTCAGCATTGGGCATGGCTGCCGCGGCCATGATCTTCTCGCCCGCAAGCGAATCGTTGCCCGTGAGGGCAACGGCACGGCCGTAATACTGCAGATCGCTCGGGATCACTTTCTCTTGCGGTTGTTTCGCGAAATAGGCGTCGAGTGTGGTCATGGCATTCACCGAATCCTTCAGCTCAACCTGGTTGTAGCCCTTGATCCGCATCAGCGTATTGTTGTCCACTCCGGTGGTCTGCAGCTTGCTGATCAGGTCCAGTGACTGCTGGTAGTCTTGCACCAAGTACAGGAACTGCGCGTAACGCACCATGGCGCTCTGGCTGCCGGAGTTCAGTTTGAGGTATTCGTCGTAATCGGCCTTGGCCTTCTGGAAATCGCGCTTGCCGAAGTGCGATTCCGCCCGGCCACGGTAGGCTGGCGCGAAGCCCGGCTCGATGGCGATGGCTTTGTCGTACTCCGCGATGGCTGCATCGTAGTTCTTGGCGCGGTGGTACACCAGGCCACGGCGAGACATCGGCTTGGCGCTGGTGGTGCGCAGATCCGATGCCTTCTTGTACAATCCGATCGGCTGCGATGCATCGGTCGGGTTCTGGCCCCACATGATGTCGCCTTTCAAGATGTACGCCTCGGGGTCGGTGGCATCCAGAGCGATGGAAGCATCCACCGCCGCCATGGCTTTTGCCCAATCCTGGCTCGTTCCGCTGGCATACGCTTCGGCCACCTCGCGCTGTGTTTGGGCTTGTACCTTCTTGGGGAACTTGTTCGCTTTATCGGTAGCCATGGTGATGGCCTCCGTGAATTTGGCTATGGCGGCATCGCGTTGCCCTTTCACCCAAAGCACCTTGCCTTGGCCCACATGGTTCAGTGGCTGGCGTGGATTCACCTCCACACCCTTGTTGTAGCAATAGGCGGCGGAGTCCTCGCGGTCGTTCTCGAAATAATTCTCGCCGAGGTAGAACCAGGCCTCTCCATCGGTAGCGTTGGCTTGCAGCAGGCCACGGAGGATGGAGCCCGCGCGTTCGAAACGTTCGCTCTCGGTAAGGGCGATGGCTTCAGGAATGCTCTGTGCGTTCGCGTTCAACACACCGGCCAAAGCGGTGATCATCAGGGCGTTGCGGAAGTTGTTCTGCTTCATGTTCTTAGTTCGTCACCAGCTCCACATCCCGACCAGGTATGGTCTGCGGCGCTAGGCCGGATTTGAGGATGATACGCTGGCCCTTATGGCCGGCTACAAAGGAAACAAAACCGGTGCCAAGACCCGTTTTTCCTTCCTTCAAGACCGCGTACAACTTGCGGCGCAGGGGATATTGGCCATCGGCGAGGTTGGATTGGTTGGGCAACGTAGCCGGGCTGTTGGCCGATACCCGGCAGAGCGTCATGCGCGCGCGAAGATCCTTGCACACAGGATCGTCCAGGTCGCTTATCCGGGCAAAGGAGATCAAGCCGATGGCATTCGGGGACTTGGCCAAGTTGGCGAGCAAACTATCCAAGCTGTTCACTGCCGAAACGTTCTTCAGTGCATCGGCCCGGCCACCGAGGAGAGAATCGATCACCGAGCGTACCACACCGCCACGTGCATCTTCAAAGAGCACTCGCGTAGTGCTGGCCCCAGTGAGCGCACGTCGAAGATCTTCCACGGACACGCTATCCGAGGCCGCTCCAGGTGCTTTGATCACAGCGATCGCTTCGGTCAGGATCGGCACGTTGTCGGGGTACAGGTTGCGTGTGCGGAAGAAGGCTGCCTCATCGGCACCGGGCAGCGTAGCAGTGAACACCACGCGTACAGAATCGTTCTGCATGGCCTCGCGTAGGTCGGCTTCGGCCAGGTAACGTACATGCACCTTGGCATCAGCGTAGATGCTCTGGAACACGAGAAGCTGAGCCTCGATGATGCGCTCCAGGTCCTTGTCGGCTACGATATGGATATCCCCTTTCGTGGGCACATCATCGCGTTGCGGGTCCGGTGCTTTGCCTTTGCAGGCCGCCAGTAAAAGCGTGAAGAGCAGGGTGCGCGCGATCATTGGTTGTCCTCTTGTTGGGACTTGTTCCACCGTTGCCAAAGGAAGAAGCGCAGGATGCCATATCCGATAAGCACACCACCGATCTCGTTGCGGTAGTCGGTGATGCGATCGGCGAACAGATCAGTGAACAGCAGCACACAACCGGCGATCAAGTAGAACGCGGACATGAACAGCCGGGAAATGCTTTCGAAGGACATCAGGCTTGCATCAAAAAGAAGAAGAGCGGCTTCCTCGCCGCTCTTCTAGTTGATCATCGCAGCGTGAAACGGATGGGTAGGTTGTACTGGACCCGCACCGGCTTACCGCGCTGCTTTCCAGGCTCCCAAGCGGGCATAGCTTTCACCACACGGATAGCCTCTTCGTCGCAACCGCCTCCGATGCCGCGAAGCACCTTGGGGTCCTTCACTTTACCGTTCTCGTCCACCACGAAGGTCATGTACACCACACCGGTGATGCCCGCGTCCTGCGCCATGGGCGGGTACTTCACCGTCTTGCCGAGGTACTTGAACAATTCGGCTTCGCCACCAGGGAAGGATGGCATCTCTTCCACGATGGTGAAGATCTGCGGCTCAACCTCGACAGGCGGTGGTGGTTCGTCCACTTTCGCTCCTTCTTGCGTTACCACACCAGCATTGGTCTCGGTAAGTACTTCCTGCGTAGGAGGTGGCTCTTCCACGGGCTCATCCACGGCTTCGAGCTGGGTGAACTGCACGCTTTCGATCTTGACCGGTGGCGGAGGTTCGACTGGCGGCGGCGGTGGTTCTTCCTTCTTCTCTTCTTCGAAAAGATCCAGGTTCACATCCACGATCTTCTTGGCGTCGGCCACCTCGGCTTCTCCACTGAAGGCAGCGATGATCTTGGGAAGCCCCACGGCCAAGCTGAAAACGAGCACCGAACCCACCAAGGCCATCAACAACCGCTTGGAGTAATCGCGACGCAGCACGAACGCACCGTACTCCCGGTTGCGATCGGCGAACACCATATCGTTGCGGGTGGTGGTGAGCACGTTGTTCCAGCTCAGGTCCATCGCCATAGCGATGGAAAGGCCGAGCAGGATGACGATGAAGATGATGTACTCCATGGCTCAGAGCTTTGCTTTTTCGATGTCGAGCAACACCTGTTCCGCCGCCTTCAAGGTGTCCAGCACGCCATAGGAGCCGATCCCGCTGATGTCCATTTCATCGACCATGTCGATCATGTTGCGGTACCTGGCATCCTTGTCGGTCTTGATGATGGCCTTCAGGTTCTCCTTGGTGCCTTTGATCTCCTTGCGTTTCGCGTTGTATTCGTCCTCGGTGATCTTCTTCTCGTTGAACTGGCGGGCCACATCGTTCAGCTGCGCGATGGTGGCCTTGTTCTGATCCACCAAAAGCTTCTGCACCTTGCTGAAGTCCGTACGCTCCAACGTCGTGGGCGGCCCTTTCTCGGTTGGTTGATCGCGGAACTCGCCGAGGTAGTAGAAGATCTGGTCGTTCTTGGTGAGCAACAGGGTAATGGCGTTGCTCAATTGAGTTGGCGGCGGCGGTGGCGCATCCGGCGGTGGGGGCACCGGATAGGTCATCTGCAGCGAACTCGGCTTGTACATGGTGGTGGTGAGGATGAAGAAGGTCAGCAGCAAGAAGGCCAGATCCACCATCGGCGTCATGTCGATGTGCGTATTGGCTTTCTTGGCGCGTCGTTTCCCTTTCCCGCCGCTATCACCACCCCCTTCCGGTACTTGTGCCATGGTGTGTTTCTTTCATCGAACTTCTGCAAGGCGGTACACCCGCTTCACGGAAAGGTTCGATCGGTTCTACTCTAGATCCTCGACGCTTCGAGGTCGGTGATCATCTTGAACTTACTGATCTGGATACCCGGCGACTGGAAGGTGCGGATGACCTCGGCCACGCGGTTGTAAACGGTGTTGCCGTCCGCCTTGAGGGCTACGACGGGGTTCTGCCCGGCATCGTTGTAGAAGATGTTGCGGGTGATCATGATCCAATCGCGCAACTGGTTGTTGGTGCTGTCCATAGGGATACCCTCATGCTGGGCCATGAATTCCTTGCGCTCGGAACCCGTCTCCAGGCTGAGCAGGGCTTTCAGGTCCTGGATGGGGACGCCGATGGGCCCGGCGTTCACGAACTTGATCTTCTCTTCTTCGGTAGGCACGTAGTTCACGCGTTTGCCGAGCTCTTCCAATACGGCGATCCGCACGCCCTTGTCGGTGAAATCCCAGAACACCTTCCCGGTGGTGTCCACCACGATGGTCATCATGTTGGTCATGGGGATGGGTGATTGGGACATGGACGAAGGCGTATCCACGGCCACTGCTTCTTCCGGACGGAATTGTGCAGTGAGCATGAAGAAGGTCACCAACAGGAAGGCAAGGTCGACCATGGGAGTCATGTCCAGGTTCGGACTGCTCTTGGGCATTTTGATCTTTGACATGCTGCTTCGTGTTAATGGTATAGGACGACCCACCGCGACCGCAAGCGGGCGGAAGATCTTCCGCCCTTACTTGCGGTTCGCCAGGGTCTGGCTCACGCTGAAACCAGCCTCATCGATACCGTGGGTGATGGCATCGATGCGGTTGCTGAAGTAGTTGAAGAAGATGATGGCCAAGGTGGAGCCTGCGATACCGAGGGCCGTGTTGATGAGGGCCTCGGAGATACCAGTGGAGAGTGCCGTGGCATCGGGGGTGCCGGAGGTGGCCAACGCACTGAAGGCCTTGATCATCCCCAATACGGTACCGATAAGACCGATGAGGGTACTGATGCTGGCGCAGGTGGAAAGGATCACCATGTTCTTGCTGAGCATGGGCAGTTCGAGGGCCGTGGCCTCTTCGAGTTCCTGTTTCACGCTCTGCAAGCGGGTCTCCTTGTCGTGCGTTGCATCGTAGAGCACGGTCTTGTACCGCTCCAGTCCGCTTCGCATCACGTTGGCCACGGAGCCTTGTTGCTCATCGCACACCACAACGGCCTTGTCCACATCGTCGTTCACCAAGTGCTGACGCACGTTCACGATGAACTCATCGATGCGGCCCTTCCCTTTGGCGCGGCCAAGGGTGATGAAGCGCTCCACCGAGAAGATCAGTACGATCAAGTTGATGCTGATCAGGATGGGTACGATGAACCCGCCCTTGTAAATAGTGCCGTACAGCTTTCCGGGGTTCACATCCACCGGGTGCCCATGCACAGGGTCACCGTTCTGGAAGTTGTCCGGGGAGCCGAGCACGAACATGTAAAAGGACACGCTGATGATCAGCACCAAGGGGAACACGATGGCCACGAACAAGGAGTTCGCTTTCCCGCTCTTCACGTTGCTCATTGGGGTCTACTTAAGGTGAGGGTGTTGTTGTTGTCGTGATCAAAGAACGCCGGTCAAGGTCTGACAGCGGCGGGGGTCAAACATAGCAAGTATGGCGTTCGGCTCGTGTAACCGGCAGGTTAACCGCAGAAAGGAAAGAGGCCGGAGCGTTGAGCGACATGGGGTGGCAAGGCTAACGTGCCAGCGTGTGCGGCTCGTGTGCGCGGCGATATGGCACAGGGAACGGGGACCTCACAAGAAGGAGCGGTAGGCTTGTTGGGTATCCAAGGTTGATCCGACATCCTCCATGAATTTATTTTCCATGGAATATATTTGCACCATCATGGACCGCAAAACATTCCTCCGCAACAGTGTCCTGGGTGGCACAGCACTAGCCACCATGGGCAAAGCTGCTAGCGCAGCCGACCCAGAGAAAGAGGTGGTCGGGTTCAACCATTTACCAACAGAGAACGCACGAGTCATGAGCAACATGGTATTGCACAAAGCGGCGACCCGGGGGCACGCCGACCACGGCTGGCTGAACGCACACCACACCTTCAGCTTCGCGAACTACTATGACCCCGAGCGCATGCACTTCGGTGTGTTGCGCGTGCTGAATGATGATGCCATCGCGGCGGGCAAAGGGTTCGGCACCCATCCGCACGACAACATGGAGATCATCACCATTCCCTTGGCGGGCACCATTGCCCACAAGGACAGCATGGGTAACAGCGGCACCATCAACGCCGGCGAAGTGCAGGTGATGAGCGCTGGCACGGGTATCACGCATAGTGAGTTCAACCACAAGGCGGACGCGGAATTGCGTCTGCTGCAGATCTGGATGTTCCCACGCAAGCGTAACGTGACCCCGCGCTATGCGCAGATCGGGTTGGACCCAAAAGCGAGCGAGAACGCTTTCCAACAAGTGCTCTCACCAGACCCGGACGATGCTGGTGTGTGGGTACACCAGGATGCGTGGTTCAACTTGGGCCGTTTCGACGGTGGCAAGACGGTGGACTACCGCGTGAAGCGCGCTGGAAACGGTGTGTACGCATTTATCATTGAAGGTGAAGCCACCATCAATGGCCAGGCCCTGGAACAGCGCGACGGCCTTGGTGTGTGGGACGTGGAGAACCTCGACATCACCACAGGAAAGAACGGCGCACGCATCCTACTGATGGACGTGCCGATGGAAGTGTGAGGGCTTTACAGTTCACACCCCTGCTGGAAAAATGAACAACTAAGGAGAACCTAGGAAACTAACAAGACTCCGGGTCAAGCCCGGATTGACAAATCATGGAAACAGCAACGAAGACATTGACGAAATGGACCATCGACCCGGTCCACAGCGAGATCCAGTTCAAGGTGAAGCACCTGATGATCACCACGGTGACGGGGAGCTTCCAGAAATTCGGTGCCGACATCGAAGTGCTGGGTGATGACCTGAGCAAAGGGCGCATCGAATTCTGGGCCGATGCCGCGAGCGTGACCACGGGTAACGAGCAGCGCGACGCACACTTGAAGAGCCCGGAGTTCTTCGACATCGAGAAGCATCCACGCATCACCTTCGTTGCCAAAGGCACCAAGGAGATCGACCACGACGGCAGCTGGGATCTTGTTGGCGACCTCACCATCAACGGCCTCACCAAGCCCATCGTATTGGGTGTGGAATGGGGCGGTGTAACGAAGGATCCTTGGGGCAATACCAAGGCCGGCGTCACCATCAGTGGCAAGATAAACCGCAAGGAATGGCACCTGAACTGGAACACAGCGCTGGAGTCCGGCGGTGTGCTGGTCAGTGACGAAGTGCGCATCAGCTGTGAGATCCAGCTGACCAAACAAGGCTGAACGTTCTCCTCTCCCGCTCCGGACCCCGCTCGGCACCTGCCGGGTGGGGTTCTTGCTTTTCGGCTGTTCCTGTGCACCATGCCTCGTGCGTAACCACTACCCCTCCCCCGGCGTTCAAGTCCCCTTGCGTGGGCTTTCTTTGTCCTGCGGCGGCCGTACATGCTATTCAACAGCGTTCCCTTCCTTCTTCTCTTGTTGCCTACTTTCGTGCTGTACTACCTGCCGGTATTGCATCGGTTCCAGCTGCACACGATCGTCATCAGCAGCTTCGTTTTCTACGCGTACAACGACCCGGCCTTGCTCCTGCTGCTGCTGCTTTCCATCGGCATCAACATCGCATCCAGCTACGCGGTGGTCTTCGGGCCGCAACAACACCGGAAGCTGTACGCCACGCTCGGTGTGGTGGCCAACCTCGGCATCCTGCTGTTCTTCAAATACGGTCCGTTGTTCGGGCGCTCGTTCTTCCCGGAAACATCCAGCATCGGCCAATTCCTTGTCAGTATTCCTCTACCGGTGGGGATCAGCTTCTTCACCTTCCAGGGCATCAGCTTGGTGGTCGAGGCCTACAAAGGGAAGCAGGTCGAAGACTATGACTCCATCGTCGTGAAAGGCATCGCGCGCCACGGCCTTCGCATCGCGGCGTTCAAAGGCTTCTTCCCGCAGTTGGTGGCAGGTCCGGTGGTGAAAGCGCACGAGTTCCTGCCGCAGATCCGCACGAAATATTTCAAGGAGATCGATTGGAACAGCGTGTTCGCTTCGTTGGTGGTGGGCTACTTCCTGAAGATGGTGGTAGCGGATAATCTGAAGGACCAGACGTTCTGGGTCACCTTCCCCTACTTCCGCGACATGCATAGCATCACGTTGGTGACGCTTCTCTTCGGTTACTCGTTCCAGATCTTCTCCGATTTCGCGGGGTACTCGCTCATCGCGATCGGCTTGGCGAAGTTGTTCGGCTACGACTTCCCCATCAACTTCAACTTCCCGTACATCTCCACCACGTTCGCCGAATTCTGGCGGCGTTGGCACATTTCGTTGAGCACTTTCCTACGCGACTTCCTGTACATTCCTTTGGGCGGCAATCGCAAGGGCGGGTTCCACACGTACCGGAACCTCATGCTCACCATGGTGCTCGGTGGTCTTTGGCACGGCGCTGCATGGAGCTACGCGGTCTGGGGGTTCTTCCACGGTCTCGTGCTCGCAGTGGAGCGCTTGATGAAAGATGGCGGGGTGAAACTGAAATTGCCCAAGCCGCTGCAGATGTTGTTCATCTTCTGCATGGTCACGCTCGCCTGGCTGCTCTTCAAGCTACCGGAGTTCAGCCATGTGATCGACTACATGCGCTGCATCTTCACCAACACGCATATCAGCAATGTGCAGCCGATCATCATGTTCTTCACGGTGTTATTCTCCATTCCGGCGATCATCTACCACCTGATGTACCTGTGGACGCGGAAGCCACAGCCATTATTGGCACGGATCAAGCCGGTGCTTTACGGCATCATGCTATTCCTGATCCTGGTGAATTCCGGCGGCGGCGCATCGTTCATTTACTTCCAGTTCTGATCCGCGCATGATCCGTCGTTCGCTCATCATTTTCGCCATCCTCGTTGTCGGGTACGCGCTCTTCATCCATTTCGCGAAGCTGGACCTGAACACGGTGCAACACCAGGCCAGCGGCAACCGCATCAGTGCGGAGAAGTACGTGTTCGCGGCCGATGACACCAGCGCTACGGTGATCGTAGGCTCCTCGCTCAGTTTCCGCATCGAACTCGATAGCCTCGCACCGAACACGAGCAACCTCAGCTTCGGTGGTCTCAGTGTTCACGATGGCCTGGAACTCGTTCGCCGTTCTGGCAAACGTCCCAAGCGCGTGGTGATCGAAACGAACATGATCTTCAAAGAAGTGGACCGTGCGTTCTTGGATGCCGTGTTCCAGCCCGGCCTGTACGAGTTGCGCCAAGCAGCTCCCGTTCTTCGCGAAGAAAATCAGCCCACCGGCGTATTGGTGGGCCTGTTGAAGAAGGGCATGAAGCAGGAAGGCGAAGGCCCCGGCAGTACCGAACCCGATAGCATGGCGGTGAGCGAGAACCTCTTCGACACGAACCGCGGCCTCTTCGCAAAAGCACCTGCGGATAGCACGCAGCAACGCTTCCTCTCCACGTTGGAAAATGAAGTAGCGGCGTTGGAAGCGAACGGCATCGAAGTGGTCTTCATGGAAATGCCCATCTCGGCAGAACTGATGCGCAGCCCTCTTTCCACCAGCACGCGTGAGGCGGTCATCCAACGTTTCCCTGGGCACCGCTACATCCGTGCGGACCGCGAGTGGCGGACCACGGATGGCCTGCACTTGGAATGGCACAACGCGCAGCGCTACAGCGGTTGGTTGGCCAAAGAGCTACGTTCGGCTCACTGAGGAACCCTTGTTCAGCATCCTTCACGGGATCAAACCCGGCGCGGAACTTGTTGTCGTATCCGGTAGAACCCCGAACGACATGAGAACGCTTCTGTTCCTGCTGGCCATACTTGCTGGCACCGCACATTCGAAAGCGCAAGGGACCGTGCCGGATAGCATCGGCCTTCCCGGCGATGGTTTCAGCTTGCAAGCAGCCTTGGAACAGTTCAAGAGCGCCAAGGACCTGGAGGGCTTCGAGCGCGCCCTGAATGCCGATGAGAACAAGGTGAACAACCTGGACCTGGATGGCAATGGCCAAGTGGACTATATCCGTGTAGTGGATCACAAAGAGGGCGATGCGCATGCGATCGTGATGCAGGTGGCGCTTTCAAAAGAAGAAGTGCAAGACGTTGCCGTGATCGAACTGGAGAAGAACGGTGAAGCCTCTGCCCTGCTCCAGATACGCGGTGCGGAGGAGTTGTATGGTGCCGATGTGATGGTGGAGCCATTCACCGAAGAGGATGCCGGCACCATGCCGAGCAAAGGCCCCGCAGCACCAGAACTGGTTCGTGTCCGTGTGTGGGTGAACGTGTGGTCGTGGCCTTGTGTCACTTACATCTACGGTCCAGCGTATGCGATGTGGGACTCGCCTTGGTACTGGGGCTACTACCCGCCGTACTGGCATCCGTGGCGGCCCATGGGCTGGCGCGCTTGGTATGGCTGGCAGCGCCCATACCACGCTTGGTACAGACCCATCAACACCTGCCGCGTGGTACATGCACATGCGGTGTACGCCCCGCGCGCGGCGCATTCGCCCAGGATCCGCACGGCGACTGCACCGGTTCGTCAACAACGGGCCACCATGCGAAGCACGCAGCCAAGCCAGCGTGTCGCGCCACCTACCCGACAGGGCCAGCGGACCATCGAGGGCAGGCCGCCCACAACCCGCAGTAAAGACGGCCGGGCGCCACGCACAAGGCCCGCCGATCGTGCGCCACGCACTCAACCGGCACCGGGTAGGCCGCGCACGAGTCCGGCACAGCGCGCGCCTCGTGCACCGCGACCTGCACGCGCGCCAGCGCCTACACGGGCACCGCGCAAAGGCTAAGAGAAGGCTACAGGCGTGAACCTGCGCCAGCACCTCGGCATCGGTTATCTTCGCGGCCCGAAAAAGCCGCCATGGACAAGCGTTTCCCGCAGTATGATGAACTCGACCTGCCCAAGGTCGCCGAGGAGGTATTGAAGCAGTGGGAGACCGAGGACACCTTCGGCAAGAGCCTTGAACGGTACCGGGTGACCGGCATTCTCATTCGGCAAGTCCTGACGTTCGCTATCTTCGGCTAAACTCAAACACCAACCCAATGAAATCGCTCAACGTTGAATACCAGCTGACCGGCTTAGTGAACAACTGTGGTTTGCACGTGTCGGGGAGCGGGCAAGCAGACATGGACCGTGGGCAATATTCCATGGACCTTGTAGTAAACCAAGTACCACCCCAATGGGACCCAGCCTTCGTGATTCTCATTTGTTGTGACAGAATGCTCGGTGTATGCGCCAGGGAAATTGGTGAGGCCCGGAGCATTCATTCAATTTCCGATGGCAATCACATACTTGTGGGGCGGTCATCAAAGATTTATGATGAAGATGGTCGACTTGTTGGCTCAGCAAAGGCTAGCTCCATCGGTCATCGTACCGGAGAAAAACTCGTTAGTAAGAGCTACATCGAAGAAGGAACGTTTAACCTGTTGCCCGGAGAGCAGGTAACTGAAATTGATGCCCCCTATAACGCCACAGCGATTCGTCTTGGTGTCAACGGTCTTATTGTCACCAGTAGCTTCACATTCAAGACGACTCTTGGTAAGAAGTATTACGGCTACACTTCTTATCCTTACACGATTCCAGGGGTGAGCATCGATGTTATGGCGGCGCTGCCCGCCGTGCAGCTCATTACTGTAGAGAACGTACGAATGAACCGCACAAACGAGGCTGATGGGACAATTCGATTCCATTTCGAACTAACGCAGTCTATCGCCGCCATGGCTGAAATCCTCGAAGAGGCGTTAGTTGAACTTTGAAGACAGACACCGTCAGAGGGGCCGATGTCGCACAAGCCATCGGCCCCATCGCGGCCACGTAACATTCTTAGCCTATATGGGGCTTTCGTTCTAAGATGCAACAGAACCAACTGAAATTCTCTCAGTATTCCGAACTCGATCTTCCTAGAATAGCAAGTGAGGTACTTGCGCTTTGGGAGTTGGAGGGAACATTTGCACAGCTACGTACGCTGAGGGAGGCAGAACAAGCCTTCGTCTTTTATGAAGGCCCACCGAGCGCAAATGGACTACCTGGTGTTCACCACGTAATGGCTCGAACCATCAAGGACATTTTCTGCCGGTACCAATCCCAGAAAGGAAAGCGTGTGGACCGCAAAGCCGGTTGGGACACGCACGGATTGCCGATCGAACTGGGCGTGGAGAAGGAGCTCGGCATCACCAAGGAGGACATCGGCAAGAAGATCAGCATCGAAGAGTACAACGCGGCATGTAAAAAAGCCGTGATGCGCTACACCGATGTGTGGAACGACCTGACGCGGCGCATCGGCTTCTGGCTGGACCTGGAGAAGCCGTACGTGACCTACCACACCAAGTATATCGAGAGTGTGTGGCACCTGCTGAAGCAACTGTACGAGAAGCGCACTGAGACAGGGGAGCGTTTCCTGTACAAAGGCTACACCATCCAGCCATACAGCCCCGCTGCGGGAACGGGCCTTTCTTCTCACGAATTGAACCAGCCCGGTACGTACAAGCCGGTGAAGGACACCAGCGTGGTGGCGATGTTCCGGCTCAGAGAAACCGAGCACAAAAGGGGAATCCTTGGAATTGAAGACCCTGCTTACCTGTTAGCATGGACTACTACTCCATGGACACTGCCGTCGAACACCGCTCTTGCGATCGGTCCTATGATCGACTACGTGTCCGTCCGGACATTTAATGCCTATACATATGATCCAATCGTAGTCCTGCTGGCTAAGGAGCTTCTTTCAAGATGGTTCAAGGCAGAGGATAAAGACCTCAAACTCGCTGACTACGTAAAGGGTGATAAGAGAATCCCATACGAAGTATTGAGGACATACGAATCCTTCGAACTTGAGGAGCTCACGTATGAGCCGCTTTTCGGAGACCTCCCTGTGGTTTCAAAGTACTTCGCGAACAACCCCGATTCATTCCGAGTAGTGGTTGGTGACTTCGTCACAACTGAGGATGGAACGGGCATCGTTCACATCAGCCCAACATTCGGTGCAGATGACAAACGCGTTGCGGACAAGAATGACATCAAGGGGATCTATACTGTTCAGGACGACAGAGAAGATGGATCTCCCGGATTCGATATTGAAGTCGATGTAAGCGGTGATGATGTGGAAGAGTACAAGTACACTGTCGAGAAGGCCGTTCTTCCGATTGTGAATCGCCAAGGGAAGTATGTTGCTGGAATGGGGGTCTTCTCTGGGGAGTACGTGAAGGCCGAATACCTCAGCGTGGAACAGCAGGAGGCCGAAGCGAAGAAGCAAGGCCGCGACAAGTACCTCAGCGTGGATGAACGCATCGCCATCAAGTTGAAGACCGAGGGCCGCGCGCTGAAAGTGGAGAAGTACGAGCACAACTACCCGCACTGCTGGCGTACCGACAAGCCGATCCTCTACTACCCGCTGGACAGTTGGTTCGTACGTGTGACGGCGAAGAAGGACCGCTTGATCGCGCTGAACAAGACCATCAACTGGAAACCCGAAAGCACCGGCACGGGCCGCTTCGGCAACTGGTTGGAGAACTTGCAGGACTGGAACCTTTCGCGCAGCCGCTACTGGGGCATCCCGCTGCCCATCTGGCGTACGGATGATGGTGATGAAGAACTCTGCATCGGATCGTTGAAGCAGTTGAAGGAAGAGATCGCACGGGCCGTGAAAGCCGGTGTGATGAAGGAAGATCCGTACGCATCGTTCACCGCCGATGATATGAGCGACGCCAACTACGACACGGTGGATCTGCATCGTCCGTATGTCGACAACATCGTGCTCGTTTCGCCCAGCGGCAAGCCGATGAAACGCGAGACCGACCTGATCGACGTGTGGTTCGATAGCGGTGCCATGCCCTACGCGCAGTGGCACTACCCCTTCGAGAACGAGGCCACCTTCAAGGAGAAATTTCCGGCGGCATTCATCGCCGAAGGTGTGGACCAAACGCGCGGTTGGTTCTATACGCTGCATGCGATCGGCACCTTGACCCAAGATGCTGTGGCCTACCAGACCGTGGTGAGCAACGGGCTGGTACTGGACAAGAACGGCCAGAAGATGAGCAAGCGCCTCGGCAATGCCGTGGATCCGTTCAAGACGCTGGACCAATACGGTGCCGATGCCGTGCGCTGGTACATGATCAGCAACGCGTCGCCGTGGGACAACCTGAAGTTCGATGTGGAAGGCATCACCGAAGTGCAACGGAAGTTCTTCCGCGCGCTCTTCAACACGTACAACTTCTTCGCGCTGTATGCGAACATCGATGGGTTTGATGGAGGTGGTGCTAGCGAGTTGACAGAATCCGACCGCTGGATCCTCTCGCGCCTCAACAGCGTGATGAAACTCGCCGACGCGAACTACGCCGACTACGAGCCGACCTTCGCCGCACGCGCCATCCAGGACTTCGTGGTGGAGGACCTGAGCAACTGGTACGTGCGCCTCAACCGTCGTCGTTTCTGGAAGGGAGAACTCGGTCCCGACAAGAACGCGGCTTTCCAAACGCTGCAACACTGCTTGGAAGTGATCGCGATGCTGAGCGCGCCGATCGCGCCCTTCTTCAGTGATAGACTGTACCGCGACCTGACCGGTTCAAGCGTTCACTTGAGCGATTGGCCGAAGCATGATGAAGCCGCGATCGATGTGGAACTGGAACAACGCACCGCACTCGCGCAGAAGCTGACGTCGCTGGTGTTGAGCATCCGCAAGAAGGAAGGTCACCGCGTGCGCCAGCCCTTGCAGAAGATGATGGTGCCGGTGACGGACGCCACGATGCGTGCGCGGTTGGACGCCATCCGCGAATTGGTGTTGAGCGAAGTGAACGTGAAGGAACTCGTGATCCTGGATGCCAGCGAAAGCAAGCTCACCAAGAAGATCAAGCCGATCTTCCCCAAGCTGGGTGCGCGCATGGGCAAGTTGATGAAGAGCGTGGCCGCCGCAGTGGTCGCTTTCGATCAAGCGCAGATCGCGGAGCTGGAAGCGAAAGGTTCCATGAAACTTACCGTAGAAGGCCAGGACGTGGAAGTGCTACGCGATGATGTGGAGATCAGTGCCGAGACGATCCCCGGCCTAAGTGTAGCCAGCGATGGTCCGTTGACGGTGGCGTTGGACATCACCCTGAGCGAAGAACTGCTCCAGGAAGGCCTCGCACGCGAGTTGGTGAGCCGGATCCAGACCTTGCGGAAAGAGAGCGGGTTCGAGATCACGGATCGCATCGTGCTCCACATCCAGCGGAACGGCAATGCCGCATTCGAACAAGCCGTTCGCACTCACGCCCCCCACATTCTGGCCGAAACACTCGCTGTAACACCTGAGGACCAGGTGCTTGTGGATGTTCTGCCGACCTTTGGAACGGTTTCCCACGAGGTGGAATTGGACGAGGTCACCCGGTGCGCACTGTCGCTGGTACGGTCGGCCAATTGACGCGGGGTACGGCCTATATTTGCGAACATTTTTCAAAACCTAGGGATCGATGGCCAAGAAAGTAGCCCCGAAGAAAGCAGCCAAGCCTGTAAAGAAGGCCGCCAAACCAGCGCCAAAGAAGGTTGCTGCGAAGCCTGCTGCGAAGAAGGCGGTGAAACCTGCCGCCAAAGCCCCTGCGAAGAAGAAGGCCGCTGCCAAACCAGCGCCGAAGAAGGCTGTGAAAGCCGCTCCGGCGAAGAAGGTGGTTGCTAAGAAACCGGCACCGGTAAAAAAGGCCGCCCCTGTAAAGCCCGTGAAAGCGGCAGCTCCAGCAAAGGCACAGACGAAACCGGCCGCCAAGCCCGTTGCCAAAGCACCGGCACCTGCGAAACCCGTAGTGAAGCCCGCTCCGAAAGCCGTTGAGGCCAAGCCTGCACCCAAGAACGAAAAGCCCGTTAGCGCCCCAGCCAAACCCGTGAAGAAGGAAACGAAGAAGGAAGAAAAGGCCGCCCTGAAAGAAGCCAAGGCCGCTGCCGCCAACAAACCATTGGTGACGCAGATCGTCGCTCCGAACCGCCCGATGTCCGCCCCGATCGTGAAGAAGCAGGTTTCTACGCTCGAGCGCGAAGGCAAGCTGCGCTATTCCGATGACGAGCTCACCGAATTCCGCGACCTGATCAACCGCAAGCTGGACGAGGCCCGCAAGGATTACGACCTGCTGAAACAAACGTTGGCCAACACGGACAACAACGGCACGGACGATACGAGCCCTTCGTTCAAAATGATCGAGGATGGTAGCGAGACGCTGAGCCGCGAAGAGACCGCGCAACTCGCCGGCCGTCAAGAGAAATTCATCAAGCACCTTGAAGATGCATTGCTGCGGATCCGGAACAAGACCTACGGCATCTGCCGCGTCACGGGCCGTTTGATCAGCAAGGAGCGTTTGCGTTTGGTACCGCATGCTACGTTGAGCATCGAGGCCAAACAACAGATGGGCAACTAGAACAGCTGGTCTTAGGCGTGCGTTGATCTCGTGAAAGCGGGGCTTCGCAGCAGCTACACCGGACCCTTGAACGGCGCATGAAGAAGGCCTTCATCATCATCCTGCTCGTGCTCTTGGCCGATCAGGTCTTGAAGGTGTGGGTGAAATTGAACTTCTTCTACGACAGTTCCATTTCCATCCTGGGCGACAAGGGCTACCTGCACTTCATCGAGAACCGGGGTATGGCCTTCGGCATGGAGTTCGGCGGTGAATGGGGGAAACTCGTGCTCACCCTGTTCCGCATCGTAGCAGTTTCGGCCATCGGTTACAGTTTGGTGCGGATGATCCAGCGAGGCGCGACCACGAGTTTGGTGGTCAGTGTTTCGTTGATCCTGGCCGGTGCGTTGGGCAACATCATAGACAGTACGTTCTATGGCGTGCTTTTCAGTGCCAGCACCCCGTTCGAAAAAGCTGTTCTATTCCCGCCCGATGGTGGCTATGCCCCGCTATTGCACGGGGCCGTGGTGGACATGTTCTACTTCCCGCTCTGGCAAGGCAGGCTCCCCGAATGGCTTCCGTTCTGGGGAGGCCAGTACTTTGAGTTCTTCCGTCCGGTGTTCAATGTGGCCGATGCGGCGATCACCATCGGTGTGGTCATGTTCATCCTGGTGCAACGCCGACAGGTCGAAAAGCCCCACGACGCGAACGGGAAGCCCACTTCACCGGAGGTTCCCTCGAACGAACAGCTCGCGGATCCGCTCCCTTAAAGCTCTATACGGGCCAAGAACAAAGCCTGCATACCGCCTCCCGTCGCGGTGGCCAGTTCGGGGATGTTCTGGATCACCAGTTGTGGGCGTAGTTCGTAGCAGAAGTGAACACGGCTCCAAAAGGGACTCACCGTTCCAGCGCGCCAATCCAAGCCCAAGGGTACATAGGCGCCGAACCACCAACCTGTCCCGTTCCGGAACGACTCCTCCTCTACTGGTACATCGGCGAACGTGTCATCACCAGCGTTCCAAGGATAGGACGAGCCATTGTCGGTGCGGACATCCACCCTGTGTGAGACAGTGGTGCGGGCGTTCATCAGCACACCACCCATTAACCCGGCTCCACCATACAGGCTCCATCGCCCTGGCCTGCGCCAAACCAGCGAACCGTTGAGTCCGAACCGCTCTGCCCCATAGCCTAGCTCGTATTCGCTGGTGTTAACCGAGTCCACAAGAACGCGTTCACCGGTCAGCGAGGAGGTCAGTGTATCGTACGGTGATCGCGTCGTACGGGATTCACTGGCCCTCAGCGAAGGTCCGTTGCCGAAGAGGACTCCAACCCGCAATTCCGGTCCGTTGCGTGCCTCCTTTGCGCAGGGGAAGAAACTGATGCCAAGATCGAAGCTACCTTCTCCGGAGAGCAGGTCATCAGTGGAATAGGTGTAGCCGGAAAGATCCCGGGAAAGAAGTTCCGAGCCGGGAGCGAGGCGCAGGAGATCCCCTCGTCCGAAAAAAGGATCCACACTTACGAAGCTCCCACCGCCCATATGCACCGCACCCAAGCGACGCACGGGAGATGCCTCTTGCGCCAAGGCCTTGTCCACACAGCTAGCGCTCAACAGAACGGCCAACGCTAACGTGACGCGCTGCATGAAACCGGGATGGGGTGCAATGGTCATGACGATCGTTCTGGTTCAGACAACGATACCTGTTTGAGCAATGAGCTTCTTGGCGACCAATAGTTCTGCGATCTGCACGGCATTGGTGGCAGCACCTTTGCGCAGGTTATCGGCCACGATCCACATGTTCAGTGTACGGGGTTGTGTCTCATCGCGACGCAGGCGACCCACGAAGACCTCGTCACGGCCATTGGCGAGCAAGGGCATCGGGTACTCATCCTTCGCGGGATCATCGAACAGCTTGATGCCTGGCGCGTTCCGCAAGAGTTCCCGCACGGCTTCCAAGTCGAACTCCCTAGCGAACTCCACGTTCACGGCTTCACTATGGCCACCGGTCACTGGAACGCGCACAGCCGTAGCGGTGACACGGATGTTGGGGTCCAGTATCTTCTTCGTTTCGTGGACGAGCTTCATCTCTTCCTTCGTGTACCCGTTGTCGGTGAACACATCGCACCGCGGGATCACATTGCGATCGATCGGGAAGGGATAGGCCATTTCACCGGTGATCCCGTTGCGTTCATTCTCCATCTGCTGCACAGCTTTCATCCCAGTGCCAGTAACACTTTGGTATGTTGAAACGATGACGCGCTCCACACCGAACGCTTTGTGCAACGGGGCCAACGCCAGCACCATCTGAATGGTACTGCAGTTCGGGTTCGCGATGATCCGATCTTCGCTCGTGAGCAGATGTCCGTTGATCTCCGGCACCACCAACTTCTTGTCGGGATACATCCGCCAGGCGCTGCTGTTGTCGATCACGGTACAGCCCACCTCGGCGAACCGTGGTGCCCATTCCAACGACGTACCGCCACCTGCGGAGAACAAGGCGATATCGGGCCGTGCATCGATGGCCGCCTGCATACCGATCACGGGCACCGCCTTGCCCCGGAAGCGTATCGTGCGCCCCGCGCTGCGTTCGCTGGCCACGGGCAGCAGTTCATCCACGGGGAATCCCGCAGCGTTGCGGGAGCGCTCTTCGAGCACCTTCAACATCACACCACCGACCATTCCGGTGGCACCAACAACAGCGACTTTCATGAGAGGAGTTTAGGCCAATAGCGGCGTGCGAAAATACTACCTTGCCTCCTGTACATCCCCCGCTTGCCACATGCGTTGCCGATCACTGCTCACCCTGCCCTTGTTCTGCGCCGCGTTGGCCATGCACGCCCAGTTCGTTGACGACTTCGCGGATGGAGACTTCACGAACGCTCCGGCATGGGAAGGGGATGCCAGCGTGTTCATCGTGAACGCCAGCCAGCAACTGCAGTTGAACAATACCGTGGCCGGTACCAGCCAGTTGCGCAGTGCCAATGCCATGGCCACGCTCAATGACATGGAATGGCGGATGCGCGTGAAACTCACCTTCTCGGGCAGTGCCAGCAACTTCGGTCGAGTGTACCTGGTGAGCGATCAAGCGGACCTCGCCCAACCGCTGAATGGCTACTACCTCCAATTCGGGGAAGCAGGAAGTGCTGATGCCATTGAACTTTTCGAGCAGACGGGTACCGACATCGGTTCCGTTTGCCGTGGTACCGAGGCGCTCATCGCCAATTCGTTCGATGTGGGTGTGCAGGTGAAACGCAGCGCCGCTGGAGTGTGGGAGCTGTTGGTGGACCCTACTGGTGGATCCAATTATGTTTCCCAAGCCAGTGGGCTCGGCACGGCGCACAACAGCAGTAGCACCATCGGTGTGTTATGTACCTACACCGTGAGCAATGCGGACAACTTCTTCTTCGACGACTTTTACGCCGGAACTACCGTTGTTGACATAGAAGCACCCACGATCTTGAATGCAACGGCCACTGGGGCCGCCAACGTGGATGTACGTTTCAGCGAACCGTTGGAAGAGCTCACGGCCGAGACCGTCGGGAACTATGGGATGCTCCCTGCGATCGGGATCTCGCTCGCAACGCGCGACGGCATCGATCCGGCGCTCGTTCACCTCTCCTTGGCCGCCGCGTTGACCAACGGCACCACGTACACGGTGACCGCGAACGGTGTGCAGGACCTGGCCGGGAACACGAGCACAGGAACGTCCGCGAACTTCAGCTACGTGGTACCTGTCGATGCGCAGTTCCGCGATGTGGTCATCAACGAGATCATGGCTGATCCCTCTCCGGTGATCGGCCTTCCGGAAGCGGAATTCGTAGAGTTGTACAACGCCACCGCGGATCAAGTCTTTGATCTTGCGGGCTGGACCTTCAGCGATGGTGGAAGCCCGGTAGTGCTTCCTACCTACACCTTGAACCCCGGAGAATACGTGGTGGTGATGGCCGCTGGCAGCCTTCCCCTGTTCCCCTTGATCACCAACAAGATCGGCCTCAGCAGCCTACCTGCGTTGAACAACGATGGTGACGCACTGGAACTCCGCGACAACAATGCGGTGCGGATCGATGCGGTGACCTACGCGTTGAGCTGGTACCAGGATGCGATCAAGGATGACGGCGGTTGGACCCTGGAACAGATAGACCCTACCAGCCCGTGCAGCGGTGCTAGCAACTGGAGAGCGAGCAATGCGGCTGCGGGCGGCACACCAGGCACGCAGAACAGCATCTACTCGATCGTTCCGGACAACACCGCGCCATCGCTCGTTTCCGTACAGGTTCCGAATGAGAATTCCCTCGTGCTCACGTTCAATGAAGCGATGGATGCGTTCAGCATCACGGTGGGCATGTACACCATCACACCCACCATCGGGGTGGGCGATGCCATCGCAACGGGAACGAATGCGGCCACGCTCAACTTGTTGGAGCCGTTGGTCGTTGGCACGATCTACACCATTGTTGTGGAGGATGTCACCGATTGCCCGGGCAACATCATCGGCACAGCGAATACCGCCAGCTTCGCGCTTCCGGAGCCGATCGCTCCTGGAGATGTGGTGATCAACGAAGTGTTATACGACCCCTTCGGCAGTGGTGGCGACTTCGTGGAACTCTGCAACCGCAGTAACAAGGTGCTCAGTCTTTCTGGTTTGAAGCTCGCTAATGTGAGCGCAGGTGTGGTAAGCACGGGTTTGGTGATCACGAATGATGCCGTGCTCCTACTACCTGGTGAGTATGCCTTGATCTGCGAGGATCAGTTCAATGTGGTGACCAACTACCCGCAGAGCAACACCGACCGTTTCGTGGTAGCGGACATGCCGAGCTACAACAATGGCGAAGGTTCTGTGGTCTTCTTGGATGCTTCGGATAGCGTACTGGACCGGTTCGACTACAACGACGACCTGCACTTCGAACTCGTGAACAGCCCCGAAGGCTACAGCTTGGAACGTGTTGATCCCGATCGCCCGACGAGCGACAACACGAACTGGCAAACGGCAGCAGATGCCGCTGGTAAGGCAACACCGGGTTTCATCAACTCACAGTTCGCAGCAACACCTTCCACCGGTGGCGAGATGTCCATTGAGCCGGGGATCTTCTCGCCCGACAACGATGGCTACCAGGACGTGCTCACCATCGCGTACAAATTCAACGAACCCGGCTATGTAGGCAACATGGTGGTGTACGACCTCGCCGGCCGCGAAGCACGCCGGTTGATGGAGAGCCTCTTGCTCGGCACCGAAGGGGCGATCTCGTGGAATGGCATGCTGGACAGCGGAAGCTTGGCACGCATGGGACCATACATCGTTGTACTGGAAGTGTTCGACCTCGCGGGCAACGTGGAAAAGTTCAAGAAGACGGTGACGTTGGCGCATCGGTTGGATTGAGGGGCGAGGAGTTGTCAGTTCGGAGTTCGGAGTTCGGAATTGTCAGGCTCCTTGGCGACCTCCTTCATGGACCGCTACCACCCAGCAGCCTGACAACTCCGAACGAACAACTGTGAACCCGACCGCCACCTGTTGGCATTCTCCGCGTACAAAGCCGTCCAACGCTGCACAGCATTCCCCAACTTCGCACCATCATGACGGAGCAACTCACCAAGAGCCAGGAACTGATCGCCCGCCGCAAAGCCGCCGTACCCAACGGCGTGGGCATGTTCAACTATGCCACTGCCACCAAGGCGAGCGGTGCCAGCATCATCGACGAGGACGGCCGCGAGCTGATCGACTTCGCTGGTGGCATCGGGGTTGTGAACGCCGGTCACTGCCCACCACCTGTGGTGAAGGCGATCCAAGAGCAAGCCGCTAGGTTCCTACACGTCAGTTTCAATGTGGCGAGCTACGAACCATACGTGGCGTTGTGCGAAAAGTTGAACGCGTTGCTTCCGCACGGCGGACCAACGAAGACGCTGCTCGTAAGCACCGGAGCGGAAGCGGTGGAGAACGCCATCAAGATCGCGCGGCAGGCGACGAAACGCCAAGGCGTGTTGTGCTTCACCGATGCGTTCCACGGCCGCACCATGATGGCGATGACGTTGACGAGCAAGGTCGGCTACAAGCCGGATTGTGGTCCGTTCGCACCTGAGGTGTACCGCACGCAATTCCCCAATTTCTACCGCTACAGCGCTGGGCGCACCGAAGCCGAGTTCGTAAAGGCCGAGTTACGTCGGTTGGAAGAACTCTCGCACAACACGGTGGCACCGGAGAACCTCGCGGCCATCATCATCGAAACGGTGCAGGGTGAAGGCGGCTTCAACGTGGTGCCGAAGGAATACTTGAAAGGCCTGCGTGCGTTCTGCGACAAACACGGCATCCTGCTGATCCTGGACGAGATCCAAAGTGGGTTCGGTCGCACGGGCGCGTGGAGCGCCTACGAGCAGCTCGGTGTGGTGCCGGACATCAGCACGTGGGCGAAGAGCCTGGGTAGCGGTATGCCTATCGCAGCGGTGATGGGCAAAGCGGAGATCATGGACAAGGCCGGTCCGAGTAGCATCGGCGGCACCTACATCGGCAATCCGGTGAGTTGCGCTGCGGCTCTGGCCACGTTGAACTACATGGAAGAGATCGACATCAACGCGAAAGGAAAGCACGTTGGTGAAATGATCCGCAAGCGCTTCGAGAAGATGAAAGCGAAGCACGCTTGCATCGGTGATGTGCGCGGCCTGGGTGCCATGATGGCGATCGAGTTCGTACACAATGGCGATCCGATGCAGCCCGATGCCGATACCTGCGCGAAGCTGATGAACGCTTGCGCGAAACGCGACCTCGTGGTGATCAACGCCGGCACGGAGAAGAACATCATCCGTGTACTGAGCCCACTGGTGATCAGCGATCAACTGCTGAACAAAGGACTGGACATCATGGAGGAAGAACTTGATAAGATCGTGGGATAGATCGCAGTTCGCAGTTGTCGGTACTGACCACTGCGAACTGAGAACGTGCAACTGACATTCCTTTCAATGAAACCTTTCTCGATCGCCGGCATCCAGATGCGCATCAGCGCTTCCACCCCGAATGTGGAGGCCATGAAGCTGAAGCTGGACATCCTCATGAACCTGTACCCTTGGGTGGACATGGTCATGTTCAGTGAGCTCTGTGCGTATGGACCACTGACCGCGAACGCGCAACCCGTGCCGGGCACGTTCGAGCAGGAGATGTGCGCCATGGCCGCCAAGCACGGCATTTGGCTATTGCCGGGCAGCATCTTCGAAAAGCGCGGCGACAAGATCTACAACACCGCCACGGTGATCGACCCCGAAGGCAGTGTGGTGACGCGGTACAGCAAGATGTTCCCGTTCTATCCGTACGAGGTTGGCGTAACGGGAGGCAACGAATTCTGCGTGTTCGATATCCCCGAAGTAGGGCGTTTCGGGGTGAGCATCTGCTACGACATGTGGATCCCAGAGACCACACGGACCCTTGCCGTGATGGGTGCGGAAGTTATCCTGCATCCAACGCTCACCGGTACCATCGATCGTGACATCGAGCTGAGCATCGCCCGCGCCAGTGCAGCCACCAATCAGTGCTATTTCTTCGACATCAACGGGCTGGATTCCGGCGGAAGCGGCAAGAGCATCGTGTGCGGACCGGAAGGGCGGATCATCTACCAAGCGGACGTGAACGAGGAGTTCATCCCGATCGAGATCAACCTGGAAAAGGTGCGTCGTAGCCGCGAGCTGGGCGTGTTGCGGCTAGGCCAGCCAATGAAGAGTTTCCGCGACCGGCCTGTGGAATTCGACGTGTACGCGCCTGGGAGGAAACACCCGGCACTGGAAAGCCTGGGTCCGTTGATCAAGCCCCAGCGCGTGCAAGAGTTGGGTGAACTACAGATCAAGGACGAACACAGGGCACATGAATTCCCCAAGAACATCGTCAGCTCCTTCCGTCCTCCTAGCGAGCACATCGAATAGGATCACGCTGCAACTCGAACGCCACAAAACGATCACATCACCATGGGAAGCTCCACTTCATTCAAGCTACACGCCAAACTGAAGGATTACGTCAGTTGGTTCGAGATCCCCGCGTACGACATCGCGCGCGCAACGCGGTTCTACAACGCCATCTATAACATGGAGATGGAGGTGGCCCATAACGGTGAATTCGACATGGCCTACTTCCCCGCTGAAAAAGGTATCGGCGGCGCGTTGATCCAAGGTCCCGGCTGCTACCCGAATGATACAGGGGTTCTGATCTACTTGAACGCCGGCGATGACATGGACAGCATCTTGGGCCGGATCGATCTGGCAGGAGGTCGCATCATCATGCCCAAGACCTTGATCAGCGATACTTCCGGATACTTCGCCCTGTTCATCGATAGCGAAGGGAACAGGTTGGCCTTGCATGAGGGGGTGAGACCTACCAGCGCAGCGCACAAAGGTGCGAGCCGTCCGGTTGCGAAAGCGGCCAAGAAAGTCGCACCGAAGCGGTCCACGAAAAAGCGCTAACGGCTTCCGTCCGGTCCAATACCAGAGGCTGCAGCAACGGGAACAGGAGCCGGGAGGATCCACGGCTTTCCTGGCCAACTACTCCGCTCGCTCGGTCCGGGCGTAAGCACGTTCATCCTCGGACCACCAAGGTGTTCATTGTGCTGAGGTCACACTTGATCCGGCTGGTTCCGCTGAGCAGGGTCACCGTGGGCGCAGCATGCTGACCAACCCCGCTTTATAGATAGCTGGCTCTGCTGTCGGTCGATCGGTACCAGGCCAGTCCTGTGATAGCCCGTCGTCGACCGGAACGTTCCAACACTTGAAATGGAGCCACGGTTGGCCACACACCAACGGCACCGATAGAGGTCGATGTCCATTTCCTTGCTGGAGACGGTCGGTTGCCCAGAAGGAAGCAAACTCGCTCGAAGATCTCCTTCAGGGGGTCTTCGGGGTTTTCGTCCATCCCATTTCCATATGTATTCGGAAAAGCATGTAAGTGCTATTTTTCCCGCGTCCGATCCACTAGAACCCTCCTGGACCATGAGAACGACACTTCTACTCGCCCTTGCACTTACCTGTAGCATTGCCGTCCCGGCTCAGGACCTCTACAGTCTTTTGCGCACCCCCACCGCCCCACTGCCGGGAGTGCAGAAAGTGGCGGTGCTGGACTTTTCCGGAAAACAAGGCCGCATCTTCACGGACATGCTGACGCAGCAACTGATGGATCCGAAACGCGGTCTGGTCTACACGAATAAGAATCTTCTCGGGGAACTCATCACGCGCACTCGGGAGACGTATCAACCGGATACGCGCACCAACATCTTCTCCATTGCAGAGCGCGGACAACTTGAGCGCGTGCTGGCGGAGCAACGCCTGAGCAACAGCGGGATCGTTGATGAGGCGCAGGCGGCGCAATTGGGAAAGGTACTGGGGATCGACGCGATGATCATGGGCACGACCGACCGCGAAGAAGGCTACTACAGCGAAGGTGAAACGCACACACGTTGGGTCAAGGCCAAGGTGACCATGAAGGTGATCAGCGTACATACCGGGGAAGTGCTCACCGTGCAGTCCACGGAAGTATCACGCGAGCATAGCGCCAAACGCACGGAGACCCTCGTGGGTGTGGAGTCGTTGAGCGACCCTGCGTTCCGGCATGCCGCGCTCCAGCTCTCCAATTCGATCACGCCCTACTACGACCAGTTCTTGTTGGAGGCCCAGAAGATCAAGGTGAAGGAATTCACCGAACGCTCCAAACGTGCCATGGACCTGATGGAAAAAGGAGACTATAGCGGTGCCTATGCGCTCTATAATAGCATTCACGTGGAGGACGCCTATTGTGCCGAGGCCGCGCACAACATGGCCACGATCCTGGCCGGTCATGGAGACTATGAGCGAGCCAAGGAGAACTGGAGCATGGCCTCGGAGATCGACAAGGACCGCTATGCGAAGTACATGACCTTCGTGAACGAACGGATCGCTGAGTTGCCCGTGTTGGCCAGTCTTGGTGTAACGCCGGGAAAAGTGTCCTTCGATGCCACCGCCATGGGAGTTCCCGCCAAACAATTGGAAACGCGTGGCACCAAGGCGGACCGTTACGACGTACGCGCACAACCCAACGCCGCCGCTGATGTGGTAAGCAAGGTGCCCGGAAAAACACCTTTCGACATATTGGAGGTCCAAGGAGAATGGATCCTGATCAAGTTGATCGGCGGAAAGCAAGGGTTCATCAGCAAGGAGGATGTGCGTTTGTGATCGTTCAGCTCTTTAGCCTGCCATCTCTGAAACAGGATACCGGCTACGGTTAAGGTGTTCGATCGGTCCTTCTCATCCCGTGGACGAGCACTCCATACATAGGAGTGCCCAGCACGAATGAAGTAGGATGTCGTACGTCCTGTTCATTGATCAATACTTGGTTGAAAGGCAGAGTCGGTGATCACCTCGACCGTCGGCCTCCTGTTCAGTGGGAATTCGAGAGCCTGACCTTTACGCGCACGTTCTCGATCGGATAAGGCTTTGGATCGATCCGCTCGGAAAGTCATCATTCCAACAGGTGTGCCATCGTGTGGAACGAAGCGGTCCACTACGTGCCTCCGAGCGGCATTGCGGCGTTCCTTGACCCTACGCTGCAGCGCCTTCCTTCAGCGGCCAATAACCGGATCCTCAGGAGTACGAACGCAGCCGCGTCACCCTTGCGCGCTAACATCAACACGGGTCCGCGCCGTCCGGAGCGGCCATATGCACGACTTGAGGGCTGGGGCCATTCCGTGTGGCGATCGCGTGATCGAACGCGATCGATGGCACAGGGATCGAGTTGCGATCGGATCTGAAATATTGCATTTCCAAGAACTATTTCCATCTTTAGTATTCCGTCGGTCAATTTCGAACTCTCCCATGAACGGTATCGCTCGCGTTTCCATCCCGATCGCATTCGTTGCCGCGGTCATCTGTTTCCTACTTCCCTTCTTCGAACTCCGTATAGACCAACCGCAGGGGGAGGCTGTGACCGGCTTCGACCTGGTGTTGGGCAACACGAACAGCACTGCGTCCAAGGCGCATGCAACGGAAGTGGCGCCGAACACGGTCAAAGAACCCGAAGCACTGGTAACGTCCGGCGATATCGCTGCACAAGCACGTCAAATGATCGCGCAGCAGAAACAACAGGCAACCACCACCCCGCCTATCCAAGAACAAAAGCGCAGTGGCTTCGACCCTTGGGCACTGGCGGCATTGATATGCGGTGTGGTCGGGATCGTCGCATTCCTCCTTATCCCAGCCGCACGAACGATCCTTTTAGTCATACCGGCAGCATGCGGTATTGTAGCACTACTTGTCTTGTTGAAGGCTACCGCCCCAGTGGTTGCGATCGGTATCGGGGCGTGGGGGTCGCTCATCGCTTTCGGAATTGCGCTGGTAACGACAGTGGTTCGCGTCGTTGGCATTCGCGCGGGAACGGGTCCACGAACAGCCTCGCTCCCTGATGGGAGAGCGCCCTTCGGCAAGTCCGCATCTGCGCTACCGGAAGAGCACGTGCGACCCGCGCCCTCAGCCAACATGAGCCGTCCGCAGGCTGTTCTTGCAGCGGAACCGCGAATACCGGTATCACCTCAACGGGAGTCTCTTCCGGAAGAACACCGTGTACCCGCTGCAGAAGAGCGCACCGGCCCACCTGCGATCACAAGCACGGTAGAGCCGATCGCACCCACCACTCCGATACCAGCTGCTCCACCCAGCGGTCCCGTACTGAACGCACCTGTACTTGCTGCTCAAGATCCAGAGCCCCACCAGCACGTAGCCGCACCTGTGGCTCCTGCCCCCCTAGTGTCCGCGCCGCAGACCATCACGCCCACGCCAGCACCGACAGCGAACACATCGCCCGTTGAGCGCCCTTCAGCCGAACCTCTTCCACGCCCTCTTCAGAACCAACCAAAACGCAACACCATGTACTGCAGGAACTGTTCTAACGAAGTGAATGAAAAGGCCATCGGCTGTCCGAAATGCGGTATGGATCCGCGGAAGGCGAAGAACTTCTGTCCTTCGTGCGGCAACGCCACGGTGGAGAACCAGGTCATGTGTACCAAGTGCGGGGTTGCCTTGGCGAACAAGGGCCTTTCCATCGACACCGGTTCACTCCCCAAGTTCGACGCGTCAAAATTCACGGGGAACAAAGCGAACATAGCGGCCGCCGTTGCGCTGTTGGGTTGCCTGCTTCCTTGGCTCAAGGTGGACATGATGGGGATGGGCCAGAGCGCCAACATGTTCACCCTCGCCGCCGGATCGGACAACATATCTTCCATGATGACGCTCATGGGAAGCGGCGGCGGGACCATCTTGGTATCGGGCCTGCTGTTGATCTTTCCCATCGCGCTCATCGGCTTCTTGGCCGCGGATCATGTTCCGGCCATCGCCAAGTACAAGAAGCAGTTCATGATCGCGTCCTTAGCGCTCGTCGTGTACGCGGGGATAGGCCTCTACCAGATCTCGCATCCCTCAATACCGGACACCGGCGGCATGGGCATGTTCGGAGATTCCATGTCGAAAGCTGCCCGCATGGCACAAGACATGATCTCCGTGGGTTGGGGATTCTACATTTCGCTACTTGCCACGATCGCGGCATTCGTTCTGGGCCGCCGCGCATAGGCTCTACTCCGATACGAACGCCACCGTGTGATGTTGGTCATCATACGGTGGCGTTCATGCGTTCGGCCGGATCCCGCGGTCGCACCTCTTCAGCCATCCCGGTCGTCCAGCCGGAACCTTTGGCGAATGCCCCTCTTCGTTCCTTCCGGATCGGCGAATGAACAGTCCGGATGGTCATTTACTTGGCCTGTTGCATCATTCTCGCCCTTCCAGAGTACAGAATTCGTCGCATGGTCGGCCGCCATCCGGGACGCGCGCGGCCTAGGGCGGAACAGCCGTATCCAGGTGCCGACCCCGCAAATGGACCGAAGTCGCTATCAGCATCGTGGAAGTACCGCGCCACTCTCCTCCTGGAGAGTACATCCACAGCACATGCGAACGGCCCCCTATCTTTCCCTTCGGCTTACCCCCTTTGCATGCCTGATACCAGCACCGCCCTCCGCAAGCATTACAACGCCGCGCGCCTGCGTTCCCACACGTGGGACCAGTTGAAGCTGGCCACGATGGACCTCGACGAAGGGCGCGCCGAGCCGCAAGAGGTGGCCGCACTGTTGAAGGACCTCCTGAGCATCGAACTCTATTGGGCGTTCCCCGGGCGCGAGACGGTGCGGCGCTTGCAGGACATGCTGCGCAGCAAAGAGCATCACGGCTTGGTGCTGGCGGTGAACCACGTGGTGCGCACGCTCAGCAGTGGCGCCTTCCGAAGCGACCCCGCCGTGTTGGCCGATCCGCTCGCAGGCCGCAATGAACTGCTGGAGGCCGATGAAGACAAGCCGCACGCCAACTACTTCGAGGTGCTCTTCGTGGACGACCTGGACGATGCCGAAGAAGCTGCGCTGAAACGCAAACTGCAGAAGTGCCGCGACAAGAGCGATCCCTTCATCTACGACACGGTGGTGGTGCGCACCGTACAGGATGCGTTGATCGCGTTGCTCTTCAACCACAACATCCAAGCGGTGGTCGTGCGTTTCGGGGTGGCTTATGCCAGCAGCAACCACAAGGGCGTGCTCAAGGAATTCACCCGGGCCATCGACGCCTTGAAGCCCGATTCCACTGGGCGCGCGAACATGGGCACCTTCCTTGGGCGCATGTGCAAGTGGTTCCGTCCGGAGGTGGACCGCTACTTCGCTACGGACACGCCGGTGGACCAGTTGGATGAAGTGACGCTCGCCACGTTCCGTCGCATTTTCTACCGCACGGAAGACCTGGCGGAACTGCACCTCACCATCCTGCGTGGCATCCAGGACAAGTACCAGACACCGTTCTTCACCGCGCTGAAGGAATACAGCAAGCGGCCCATGGGCGTATTCCATGCCATGCCGATCAGCCGTGGCAACAGCGTATTCAAGAGCCGCTGGATCCCGGACTTCGGTGAGTTCTACGGCCGCAACCTCTTCCTCGCGGAAACCAGTGCAACGACTGGTGGTCTGGACTCGTTGCTACAACCGACCGGTCCGCTGAAGACCGCACAACAACTGGCTTCACGTGCGTTCGGCAGCAAGCACACCTTCTTCGCCACCAACGGCACCAGCACCACCAACAAGATCGTGGTGCAGGCCTTGGTGGAGCCCGGCGACATCGTGCTCATCGATCGCGATTGCCACAAGAGCCACCACTACGGCATGGTGCTGAGCGGTGCATACCCGGTGTATCTGCATAGCTATCCCCTGCCGAAATACAGCATGTACGGCGCGGTTCCGCTGAGCCACATCAAGGAACAGCTGCACTTGTTGAAACGCGGCGGCAGACTGGAAAAGGTGAAGATGCTCTTGCTCACCAACTGCACCTTCGACGGTGTGGTGTACAACGTGGAGCGCGTGATGGAAGAGGTGTTGGCGATCAAGCCTGACATCGTGTTCCTGTGGGATGAAGCATGGTGGGCATTCGGGCGCTTCAGCTACGTACTTCGCCAACGCACCGCGATGCACGTCGCTCAGAAGCTCGCACGCAAGTACCGCACACCCGCCTATCGCGCGGAGTACGCGGCGCACATCAAGAGCTTGAAGACCGGCGAAGTGCCACGCCTGCCCGATCCCGAGAAAGTCCGCATCCGTGTGTATGCGACACAGAGCACGCACAAAACGCTGACCTCCTTCCGGCAGGGCAGCATGATCCACATCTGGGACGAGGATTTCGAGCGCAAGTCCGAGGCGAGCTTCCACGAAGCATACATGACGCACACCAGCACCAGCGCCAACTACCAGATCCTGGCGAGCATGGATGTGGGTCGTCGGCAGGTGGAGTTCGAAGGCTACGAGCTGGTGGAAAAAGCGATCGAGCTCGGGCTGCTCTTGCGGCGCACGATCCGCGAGAACCCGCGTTTGCAGAAGTGGTTCGACATCATCACCATCAACGATCTGGTGCCGCGCGAACACCGCCAGAGCGGATTGGACACCTACTACCGGCGCGATCACGGGTGGAACGCGATCGAGAAGGCCTGGGCGGAAGACGAGTTCGCGGTGGACCCCACGAAGATCAACCTGTTCACCGGGAAAACGGGGATCGACGGCGACACCTTCAAGAACAAATTCTTGATGGACAAGCACCAGATCCAAGTGAACAAGACCTCGCGGAACTCGGTGCTTTTCATGACCAACATCGGCACCACGCGCGGATCGCTGGCCTACCTCACCAAAGTCTTGCTGAACATCGCAGACGAGCTGGAACAGCGCAACGCCGGTTTCGAAATGGTGGACAAACAAGCGCACCTCGGGTTGCTGCGCGAACTACGCGGTGAGGAAACGCCACTGCCGGATTTCACCAGCTTCCATCGCAGTTTCCAAGGCCAACCAGGAGTGCCTGGCGGTGATCTACGCACCGCCTACTTCCTGGCGTACGATGAACGTCGCTGCCGCAACGTGCCGTTGGATGTCGCCTTGCGCGAGATGGCGGCCGGGCAAGAACTGGTGTCGGCGAGTTTCGTGATCCCGTATCCGCCGGGCTTCCCGGTGCTGGTCCCGGGGCAGGTGATCAACCACCAGATCATCGACTTCCTCATCGCCATCGATGTGAAAGAGATCCACGGCTACCGACCGGAGCTTGGCTTGCGCGTCTTCACTGATGCGGCATTGGGACGGCAGCGCACTGTGACCGCCATGGGTGGTATGCGTCCGGCCATTCCCTCAGCACCAGCCGCGCCAAAGACCGCAGTGAAAAAGAAGGCATCGACCACCAAGACCTCCAGCAAGCCGAAGCGCCGCTGACCGATCACGTTCGTACCGACGCATCAACAACTTACCTTGCCCGCACCCATGGCCAAGAAGACTTCACGAACCCGCAAGAGCGGGAAGCCCGCCGCCCGCAAGAAGGCGACCAAGACGTCCTCATCGCGCAAGAAAGCGACCGTCGCCGCAAAGAAGCCAGCTGCAAAAAGCGCCACCACGCGCAGTGCAGCGAAGAAGGGCGCCACCAAGAAGAAAGCAGCAACGAAAGTGGCAACGCCTATCGCAAAGAAGGGTTCTTCTTCCCGCTCTAGCAGGAAGGTCGCTACGAAGCCATCAACATCCCGCACCGGCTTGAAGACAGCGGCGAAGCGTAAACCAACTGTTCGCGCGGTGAACACCCTCAAAGGCATCAGCGACATACGCCGGTACTTCCACCGCAACGAAGTGCCGCTCTACTTCATCAGCGCCACCAACTTCAACCTGCTGGGGGCCGATGAGTGGATCAAGGGCTTCAAGTTCATCACCTACATCGATTGCTTCGATGGGCTGCATCCGAACCTGATGAGCCCCAAGACCGAGGAGCCGCACGAGGAGTTCCAGAGCATCGAGGACATCAACAACTACCTGCTCACCCACAGCGAGGTGCGCGACTTCATCGAGAGCCGGCGCATGAGCAGCAAGTCCGCAGGCAAAGCACTGTTCTTGATGTTCGATGAGAAGACCGAAGCGTTGGCGAAAAAAGCCGGACTGGAGGTGGTATTCCCGCCCGCGAAACTGCGTAGCTGGTTGGACAACAAGGTGAACACCAACCGTGTCGCCGAGAAAGCCGGTGTGCCCTGCGTGCCGTACGTGCTTCACCCGGTGAAGAACTTCGACCACCTCATGCAAGTGGCAGCGAAAGGCAAACTCGGCAACGATCTGGTGGTGCAAACGCCGTACGGCGATAGCGGCCACACCACGTTCTTCATCAAGACGAAGGACGAGTACGCCAAGTACGCGAAAGAGATCGAGGCCGAGAAGGAGTGCAAGATCATGAAGCGTATCAACTGTCGCGGTGCGGCCATGGAAGCGTGTGTGACGCGGCATGGCACAATCGTGGCGCCGTTGATGACGGAGCTCGTGGGATTCAAGGAACTCACGCCTTACAAAGGCGGCTGGTGCGGCAACGAGATCTTCGCCGACACCTTCACCCCGGCGATCCGCGCTAAGGCACGCCGCTACGCGAAGAAGTTCGGTGACCAATTGCTGAAGGAAGGCTACAAAGGCTACTTCGAGCTGGACTACCTGATCGACAAGGACAACGGTGAGATCTATCTCGGTGAGTTGAACCCACGCGTAACGGGTGCGAGTTCCATCACCAACCACGCCGTGTTCGCGCTGAGCGATGCGCCGCTACACCTGTTCCACACGCTGGAATGGATGAACGAACCGTACGAGTTGAACGTGAATGCGTTGAACCGCCGCTGGGCAAAAGATGAGAACATCGACTCCTGGGGCCAGATGGTGATCAAGTACACAACCGACGATGTCCAGCGCGTGACCGAAGCACCCCGCAGCGGCATCTGGCGCATGCGCGAGGATGGCAGCATCTATTTCTGGCGCATGGACACGCACCGCCGTTACGTGGAGAAGGACAACGAAGCCTTCTTCCTGCGCATCACACGCCCCGGCGATTGGTTCTACGAAGGCGCCGACATGGGCATCCTGGTGATGCGCGGCCGCATGATGAACGACGATTTCCTGTTGACCGAACGCGCGAAGAAGTGGCTGGCGGCGATCCGCACGCAGTTCAAGAGCGTGGCCCCGGGCGCGCATGGCAGCAACGGGCACGAGCACATGCTGGAGATCGGGGGGTTCAAGATGATGTGAAAATGAATGCGGGTATCGGGTACAGGGTATTGGGTACACGGTAGCAGCTCCGAGCTGTGCTACCCTGTACCCAATACCCTATACCCAGTACTTCAGTACCGCGAACGAAGAGAGCGATGTACGTACACCTGAAACTTGTCAAAGAACCCTGGCCCAGCGACCGCTGGCAAACTTTCTTTGATCGCGCTTGGCCGCTTTTCAAGATCTGGTACGAGAGTGAGGGGCTGGAGAAGCGCCCTGATATCGTGACTTGTCGCAGTTTGTTGGAACTGCACATGCCGGAGTTGATCCCGGTCTACAACACCTTGTGCCGCCTATCGAACAACGACGACATGGCTTCGCGGTTCCTCAGCATGTGGTGCCCACCGCCGTACATGGCGGGTTGCTCACAAGTGGCGTGGACGAAAGGTTCTCCCACGCTGATCCGCAACTACGACTTCGACCCGCGTTTCTTCGATGGGCGCATGCGTTACACGGAGTATGTGAAACCCGTGATCGGCATCCAGGACAGCGGCTGGGGTTTGTTGGACGGCATGAACGCGGATGGACTTGCCGTTGCGTTGGCTTTCGGCGGAAGAAAGGTGACCGGTGTGGGCTTCGGCATACCGCTAGTGATCCGCTACGTGCTGGAAACGTGCAGCAACGTTGAAGAAGCCTGCACCGCGCTCACGCGCATTCCGGTCCATATGGGTTACAACGTCACGCTCGTGGACAAGACCGGAAAGTTCGCCACGGTGTACATGAACCCGGATCGTCCAGCGCAGGTGGTGTACCAAGCCGTTGCCTGCAACCACCAGCACCAAGTGGAGTGGGATGAGTACGCGGCCTTCACGCACACCATCGAGCGCAAACACTTCCTGGAGCAAAGCATCGCCGAGCCCAAGCAGACCCGTGCGAACATGATCAAGCAGTTCATGCGCCCACCGCTTTACAGCCAGCAATACCTGCGCGGCTTCGGTACGCTCTACACGGCGGCTTATGATGTCGCGAAAGGTCGTGTACAGATCATTTGGCCGGAAAAACAGGTGGAGGCGAGCTTCAAGCGTTTCGAGGAGCAGGAAGTGCAGGTGGTGCTGTTGAAGCCGGTGGGAAGGTACTTGGCCAAGTAGTTGGATCGACTCGCTTCGGTCTTTGTCCACGGATGTCACAGATGGACTGCCTACCGGCAGTCATGAACTAGTAGGCGCATTGGCGCAGCGGTAGCGAGCACATCTGTGATATCCGTGGACGAATTCGCCTCCTCATAGTCGATAATTTTCAGGAAGTCCGACACCGCACACGGGCCGTAATTTCGCGCCATGTCCGCAACCCCCACTACCACGCTCTTCACTCCCGCCAACCTCATCAACGGCACCTGGATCACTGAAGGCGACGGCACCTTCAACACAGTGGTGGACAAATACCACGGCACCGAACTGGCACGCATCCCACATGCCACCGAAGCGCAGATGGAAGAGGCCATCGCCGCGGCGTATGCGAGCCGGGAGGTGTTGCGCAAGATGAGCGCGGGAGAGCGCAGTACCAAATTGGAAGCGTTGGCGGCATTGATCGCGAAGCATGAGGAAGCACTTGCGAACTTGATCGTGCAGGAAGGTGGCAAGCCGATCGGTTATGCGAAGACCGAGATCGCGCGGTGCATCACCACGGTGCGCACGGCGGCAGCGGAAGCGTTGCGTTTCTCCGGTGAAGTGGTGGCGTTGGACTACGGTGCCGGTGTGGGCAAGACAGCGGTAACGAAACGGTTCCCCATTGGTGTCATCGCAGCGATCACACCGTTCAACTTCCCACTGAACCTCGTATTGCACAAAGTAGCGCCCGCGATGGCCATCGGTTGCCCGGTGGTGTTGAAACCCGCACCACAGGCGCCATTGAGCTCGTTCGTGCTCGGGCTGTTCATGGAAGAGATCGGCTGGCCGAAAGGCGCTTTCAGCGTGTTGATCTGCAATGTGCCCGTAGCCGAAAAACTGGTGAAAGACGAACGTGTGGCCATGCTCAGCTTCACCGGAAGTGACAAAGTGGGCTGGCACTTGAAGAACATCTGCGGCAAGAAGAAGGTAGCGCTCGAGCTCGGTGGGAACGCCAGCGTGATCGTGGACGAAGGCGTGGACCTTGCCGCCACCGCGAAGAGCGTTGCGATGGGTGCGAACCTCTATGCGGGCCAGACGTGCATCAGCACCCAACGCATCTATGTGGTGAAGAACGTATTCACCCAGTTCCGTGATCTACTAGTGAAGGAGTTCAACGCGTTGAAGGCAGGTGACCCCAGCGATGCCACGGTGACGGTAGGACCCATCATCGATAAGACACACTTCCAACGCATCAGCACGTGGGTGGAAGAGGCGGTGAATGGCGGTGCCCAAGTACTTGCGGGTGGTAAGCCAGTCAATGCGAACCGAAACGTTTACGCTGCCACCTTGCTCACCGGCACGAAGAACACCATGAAGGTGAGCTGCGCCGAAGTCTTCGGACCCGTCACGATCATCGAGGAAGTGGCCGACTTCAACGAAGCCATCGCCTGCGTGAACGACTCCACCTACGGGTTGCAGGCGGGGGTCTTCACCCCGAGCATCGCACACATGAAGGTGGCGCACAACGAGCTGGAGGTAGGCGGCATCATCATGAACAACGTGCCGGGTTTCCGCATCGACAGCATGCCATACGGCGGCATCAAGGACAGTGGGCTGGGGCGCGAAGGGGTGAAATACGCCATGGAAGAGATGAGCGAGCCGCGGTTGTTGGTCTATTGACCATCCATTCGCCCCACGGCTTGCCCAAGTGGCCTCCATTGGGCTAGTTTAGTTCTTCGTCGGGTCACCATTCAACGGCCGGTCGTCCACCAACCTTCTCTACACATGAAGACCGTGTTACGCCACCGCAACACTTGGATCGCGCTCACTACCGCCGGTTCCATCATTGGTCTTTCCGCCACGGTAGAACCCGAACGCGCATCCCTTCAAGGCGGGGCGAAATCAGCTGTACCGCTCAGCGACTTCGTGAACTTCGAATCGGCGCATGTGCATCCGATGGACAAGACGCCCGATGGAAGCAAGCTGTTGGTGGTGAACACCGCGAACAATGCTTTGGAGGTCTACACCCTCAGCGCCACCGATATCCTGCACAGTGCTTCCATCCCGGTCGGCACCGACCCCGTGACCGTACGTGCGCGCACCAACAACGAGGTGTGGGTGGTGAACCACGTGAGCGATGACATCAGCATCGTCGACCTCACGTTGAAAGCGACCATCCGCAGTGTGGCTACGGAGAACGAGCCATCGGATGTGGTCTTCGCGGGATCTCCACAGAAAGCGTTCGTCAGTTGCGCGGAACAGGAAATGATCCAGGTGTTCGATCTCGCGAACTTGAACACCGCACCAACGCAAGTCTTGTTGAAGGGTGAACAACCCCGCGCGCTCGCCGTAAGCCCGGATGGGAACACGGTGTATTGTGCCTTCTTCGAAAGCGGCAACCAGACCACGGTGATCCCCGGCAGCCAGTTCCATGCGAGCAACTTCTGCTCGGTACAGACCGGCGCTTGCACCACTATCCCGAATGTGGTGGCCAATCCCGCTGGTCCTTATGGCGGGATAGTTCCCGTACCGAATTCGGGTGCTACCGGCTTCAACCCTCCGATGAACCCGAACAATCCTGTGGCGCCCGGCAACAACAGCCTCGTGGTGCGCAAGAACGCGGCTGGCCAATGGATGGATGCCAACGGGCGCAACTGGACCAACCTCGTTAGCGGCGGTCTACCGAACACCTTGCGTATTTCGGGATGGGACATGCCCGATCGCGACGTGGCCATCTTGAACGCGAACAACCCGACAACGGCCGGTGTGACCTATAAACACACGCTCGGCAACATCCTCATGAGCATGTCCGTCCACCCGAGCGGCGAGGTGTACGTGATCGGTACCGACGCCACGAACGAGATCCGTTTCGAGCCGAACCTGCGCGGCAAATTCCTCACGGTGAACGTTTCGCGCTTCCTGGGTGCAGGAAGCGTTACACGCACGGACCTCAATCCGCACATCAACTACAGCACACACACTTCGGCTCCCGCCGATCGCGAACGGTCCATTGGTGATCCGCGTGGTATCGCATGGAAAGCGGATGGGAGCAAGGCCTATGTAACAGGCATGGGTTCCAACAACGTGATCACCATCGGAAGCACTGGGGCACGGACCGTTCCGGATCCCATCGAAGTGGGTGAAGGCCCCACTGGTGTGGTGGTCGACGATGCGCGCAACCGCGTTTACGTTTTGAACAAGTTCGATGGCTCCGTCTCCACAATCGACATGGGCACGGACAAAGAAGTGGCGCGCACCAGCTTCTTCGATCCTACGCCGTTGGTGATCAAGACGGGTCGCAAACATCTTTACGACACGCACACCGGAAGTGGTCACGGGCAGATCTCGTGCGGTTCGTGCCATGTGGATGGCAAGTGGGATCGTTTGGCGTGGGACCTCGGCAACCCGGCCGGGGAAATGACATCGGTGAACGACGCAGCGGGCAACAAGACCTTCCACCCGATGAAAGGGTTGAAGACGACGCAATTCCTGATCGACATCATCAACCGGGGAACTGGCAAGTTGCACTGGCGTGGAGACAAGCAGACCTTCCACGATTTCGCCGGTGCGTTCCGCGACCTGCAAGGCACCGATGCTCCGCTTGATGCCGTTGGCATGCAGGAGTTCTCGGACTTCCTCGCTGCTTCATGGTACGTACCGAACCCATACCGCACCTTCCGTCCGGAAGTTTCCGTGGCCTCCACGGTGGAACGCATGAACAACCCGAACCGCGTGCGTTTCACCGGAACAACGTTCCAGACGGTGCCCACAGCGGGTGTACGGCTCTTCGTAGCGGTGAACGTGAACTGTTCGCACTGCCACCAGACCGGCAGTGGGCGTGGTCACCTTCCTGGCAACGGCAGCAACACCAACGCGGGCCAAGTAGTGATGACCAATAACACCAACATGGTGCCCGACCTGCGTTCGGTGTACAAGAAGAACGGCTTCTTCTACAACACCACGGAATGCACAACGGGCTTCGGCCTGATGAGCGATGGGATCATGGAAACGCTCTTCAATAGCCCGGGCGTGAACGGCCATTACTTCGGGGACTATGAGCCCGAACTCCTCAGTTGGTCCGGTGGCATAGACCCGGTGAACAGCCCGGCCAGTCATGCCTTCGACCGTGTACATCCCACGCAGGATGCCATGCCCGCTGTTGGGTTGCGCCACACGGTGAACGGCGCGGTCGGCAGCACAACGCAGCTCACCACGATGAAGACCTTGGTGAACGACAAGCCCACCGAGTACGCGATGATCGTGAAAGGTTTGTGGAACGGTGAGCAGCGTGGGTTCTACTACTTGGGAAGCGACAACTACCAGCCCGACCTGAACGGTGCAGCTTCCGTCTCTCACAGCCAATTGGTCACCGCGGCGCAGAGTGGATCCTCACCGCTCACCTGGATGATCGTGCATCCGAACACGAAGATCCGCTCCGGTGTGGATCGTGATAGCGACGGCACGTTCGACTACATCGATGGTGACGCGGAGCTTGATCTAACGGTGTTCCTGGAAGGGCCAACGGTGGTGAACACCATGCGCACCGATCTGCGCACCGCCGATGTGTTGCCCGCGAACGACCCTTACGAGCTTGGTGGCGTGGCGGACAACGCGATGATGCAACGCACAGGTTCATCCAAACCCGTGGATTGGGTGATCGTGCAATTACGCAGTGCGGCGAACACGACCTCGGTGATCGATGAGATCCCCGCGATGCTCCTGGCCGATGGCCGCGTGGTGATGGCTTCGGGAAAAGCTCCGCTCGTGTTCAGTGATGCCCCGCGCGGCGACTATCACGTCGCTGTACTGCACCGGAACCACTTGGGTGCAATGACCTTCGCTCCGCAAACCTTGGGTACTGGTGTCAAGAAATTGAACATGAGCGACCCGGCTGTGGTGATGTACGGTACTGATGCACGGAAGGTCATCGGCAGCATTTCCGCGTTGTGGGCTGGAGATGGGAACGCCGATGGTGCCATCCTCTACACGGGCGCAGCGAACGATCGGGACCTGATCCTTTCCCGCATCGGCGGCACGGTGCCCACGAACACCGTGTTGGGTTACTACGACGAGGACATCAACATGGACGGCTCCGTGATGTACACCGGGTCAGGTAACGACCGCGACATCATACTGCAGAACATCGGCGGCGTGGTACCCACCAATTCGCGTTCGGAACAATTGCCCTAGCCGCCACTCTTCTCCAACTTCTCCAAGCGTTCCACGATCTTCTCCAGGTTGCGGAAGTGGATGTAGTTCTTGCGGTACTTCCCAGCTTCCCATGCTGGTGATCCCATATAGGACTCCCCTGCCTTGGTGTTCTTGCTGATCCCGCTTTGCGCCGCGATGATCGTGCCGTCGGCGATCTTCAAGTGACCGACGATACCCACCTGTCCACTGAACATGCAGTTCTTGCCGATCTTGGTGGACCCCGCCACGACACCACCTGCCGCATAGTAGGTGTTCTCGCCCACCTCCACGTTGTGCGCGATGTGGATCAGGTTGTCGAATTTGACGCCTTTACGCAGGATCGTTGAGCCCAGTGTGGCCCTATCGATCGCGCAATTGGCACCGATCTCCACGTCATCTTCAAGCACCACGTTCCCGATCTGCGGGATCTTCTGCCCGCCATCCGGGCCGGTGGCGAAACGGAAACCATCACTACCGATCACCGTGCCGCTGTGGATGATGACCCGTGCGCCGATCACACAATCGGAATAGATCTTCACGCCAGCGAACAGTGTTGTGTTGGCGGCGATCGTCACATTATCGCCCACGTAACACTGCGGGTAGATCTTCACGTTGTTGCCCAGCTTAACGTTCTCGCCGATGAACGCCAGCGCACCCACGTAGCAGTTCTTGCCGAGCGTTGCGCTGGATGCGATCACAGCCTGTGGTGATACACCCTTCTTATCCAGCTTGATCGTGTTGTACATCTCCAACACTTTGGCGAAGGCCCCTTGCGCATCGGCCACGCGCACCAAGGTGGTCTTCACCGGAGCGGTCAACGCGAAGTCCTGGCCGATGATGACGACGCTCGCCGTGGTGCCATACACGTACTGGGCATAGGCCGGATTCGCCAGGAAGGACAGTGAGCCTTCACCGCCTTCTTCGATCTTGGATAGCTTGCTAACGGTCGCGTTCGCGTCGCCTTCAACGGTGCCTTGGAGAAGTTGGGCGATCTGGGTGGCGGTGAATTGCATGCCGACAAGATATCCCGCGTTCCCGTACCACATGAACCTACCGGGGATCGGTCGATCTTTGTGCAGCATGTCCGACCTCGACGTCCGTGAGAAAGTGAAACTGCTCCCGCATACACCGGGGGTCTACCAGTTCCTGGATGCGGAGGGCACCATCCTCTATGTGGGCAAGGCCAAGGACCTGCGCCACCGGGTCAGCAGCTACTTCGCCAAAACGCACACCGATGGCAAGACGAACATCCTCGTGCGCAAGATCGTGGACCTGCGTGTGATCCACGTGCCCACGGAGTTCGAGGCGCTGTTGCTGGAGAACTCCTTGATCAAGCAGCACCAGCCGCGCTATAACATCCTGCTGCGCGACGACAAGAGCTTCCCGTTCATCCGGATCGTCAACGAGCGGTTCCCTCGCGTGGAGGGCATGCGGAATCCAGAACAGGACGGCAGCGAATACTATGGTCCGTACGCCGGTGTTCGCACCATGAAGACGGTCTTGCAGCTCACGCACAAACTGTACAAACTGCGTACTTGCAACTACGACCTCTCGCCGAAGAACATCGCCGCCGGGAAGTTCAAACGTTGCCTGGAATACCACATCGGGAATTGCAAAGCACCGTGCGAGGGCTTGCAGGACGAAGCCGATTACAACACCAGCATCACGCAGGTCCGCGAGATCGTGAAAGGCCGGGTGAGCGGCCTGTTGAAAGTACTGAAGCCTTTGATGCATGAGCATGCCGAACGGCTGGAGTTCGAGGCGGCCGAGGACTACCGCAGTCGGATCGAGCGTCTGGAGAACTACCGCGCCAAGAGCATCGTGGTCAACCCCGACATCGGCGACGTGGACATCTACGGCTTGGTGAGCGACACCAGCAGCACCTATGTCAGCTACATGCGGGTGATCGACGGGGCCATTGTCCATGGCATCACGATAGAGCTGAAGCGGCGGTTGGAAGAAAGCGATGTGGAAATGCTGCAACTGGCGATCGCCGAATTGCGTGAACGCTACCACGGCACCGCACCAGAGGCGATCGTACCGTTCGATCCCGAGATCGAGGTGCCCGGCCTCACCTTCATCGTCCCGAAGATCGGCGACAAGAAGAAGTTGTTGGAGCTGTGCGAACGCAACGCGCGGTTCTTCCTTGCCGACAAACAGAAGCAGGAGAAGCTGGTTGATCCCGAAGCCAGCACCAACCGCATCCTGGAGCAGATGAAGCAGGACCTGCACCTCTCGGAACTCCCGCGCCATATCGAGTGTTTCGACAACAGCAACACCCAAGGCACCGATCCCGTGAGCGCCTGCGTGGTCTTCAAAGATGCCAAGCCGAGCAAGAAGGACTACCGGCACTTCAACATCCGCACGGTGGAAGGCCCGGATGATTTCGCGAGCATGGAGGAAAGCGTGGAACGCCGGTATGCCCGTTTGATCACCGAAGGCGAACCGCTGCCGCAGCTCGTGGTGATCGATGGCGGAAAAGGTCAGTTACACGCGGCGATGAACGTTTTCGACCGGCTAGGACTGCGCGGAAAAGTGGCACTCGTGGGGATCGCCAAACGTCTCGAAGAGCTCTACTTCCCCGACGACCCTGCACCGCTGCACATCGACAAACGCAGCAGCACGTTGCGTGTGATCCAACAGATGCGCGACGAGGCGCACCGCTTCGGCATCACGCACCACCGAGGCAAACGCAGCAAACGCATCGTGCGCACCGGGTTGGAAGAGATCCCCGGTATAGGCCCAGGAACTGCTCAGAAACTACTGAAGGAATTCGGCTCCATCCGGGGCATAAAAGAAGCCGCACCTGCAGCAGTACAAGCGCTCATCGGCGAGTCGCGCGCCACGGTCCTGCTGAAAGCCCTTGCAGTGCAATGACGGCTCCGATGCCTGTTCTGCGTCTGGTAGCCTCCGCGCTGATCATGCTTGCGCACGGCGCGCTGCTGGCCCAGGAAGACTACACGTGGTGGAATACGACCCATGCTTGGAACGGCATAACACCGTGGCCGGATTACATGAAATTCACAGCGGGCTACATGGGGCCGAACGCACTGCCCGTCCCAAGCGTTGAACAAGGTTCGATAGACAGCCTGATACGCCTGCAGATCACTCCACGGACGCACTGGAGCCAAGGGGATTACACGCAAGACCTGTATCTCCGCTACCACCATCCCTTCGCCGATGGTCGCATCGCCGTGGGGGTGGATTGGATGGCCTACGAACACTACTGCATGGACACCGTAACGCGCGACGAACGTGCTTCACGCGACCGCGACGGGGAGGGCTTCAGTACCGGCGATGTGAACGTGAACACGCTGATCCAGATCGTGCCCGAAAAGCCCGGTCGTTGGGGATTGTTGCTTCGGGTGAACTTGCGCACCGCCAGCGGGAACAACTTGAAGGCCGCACGCCATACGGATGCTCCCGGGTACGCCTTCGACCTATCCACCGGAAAGTGGTTCACGGTCGGCACGCGCGCAGTAAAGCGCGTCCGACCCTACGCCATGGCCGGTTTCCTCGCCTACCAGACCAACCGCAGCGACTACTACCAGAACGATTGTTTCCTGTATGGCGCTGGGGTCGCTATCGACCAGGGAGCTTGCGTACTAGCGTTGGAAGCCGCTGGTTATGCGGGTTACCTCCGACAAAAGGATTCGCCCTTCCTGCTGCGTGCATCGCTCGGCACCCAACGCGGCAAGATCATCGATCACCGCATCGCTTTCCAAAGAGGGATCCACGACTGGGCCTATACCAGCATCGCGTACACCCTTTCGATCGCATGGCCCAGCCACCCGTGAAGCCACCTCGCGTTTCAGTCCTCCTGCCCTTCCACAATGCAGGGGCGTTCTTGGGGGCCGCCATCGGTAGTATCGTCGCTGGCTCGTTCGCCGACTTCGAGCTTTTGCTCATCGACAACGCGAGTACCGATGAAAGCACCTCCATCGCGCAACAGTGGTGCGAACGCGACAGTCGTATCCATCTATTGCTCGAGCCCCGTGTAGGCATCGCAGAGGCTTTGAACTCAGCCCTAGCTCGTGCTCAGGGAATCTACATCGCCCGCATGGATGCCGATGATACCTGTCATCCCGAGCGGCTTATGGAACAAGTCGCCTACCTCGAAGCGCATCCTGGGATCGGAGTGGTCGGTACGCGCACGGCGTTCGTAAGCACCGTTGCTGAACATCGCGGTATGCAGGCCTTCGTCCACTGGCAGAACTCATTGATCACCACACACGAGCATTACGTGAAACGCTTCGTGGACGCCCCGCTCGCGCATCCCACAGTGCTGTTCCGGCGTGAGCTCGTGGAACAGTTCGGCGGCTACGACACTGGCCCATTGCCCGAGGACCACGAGTTGTGGCTACGCTGGATGGATGCCGGTGTGCGCTTCGCGAAGTTGCCGATGGAACTGCTCACGTGGAACGACCATGCCGCGCGGCTCAGTCGCACGCATGCCAACTACAGTGTGGATGCCTTCTTCCATACCAAGGTGCAGTGGTTGGCCAAGTGGATGAAGCGGAAGTTGAACGGCCGTCCTGTGATCATCGCAGGCACCAGTGCGTTGTGTCAGCAGCGAGCGGCGCTATTGGAGGAGGAAGGCATCGCGGTGCAGGCCTACACCAATGTGAAGGGGGGCGGGGTACCGGGCCGCGCATTCATCCCACACGACCAGCTGCCGCCTGCTGGTAAAGCCTTTGTCGTATCGTTCATCAGCCAGCGGGGTACGGGGGATCGCATCGCCGAATTCCTCGCATCACGCGGTCTTGTTGAGGGCGCGGACTTCATCCTAGCGGCCTGAGGTACACGCTACCTTGGCGGAATGAGCATGCCAAGCGACATCCTGTCCGGCCTAGAACGACAACGGTCCTATTTCAACAGTAGGGCTTCGCATGACATCGGTGTACGACGAAAGGCGTTGAAAGCTCTGCGTGCAAGCTTGCTAAAGCATGAAGAGGAGCTGATCGCGGCCATGCACACCGACATGCGCAAGCCGCGCTTCGAGGCGTATATGAGCGATATCGGGCTTGTCGTGGGCGAGATCGATCAAGCTTTGGAGCACTTGAACGAATGGAGCGCGCCCCAGCGCATCTCCACTCCATTGGCCATCCAGGTAGCACGAAGCACGGTGTACCGGGAACCGCTCGGTGTGGTGCTCATCATCGCGCCGTGGAACTATCCCGTGTTGTTGTTGCTCGCACCATTAGTGGGTGCCATCGCGGCAGGCAATTGTGCGGTGTTGAAACCGAGCGAAGAAGTTCCGGCGACTTCCGCGGTGATCGCACGGCTCATCTCCGAAGCGCTCGATCCGGCTCATGTGCAGGTCGTCCTAGGTCCGGGTAGTGAAGTGGTGCCGGCGTTGATGAACGCGTTCCGGTTCGATCATGTGTTCTTCACCGGCAGCGGTCGTGTTGGACGCACCATTCTTGCGCTTGCTGCACCCCAGCTGGTACCGGTCACCTTGGAGCTCGGAGGAAAAAGCCCGGCCATCGTGGATCGCCAGGCTTCCATCAAAGTCGCGGCAAAGCGCATTGCATGGAGCAAATACTTCAACGCAGGCCAAACGTGCATCGCTTCGGACCATGCCCTGGTACACACTTCTGTGATGGATGAGTTCCTGGAACACTACATCCGGTTCGTGAAGAAGGCCTATGGCGAAGACCCACAGCAAAGCCCGCATTTCGCACGCTTGGTCAACGACCGGCAATTCGATCGTGTGCAGCGGTATTTGGAACAGGGGAGGATCGTTCTGGGTGGTGCGCACGACAAGAACGACCGCTACATCGCCCCAAGCGCATTGGCCGACATCCAGCCTGATGCGACCGTGCTTGAAGAGGAAGTGTTCGGACCCGTTCTACCGGTTATACCATGGACCGAACCCGAAGAAGTCCTCAAGATCACGCAACGGAACCCACGACCACTTGCCACCTACATCTTCAGCGGCAATACCAAGACGCAACGGTACTTCCGCGATCATATCGTTTTCGGCGGCGGATGCATCAACCATTGTATGCTTCAATTCGCACCGCATGGAATGCCCTTCGGAGGGGTAGGCCAAAGTGGGATGGGGCGCTACCATGGCCACCACACGTTCGAGCTTTTCAGCCATCAGAAAGGCATGGTACACGCCAGCACCTTGGTCGATCACGGTTTGCAAGAGCCGCCGTACACGACATTGAAGGAGAACATCCTGCGCAGGGCGATGTAACCGGGTGGCAGCCCATTGTTACCTTGTCCCGATGAGAAGAATGCTTAGTGCCGTAGGGCTGACCACCGTGTTCATGCTGCTCGCGGGAACGCTTCAGGCCCAAGACATGCTGGACAAGCTAGCCAAGGACATGTGCCCCTGTATGGAAGGCATCAGCGAGACCATGCCGAAGGACTCGGTAACATTGAAAATGGGGATCTGCATGCTTACGGCATCGATGCCCTACGAAAAGGAACTCCGTAAAAAGCATGGGATCGACCTTGCGAAGATCGATGGGGAGTCCGGCGAAAGGTTGGGTCAGTTGGTCGCCGTGCGGCTCATGACCACGTGTCCCGATTTCGCCTCGTTGGCGATAAAATTAGCAGAAGATGAAGCTCCACCACCGCCACCTTCGGGGCCACCAGTGCGCATCGTACAAGGCACGGTCCAGGACGTAACGCCCTCTCAATTCCTCACCATAACGGTTCGCACAGATGCTGGTCCTTCGTATGAGTTCTTGCTCCTGGACCATGTGACCAACGCGGAACAGGTGAGCCAAGAGCCGGGCAAGGCGAAAGGTTTCTTCGCTAAGTGGGGTTACGAGGAGCGCGAGTTCTTTGACCCCTACACGCGCACGTACAAGACCTATCGCGTCCTACGTTCCATCGAACCGTGATGCGGCAGGTGCGCTAGAGCACTCTTTCCGCACGTTTGGGCCGGAGCGCATCGCGGATCACGATCATGTGCTTCTCGTCGCATTCCAACGTGGCGGTATATCCTGCGGAACGTGGCGCCGTCCAGCGTGTATGGCCGTTGATACCCTCCCGTACACAGAACGTATCGAGGTGCTTTAGGAAGTGCTCGGCCGTTGGCTGGGCATCGGGTCCGAAGAAATCCCAGTGGAAGCGGAGTAGTGACATTGCGATCGGGCCGCTAATTTGCGCAAAGTGCAAGTGTTCTACATCTTTCTGATCGCCACGGTGGCAAGTATCATCGGTTCGTTGCAGGCCGGGATCGTCAATACCGCGGTACTGGCCCATACCATACAGCGTGGTCCGGATGCGGGGCGGCGCATGGCCATCGGCGGTTCCATCCCGGAATTCATCTACGCGGCTATCGCCTTTCAGTCGGCCACTTGGTTGCTGGAATGGCTCGGTCTGGATGCGGAAGGAGTGGCCACGCTAGTCGGTTCCGTGCTCATCTGCATCGGCCTGTACTTCCTGTTCCTGTTCAAGCCCACCTTCGACCTGGAGAAGGTGAACGTGAAAGCAAGTGGCATCAGGAAAGGCTTGCTGCTGGGTATGTTGAATCCGCAATTGTTGCTGTTCTGGTGTGGCATCCGACTGTCGCTCGCTTCATTCGGCTTCACCACGATGCAGTGGTTCGATCTGCTGGCGTTCGCAACCGGCGCATTCGTGGGTGCGATGTTCCTGTTGCTCTTGCTGGTGAAGCTCGGCCGCAAGGCCTTGGAGAAATGGCAGCCACGCACCCTGCTGATGCTGTTCCGCACGGTGGGCGGGGCGTTGGTGCTGACCGGCCTGATCGGTATCCTTCGCGGATGATCAGGCGAGACGATCGCTGAGCAGGCGCATCTCCAAACTGGGCGCCATCTTTTCGTAGAGCATGCGGTAGGTGGCTTCGCTGATCGGCATGTCCACCTTCAACTTCTGGTTGATCTCGTGAACGCACTTCACCGCATAGTAACCCTCGGCCACCATGTTCATCTCCATCTGTGCAGCTTTCACGCTGTAGCCTTTGCCCACCATGGTCCCGAATTCGCGGTTGCGGCTGAAGGTTGAATAGGCCGTCACCAACAGATCACCGAGGTAGGCCGGTTCGTTGATGTCGCGTTGGATGGGATGTACCGCTTGCACGAAGCGCGCGATCTCCTGGATGGCGCGGCTCACCAATACCGCCCGGAAGTTGTCGCCATAGCCGAGGCCCACACTGATGCCCGCGCAAACGGCCACTACGTTCTTCAGGATGGCGCCATACTCCGTTCCGTAGATGTCATCGCTCAGGGTCGTCTTCAGGAAACGCCCGCTCAACGCCTTGGCCATCACCTGCGCTTTGCCTTGGTCCTGGCTGGCGATGGTGAGGTAGCTCAACCGTTCCATGGCCACTTCTTCGGCATGGCATGGCCCGCAGATCACACCGAAATCGTTCTCGGCGATGCCCCAGTGCTGGAAGAGGTATTCGCCCACGATCTGGTTCGTCTCCGGCACGATGCCTTTCACCGCGCTATAGATGGTCTTGCCTTGCAGCTCGGACTTCTCCAGCTGATCAAGCGCGCCTTTCAAGAACGCACTGGGAACAGCCAACACGATCACATCGGCGTTCTTCACCACGGCGTGGATGTCGCTATCCATGGCCAAGCGCTCCACATCGAATTGCGCCGCGCTGGTGTAATCCGGGTTGTGGCCGTACTGGCGGATATGCTCGATGGTAGCGGGTTTGCGCACCCACCAGCCCACGGTATCCTGCGTGGTTGTCAGCAGTTTCACCAGGGCGGTGCCCCAGCTTCCTGCACCTATTACGGCAATGTTGGAGCTCATTGGAATGGGCGAGTTTACGAGTAGCAAGCGGCAAGTCCACCACGAGCAGCCCACTCGCCGCTCGCCGACTCGCTACGCGCCGCTCAGAACGTGACCGTGGTCTCCACCTCCTTGCCCTCGCGGATCACCTTGATGGGCGCGGTATCGCCCTTGTTGAAAGCGGCCAAGCCTTTCATGTACGCCATCATGTCCGTCACCTCGATGGTACCCAACTTCACCACTACATCGCCCACTTTCAGCCCCGCGGCGGCGGCGGGTTTTCCATCGGTGATGCCGTCGATCCGCATGCCCTTGCCGTCGTACAGGTAATCGGGCACTACGCCGAGCGTCACTTTGAAACGCGGTGTGTTCTCGGTGTTGACTTCTTCGGTCTTGGTGAATGCTAGTTTGCCATCGTCGTTCAAGGTGGTGATCAACGATTCGATGTAGCGTGTCACGTTCAGCATACCAGGGAAGTTGATCTTCTCCACATCATCGCTGGGCTTGTGGTAGTCGGCGTGCGTGCCGGTGAAGAAGTGGATGGCCGGAACACCTTGCAGGTAGAAGCTTGTGTGATCGCTAGGGCCGATGCCGCTGGTGGTGGTCTTCGCTTTCAAACCACCGATGAGCACACGGTCCACTTCGGCCCATGCAGGCGACGTGCCCACGCCGTTCACACCGATCACGTTGCTGGAATCCAAACGACCCACCATGTCCAGGTTGATCATGTAATTGAGCGTGCTGATCGGCAATGTCGGGTGCTTGGTCCAGTGATTGGAACCGTAAAGACCTTTCTCTTCTCCGCTGAAGGCGATGAAGAGGTAGTCGTTGGCGTTCGCCTGATCCATTTCTGCAAGGTCGGCGGCCAGTGCGAGCATCACCGCGATACCGCTTGCATTATCGTCCGCGCCGTTGTGAATCGCCTTCTCTCCACGGTGCAACGATCCTTCGTCACCGTACCCCAAGTGATCCAGGTGCGCACCGATCACCACCACGTTCTCCTTGCCGCGATCCAACAGGCCCACCACATTGTACGCCGTGCGTTGCGGGCGTTGCACATCCACATGGCCCACGAACGGATTGCCGGTGATGATGTGCTCGTGGTAACTGTCGCCCTTCAGGTAGAATACCGGAATGCCGATCGCTTTCACTTTCGCATTGAAGCTTAGCGTGGGCTCCTCCACATCCTTGTCCTCGTTGTAGAACACCACGCCCACGGCACCTAGTTCGGCGGCTTTCGCGGCGCGTGCGCTGAGGTCGTGATACGCGAGGTATTTGCTGTGCGGGTGTATCCCGTCCGGAGAGCCGATGGCGATGGCAGCGACCCAGCCCTTCACATCCTCATCCGAATAATCATCATACTTCAAGTCGGGTGCCTGTATGCCGAACCCGACCTTCTTCACTTTCGCACGCGCCACACCATTACCACTGAACGGCAGCACCACGAATTGCTCTTCCAACTTCAACTTGGCACGACCGATCTGGAGCGAGTTGTTGGGCCCGAGCACCGGATCGGCGCTGAAGGTGAACGACTGGATGTAGGTGGCGCTATCGCCGTACGGCATCAATCCGATGCTGCCGAATTTCCCTGCGATGTAGTCCACCGCGAGCTTTTCGCCGGGCGTACCTGCTTCGCGCCCTTCCAGCAGATCGCTCGCGAGGTATTGCACATCGTAGCGCATCTGGTCGAGCACATCGGCATCGGGGCGTAGCTGGGCGGCCAGCATGGAGGGAACAAGGGCCAGTGGGAGGAGGAGCAGGTTCTTCATTTCGGGTTCGTGCCTTACGGCAGGCGGGCGCGAATTTACCGTTGACCATACAACCGGGTGCTCCTTTGTCGTTGGTATGACGCATATGATCCCTCTGCCATGAAAAAGCTCCTCGTCGCCTTCGCGGGTGTACTCGCCTTCATCTACTTGGTGAACCCCACGTTCGGCGTGTTCGAATTCCTACCGGATAATCTTCCATTGGTAGGCAACATCGATGAAGCCACGGCCACCATGGTGATGTTGGGTGCGTTGCGGTTCTTCGGCTGGGACCTGACGGATCTCTTCGTGAAACGTCAGGCACTTGACTTCGGGAAGTAGCATTCGTTGTTCGTGAAGTGATCATAAAGGCACATCAAGTCCCACCTTCGTGATCATGCGCCATTACCCGATCCAAGGGCCGGTGCGCTCCGCCGTGTAGTTCACGCAGCGGCATGCTGTCCGCACAGGACGCGCACAGGAAAACGGAGGGAACCCGAAGGCCTTGTCCTAAGCACTGCCCGGGGTGCTGGGTTGCCATAAAGCGAATTCTTCCAGCGTAACATCGAAATGGGTTAACACCGCCTCGAATTGCTCAAGCTTGGGAGATACCTTCCCGGTCTCCCATGCACAGTACGTGCTTTGGCTGATGCCTAAAGCATCCGCGACCAGCTCCTGCTTTTCTCCGCGCTGCAGTCGTAACTGCTCCAGCTTCTTGTGCCACTTCATTGCCATGGTGATGGAGTTGTTGAAGCGGGAGAGTGCTACGAAAGTATCGACTACACTGATAACTTAGTATTGTGGCCAATAGGGTTTTGCATCTGTTGTTGACAGTTTTGTAGCAGGTCCACAACAACGGACCAGAGCATTATGAACAACATTTTCGGGATCCTTCTGTTCACCGTTCTAGTATCCAGCACAGCAGCAGATTGTTCAGAGGGAACTAGACCACACGCCAACCCTTCAGGAAATGTTGGGGCGAGTCTTGCCACTAGTTGGAAAGTCCGTACACCGAACACATCCCACGTCCTTGTCTTCTTGCAGGATCAAGGAACGATCGCGCACAAGTTGTTCTTCGTGGAATTCGGCACAGTTGGACTGCCAGCCAATTCCGGCCTTCCAGCTTCGTTCGTGTCGGCATCACTTGCCCCTGGTGGAACGCAACTGGACTGTACTGATGACAAGGGAACGAATTGGTCATTCATTATCGACGGAGCTACCAGCAAGGGAACGAAGGTCACGTTTGGAGTAAAAGGCCTTACTGAGATGAACGACCCTAAGGGTTGGGATCTAACGAGAGCTGCGAGTTTTGCAGGTTCGGGCTGGGATCTGGTAGGTCTTCTTCAAGTTATGAACCCTGGCACAGAACCAGCACCGGCAGCGCAGAACTGCAACTCCGGCGGACCTGGTGCAACAAGTTGTTCTCAAACCATCAACGGAGGAACCTGCTCCACCTCTTGCGGAAGCGGCTATTATGCCTGCTGTTATATGAACACCGCTGGCAGTCCACGATGCCCATGCGTTGCGAATGAGGTCAAAACCAAATGAGCATCGGCCCCAAGCGGAGGGCGAATTTCCGTTGGCCATGCGACCGGGTGCCTCTTTGTCGTTGGTACGATCTTCGCATGACCCCTCCACAATGAAAAAGCTCCTTATCGCCTTCGCGGGTGTACTCACCATCATCTACTTGGTGAATCCCACGTTCGGTGTGGTCGAATTCCTGCCGGATAATCTTCCATTGGTAGGCAACATCGACGAAGCCACGGCCACCATGGTGCTTCTAGGGGCATTGCGCTACTTCGGTTGGGACCTCACGAACCTCTTCGTGAAACGCCCTGCGCTGGACTTCGGGAAGTAGCGCGGTTGCGATCGGCTAGGATCACGTACGCGTTCTTGGAACGATCTTCGTGATCATGCGCCTCTACCCGATCCTGCTACTCGCCTTGCTTCTTCTCGGTTGCAGCGAAACGAAGGACCCCTCTCCACCTCCGCCCAACCGCTGGGCAGATGAACGCCTCTGGCCGGTCCTGGAAGCGCAGGAATACCGGAATGTTGAAGCGCTGTGTGCGCTGTTGAAGGACAGCTCCACAACCGTCCGCTCCGCCGCCGCCCTTGCATTCGCCTCAGTGCAAGACTCCGCTTCGTTCCCCTGTTTGCTCGAAGCGATAAGCGATGCCTCCTCGGAGGTCCGCACGAATGTGGTCTTCGCCTTGGGCTTCATCGCCAACGACAGCACTGTTGATCGTATGGCCGAGCTTTCGGATCGCGAACGGGATAGCACCGTGCAGCGGGCTTACCGGAGCGCGCTATTCCTGAACCTGCAACGTCGTGGCAAGTTCAAAGAACTATCACCCTTGGTGAACCACTTCGAGAGCAGTAGTGGCCAAGAGCGGATGCGTGCAGCGGACGCGATCAGGCGGCTCTCTCCCACCCTGTTGTTGAACGACAGCGCCGTTGTGCTCCGCATGGTTGCCGAGGAGAAGGACCCGGAGGTGAAATCGGTTCTGGTGCGGGCGCTGATGCAGATCCCTGGTGCAAAGCGACAAGACCTACTGCTCGCAGCCGGAAAGCACGACCAGCCCCTACCCTTGCGCATCTCGGCCATTTCATCATTGGGCTTCCACCCCGATGAACGTTCACGCGACTCGTTACTGGCGTGGGTGAATGATCCGATACCAGCGGTGCGCACTGCTGCGATCAATGCCTTGCACAATGGCGGTGTGTTCAGTAACAGTGGTTCGTATTGGTCGGTTACGGAGAACGATCGGTGGTTGGATGAATGGACCAAGCACCGCCTCCACGGAATGATGGCTTACGACCGCAGTTCGCAGAAGAAAGCGGCGGTCGCCTTGCGCACTGACACCGCAATGAACCCGTATGCCGAAGCGGAACGCATTCGAGCGCGCAGCATGGTGGACGACGATTACAACGATCGGGATCTGGAGCCGCTCTTGTTCGGCGATCAGCACCCGGCGATCAAGCAGGCCGCGTTCGGTATCATGGCCGATCGGAACCTCTGGGCAATGACGGTGCCGCGTGCGATCTCCGGCGAAATGCAGGTCTTTGAAGGCGCGCCTTTCTGGCACCGTGTCTTCAGCAGCGGTGATGCAGGACTGATCTGCGCAGCGGCTGAGAAACTCGCTGGTAAGCAAGCTGGAACATTGAGGATACTCCTGCCGGCAGCCATCGAAGAAAAAGCGACCGCTGTATTGCATCCCTTGCGTGATCTGGAAGCCCTGCTCCTTCTGGAACAGCTCGTCGCTACGCGCGATGAGCTTCCATCGCCAACAGCCGCCGCGCCACCCTTCAACCACCCCATCGATCCGGTGGAACTCCGCGCCTTGAAGCAAGGGCAACAGTACCGGGTCGTCACCAACAAGGGTGAGATCATAATCGCCTCCGATGTGAACGAATGTCCTGGCACCAGCCTGATGTTCGATTCACTGGTGAGCGCTGGTTACTACAACGGCAAGGCCTTCCACCGCATGGTGCCCAACTTCGTAGTGCAAGGCGGTTGCCCGCGTGGCGATGGTTTCGGTGGCATGCCATGGACCTTGCGTACGGAGATCGGAAGGAAGCTTTTCACCGCTGGTTCCGTGGGTCTTGCTTCCGCTGGAAGGGATACGGAGAGTTGCCAGTTCTTCATTACGCACAGCGCAACGCCGCATCTGGATGGTCGCTACACACGCTTCGGCGAAGTGGTGAGCGGGATGGATGTGGTGTGGATGCTACAGGTGGGCGATGTGATGGAGAAGGTAGAGCGGATCGAGTGAACTTCGCGCCATGAAATTGCCGATCCCTTCACTCGAAGGAGCAACCACCGAACGCCTTCTTTTCCGCAAGCCTGTGATCGAGGACACCGCGTGGTGGATGGAGTACATGAACGATGCACAAGCGATCCGTTTCATGCCATTCACACTTGGCAGCGCTGCTGATTGCACCTTGTTCATCGAGCGCAGTTTGGAGCGTCTGGTGAAGGATGGATCCGGACTACATGCCGTGCTAGAACGGAACACCGGAAAGCCCGTGGGGATGATCGGCCTGCTGACACAAGTGGTCGATGGTATGGATGAGCTCGAGATCGGCTACCACTTACTACCTAGCGCTTGGGGCAACGGCTACGCTGCGGAAGCGGCCATCGCCTGCAAGGAATTCGCGGGTGAACACCAATGCGCCCCTTCTGTGATCTCGTTGATCGACCACGAGAATTTCGCAAGCCAGGCCGTAGCAAAGCGCAATGGCATGTCCTTCGAGAAGGACACTGTGCATCGCGGAACGCCTGCGATGGTGTGGCGGTACCGCTTCGCCTAGTCGAACTTCTCCGGCCGCATCTGCGGGAACAACAGCACCTCCTGGATCGCGGGGTTGTCAGTCAGCAGCATCACCAAGCGGTCCATGCCGATGCCGATGCCAGAGGTGGGCGGCATGCCATACTCCAACGCGCGCAGGAAATCCTGATCGATGAACATGGCCTCGTCATCGCCGCGTTCCATCAACTTCACCTGGTCCTCGAAGCGTTCGCGCTGATCGATGGGGTCGTTCAATTCGCTGTAGGCATTGCCCACTTCGAAACCGGCCACGTACAACTCGAAACGCTCGGTGAGGCGATCATCGTCGCGATGCTTCTTGCAGAGCGGGCTCATCTCCAACGGGAAGTCCATCACGAAGGTGGGCTGGATCAATTCTGGTTGCACCAATTCGCTGAAGAGCTCGTCGATCAACTTGCCTTTGCCCATAGCGGCGGTGATCTCGACACCATGCTTCTTGCACAATTCGCCGATGGTCCGCTCGTCCGCGTTCAGCACATCCACGCCGGTCTTCTCCTGGATGGCGCCGCACATGGTGATGCGCTTGAAGGGTTGGCCGAAGTCGATGGACTTGCCTTGGAACTGCGCTACTGCCGTGCCATTCGCGACCATGGCCACCTTGCGGAACACCCCCTCGATGAAGTCCATCATCCAGCGGTAATCCTTGTACGCCACATAGAGTTCCATGATGGTGAACTCCGGATTGTGCGTGCGGTCCATGCCCTCATTGCGGAAGTTGCGGCTGAACTCGAACACGCCGTCGAACCCGGCCACGATGAGGCGCTTGAGGTAGAGTTCATTGGAGATCCGCAGGTAGAACTGGGTATCCAGCGCGTTGTGGTGCGTGCTGAACGGGCGGGCCGCGGCACCACCGGGGATCGGCTGCATGGCCGGTGTATCCACTTCGATGTAGCCCGCTTCCTGGAACGACTCGCGCATGGCGTTGAAAACGCGCGTACGCTTCAGGAACGTCTCCTTCACGTGTGGGTTCACGATCAGGTCCACGTAGCGCATGCGGTAGCGCTGCTCGGGATCGGTGAAGGCATCGTGAACGTTGCCTTCCTCATCGGTCTTCACCACGGGCAATGGGCGCAAGGCTTTCGCGAGAACCGTCAGCTCCTTCACATGCAAGGTCACTTCACCGGTCTGCGTGCGGAACATGTAACCCTTCACGCCGATGAAGTCGCCCAAGTGCAGCAGCTTCTTGAAGACCTCGTTGTACAAGGTCTTGTCCTCGCCGGGTGCGATCTCGTCGCGGTTCACGTAGATCTGCTGGTCGCCACTGGCATCGCGCAGCACGGCGAAGCTCGCCTTGCCCATCACGCGCACGCTCATCAGGCGGCCTGCGAGCACCACGTTGGCCTCGGTATCGTGCGTTCCATCGGCACTGTCCTTGAACCCTTCCTTGGCCTGCTTGCCCGTGTGCGTAACGTGGAATTGTGCAGCGGGATAGGGTTCGATACCGAGCGCGCGCAACTTCTGGAGCGCATCGCGCCGACCAAGTTCTTGATCGGAGAGGACGTGTGACATGGGTTTTCCTTGAATGGGCGGCGAAGATACCGGAGGAAGGTCATGCAGGGCCCGCCGAACCTCCAGGTATCACCTTGCGTATCACGCGCCTACTTTTGACCCAAGACCAGAACCAGCATTATGCAACAGCTCATCGAAGCCTTTCCGAAACAACTGAAAGAAGCCTTGGAGATCGGCCGCAAGGCTCAATTGAAAGCCCCCGGCGGGCCTTACGCCAATGTGGTCGTCACCGGCCTTGGTGGAAGCGGGATCGGCGGCAAGATCGCCGCCCAGCTCGTGCAGAAGGAGTCGAAGTGCCCCATCGAGGTCTACCACAATTACTACCTGCCGGGCTATGTGAACCACAAGAGCCTGGTGATCGCCTGCAGCTACAGCGGCAATACCGAAGAGACCATCGCTGCCATGGAACAGGCCTTGAACAAAGGCGCCCGCGTAGTGGTGGTGACGAGCGGCGGCACCATGTTGGAGATGGCGAAAGCGAAAGGCTTGGACCACATCGTGATCCCCGGTGGCAACCCACCGCGCACCATGTTGGCCTACTCGTTGGTGCAACAATTCTTCGTGCTGCACCACTTCGGCATCATCGGCGATGGGTTCGAAGGGGCCATCAAAACCGCGGCCGACCTGTTGGAGCGCGACAAGGAGGACATCAAGAAGGCCGCCATGGAGCTCACGGAGAAACTCGTGGGCAAACGCTTGGTGATCTACAGCGAAGCCAACACCGAGGCCGTAAGTATCCGCTTTCGCCAGCAGGTGAACGAGAACAGCAAAGAGTTGTGCTGGCACCACGCCATCCCTGAGATGAACCACAACGAACTCGTGGGCTGGGCCGGTGCCGACAAGAGCATCGCCGTGGTGATCTTCCGTCACAAGGAAGACCACGAGCGCACGCAGATCCGTGTGGACATCAACAAGAGCGTCTTTGAGAAGTACACCCCGCACGTGAACGAGGTGTGGAGCAAGGGGGATACCGCCTTCGCACGGCAGTTGTTCCTGATCAACCTCGGCGACTGGGTGAGCCTGTACTGGGCGCAGAAGAAAGGCGTGGACCCCAGCGAGATCGCGGTGATCAATATGCTGAAGGGCAAGCTGGCTGAAATGAAATAAGCGGCAAGCGACGAGTTGGCGAGCGGCAAGTGGGTAAGCCTACTTGCCGCTCGCCGCTTTAGAACTCGCCGCTTCTCGCCCCACCTTTGCACCCGTGAGAAAAGTCCGCTTCCAAGACCTCGGCCTGATCGACTATGCCACCGCGTGGGATTACCAGACCAAGCTGTTCCAAGCCACGATAGATAGAAAGGTCGCGAACCGGAACACGCCGGAAGATCAACAGGTGGTGACCGAGGATCACCTGCTGTTCTGCGAGCATCCGCACGTGTACACGTTGGGCAAGAGCGGCAAGCAGAGCCATTTGTTGTTGAACGAAGCGGAGATGCGCGAGAAGGGCGTTCAGTTCTTCCCGATCGATCGCGGGGGTGACATCACCTACCACGGGCCGGGGCAGATCGTGGGCTACCCGATCTTCGACATGGACCACCACTTCACGGACATCCACCGGTTCTTGCGGACGCTGGAAGAAGCGGTGATCGGGACGTTGGAGGCATACAACATCAAGGCCGGCCGCATTGATGGATTAACTGGTGTCTGGCTGGACTGGAACGATCCGTTCAAAGCACGCAAGATCTGTGCCTTCGGCATCCGCGCGAGTAGGTGGGTGACCATGCACGGTTTCGCATTCAACGTGAACACGGATCTCTCCTACTTCGAGAACATCGTGCCGTGCGGGATCACTGACAAAGGGGTTACGTGCATGGCGAAGGAACTGGGCGGGCTATTGGATATCGAGGCTGTGAAAGACCGGTTGAAGTTGGAGTTGGCGGATCTGTTCGATGTGGAGCTGGTGGGTTGACACCACTTCATCGTTTCGGTCCTTATGAATACGGTGATCTGACCCATCATTGGGAGAGGTAGCGAACCATGCGGCCATAGCTGCCAAAGGCGGTTCCATGGTGGCGCATGGCTTCCAATTCGGCATGGTTCCCTACATTTCCATCATGATCCGCCGATCCTCCCCCGCCCTTCCATTCCTGGTGCTTGTGCTCGCTACAGGGACCTCCCGAGCCCAGTTCGGCACACCCCAAGTTGTACATGCACCGCAGTCCATGGACTGGAACTCGACCGTGATGAGCTATCATGATATCGACGGAGATGGTGTGCTGGACGTGGTGATGTGCAACGGATACCTCGGCAACCGTTTCGGAGCACTGTGCTATGTGAAGGGGAACGGTGATGGTACGTTCGCCATGGAACCATCGATCATCGACCCGGACGTCACTTCAGCACGAAGTTTCACCGTGGTCGATACGGACTCGGATGGGGACTTGGACATCTTCGACATGGAAGGGTTCTTCCACATGAACAATGGCGATGGAACCTTCGCCGAATCGGTGGAGGTAGGTTCGTTCGGCACGCTGCACGACCTGAACGGCGATGGTCTTCTTGACTTAGTTCACATTGGGCCGATCTGGTTGAATGTCCGTTTCCAAACCGTTAATGGAAGCTGGCCGAGCCAGATCTCCGTTCAATCGGAGCTGACCAACGGCCTTTCATTGCTGCGGGTCGATCTCGATGGCAATGGTGATCTTGAACTGATCGCCCAGCTTGGAACGAATGCACACGAATTGACCTACGATGGTTCGGACCTCCAATTCGGGCCCGCGTTCGGTGTGGCTGATGAGCGATTGGAGTTCGCTGCCGACCTCGATGGGGACGGTGATCAGGACATCGTAACGGCGCGCGACATGGTATTCGAGAACAGAACGGAATTCTCCTTCATCATCAACACTGGTAACGGGCTTTCTTGGGCTCCACCCCAAGCGCTTTCATTCGATGCCCGGACCTATACCCATGGAGATTATGATATGGATGGTGATGAGGACATCGTGTGCATGAGCGATAGCTTCTTCACGCATTTCGAGAATGATGGCTCGGGAACCACATTCATTCCGCACCTGATCCCGTATGCCGGGGAGACGTATAGGGGTACGGCCCGTTCCTGGTCGCTGCATACGCTTGATCTGGACAGTGATGGCGACCTGGATATCACCGATGGGCGCGATCGGTTCCTGAACGTCGGGTCGCATCAGTTCGAGGGGCCCTTCGATCCTGATCCCGAATGGTCCGCGACGGATGGCTACGTACCGCACTGGTGCGACCTCGATTTGGACGGCCTCACCGATGTGGTGATCTCCTTATCTAACGCTGTGCTTTGGCGTCGGAACCTCGGCAGCGGGCAGTTTGGTCGGCTAAGCACGCTCTTGCGGGCCGACATGGGCGATGTCGGAATGATCGTCATGGAAGACCTTGACCATGATGGTCTCGAGGATATCGTGGTCCACTCCCAAGGACACCCTTTGTTCTATTGGTTCAAGAACACCGGCGGCGCAACATTCGGATCCAAGAACCAGATTCTTCAAGACCCTGCCTCCGGCCAGGGCGTGCTGGGCCTGTATGATTTGGATGCCGATGATGACCGTGATATCGTGACGTTCGACCCGGTCACCGGGGTCATCGCGTGGCTGGCCAATGATGGGGCTGGATCATTCGGCCCGCAAACCACATCCAGCATCACGCTCAACATTGAAGAAACACTGGAGGTGAATGATCTGGATGGGGATGGTGCCGCAGAACTCCTCGTCTACGACAACTCCGATCAGGTGGACCCGGAGTACGGTCAATTCGTTCACCAGAACAACGGAGATGGCACCTGGGGCCCTGCTCAACGGATCGAGACCACCAACGAGATCGCGAACCACCTCCGCTCGTTCGCTGATATGAACGGCGATGGAAGAAAAGACCTTCTGTTGGTGGGGTGCTTCAATTGCGAAGAGGCCACACCACCCATATTGTTGTACCACCCGAACCTTGGCAATGGTCAATGGGGGGCCTATGTCGGATTGGTGTGGGCACAGCCCCTGCTCGCACAGGTCATCGATGTTCGCGATATGGACGGCGATACGGACTTGGACCTACTTGTTGCCTCAACTCCGGAACAGGATATCACCACGTACAGCTACATCCCTTGTCTTGGTGGCTCCGTTTACGACACGTTGCATCAACTGGTGACCGGACGCGTGTATTCCGCGCAGTGGGCGGCGCTCCTGAATAGCCAGTACCCGTTGGATATCGGCTACTTTGATATCGATACCGGCACGATGTACCTGCCCAACTACACCGATAGTGAGTACCAGCTCCGCGGCGTTTTGTTCGTTGACAGCGATGGTAATGGACAGCGTGATGTGGGCGAGCCCGGGATCGGTGGCACCCAGGTCTCCGCCACCCCCATGACGGTAAGCGCCTGGAGCGGGATCACCGGCGAGTACGTGATCCCTGCCACACCGGGAACATTCGTTGTGAACCGCCCGCCCGCGCTGGACCCTGCCATTTGGACACTAACGACCTCGGCTGCGGTACACACCGTTGAATCGACCTCTGAAGAACCTGTGCAAAGCGGGCTGGATTTCGGGTTCATTCCGGCAGTGGACACCTCGCTCGTCCGAGTAACCTTATCAGCGGGGACCGGCCCATGCGCATCCATCATCCCCATCGGCATAACCGTGACCAATCATGGAACGCGGATAGAGAGCGGATCGATCAGCGTACACATCGACGCATCATCACCGTTGATGAACATCGTCCCTACGAGCGGGACCATTGAAGACACGATCATCACTTGGCATTTTACCCGGTTGTCCTACGGTTCTTCCATCCAGTTCAGAGCTGATGTGGAACTTCCATCGTTCCTACTTAGCGGGACATTATTGCAGTACCGCGCATCGGTCACCACCGATGGAAGCACGGCCACGAGCCAGGACTCCCTTGAGTGGCAGCTCGCTTGCTCCTACGACCCGAACGATAAGCAGGTAGCTCCCGTGGGTTACGGCACACACGGTGCCATTGCGGACAGCACACAGCACCTCGACTACACCATCCGTTTCCAGAACACCGGTACGGGACCAGCTTATCACGTTCGCCTCGTGGATCAGCTTTCCCCCGAACTGGACCGGTCGCGCATCGAAGTGATCGGTGCCTCACATACACCGGATCTCATCACCCTATCTGATGATGGTGAGCTTCAGGTCCGCTTCCAATACATCATGCTTCCGGACAGCACCAGCGACCGTGTGGGGAGTCAGGGATTCCTAAGCCTTCGCATCGCCGTGGATGAAAGCGCGGGGCATATGACGGCCATCCCGAATTCAGCGTCGATATTCTTCGACCTCAATGCACCCGTTCTCACGAACACCACATTGACCACCCTGGTGGATTGCGCCCTGTGGCAACCAATTATAGACAACCCCTTGCCGAACGTTCTCCAAGCCACGGAGGGTGATCGTTACCAATGGTTCATTGGCGAAGAGGCAATTGGTGGTGAGACCGAACGCTTGCTGACGGTGGAGGCTTTGGGCGAATACAGCGTTGAGGTCACCAGCGAATACGGTTGTTCGGCCTTGTCAGACCCATTCATCGTGATCAGTCTTGCTGTTCAAGAGCACGACATGCACCGTCTGATCGTATTACCAAACCCGTTCTGTTCCACAACCGTGATCCGTTCAAATAGACCGATCATGCCTGATGATCGAATCGTACTTTGTAACGTGGAAGGCCGCATTCTACGCAGCTTGACTGGGAATGGCAGCATGGGGGTCGAAATTGCGCGAGATGACCTATCCTCCGGACTCTATTTCGCACGTATCCTCTCCTCCTCCGGAACGACCGAAGCAACGGTGCGATTGATCGTTGAGTAGTCCGGATCAACGTTGGTAACCCGGAACTTCCGGGACGCTACTTTCGTTCTGCGAACCCTCGAACGTCCGCTGAACCACCACCATGCGCATCCTCCGCAAGATCCTCCTCTGGCTCGTCGGTATCATCGTCGGCCTTGTCGCGTTGGCTTACATCACCGGCAACGACCACCTGGTGCGTGGTGTGCGTTACACGTACCTGATCGGCCGCTCCTCACCGGAGATCGATGATCGTGACTTCTTCCCGTACACTGCCATCCCGGTGGCCAAGCCGCAGCCATGGCCGCAAGGTTCACGGTACGGAAAGCTTCAGCTGAAGCCCGAACAGGAGAAAGAGCTGCAAGACCTGTACTCCGTTGGTTTCGCGGTGTTCCAGCACGACAGTCTCATCTTCGAACAGTACTGGAACGGCTGGGATGCGGACAGCGTGAGCAACAGCTTCAGCGTGGCGAAGAGCTACATCAGTTTGCTCACGGGCATCGCCATGAAGGAAGGGAAGATCCAGAGCGTGTTCCAGCCTGTGGGCGATTTCATTCCGTTATACAAGGAGGGATGCTACGCCAAGATCAACCTGTACCACCTGCTCACCATGAGCACCGGATTGGATTGGAGCGAGAGCGGCGCGAACCCCTTCAGCGATAATGCGATGGGTTACTACGGCACCAACGTGCGCGAACTCAGCTTGAACCAGCCCTGCCGCGAAGAACCCGGCAAGTCGTTCGACTACATCAGTGGTAGCACGCAGATCATGGCCGAGGTGTTGGAGGCTGCTTATGATAGACCGCTGGATGAGTTGGTGCGCGATAAAGTGTGGGGTCCCTTGGGCTGCGAACACGAAGCCTACTGGGGCAAGGACACCGAGGATGGCGACTTCAAAGCCTTCTGCTGCCTTTATGCCACCGCGCGCGATTTCGGGCGGATCGGTCAGTTGTACTTGGACAGTGGCATGTGGAACGGCCAGCAGATCATAGACCGCGAATTCTGGAAAGCAAGCATCACACCGGCCGCCATCGATGATCGTGGCGCACCCAACGCGCGCTACGGCTACTTCTGGTGGTTGGCGCAACAGGACGGCCAGCCCATCTGGTATTGCCGCGGCTTCCATGGCGAATACGTGGTGGTGCTGCCGGATGAGGACCTCGTCTTCGTGCGCACCGGCATGAAGCGCGAAGAGGTGAACGATGCGGGGCATCCGAAAGATGTGTTCCAGTGGATCGCGATCGCGCGCGAGTTGGCTGGACGGTAATCGTAATATCCGATCTTTGACCGAAGCCGCGCAAGGGCGATGCATGCATCGCCCAGAACGCGCGGCAAGGACTTCGGAAAATGCGCAAAGACATCCATACACCCAAGGTGGAACGCATCGCCATGGCGGTGGTGCGCGAAGCCGATGAAGAGGGCGAAGAGGGTTGGTTCGTATACCTGATCAACCAGAACGACACCACGATCACCAACGTGCTGGTGAGCTCACGGGGTTATGGTGAACTGGCCGGCGAAAGCCGCAAGACGAGCGAGCTCCGGCACTTCATGCAAGAGGTCGGTCCCAAGAGTTGGGCGAAGGTGGAGCGCATCGTGGAGGACGTATTCGCGTTGAGCAACCAGTACTGGCTCAGCTTCTACATCGGCGAAACGTTGCACGACAAGAAATACATCTTCCTGGCCGGTAGCATAGACGAGGCGAACTTCACCACCATCCCGCTGATGCACACGCGCGGGGTGATGATCGAGTGACCTAGGACGCCGTCGATCGTCCGTACCTTGAACGTTCGGTCCTCTCAACACGAGGGTCGAAGGAAAACCCACCGCCATGCGCCCAGACCTTTCCAAGATCCTGTTCATCGATATCGAGACCGTTCCGCAAGAGCACACGTGGAACAAGCTGGATGAGAAGACCGCTCGATTGTTCAGCGACAAGACCCGTTTCGAACAGGAGCGCAATGGCAAGACCGCCGAAGAGCTTTGGAGCGAGCGCGGCGGCATCCTGGCGGAGTTCGGCAAGATCATCTGCATCGGTGCGGGGAACCTGCACAAACGCGGCGAAGCGTACGAGCTACGGGTGACCTCTTTCCAAAGTGCGAATGAATACGATGTGCTCACCCGTTTCGCGGAACTGTTGAACCGGCACTACGACTCGGATGACCACTGGCTGTGCGCACACAACGGCAAGGAATTCGACTTCCCCTACATCGCCCGTCGCTGCTTGGTCAACCGAATTCCCCTTCCACGGATCCTGGACATCGGCGGGCTGAAGCCTTGGGAAGTAGGCCACCTGGACACCATGAACATGTGGAGCTTCGGCGATCGCAAGGCGTACACCTCGTTGGCCTTGCTCACGCATATCCTCGGCATCCCAACACCGAAGGATGATATCACCGGGGCCGATGTGGCCCGGGTGTTCTACGAAGAGAACGGACTGGAGCGCATCGCGGAGTATTGCAAGAAGGACGTGGTGGCCATGGCCCGTGTCTTCCTCCGTTTATCCGGTGAAGTGGAGGACCGGATCGAGCAGGTGACCCTCGTGTGATCCGGATCGGGCAAGACCGCCATCTTTGGTGTCGCCCATGACCGGACCCTCGCGACTTTTCCGTTTCCGCTCCATCTGGCCCGTTCTCGCACTATGGGCGTTGCTGGTGATCCCCGTGGTGCGTCGTCCTCCGACTTTCGCATTCGGTTGGGATACGTTCGGCTACCACCTCTACCTGCCTGCCGCGATCATCCATGATGATCCGTTGATCAGGGATATGAGCTGGGTGGACGCGGCCCGCACCACGTACGACGCCTCCTCCACGTTGTACCAGATCTCCACCATGCCCAATGGTTCGCGCATCGTGCGTTACCCCATCGGGCTTTCCATCACGTGGTCGCCTTGGTTCATGGTAGGGCATGTGGTAGCGAAGTTCACCGGTCATCCGCAGGACGGATTCTCCAAGCCCTATCAGGTAGCGGTGGTCTGGGGCATGTTGCTGTATTTCCTCCTTGGGCTGTTGGTACTACGCGCGGTGCTTTCCCGGATGTTCAACGACACCATCGCGCTGATGACGATCCTCTTGGTGGTCTTGGGCACCAACCTGCTAGATCAATGCCTGGGTGGCCAAACGATGCCACACCTCACCCTGTTCAGCCTCTACGCCCTCATTCTCCATTCCACACAACGGTGGCGCGCAAGCGGATCCATCGCTGATGCCGCGATCACGGCCCTGTTCATCGGGCTGGCGGCACTGATCCGACCCACCGAGATCATAGCCGTGCTCATCCCCTTGCTGTGGCCTTCGGGTGACGACCGTGGTTGGTGGCGCCGGCTACTGGGCCAATGGCGGCAATGGTTCGTGATGGGGACCATCATGCTGGCGATCGGCATGGTGCAATTCACGTACTGGAAGTTGGCCACGGGAAGCTGGGTGGTGGACTCCTATGCCAACCCGGGAGAAGGGCTGGACCTGCTCGGTCCGCACACCCTTCCGTTCCTGTTCAGCTTCCGGAAAGGCTGGTTCCTCTACACCCCCTTGATGGGCATTGCCACCGCTGCCATCGCCTTGTTGTGGCGGCATCGCAACGTGGCCGCCCTGCCCGTAACGGTGTTCTTCATCGTGAACCTCTACCTCGTTTCCAGTTGGACCTGCTGGTGGTATGCCGACAGTTTCAGTTCGCGCGCGATGGTCGGATCGTACGCGGTGATGGCTGTTCCCTTGGCGCACCTTCTAGCTGTATCGCTCCGTTGGAGAATGGTCGCGCGCCTAGCCACATGGCTCGTGCTTGCCGCCTGCTTCACCTTGAACCTTTTCCAGCACTGGCAGTTCTACGCGGGGATGATCCACTCTTCACGGATGAGCAAGGATGCCTACCTCGCTGTTTGGGGCAGCACAGAACGTCCCGCAGGGCTGAACGACCTTTTGCTCGTGGAGCGGTCTTCCACCGGTGAACATGCGATGCGCTCCGGGAAATACACCGCCACCAAAGCCTTCGGCGATCTCCACGCACCGTTCTTCGGCCCGGAGGGAAGCCCCTTCGATACGGCGCTTGTTGAAACGTTGCCACGCACACGACTTGGCAAGGATCGTGAATTCTCTGCGGCGTTCCGTCTGCCCTACCGGGAGATCACGCAGCGCGACCATGTCTTCCTGGAACTGCGCTGGTTCGTTCGCCCACATGACGAACTACGCGGCACCTACATCGTTAGCACGTTCGAGCACGGAGGTAGTTATGCGTACAGCACGGCGGATATCCATGACCTTGGGGGGCGCAGCGGTGCTTGGACGCGGATCAGCCATTGGTACATGACCCCGGAGATACGTGATGAGGGCGATCCGTTCACCACGTATTGCTGGTCGTCGCAAGGCGGCAGCGCCGATATCGTGGGGCCCGTGGTGATCGTGCATGAACCGACCACCGAATAAGGGGATCAACGGTCCGTGCTCGGTGGGATCACATCACATCCCTTTCTGCGGACGAACGATGCGGAGTAGTTCCACCTGGAGATCACGCAGGATGAACGGTGTTGGCTCGGTATCCCAGAAGTAGAACTTGGTGGTCGCATCCGCAGGTGGAGGAGGCAGCCTGAAAACGATATCGAACCGTCCACCAACAAGGTCCTGCGACCAATATCCCAAGAGGCTATCGCCCAAGCGTTGCTCTACGACAGCCTTGGCCACTTTGCTTTCCTGGGGTACACCCAGTTCGCCGGTAACATGCAGGTCGACAAAGAGCTGCCCTGCGGTATCCACGGGGATACTGGCCACCTCCAAGGGGAACTCTCCATCGCGGAAGCACCATTGCGCCCCACCTTGTGCGCAAGTCACCGTATCGGCCCGGAACGCCACGCGGTCCCAACCGGCGGTACCGTGACCCAGCACGGAAACGATGCGCCGTCCGCCCTGTTGCCCCTTCTTGAAGAAGTACACCTCGAGTGGTCTTCCACCGAGCACCACCATCCGTTCACGCGGCACCATCACATCCACCACCTCGACACCCGGATGTTCGAGCAACTGTTCCAGCGGAGTTCTTCCTTCTTTCGGCCCGAAGTGCGCATCCCATACCAACAGTTCTCCTTCGTTCAATCCCAAGGCCGGGAGTTCCGGTCGCGGAGCCCATCCCAATTGGGCGCGCTCCTGCTCGAACGGATCGATGTTCGCATTGAACGCGACTTGCGGATGGTAGTAGACGATCTTGCCATACTGATCGCGCACCGCAGCTACGCGTTCGCCCACGTCGCGCATGAACTGTTCATAAGGCTGATCCGGGATGGGGAGTTCTTGGAACGCCCTCAGCGCTGCCTGCTGCCCTTTTACCAGGAAGGCGATCAGCAATACCGACCCCAGGATACGGCCTGGCCAGGTGCGCACAGTGGAGATACCCGCCATGCCGATCGGCCATACCGCACAAAGCACGAGCAACGGGGCCGCAGTTGCCATGACCCGCAACAGGCCAAGCGAGCCCTTCCAGCCCTTCCACCACAGCAAAGAATGCAAGGTGAGTATGCCCAACGCCGGAAGGAACCCTACCACCAGCAGGAGTTTCAGTCCGGCCCTGTTCGTCCGATCGTTCACCCAGAGCCATATGGCCGCGACCACGGCAACCACGACCGCCCACATGAGCGGCGCACCGAACATCTCCTTGAAGCGCGAGATGAAATGGAGGGGCTCTCCATGACCATAGATGTCGGCCGCGCCGGTGTATGGGTCCTGATGGAAGACCCACAAGGGGTCCTTGTGAACGAACGTGCCCACGATACCGTAGATCAGATGTCCGGTGAGGATGAAGGGCAAAGCTTTCCATTGCCGTTGATAGGCCACCCATGCGAGTGCGAGCGGCACGAAGGCCACATATTCCGGTCGCGCGAACGGCATGAACGAGGCTACCAGCATGGCCGCACCATAACGCTGGTCCCACAACAGCCGTAGCACGATCACCGTGAGCAGGCCGAAGAACACCTCGGTCATCCCGGCCAGCACCATGGTGCCGTAGACCGGGGTGAAAAGCAGGAGGGGCGCGAAGAGCAGTCGTGCGGCGATGCCGGCCTTGCGTAACACACCATCGGCGGCCCATGCGGTAACTACCAAGCAGACCACATTGAACAGGACCATGCCCCAGTGGCCCAGTTGGGCGAACGGTGAGGAGAAGAGCGTGAACAGTGGTTTACCCCAGATATCCAACAAGAGTTCCGGGTGCTTCCACGCGTAGCGCGCGATCTGGTAATGGTGCACACCATCGCCCCCTTCGAGGATGCCCGGCGAATTGAGCCTTACCCGCAGTGCCCACGCTGCACAAAGCCCCCACCAAGCGAAAAGCCATACCGGCATGCGGCGCATCATGATCCACCAAAGATGGCGTTCTTCGCACATAGAAACACAGTGGAGCGGATGGACCTACGATCGGGGCGCGCAACGAACGTGCTGGGCGGTGTGATGGCCTTGGTGGTCTTCGTGGTGCTGGCGTGGGTCTCCTTGGTGGCCAATGCGGACAAGCTCCATTTCATGCTTCAGCATGGCAGTGATCCGTATGGTTACTACCAGTTCCTCCCTGCCACCTTGGGTACGCACCAATGGAACGCACTGCCGTGGACCCATGAGTTGGAGAACGGGAACCGCTTAGGGCTTTTCCCCATGGGAACGGCGATCCTGCAGGCACCGTTCTTCTACGCTTCGGCGGCCTACTGTGCGCTCAGCGGGCAGTCGGTGGAGGGGTACGCACCGCCCTTCGCTCGGGGCCAGATCATCGCAGCGGCCTTCTATGCGGCAATGGGCGGCTTACTGCTATTCCACGCCTTGCGTCGGCGATATGGTAGCACCGCAAGCATGCTCTCGGCGCTTCTGGTGCTCACGGCCACCAACCTCTTCTTCTACACGGTCTACGATCCCGGGATGTCACATGCGTACGCGTTCTTCACCATGAGCGCGATGGTATACCTCACCTTCCGCATGCTCGACGATCCAACGGGTCGCACACTTGTGCTCTTGATCATCACCTGCGGCCTGCTGGTGTTGATCCGTCCGCTGCATGCGGTGGCACTATTGTTCCCGCTCCTCTTCGGCTCTCCGTTGAAGGAGGCCCTTGGCCTGCGCATCGGATGGATGCGCCGCTTCCCTTTGGCCGTAGGCGTGGGCGTGGCGTTGACCGCGTTGCTCTGGACACCCCAGTTGATCTATTGGAAGGCGATAACGGGAGACCTTTTCGTGTTCACGTATGGCAAGAAAGGTGAGGCGTTCGACTGGCTTCATCCACACCTCGTTGATGTGCTGCTCAGCCACCAGAACGGGTGGTTCATCTACTCGCCGTTAATGGCCGGAGTGTTGCTGTTACTGCTTTGGCAGGCTTGGAAAGTAACACCCGGTGCCCGGCTCATCCTGGTGATCTGGACGATCGTGTGGTACACGTATTCCAGTTGGTGGTGCTGGTGGCTGGGCGGCAGCTTCGGTCACCGTGGCTTCGTGGAATACGGCGCTTTGCTCGCCCTTCCGCTCGCATGGGGCATGGAGCAATTGCTAGGCGCAGCGCGCTGGCGGCGCGAAGTGGTACTGATCCTGCTGGCCTGGCTCGTGGTGGTGAACATCCGCCTGAGCGCATCCTACCAATGGCCATGGGAAGGCCCCGATTGGAACTGGGACCGTTTGGAGGAGGTCTACCTCAAGGCCATGCTCCCGGGGTAGTGGAGGAAGGGGTCACAGGCCGTACTTCACGATGCACCAGATGGCGCGGAACCCATCCTTCCAGCCGATCTTCTTGCCTTCGGCGTAGGTGCGTCCGTAGTAGCTGATGCCCACCTCGTAGATGCGGACGCCCTTCACGCGGGCCAACTTGGCCGTTACCTCGGGCTCGAAGCCGAAACGCCGCTCGCGCAGGTCCAGTCCTTTGGCGATATCGCTACGAATGAGCTTGTAGCACGTCTCCATATCGGTCAGGTTCAAGTTGTTGAATGCGTTGGAGAGATGCGTCAGGAACTTGTTGCCGATGCTGTGCCAGAAGAACAGGATCCGGTGCGGGTGATGGCCCATGAACCGCGAACCGAAGACCACATCGGCGAAGCCTTCGCAGATCGGACGCAACAGGTCGTTGTACTCGCGCGGATCGTATTCGAGATCGGCATCCTGCACGAGCAAGTAATCGCCCGTAGCCTCTTTGATACCCCGATGGATCGCGGCACCCTTGCCCATGTTGTGCGGCTGTTGGATGAACCGGATACCCATGGCCGGGTTGGTGGCGATGTAGCGCTCCACGGCCGCCACCGTACCATCCTTGGATCCGTCGTTCACGATGATGATCTCCTTCTGGATACCATCGCGTAGGACCACATCACGCACCTTATCGAGGATCAGGTGGATGGTGCGCTCCTCGTTGTAAGCGGGGATGATGAGGGAAAGGGTGCGGATCGGGGTCATGTTGCAGCGCGAAGATCGCACACGGCGCGTTATCGCATCACACGCAACGTGGCTTCTCCTAGGATGATGCGCGGTTCATCGAAACAGGGCCATGTCGTGAAGCGTACCCTATCGCCGGGCAAAAGGGCCTCAGGAACGCACATCACCACATGGGTGTCATGCTCTTCTCCATAGGTGGGGATCTGTTCCAGAGTGCTCCGCCCTTCCGAAAGTACGACCTCCCCATTTCGTGATACCTCGATCAGGAGCCCTACCCAGTTGCGATCGTTCTCCTCCGTGGTACGAAGGGACCCGGCGATCAGAACGGGGCCGGGAGTCCAATTCTGCGGTACAACCCATTCTATGACCGGAAGGCGCCCTTCGGCGTGGCTGGCACCTATATAACTGGATTCGTGGACGATATCATTGAGACCATTCCTAAAGCGTTCATCCCGGTAGACCGCTAGGCCTGTCGCTTCTGTCAGGAACAGCCGGGTCCAATTCACCGTGTCCACCAAATGGTGGGCATCGTACTCCACCAGATAATAATCCGCCGCTGGGAAGAGCGTATCGCGGCGGACACCATGTGCGAGCCAGTGCCACTGACGTGATAGAACGTGATAGCGCATGGCACCACCTGTCTCGAACCCCGTTCGTACAAGTATGGCTGGACGGGCATCGCTCAAGGGGACATGGTCCGAAGCGATGACATCCAGCGCTCTTCGGATCTCGCTGGCCGCCTTCCATTCGACAACGTACCGTAGGTTGAAGGATGCATGGGAAAGGTAGAGAAGCGGCACGCATCCGGCCAACATCACCGATCCGGCCGCTTTCCGCCACCGCCAGGTCTGTACGGCCATTACAATACTGAAGGCCACAATGGGCAAAAGGAAAACGCCCGTGCGCGTCAGTGGGTACGGCACACCGAGAAGAGCGTGCTGTAGGATGAAGGCCAGAACACATAGACCGAGCGTGAGGAGCCCGAACAACGAGGGCACCATGGACCGCCATGGACCGAAGTACCACGCCATTAAAGCGGACACAAGCCATGCAACCCCGCACAACCGCAACGCTAACTCCAGGATCACCAAAGGCGGTTCCCCAAATGGTTGGTGGTAGAGGATCTTTTCGGCCAAACTGCGTAGACTGCAGCTCCATAGTTGGTCGCAGCCGAAGTAGAGCGATCCACCATGGAAGAGGCCGAGCGCATTGGGCAAAGTGATGAGCAAGCCAAGTGCTGCGATGCTAGCTATCAACACGAATGGCTGATAGGAGGGTGGGCCACCCCGCCATTGACCAATGACCAGCAGGATGGTCAAGGCTCCGCAAAAAGCGAGCAAGTAGTTGATCAGGATGATGTGGGAGATGGCTGCAAGCGCGGCAAGAACGGCAGCCCGAACAAGTGTCCTACGCTTCCGGCCATCCTGCAAATAGCTCGTGGCTTGCCACAAGCTCAGCATCAGGAAGGCATTGCCTAATGCGTAACCCCGGGCAAGGGAGAAGAAGTCGACGAGATAAGGGTGAAGGTTAAGTGCAAGGAATGCACCCACTGCGAACAGCATGGACGAGGAACGTAGAGCGATCCGGTATGTAGCATACAGGTACAGGCCGTACGCGAAGAGGCTTGGTAGGCGCAGGGCGAACTCCCCATCGCCGAAGAGCTTCCAGCAGACCCACATGAGCCAGACGTTCAGCAGGTGGTGGTTCGCTCCCATTTCATCGAAGCGGTCCTGGTAGAACAGGCCCTTGCGCACATGCTCCAGGAAGGTGAAACACTCGTCGTAGGTGAAAGAGACCGTATAGGCGCGAACGGTTGCATAGGCTAACAATGCAGCGCTCAGAAGACCAAGGATCGGCGTTACGGTCCTTGGCAGGAGGTCGGATCCGATCTCGTTCCGCTTTCGGTGATCCAAGTGTTCAAATGGGTAGCTTCCCGAAGAACGACTCCACCAAGTTCCGACCATAGGGGATCCAATCCCAATGTTCGGCCACAAAGCACCCTCCATAGTTCAACATGGAGCGGTAGTTCACGAAACAGACGATAGCGACCAGTGGGAACACCCCATGGAAGATCGCGGGCCAACGACGGTGTACCGTATCGAACATCCACCAGAGTGCCACACCTAGGAACGGCGTATACTCAACCGAAGGCCGCATGCCGTAGCCGCATCCGAAATGCCAGGCATGCCACGCGGCGAAGGAGTAGATGAGCAAGGCGAACATGACCGTAAGGACCAGTGCGACCCGCCACCGCTGCACGAACAGGAACACCAAGGCGACAGGTAACAAGAAGAATGCAGGCGAATAGGGTAACAGGCCGTTCTGAGGAGAAAGCAGCACAAGGTCGAAGAGCGGTGTGGCCAGGTTCGTGAACCGTTCATCGCCGTAGGAATACACCAGCCACGAACCATGAACATAGCGCCAATAGAGTAACTGGGGTAATACCGCGATCAGTGCGATCAGTGCTTGGTCGAAGTACGTGCGCCAAGACCGGAACAACTCCGGGCGTTGGAAGTACAACAAGGCGTACAGTGCCAGCACCGCTAAGCCATCGATCGGACGCACCACCACCAGTAAAGCGCACGCCACTTGGAAGGCCCTGAGGCGTAGGACACTTATGGGTCCACTGCGGTCCGCATGGATCGCATACAGCGCTAACGCGACAAGGAAGTAAGAGTAGACGTGGGAGTAGCTGGCGCTCCGGAACGCGTAGTAGAAGCTGTTCGTGCCAAAGGCCACACAGGCCAGTACGATCAGAGCAACGCCAGTGGTGCTGGGTCTCCATCGCCTTAAGGCCAGCAGGAGCAGTAACGACCCCGCCGCCCAATACAGGACAGCACCCACCTCGATGGCGCGGTGATGTGTGCGTGTCCACCCATCGGTAACACCGAACCCTTCAATGGCCTCGGCGGTCAGATAGAACGGCAGTTGCATCAACGCCGTGCCATAGGTGTATTTCGTAAGGATCCGGTCCTTGGTACGATCCAGCTGGAAGCCATTGCCTCCCTTCCACAACATGCTATCGCTCACGGTAGCGGCTTTCATCCCATGGTGGATGGTGCCCGGTAGATAGATGTAGTATCCACCTGCATCAGCGCGCAGGTCCGACTTCCAATCCTCCAGGCCGATGCGATTGTTGAACTGGATCGACGCATTGGCGAAAAAGAGGGCTGCTAGCAGGAAGGGGATCCAGATGCGCGAAGGGGCCCGCAACCATTGCCAGGCCTGTTGGAGGTATGGGATCGACTTAAGGACCATGGTCGAAGGCTGGGAAGCCGTTTTCACACCACCATCTCAGGCACCTCACCCACCACCACGAGCCGCCCTTCCGTCTTGGCCTTGATCTCGTCCACGCTAACACCGGGTGCGCGTTCCAACAAGCGGAAGCCTTCCGGGGTGATGTCGAACACACCCAGGTCGGTAACCACCTTCTTCACGCATTTCACGCCGGTGAGCGGAAGGGCGCACGTCTTCAACAACTTACTCTCTCCGGCCTTGTTGGCATGCATCATCACCACGATGATGTTCTCCGCACTGGCCACCAGGTCCATGGCACCACCCATGCCCTTCACCATTTTCCCGGGGATCTTCCAGTTGGCGATGTCTCCCGTATCGCTGATCTCCATGGCACCGAGCACGGTCAGTTGCACATGTTGGCCGCGGATCATCGCGAAGCTGGTGGCGCTATCGAAGATGCTGCTGCCGGGTAGCAGGGTCACGGTTTGTTTACCCGCGTTGATCAGGTCGGCATCCTCCTCGCCTTCGTAGGGGAAAGGCCCCATGCCCAGGATCCCGTTCTCGCTCTGGAACACCACGTTCATCCCCTTCGGGACATAGTTGGCCACCAACGTCGGTATGCCTATCCCGAGGTTGACGTAGTATCCGTCCTTGAGTTCGCGCGCGATGCGCTGGGCCATTTGTTCCTTCGTTAGCGCCATGTATCGGGGGTGGATGATGGGGGCAGCTTCAAATGTAGGTGGTGGTCATCGGGCGATGTGCCACCTTGTTGGACATGGATCCACTTTCTAGTTCTGCTTCGTGAGGTCTTGGGACCAGATGCGCAATCGGCAGCGGTCCACACGCAAGCCGATACCGTTCATATCCCAGAAGTAGAGGTTCAGCTGCTTGGCTTCGTGCGATGGAGATGGTACTGGACACGACGCCCTGAAGTGCTGCGGATCGCTCCACAGGACCAGGTCCATCCCGTTGTAGTACACATGGCCTCCGGCACTATCCTTCACCTCCACCACCAAGCTCCCGGACAACGGCTCGTGGAAACCCGAAAAGTCCGCATCCACATCGAAGATCAGCGCTGTTGTACCGAAGTGGTCCGCTGCTCCATTCCACAGCGACATGAACCCTTCGCCAGTAGGTGTGAACGTACTGTCCAAGAGCAATTCTTCATCCGGACGTTCCGCGCGTTCGAACAATTGGATCCTTCCGGAAGCCGATGTTCCTATGGATTGAAATCCCGGAATGGGAGTTCCTGTCAGAGCGAAGAACAAGTCCTGCGGTCCGGGTGCATCCAACTCCATGGGCGGTGCGATCTCCCAATGATGCAACTTCGCTTGGTATGTGATCGCCTGCAACATGAAAGGCGCGGCCCCTACCAGCAACGCACGTGGTCGTCCAGCTCCACGGTCCACCACGGTCTTTACCAGATCGGCATCCATGGAGTGTTCCGGCCAGAGCATGGTGGTCTGCATGGATGTTGCGACCACCGTGCGCAGTGGAAGCAACAGGAGCACACACGCACACCAGCTCCACGAACGATGAGCTCGCGCCAAGCGGTCCGTGGCCAAGGCGATGACCAACACCGCAAAAAGCACCCAATGGATAGCCGCGCGGTCCAGTGGGTACTTCACCCCCATCGCCTGGAACATCACGAACCGGCCAGCCATCTCGGCCACCAACAACGCCGCAACGGCTACCAAGGGGTTCATCCATGCGGCAGCCTGCTTTCGCCACACTTCCCGCGCAGCGATGGCCACTGCAGCACTTACGACGAGCACGGTGGACCAAGCAAGCCACAGCTCAGCGTTGCCTAAGACCAACCTGTTCAATGACACGAGCGAGCCGGAGATCAGGCCTTGGTCGGTGCCGTAGTACAGTTGCCCGCGCTCAGAAAGACCGAACGCATAAGTGGCGAGGTAGTAGAGCGGCCCCACGCCTAGAAGCAGGAGCGCCAACAGTGTCCTGATCCGTTCGTTACGCTCCATGCGCAAGAGCAACAACAGCACCCCGCCTAACACCGCACACCACACCACGATCAAGGAGAGGTTCGCGTAAGTGGCAGCCGCCATGGCCAACAGAAGCAATCCAAGATCCTGTTGCTTTCGATGCTGGACGAAGGCGACCCCATGCACCAGTGCCACCAAGAGGAAGGCGAGACCTGGCCCATATCCACGGAACAAGCTGAACAGATCGAAGGCGAACGGCATGAACAACATCGCCAAGAGCATGACCCATCGCACCACGAGGTCTTCCACCCACCGCCCTGCACGCCACGCATAGGCTGCATAGAGCGCGAAACAGACCACACTGAAGGCACGCAGCACCAAAGGGGCAGGTCCGAAAAGTTGGTACAACGGAAGCGTCACGAACGACACCAGGAGGTGATTGGCGGCATCCCACTGCGCATGGAACGGCAGCACATCCTCTAGTTGGATGTACATGAAGAAGGTACGGGCCTCGTCGTGTACGAGCGGGATGGTGATCGCGCGCCACAACACGATCCCGAACGCGATAATGGCCAGCAGGAAATAGATCCTTCGGGAATTCACCCCGGCGGAGATGGGCTCCGATCCTACGTTCATGCTGCTATTGGCCGCGCTTCCGTACGGTACGCTGCTCGATGCGCTTCTCGTACCCTTCACCTTTGAAGATGCGGTTCACGAAGATGCCTGGCGTATGGATCTCATCCGGATCCAGTTCACCCGGCTCAACAAATTCTTCCACCTCGGCCACGGTGATCTTGCCGGCCATGGCCATCATGGGGTTGAAGTTGCGAGCCGTGCGTTTGTACACGAGGTTGCCGAAACGATCCCCCTTCCACGCTTTCACCAAGGCGAAGTCCGCGCGGAGCCAATTCTCCATCACGTACATCTTGCCATCGTACTCGCGCGTCTCCTTGCCTTCGGCGATCTCGGTGCCGTAACCAGCGGGTGTGAAGAATGCGGGGATCCCGGCACCTCCAGCGCGGCAACGTTCGGCCAATGTGCCTTGTGGGATCAGGTCCACCTCCAGTTCGCCGCTCAACATCTGGCGTTCGAACTCGGCGTTCTCGCCCACATAGCTGCTGATCATCTTCTTGATCTGGCGCGTCTGCAACAACAAGCCCAATCCGAAATCATCCACACCGGCGTTGTTGCTGATGCAGGTGAGGCCTTTCACGCCTTTGCGCACCAGGGCCGCGATGCTCTTCTCGGGGATGCCGCAAAGGCCGAAGCCGCCGACCATCAACGTCATGTTATCCTGGATGCCTTCGAGGGCTGCATCCGCGTTCGTTACGATCTTGTTCATGCGCAGGTGAAGTGCGACGAAGATAGCGGGAGGGATCGGGGCGGTGACGAGCCGTCAGCCTCAGAGACCGCTGGTAAGCGGTCCATCT
>DLGQ01000052.1 GCA_002482775.1 Flavobacteriales bacterium UBA7690 | reverse complement strand
ATCTCACTTCCACATAGCGCACCCGGTACGGATCCGGCGCCCCAGCACCGTGCTCGAGCGTTGGGTGCGCTATGTGGAAGTGAGATGATGGTGAAGTGTTTTCGGTAGCGGCAAACGGAGGTCGGAGCAGGCTAAAGCAGCTTCTTCTGCGATGACACACCACAGCCTCACTTCAGGAATCCCCCGTCGATCACCAGCATCTTCACCGGACCAACGGTGCGCGACCGATGACTGCTCAACCCATCGGAGACCGCGTAGGACATCCCAGGCTTCAGCACGTTGGTTGTGCCATCCTTCAGATCGTTGATCAATTCGCCTTCAAGCACGAAGACCAAGTGTCCCAGCTCGCACCAATGATCGGCGAGGTAGTTGGCGGAGTATTCCACCATGCGGATGCGCAGGTCACCGTGCTGTTGGATACGCATGGTGGCCGTGCCAGTGGTGCCTTGTACAATGGTGCCGGGGATCTTGTCCCACTCGGTGATGTGGAAGGGGATGTTGGAGGTGCTCATCTACTTACTGCCCCTTCATCTCCACCTGTTTCCGTTCCAACTGCATGGGGTTGGGGTCCCGCGGCGCGCGGTCTTTGAAGACATCGAAGCGGGTGGGTACCATGCGCGGTGGCCACGCGTTGTTGTTGAGGTCGCAATCGGCGGTTTCCAGGAAGGGATCGAGCACTACGCTTTTCACCTCCTTGCGTTTCACGAACATCTTGGTCACATCGTCGTGGGTGCGCCAGATCTCGGCGGGGATGTATTCCACTTCCTTGGTCCCATCGGCATATTCCCACTCCAGGATCACAGGCATGACCAAGCCGCCAATGTTCTTGAAGGCCAGTTCGTACAGGTGGAACTCCTCGTTGAGCAAGGCTGCTTCTTCCGGTTTCAAACTCGCCTTCCATTTGTCGTAGGAAGCGGTCTGCCTCGCCGATGGCACCAGCGGATCGAAGGTGTTGTAGAAATCCTTTGTGGAGGGATCACGTTCCACCATCACTTCGGGTACGGCGGTCTTGTTGCGCTCGCGGCTAAGGTCGGCCACTTCGCCAGCCTTGTCGGCTCGTTTCAGTTCGGCTGCGAGCGCTGGATCGCGCGGGTCCATGCGCTTGTACTTCACGTTGGTGATGGCGAGGTCCACATGGTCGGTGGTGTAGAACCAGCCACGCCAGAACCAGTCGAGGTCCACGCCGCTGGCATCTTCCATGGTGCGGAAGAAATCGGCCGGTGTGGGGTGTTTGAATTTCCACCGATCACAATAGGTCTTGAAGGCGTGATCGAAGAGCTCGCGGCCCATGACGGTCTCACGCAGGATGTTGAGCGCTGTGGCAGGCTTTCCATACGCGTTGTTGCCGAACTGCGTGATGCTCTCGCTGTTGGTCATGATGGGTTCGATCCTCGCCTTCACTTTGTCGGGTGCAGCATTCACATCGCCCTTCATGTAATCCACGATGTTGCGTGGTTTGCCGCGCCAGCTGGGGTAATCGCGGTCCCACTCCTGTTCGGTGAGGTATTGCACGAAGGTGTTCAGCCCTTCGTCCATCCATGTCCACTGGCGTTCGTCGCTGTTGATGATCATGGGGAAGAAGTTGTGACCCACCTCGTGGATGATGACCCCGATCATGCCGTACTTGGTGCGTTCGCTGTAGGTGCCGTCGGCTTCGGGCCTTCCGCCGTTGAAGGCGATCATGGGGTACTCCATGCCGATGTTCTTGGTGTGGATGCTCTGCGCCACGGGATAGATGTAGTCCGCTGTGAACTTGCTGTAGGTCTTGATGGTGTGTGCCACGACCTTGGTGCTGTACTGGGCCCAAAGCGGATTGCCTTCTTTCGGGTAGAAGCTCATGCAGAGGACATTGTGGACCCCGGTCGCCCCTTTCAAGCCGGGGTCGCCCACCGGCTGGTTCATGGCATCCCACATGAACTTGCGGCTGCTGGCGAAGGCGACATCGCGCACGTTCTGCGCTTTGTACACCCAGGTCTTTTTACCCAGCGCGCGTTTCGCATCGGCGGTCTTCACCTCGTTCTTCTTCGCTTCTTCTTCGGTGATCACGAACAAGGGTGCGCTGGCCGTGCGGGCCTTTGCCAAACGCGAACGCTGCTCGGCTGTTAGCACCGCGCTTTCGTTCTGCAACACGCCGGTGGAGGCAACGGCATGGTCGGCAGGAACGGTGATGGCGAGGGAATAATCACCGAAGTCCAACGTGAATTCACCTGAGCCGAGGAACTGTTTGTTCTGCCAGCCGGAATAGTCCATGTAGGCGCACATGCGCGGGTAGAACTGCGCGATGGTGAAGATGGAGTTGTCCTCTTCCGGGAAATACTCGTAGCCACTGCGACCGCCCCATTTCGCGCGTTCGTTGATCCAATTCCACCAGCTTACCTTGAAGCTGAAGGTGGCACCCGGCGCGAGCGGCTTGGGCAGATCGATGCGCATCATGGTCTTGTTGATGGTGTACTTCAACTTACCACCGCCGGCATCGGTCACCGCGGTGATCTTGTAGCCACCATCGAACGGCTTCACCCATTTACCGATCTCGTGCAAGCTGATGCTATCCGGAATGGTACCGGTGCGCACCTTGTTGTGGTCGCTATTGGGTTCGTAGAAGTTCTGGTCCAGTTGCAGCCAGAGGTAATCCAGCCTATCGGGACTTTGGTTGTGGTAGGTGATGGTCTCGTATCCGGTGAGCTTCGGCAACGTGCCACTTCCATCGGCCACGGGCTCGGTGATCTCCACGTGGATGTCGTAATCGGCCTTCATTTGCCAATAAGCATGGCCCGGCGCGCCACTGGCCGTGCGCTGCTCGTTGGGTGTGGGGAGCTCCTGATCGAGCTGCCTGAATTTATCGCGGCCGTAGCGCGGTGAATCCTGTGCGGAGAGGCTGCCCATGGTGAGAGTTACCAGGGCAACGGTGAGGTGCTTGTGAAGCATGCGGCTAAAGTAGTGGCCGGTCACCAGCCAGCCGTACACGTATTCGCATTGCTTGGTACCTTGTTGCCGTCACCGTCCATCAAGTTCCACACCATCAGGCACCGAATGGAGGCCATGTTCCGTCCATCCATCAAGCCATTCCTATGCAACTAAGACAGGCACTTCCATACATCGCGTTGTTCGCCATGCTGTTGGCCAACAATGCGCTTGGCCAGAGCACGAGTGATTGCAACGGTGCCATCCCTTTATGTGGTGGGATCTATACGGAGGTAGCCGCCCCGTTGGGAACAGGCGATGTATACGAGTTCACAGGCACTTGCAACCAGAGCTTGGAGACGTCCAGTCTGTGGTACACGTTCACGGTTGCCGAAGCGGGGAACCTCAGTTTCGTGCTGGACCCGGCGGACGATCTGGACGACTACGATTGGGGCCTCTTCAACATCACCAACGGCGGCTGTGCAGGCATCACCGCTCAAGACGGTTCATCCCCCGAGGTGAATTGCAATTCGTTCGGTGACTTCGCGAGCAATGGCCCAACAGGAATGTCCACGGCGGATGGCGGCACGGGCACTTCCAACGGCCCTGGTAATACGAACGGCCCTGCTTTCAATGCGGATCTGGCTGTGGAAGTAGGTCAGACCTTTGCACTGGTGGTGATGAACTGGTCCAACAGCCCGTACGGCTACACCATCGACTTCACTCAAAGTACGGCGAGCATCTTCGACAGCACGGTACCCGAAGTGGTGGAAGCGGTGGCCGACTGTGAGAACGCGAACCTGCACGTGCTGTTCAGTGAGCCCATGGTGACCGCCACTGTTGAGGTGGAAGATTTCACGATCACTTCACCGGGTGGTACTACCACAGCCTTCAACAGCGTAGTGCCAGATCTTGCCGGAGCCTACGCGCAGACGGGTTTCACCATCGGCTTGGTGACCAATTTAGCGGAAGCCGGAACCTACCAACTGCACATCACATCCGTCTCCGAGAACGTGGAGGATCCGTGCGGCAACATCGTTGTGGATACCACGCTCCTGGTGCAGATCGGCGCACCGCTGGAATACACCGTTGATGTGACGCCGGCCTGTAACGCCATGAACGGCGCCGTGCAGGTACAGTACGTTTCGGGTGGCGTAACACCGGTGACCTTCGCGTTTGAGGGCGATCCGCTGCCCGACGGAAACGCCACAGGATTGAACCTGGGCACCTACACGCTCACCGTGGCCGATGCCGGAGGTTGCTTGATCGAAGAAGACATCGCGATCGCCAACCACGCGCTGAACGTGCAGATCCAGCAGGCGCAGGACAGCCTCTCCTGTGCCACACCGAACGTGACCATCGTAGGAGTTTCGGTGCAACCATTCCAAACGGTGGACTATTCCTGGACGGCGATCACCCAGAACGGCACGGATGCGGAATTCAGCACCCTCCTCTCACCCGAAGTGGGCCTACCCGGAACCTACGTATTACTGGTCACCCATGCGGAAAGCGGATGTACGGATCAGGCATCGGTGCAGGTACTGGCGACCACGACACCCACGGTGGACTTCGGGGAGATCCTGCTCCCCAACGTGATCTCGCCCAATGCCGATGGTAAGAACGATGTTTGGCGCCCCTACGCGCTCAGCGATCCGGAAAGGGACATCACGGGGCTTTTCGATGAGTATGAGCTCACCATCTTCAACCGTTGGGGGCAGGTGATGCACAGCAGCGAGAGTTCCCGTTCTTGGAATGCACGCGATGCAGCTGAAGGTTCGTACTTCTACCAGATCGCCTACCGCGCGGAATGTGGAACAGTGGTGGACGAAGAACGCACCGGAACCATCACCGTACTTCGGTAGCAGGTTCTCGCGCGGTGCCGATCTTTGCACCGCATGAAGGTCCTCTTGTTCTCACTGCTACTGACAACCGCCGCCGTCCACGACTTCTTCGTTTCGATCCTTACGATCCGTCATGTGCCCTCGACGAGAACGTTAGACCTCACGTGGCGGATCACCGCGCACGACATCGAGCATGCGCTGGAGAACGTGGCTTCGCTGAAACTGGCATCCGCGAACGAACACCCCGAAGCGGATAGCATCCTCAACACCTACTTCCACGAGCACCTGAAGTTGGTGAGCAACGGCAAGGCACTGGATTGGATTTGGGTCGGCAAGGAGCTGGATGGGGAAACGCTGTATTGCTACCTCCAGATCACCGGTGTGGATAACCTGAATGGTCTGACCGTATCGAACACCCTCTTGCAAGACCTCTTCTACGAGCAGCAGAACTTGGTCCACGTTGAGCATGAAGGAAGCTCGACGCAGTCACACACGTTCACACTTGGCGCGGAGGCCTACACGTTCTCGTGGTGAAGCGTTCCATTCATTCTTTCCCTGCGCTCTTTTGCGTGATCCTGTGGTGTGTTGGCTGTGGCACGTCGAGTACCGGACCTGAAGAAGTGCCAGGCGCTCAAGATCCGGAAGTGCGCAGGAACATGCCCGAGAACCCGCTCTCGCACAGCACTCTCGCGGACACCGCCGGGATGGACAAAGAGTTGCGCATCATCGAGAACAAACTGGGCACATTGGATCCTGGGATCCGCGATCACTTGTCGGTGTTGGAAGTCACCTACTTCACCTTCGCGGATAGTGCGATGACGAAAGTGGACACGGACGGTCTACGTTCCGGTGTGCTCGTTGTACACGCATGTATCGCCCAAGATGTGAAAGCCCTGTTCGCAGTGTTCCGGCGCGACACCTTCCCCATCGCGAAGGTCATCCCCATCAATCGTTATGGATTGAACGCTGACTCCACCGGATGGAACGATGCGGCGTCCATGGCCGATAACAACACTTCGGCCTTCAACTACCGCACGAAACCCACCTCAGGCGAACATTCCAAACATGCACAGGGTATCGCCATCGACATCAATCCGATGCAGAACCCGATGGTGCGGCACGACCCAAACGGCACGATCGTTGAACCCGCTTCAGGCCGGCACGATACCAAGCGTCCAGGAACGCTGACCCGAGCGAACACGTTGAGATACCTGCACGCCTTGGGATGGTCCTGGGGAGGTCGATGGCCTCGCCCGCAGGATCACCAGCATATCGAGAAGAGCCGCGGCCGTTGTTCACACCTGCGGTTCACGCTGGAATAGAACACACCATAAGGCGGTTCCGTGAACGCGTATCTCTAGATCCAAGCAGCGTTATGGCCCTGTTGTTTCCGATCAGACGGCAGGTAGACATGATCCATATTCACAAAAGCAGAGACCGGATCTTCGACCCCACCAACCGCTCGTCACCGATCCGGTCATACGACCCTCCGCTGCACCATGAAGGCAACGTTTGCCGCATCCGTGTTGTCTTTGATCAAAAGGAACCGTGTTGTCATTTACACTCCGCTGAACCGCTGATGAAAGCTCCACTCTCTGCGATCACGATCGCGACCCTCCACCTGGTCGGTCATGCGCAAACCTGCCAATGGGCCAATAGCCTTGGAAGTACCAACACCACCACACGCATCGAGCAAGTACGTTCGTATCCTGGGGCTCACGCGCTCGTGTGCGGCACCTTCGCGGCAACAACGATGGTGCTCGGTGACCAGACATTGACCAATAGCGGCCAGGACGATGGTTTCGTAGCCCTTGCCGACGCGAATGGCGATTACGAATGGGCCACCCGCATCGGTGGGGCGAACAACGATATCGCGACCGATGTGGCAGCGCATACATCCGGTGAATTCGTGGCCGTCGGGAACTTCAGGAGCGTCTTTCTCACCGTTGGTGACACAACGCTCTCCAACACTGGCGAGTCGGATGCATTCCTGGCGAAGTTCAATGCCGACCGATCCTTGGCATGGGTTAAGCAGATCGGCGGAACCGAGATCGATGAAGCCACTTGTGTACGGATGGATGTATCGGGGAACATCCATGTCAGCGGCCAGGTGATCAACAAATTCACCCAACAGACCATCCACCTCTTCATCCGCAAGTACGCACCCAACGGGAACTTGCTCTGGGAGCGCACCGGCATCTCGGAAAGCGGCGCAGCCTATTCTTCCGCCCTTGCCCTGGATGACGAGCAGAATGTCTACCTCAGTGGTTGGATGTATGGGACGGTCACCTTCGATAACACCACCTTGATCGGTGATCAAGGCTTTGCCGCATACGTCGTCAAGCATGATCAGAACGGAACACTTCTGACCACCACGATGAGTTACGATCATGGCGACTTCACCGCGCTGGAGGCACACGAGAACAGTTTGTATGCTTGTGCACGGGACGTGAACTACGGCATCGGCTGGGGATGGCCCTTGGGCGATTCGAAGGTCTATACGCTCAAGTTGGATCAGGAACTCAACACCATCTGGAGCCGCGACTTTGGTGGCGAAACCCCGAACCACAGTTTGGACCGTGCTGAAAGCCTCGGCTTGGATGAGGAAGGGAACGTCTACGTTACCGGTTCCTATTTCAGCGATACGCTTTTCTTCGCTGCGGACACCTTGCACAACCCGTACAATGCACCCTACTACTACCCGCAGATCTTCGTAGCGAAGTACTCGAACAGCGGTGATGAAGTGTGGGGCATGTCAGCTGGAGGGATCCACATCGATGAAGCAACGAGCATCCATGTGGTGGGCAACGATGAGTTCTACCTGGCCGGCAACTTCGAATCCGATCCGGCGGAATTCGGAACGCAAGCACTCAACAACACGAGTCAACTCGACTCCTTCTACGTTCACCTCTACCCTGCTCGGTATGGCCGAAAACCCATGGGTTTCCTTGCGAAATTCGAGGCGGAGACCAGCACCGGTATCGATGAACGCGATGATCAAGGGTTCGCACTTTGGCCCAATCCAGCCAACAGCTCGATCGCCATTCGCGTGGATCCGATCCTGCGATCAGCCGTCACCGTTGAAGTGCTTACGTTGGATGGCCGTGTGTTGCATCAGGTCACGCAACGTTCATCAGGCTCCGTGATGCAACTCGACATCAATGACCTCGCTCCTGGTCCTTACATGCTCTCCGTGATCTCAGAGGAATTCAGGTCCACACAGCGATTCATCAAGCATTGAGCGACGGCTACTATACATGAAGCTGGGATCATTCCTTTCCATATCTGACCTTCGGAGCCGCGCGCGTCTTTCAGTTCTGTTGTTCAGCATGGGTGTTGTCCAACTGACGACCGCCCAGCTCAGCATCAACGAGATCCTCGCCGTGAACAGCACGGTGCAGGCCGACCCCGACATGGGCGAGTTCGCCGACTTCGTGGAACTGCGCAACGCGTCCGCATTACCAGTAGATCTGAGCGGCTACAGCATCTCCCAGGATCCTGATGGCAGCGGTGGATGGGCGCTGCCAGCGATCACGCTCTCACCCGGACAACTGCTGGTGATCTGGGCCGATGACCTGGACCTGCGTCCCGGGGAAACGGCCTTCGTCCCCTACCGGAACATCACCACGACCATGACCGCTTGCCACGCGGACTTCAAGCTCTCCGGCGATGGCGAATACATCGGTGTGTTCAATACGCTGGGCAATGTAGTGGACCAAGTCATGTACGGCGTACAGACCAGCGATGTCTCATTTGGTCTTGATCCTGACGATCAACTCACCTGGCTCTACTTCGGCGAACCAACCCCGGGCACCCCGAATTCATCTTACGGATCGGCGTTGATGGAAACAGCTGGTGAACCCGAGTTCTCCTTACCGGACGGCTTCTATCAAGGTACACAAAGCCTCACGCTGAGCACATCGGAACCCGGCGCCACGATCCGCTACACCTACGATGGATCCACACCGAAGGAGACATCGCCGATCTACGCCAGCGCCATCCCGCTCAACCTGAGCCTCTGCATCAAAGCACGCATCTATGTGGAAGGAAAGATGCCGGGTAAAGTGATCACGCGCACCTACTTCATCAACGAGAACGACCAGTTCCCGATCCTCTCGATCACCGCGGATGCAGCAGAGCTCTACGGTTTCAACTTCGGCATCCTGCAGAACGCGATCAAAGACCGTGAGGTGCCTGCGAACATCGCCTACTTCGAGCCCGGTACGAACGAACCAGCCTTCCTCGCCGGAGTAGGGCTGCGGGTCTTCGGCAGTTCCATCTACAACCTGCCGCAACGTCCGCTCTCCATCCGCTTCCGGGAGAAATACGGCACCGAGGTACTCAACTACCCGCTCTTCCCCGACAAGCCCGTTGCACGCTACTCCTCTTTCCTACTGCGAAATGGCGGCAACGACTACAACACGGCCTTCTTCCGCGACGGTCTCGGGGTGAACCTGGTGAAAGGAAAGATGGACATCGATCTCCAGGACCACAAACCCTGCGTGGTCTTCGTGAACGGTGCGTACCAAGGCATCTACGAACTGCGCGAACGATTGGATGAGGACTACATCGGCAGCAACCACGAGGTGAATGCGAACAACCTCGACTACCTCGAAGACAGCTTGCTGGTCAACACCGGCGACCAGCATGCCTACCGTGCGTTGATGGACTTCGTGGAGAACAATGACCTCGCCGACTCCGCGAATTACGCCACCGTCGCCGCACAAGTGGACGTGAACGAATACCTGAACTACACGGTCCTGCGAGCCTTCATCGGTTACCAGATCGCCGACCTCAACAACCGCTACTGGCGCAACCGCGATGCCAACGGCGACCAACTATGGCGGTGGATCGCAGCCGATCTCGAACATGCCTTCGGCCAGCTCGGCGGTGATCCGGTCGAAGTGAACACCATTTCGAAGCTCGCTGGTCTTTCGGGAACATTACCTGCGTGGTCCACTGTGCTCTTCAACAAGCTGCTACAGAATGCGCAGTTCCGCGACGAGTTCATCCAACGATCAGCCGCGTACTTGAACACTCACTTCAGTCCGAGCACCACGGTGGCTATCGTGGACAGTTTGCAGAACGTGTTCCAACCGCAGATGCCGCGCCACATCGGGCGTTGGAACACACCGCCGTCCATGGCAGCCTGGGGCGCGAACGTTGACCAGATCCGCGACTTTCTTCAGGAAAGACCAGCGCACTATCGCGAGCACCTGACGGATCTGTTCGGCACCACCGATGGCGCCAACGTCTCGCTGCAGATCGTTGGCGAAGGTTCGGTGGTGGTGAGCGGTGTGCCGTTCACTGCGGACATGAGCGGCCCCTTCTTCCGCAACGCGCGCATCACCCTGCAAGCCATTCCTACTCCTGGACACCGCTTCGTGTTGTGGCAGGGGATCGATGGCAACGACGCGAACGCCAGCCTAACCCCCACGGGTGACACAACCTTCGTCGCCGTCTTCGCGCCGGTGGATGACATCAGCATCATTCCGCCGCTCGTGGCACAGGACACGACCCTGGCCGCCGCTGCGTCGCCGTGGTATGGTTTAGAAGATGTGCTGATCCTTCCCGGCGCCCGCCTCACTGTGGAAGCTGGCGCAACGCTGCTACTCACCGATGGGGTGTGTTTCGATGTGCAAGGCGGGCTCGCGTTCAACGGCACCGAAGTCCATCGCATCAACGTAAGCTCGGATCCCGCACCCACCGCCAGGCGTTCGTTCTATGGCGGATCCGGCAAATGGGGCAGCATCCACGCCGATTCGCCAACGGACAGCATCATCATTCAATACACCGACTTGCGGGGCGGAAGTTTCGGTCGCGATCGCGCCACCCACTACTCCACCATCTCGGCCTACCACACCGATCTGCTAGTGGAAGGCAGCACCATCACGGAAGGCCTGGCTCCTTTCATCGCACGCGGCGGTAGTGCGCACATCACCGGTTCGGAATTCCACACCTTCAACAGTGTGAACGGATTCATCAGCCTGTACGACATGGATGCGCCATTGATCGAACAGTGTACGTTCCGTGGCAACCGCGCCAACAACACGGACGCTATCGACCTGAAGGGCATCACCAACGGAATAGTGCGCGAGAACCTCATCTACGGCTTCCTCGGCTCCAACTGCGATGGCATCGACCTCGGCATCAACTCGGGTAATGTGCTCATTGAGGGCAACATCATCCATGACTGCACGGACAAAGGCATCTCCATCGGCTCGCAGTCCAATGCGAACATCCGGCGCAATTTGATCCACGACTGCGATCTGGGCGTGGCCGTGAAGGACAGCTTGGCGGTGGCGTACCTCGACCAGAGCACGCTCTATGGCAACCGCATCGGGGTGGCCTGTTACGAGAAGAGCACGTTGCGCGGCGGTGGCACAGCCTTCGTGAAGAACACGATCCTCTCGGCCAGTGCCGATTCCAGCATTGCGCACGATAACCGTTCCACGATCGAAGTGAGTTTCTCCCTCTCCGACCGCGAAGCATTGGCGGGCATTGGAAATCTGAATACCGATCCGCTGCTCGTGCATCCTTCAACAGGCAACTTCGAACTCCAGCCCGGATCGCCGTGCATCGATTCCGGTGATCCCACCTCCGCGCCCGACGGCGATGGCAGCGCGGCCGATCGTGGTGCGTACTACACGCACAGCGGCACCTACGGCCTTTCCGTTCATGTGAACGAATGCAACTACCACTCCTCGGACCTCTTCGATCCAGGCGATTGGGTGGAACTGCACAACCGCACCGAAGAGCCTGTGGACCTGTCCGGTTGGCGCCTCATGCATGGTCTCTTCGAATACACCTTCGGGCCGAACACGGTGATCGCGGCGGGAGGCTACCGGGTGGTTTGCCAGGACCGCCAACGCTTTTCACAGCACCACCCCGAGGTGAGCGATGTACTCGGCGACTTCCATTTCGACATGAACAATGCGGCAGGCAAAGTCGCGATCCACGATGCGGCGGGTGAACAGGTACACAGCCTGCGTTATGCCGACCACCGGCCATGGCCGCCACTTGCCGATGGGCAAGGTGCCACGGTTGAACTCGAACCCGAGCGCGAAAGCAACACACCCACCGACTGGCGCGAAAGCCATGTCCTGATGGGCAGCCCCGGGGCACCCAACAGTTCACCGGTCGATGTTTCCGGTCTCTTCGTGAACGAGGTGATGGCCTCCAATGCCAGCACCATCGCGGATGAACTCGGGGAGTACGACGACTGGTTCGAGCTGTACAATGCTTCCAACGATACAATGAACGTGGGTGGGTTGTGCTTCACCGATGATGCGAGCGATCCCTACCGGTGGCAGCTAAGGCTGGATCG
>DLGQ01000008.1:13182-16057 GCA_002482775.1 Flavobacteriales bacterium UBA7690 | reverse complement strand
CGGATCCTCGGCATGGGCGACGTGGTCTCGCTCGTAGAACGCGCGCAGGAGCAGTTCGATGAGAAGGCCGCCCGCGAGCTGAACAAGAAGATCCAAAAAGATCAGTTCGGCTTCGACGACTTCCTGGACCAGATCGGCCAGATCAAGAAGATGGGGAACATGAAGGACCTCATGGGCATGATCCCCGGCGTGGGCAAAGCCTTGAAGAACATCGATATCCCGGATGACGCCTTCAAAGGCATCGAAGCCATCATCAAAAGCATGACCCCGGCGGAACGCAAGGACCCGTCATTGATCAACGGCAGCCGTCGCGCCCGCATAGCCAAAGGCAGCGGCAACAACATCGAAGCGGTGAACAAGCTGATGAAGCAGTTCGAAGAAACGCGGAAAATGATGAAGATGATGGGCGACAAGACCAAGATGCAGAACATGATGCGCCAGATGCAACAGGCGCAGGGGATGAGGAGGTAGGCGATCGGATGATCAGATAATGAGATGATGAGATGATCAGATGATGGTCCCGGCCCGATTCATCTTCGGAGCAACTCTGATCGGCATGGCGGCTTGTTCAACGAAACAGCCTGCCCCGCTGGATTCCACAGTTGAGGATGAAGCTGGGCCGGCGTTGTCTGTTCGCGATACCATGCCCTAACCTGCGCCGATAGGGGTCGTGTTTGGGAGCTCATTCGGCATGTGCTCTGGTTATTGTGAGCGTGAGTTCACGTTCCATTCATGGGGTATCGTTGGCGTGAGGAAGGCGTGGCCCGCGGAAGGCCGAAGAGATCCGGATCAGACCATCTGGGCTAGGGTTTCTCCAGAACGTTTTGGGGTCTTGTTCGCGGCCCTCGACACTGCGGCGTTGGGCCAAGAGTTGGAGACTTTCGGTTGTCCGGATTGCGCCGACGGAGGGACTTGCTGGTTGAAGATCGATCTGCCGAACAAGAGGAAGGATCTGAGCTACGATTGCATGGACGGACCTGGCCGATTGCAAGGACTTGCGGATCTCGTTCGTTCGTTCGATCCATCACCATCAGAAAGTGAGACTGCCCTTCCATTGCCTGGTATGCCGAGATGGAGGTGACCACACGGAGTAAGCAATTGTTTGGGTTTCTATAGTGGACGTTGTTTGTACGTGTAGGGATAGTATGTTTGCCGTACAAACAGTAGGCGTCATGGACACCAAACTCACCCTCAGCTTCGATGCAGACGTGGCCGAGCGGGCCAAGGCCTTCGCCGAGGCGAACAACATCAGCCTTTCGCGGCTAATCGAGTTCATGCTGAACAAGGTGACCGACAAGCGCTACCGCAGCTTGGATGAACTGCCCGTGAGCGATTGGGTGAGCCAAGTGGCTGAAGGCGAAGCGACCTACGTGCGGAAGAACGCCGCCGTTCGCAACGTGAAGAAGGACTATTTGGACAGCCGCCGCCGCAAGTGATGCGGATCTTCATCGACGCCAACGTGCTGGTGACAGTGCTCTGTAACGAATATCCTCGCTTCTCGGCATGTGCTCGGGTGCTGAGCCTTGCCGATGACCCGCGTTTCCAGGTGTACACGTCGCCCTTGTGCCTGGCGATAGGCGCCCATTTCGCGGAAAAGAAATCCCGGAATACTCCGGGAGGGAAGAAGCTAGCCCGTAAGAAGATCGCGTTGCTGGCCTCGAAGTTGGAGGTCACGACGATGGGCCCAACAGCCGTGGAGCGAACGCTGGCCGATAGGCGGATCACCGATATCGAGGACGGCTTTCAATACCACTCCGCAGTTGACGCGAAATGTACCTGCATTGTCACCTACGACAAGCGCGACTTCCACTTCTCCGAACTGGAGGTGCTGGATGCTGAAGAATTCTTGTTCCGGTATGCGGTCAAGAGGTCCCGTAGGTGATGGTCCAAGGGATCACAATGAATTAGGAATGATAGTTGGAAGTCACTGGCTCCGTATCTCAAGCAACAATCACAACATGAAGCTCTACCTACTCCTGATCGTGCTAGCTGTTACCGCCTGCAGCGGTGTGCCACAAACTGCGAGCAACACACCGGAAAACGTACCGATCGCATCGGATGCACCCGTTGCGCCGATGTTGATCCGCTTCGGCTCCAGCCACGGCATGTGCATAGGCTACTGCACACACGAGTACGTGTTGAAGTCGGATGGCCTGGTTGCGCGTCGCAAGGGCGGTGGGCGAGGAGACCCCTCAACACATCCCGCCGACCAAGAACAGTTCGTGGCGTTGGACAAAGCCACCTTTGATGCGGTCATGGCCAAGTTGGATGCCACCGCTTTCGATGCCGCACCCGACGTGATCGGTTGTCCGGATTGTGCCGACGGCGGCCGCTGCTGGGTGGAGGTGGTGCGCGATGGAAAGCCACGGACCATCACCTTCGATTGCTCCACCGGTTCGGAGCAGTTGAAGCCCTTCACCGATGCGTTGTTGAACTTGGCAGCGCAAGTGAAGTGGCCCGAAGCCGCGCAGGAGGGTCAGTGAACCGCACGTTCAACGTCCCATGGGTCATTCAATATCCGCCATCATCGCCCAAGCCCCGATCAACGAGGCCAAGGCCATCGAGCGCGGGCTGCCAGTGATCTTCGAAGGAGCGTTCGTGATCGTACCCATACCGTGGGAGTTGCTCGTGGAGCTCTCGCACGACGATGAGCCAGCGGACGATGCCGCCACCAACATCTTCAACACGCACGTGCCGCACCTGTTGGCGCGCGAACTCGGCATGGCTTCCTATGCGTTGATCGAGACCGACTACTTCGGCGGTGTGGGCCAGCAGAACGCGACGTTCCATGGTGCCGATGGACAGGAGGTCCGCGACATCACCATCAATGACGCCCTTCGATCACTCGGTGTTCAACGCACGCCGCCCTACATCG
>DLGQ01000008.1:0-13149 GCA_002482775.1 Flavobacteriales bacterium UBA7690 | reverse complement strand
AAGAAGGAAAGTGGCCCATGGTTGTTCGCCATGTTGCGCAGTTGGTGGGAGGGCCGGCCTTATATCAGCCCGCGCGAACGCTCGAACAGGTACCCAACGAAAGATGAATTCGACACCATCCACTTGGACCAGTACCGTGGCATAGAGGACAGTCGTTTTTGGGTGGAAGGAAAGAGCGGGCAACGGGTGGGCAACATCCTCGTTGGCGATCGTCGGATCATGCAATAGCAAGATCAGGGCAAGTGGATCGGCCAGGCTGAACGATCACTTTACCGCGCGCTTTTCACTTCCGCTTCATCACGCGCTGCACAGCAGCCACGACATCCGGCGTATCCAATCCGTACTTCTTCAGCAATTGATCGGGTGTGCCGCTCTCGCCGAAGCTGTCGTTCACGGCCACGAATTCCTGTGGCGTTGGTAAATGCGTGGTGAGCACCTGAGCTACCGCATCACCCAACCCACCGTATCGGTTGTGCTCCTCACAGGTCACTACACACCCGGTCTTCTTCACCGAAGCAAGGATGGCTTCGGAATCCAATGGTTTGATCGTGTGTACGTTGATCACTTCGGCCTTCACGCCTTGTTTGGCGAGTTCCTCAGCGGCCTGCAATGCGCGCCATACGAGGTGGCCACAGGCGAAGATGCTCACGTCCGTGCCTTCCACCAAGCGTTGTGCTTTGCCCAGTTCGAAGGGCATATCCGCCGGGATGAACACCGGCCATTTCGGACGGCCGAAGCGCAGGTAGACGGGGCCATGGTGTTCCGCGATGGCGATGGTGGCTTGTTTCGTTTGGTTGTAGTCGCAGGGCACCACCACGGTCATGCCGGGCAGCATCCGCATCAGGCCGATATCTTCCAGGATCTGGTGCGTGGCGCCGTCTTCGCCGAGGGTGAGGCCGGCGTGGCTGGCGCAGATCTTCACGTTCTTATCCGAATAGGCGATGCTCTGGCGGATCTGGTCGTACACGCGCCCGGTGCTGAAGTTGGCGAACGTTCCGGTGAAGGGGATCTTGCCGCCGATGGTCATGCCGGCCGCGATGCCCATCATGTTGGCTTCGGCGATGCCCACTTGCACGAAACGCTCGGGGAAGTCCTTCTTGAAGGCATCCATCTTCAACGATCCGGTGAGGTCGGCACAGAGCGCGACCACGTTCGGGTTCTTCTTGCCGAGTTCATGCAGGCCGGCGCCGAAGCCGCTGCGGGTGTCCTTCTGGTCGAGTACGGGATAGCTGCTCATGGGGGCGTGGTAGGCTAGAAGTTGATGGTGATGGAGCGTCCACTTTCGATGGTGACGTCCTTCTTCAGGGTGAGTTCGGTGCGGCGCGCGCTGCGGCTGCGGTAGACCACTTCGTAGGTGCCGGGCAACAGGCGGAATTGGCCGCGTGCGGCGTTGGGGTCCAGGTCGGCCACCCATTCCAGCAGGCCGTCCTTCTTGCTGAAGATGGCGCCAGGGCCAGGGGTGGAAGGCAAAACGTTCAACACACCGGAACGCGGCACGGCGATGTCCGTTGTCTTGCTCTGATCGATGCGCACGTTGGGTATCATCAGGCGGGGCAGCGTAAGCACTTCCAGGTCGTAAAGCCCGGTGCGCAGCCGTTGTGTAGTGCCTACTTCCTGCGCGATCAAAGTGTGTTGTTCGCCGCTGCGGCGTACGATCGTTTGCACCACCGTGCCATCCGTAGGACCACTGCCGCTCTTGATGCTGAGCATGCCGGTACCTGCATCCACGGCGATCACGGTATGCACGCCGGGTTTCACCACCACGTCGTTGCGCACGCTGGGGGGCACGGTATGAGCCACCACTTTATAGGTGTAGATGGGGTCGATGCGCAAGGTGTCGGGAATGCCGCGATCGTTCATCGTATGCAGCATGTGATCGATGATCTTGCCTGTCCGCTGGTCATAGAGCGTAACGGGTACGTCGGTTTCGTTGGGCTTGCCATCGGCCGTCATCAAACTGATCTGTGCCGTGGTGCTGTTGAGAGCTTGTGTCACCACCACTTTCAACACGTGCTCGAAGAGTTCGGGGGTGCTGGCATCAAAGTAGTTCCCCACGCATTGCAGGCCGTACTTCTGACTTTCGTCCAAGCCTACACCGATCACGAAGGGTTTCAGGACAATGCCTTTCGATTGCAGCGCGCGGCTCACGGCACATGGGTCTTCGTCGCACGCCTCGATCCCGTCGGTGATGAGGATGATCACATTGCGGACCTTGCGTGCGTTGGTGTGGTCCAGCGGCGGGAAATCACCGGCGGCACGCTCCAGCGAACGCGCGATGGGAGTGGTGCCCAAGCAACGTACGCTCTGCAACGTGGACTTCATCCCTTGTATGCTATTCGGGCTGAAGGGCACTTCGAGGCGCGTATCGTCACAATCCTGCTTGCCGGGTTGGATCGGTGTTTGGTGGCCGTAGAGGCGTAGGGCGAGTTCCAGATCGGGTTGACCTTCCAGTTCCTTCAACGAATTCAGCAGGAGCTCGCGCGCCGTGTTGATCTTCGGCTGGTTCCCCCAGAAGGCGTTCATGCTGTTGCTCGCGTCCATTACGAACAGCATGCGCGTGAGCGGCGGCTGGGGCGCTTTGTCCTGTGCGAAGGAAGGCGCGCAGAGCAGGATGAACGAAAGAATTAGGGTGGTCCAAGAGCGCATGGGCTTTCCTTCTACCAGCTAGAACGGTGAAAAGCGTGCCAAGTGTTGATCTCAGGAGCAGGAACAGGTGCAGGAGCAAAGACCGCGTCTTGCCCCTGCACCTGTTCCTGCCCCTTGAGCTTGGACATCAGTAATCACCGAGCGTATCGGGCAACTGTTCAAGCGCCTTCTTCAATTGCTCATCGTTCGGGGCGATGCCGTGCCATTCGTGGCTGTTCATCATGAAGTCCACCCCTTGGCCCATTTCGGTGCGCATCAGGATCATCACCGGCTTGCCTTTTCCGGTGCGGCTCTTCGCTTCGCCGAGGGTCTTCAGCAAGGCTGCCATGTCGTTGCCGTTGGTCTCCAGCACATCCCACCCGAAGGCGAGCCATTTCGCTTTCAGGTCGCCAAGGGGGAGCACATCGTCCACATCACCATCGATCTGGCGGCCGTTGTAGTCGATCGCGCTGATCAGGTTGTCCACCTTCTTGCCAGCGGCGAACATGGCGGCTTCCCAGATCTGGCCTTCTTGCAGTTCACCGTCGCCATGCAGGGTGTAGACCAGGCGATCATCGCCGTTCATCTTCTTGGCCAGTGCCGCGCCGATCGCCACGCTCAAGCCTTGCCCGAGCGATCCACTGGACATGCGCACACCGGGCAACCCTTCGTGGGTGGTCGGGTGCCCTTGTAGGCGCGAATCGATCTTGCGGAAGGTGGCCAGTTCCTTCGCGGGGAAATAGCCACTGCGCGCCAACACGCTGTAGAACACCGGGCTGATGTGGCCGTTGCTGAGGAAGAAAAGGTCCTGGCCCTTTCCGTCCATGTCCCACGGCGAGGGGCTGTGGTGCATCACGCTGAAGTAGAGCGCGGTGAGGTAGTCGGCGCAGCCCAGTGACCCACCGGGGTGTCCACTTTGCACGCCGTGTACCTGCCGCACGATGTCGCGGCGGACCTGGCTGGCGATGCGTTGGAGTTCGGCGACATCGGCCTTTTGGGTGGGTGCGGCGGAAGCTGTGGTGGACATGCGAGAGGATGCGTTTTGCGCGGCCAAAAGTAGCCGGGGGCTGACCGGGCGTTGGGCCGTGTGTAGAACTTTTGAAAAGTGCAGGCCTAAGTCGCTCAGGAACAAGAACCTCCAACATCCGACCGGCTCCTGTGGCCGGAGGGGCTGAACAGTCCATCCCACCCAAGGCAACGTTCTGCGGTGTTGGCGTGGTCTAGAAGTGTATCCGGATCATCTGGTTTTGGCCGGTTCGTCTTGGAGCGGGCGCTGTGGTGGCGCCCGTTCTGCATTCAAGGAAGTCCATGGCGGAGCCAACGCCTACCTTCGCGGCCGCTTTTCCGGATCGACCCCGGGAGCACGCATCACCATGGGTTTGAAATGTGGCATCGTAGGCCTGCCGAACGTCGGCAAGAGCACGCTCTTCAACTGTCTTAGCAACGCCAAGGCACAGGCGGCGAACTTCCCGTTCTGCACCATCGAACCGAACGTGGGGACCATCACCGTTCCCGATGCGCGGTTGAACAAGCTGGCCGAACTGGTGAAGCCACAGAGGATCGTGCCCACCACGGTGGAGATCGTGGACATCGCCGGTCTGGTGAAAGGCGCGAGCAAGGGCGAAGGCCTCGGTAACCAGTTCCTGGGCAACATCCGCGAATGCGATGCCATCCTGCACGTGCTGCGTTGTTTTGAAGACCCCAACGTGGTGCATGTGGACGGCAGCGTGGATCCCGTTCGCGACAAGGAGGTGATCGACATCGAACTCCAGTTGAAGGACCTCGAGACCGTGGAAGCGCGACTGAAGAAGGTGGAGAAACAAGCGGGTACAGGCGACAAGGAAGCCAAGCGCCGTTTCGACCTGTTGACGAAGATCCGTGAACATCTCCTGCGCGGCGAAAGTGCACGCGCAGCGGTGGATGCCAACACCGATCCCGCCCTGCTGAACGAATTCCAATTGCTCACCACCAAGCCCGTGATGTACGTGTGCAACGTGGATGAGAAGAGCGCTGTGACCGGCAATGCCTTCGTGGAGAAAGTGAAGGCCGCTGTGGCGCATGAGAACGCCGAAGTGATCTTCGTTACTGCGGCCATCGAGGCGGAGATCGCTTCCATGGAAACACCGGAAGAGCGGGAGATGTTCCTGAGCGACATCGGCCTGAACGAACCCGGCGTGAACAAGTTGATCCATGCCGCCTATCACTTGCTGAAATTGCAGACCTACTTCACCGCAGGGGTGCAAGAAGTGCGCGCCTGGACCATCCACCAAGGCGATACCGGACCGAAAGCAGCGGGCGTGATCCACAGCGATTTCGAGAAAGGGTACATCCGTGCGGAGGTGATGGCCTACGACGACTTCACCACACTGGGCAGCGAAGCCGCTTGCCGCGCCGCCGGTAAGTTGAAAGTGGAAGGGAAGGAGTACGTGGTGAAGGATGGTGATGTGATGCACTTCCTCTTCAACGTGTGATCCTGAACGCAGAAGCCGGGCCATCAAAGCCCGGCTTCTGCGTTATAGTGAAAGCTGTCGTTCAAATGTTGCTCTCCACCAATACCACGGCTGTTCCGTTGGTGATGGTGCGCACGGCACTCGTGTTGCAGTTGTAGAGTTTGCAGTTGAAGGTGACGCGGTACTTCACTTTGTCGTAACTGAATCCCCCCGGGATCTGCACCACCTGGGTCACATTGAAGCTCTCACCACTTTGGGCACCACAGCGGCTGGACCATTGCGTGTACAGCGGAGCACCGTCGTTCATCATGACCTCGGCTTTTTCCACTTGGCTTTCCCCAGTACTGTAATCCACCTCTCCCGTGCTGAACCAGCCGAAAAAGAGTTCCTCCGAGGGGATGCCGAAGCCTGCCTGCTCGAAATCCCCTAGGATGAATTCGATGTAGGTGTCATCCGTTACCGTGTTGTAGAAAGAGCAGCCGTAATTCTTGGTGGACGTGGATCCGCTTGATCCCGAGTTGCTGAACACGATGCCCACATTATTCGCACCGCTGGTGTACGTGCGTGTGGTACCATCCTGCGTGAAAGTCACGCTCTCCACGGTGGTTGCCGTGATGGTCGTATTGCCTCCACCGCCGCCACCGCCGTTGCCTGCTGGTGTGGCTGGTTCATCATCATCCGGGTTGCAGCCTGCGGAAAGCAGACCGATCAGTAGCATGGAGGATACAAGGCTCAGGCGCATGGAATGGGGGTTTTCAACGAAGCTATGCCTTTTGCCGATCGGTGATTTTCACGCGTTGAGCGCTCGTATGTAGGGTCATACACAACGATCGCCGACTCACAGCGTTCAGGAATGCCAACCGGCTCTAGGTGTTCAGGGTCACGATCATATCCTCTCTGCTGCTCGCTTCAGTGGCGAGCGGTCAACACGCCGTGCAGCTAAAAGCTGGCGCGAGTTACTTGTTCTGCGCCGACCCGATCGGTACGGGCCATGGAACGCACACCGGCCACGGGGTCTTCGGCATGGGATGGCATCTGGGTGCCGGTTACGAGCGCATGCTCAACGATCCCATCGGCCTGCGTGTGGAATTGCTCACGGACGTGCGCAACTGCGGCTACGAGCTAACCCCGAACGACCCACCGGTACGCTCACCGGACAACAACGTGATGTACACCGAAGGGCGCCGGATCATGCGGATGGTGCATGTGGAGATGCCTTTGCTCGTGGTCCTTCGCAAATGGTCACACCTGCGGATCGATGCCGGGTTCAGCACCGCGTGGCTCCTTGATGCACAGGAACGGATCATGACCGGAACGGCGTTCAGCAGAGGCGAGGGACCGCGCTACTATGATGGTCGCACGGCCACCTTGCCGCGGTTAGAGTACGCGTTGCTGCTTGGTGGCGAAGTGGAGAGCGGCCGCCGGTTGGGAATGGGATTGCGCTACAAATACGGCCTCACGGATCTGGATCGGCGCAGTGGTGGGTCTCCTTCGATCCCGCGCACGTGGCAGTTGTCCGTCTCTTACCTCCTGGTGCCGCACCAGCGCGAGGGTTGAGCATCGGCATTCGACCAGTAGCGGTCGTGGCCCGTTGAACTCAGAACGGGCTTTGGGCATGTGCTTCCATGCGGTCGGTGTTGGTCCGGCAGCGTTGTGGACTCGTCGGGCTGCGCTTCGTTCCGAGCGGAAACTCCGCACGTTCATCGATGTGGAGGATTCTTTTGACCGGAACCTCACCGGAACAATTCGACGAAACCTCCCACGAACCATGCAACGACTAACAACACTGCTCGCCTTCGGCCTTGGCGCTCTCGGCCTGGCTGCACAAACACCTACGCGTGTCGCCCACGTGGCGGAACGCGTTGAAGAACTGCGCCGCACCGGCGTGGAATTCCGCACCATACCGATGTTCGCCACCCAGCCACGATCGGTGGCGACGGATGCGCTCTGGCAAGAAGCCGTTACACAAGCCACCGTCGTGCGGCTGGATCGATCGGTGACCTCCACCTTGCTCGTCTCACGGGCGGACCACATCAGTCTCGATCTACCCACCGAAGCGGGTGTTCTAACGGTGGACCTGGAACGTGTGGACATCACCACGGCGGATTTCCAAGTGACCTTGGCGAGCACCGGTGCCGCTGCGGATGTTCCACAAGGACTGCATTACCGAGGCATGATCCGTGGCGCAGCGGGATCGTTGGCCGCCATCAGTGTATTCCCGGAGGAGGTCATGGGGATCATCTCCGACAGTGAAGGTGAACGGGTGCTCGGCCGCTTCGTGAACGACACACAAGGTGATCACATCTTCTACCGCGAGGCGGATCTGCTGGGGACTTCCGGTTCCGTGTGCGCCACACCGGATGTGGACATGGGCGAAGAACCACCCCACATGGATGAGGTCGGAAGCGACCGCACTGTGAAATGTGTGCGCTACTACTGGGAGGTGAACTATGATATTTATCAAGGCAAGGGAAGTGTGGCCAACGTGGTGAGCTATGTCACCGGTCTCTTCAACCAGAGCGCCATCCTGTACAACAACGACGGTATCAGCGTGTCGCTATCCGAAGTGTATGTGTGGGATGTGCCGAGCCCTTACACCTCAACATCCACCAGCACGCAGCTATCCACTTTCGGGACGACCCGCACGAGTTTCAATGGCGACATGGCACACCTGCTGGGGTACACTGGCGGGGGTGGTGTGGCTTATGTGAACACGATCTGCAGCAGCCAATCGCGCTATCGCATGGCGTATAGCGACATCAACAGCACCTACCAGAACGTGCCCACCTACAGTTGGAGCGTTGAAGTGGTGACGCATGAACAAGGGCACAACCTGGGCTCGCCGCATACACATGCCTGCTCGTGGAACGGCAACAACACCGCGATCGATGGTTGTGGCCCTGCTGCTGGTTACAGCGAAGGCAGCTGTGGCGCTGGACCCGTGCCCACGTCAGCCGTAGGCGGTACCATCATGAGCTACTGCCACCTCACAAGCACCGGCATCAAATTCAGCAACGGTTTCGGCCCTCAACCCACGGCGCTCATCATCAGCCGGATCAACGCTGCATCATGCCTCACCGCGTGTGGTTCGGGCACGGCATGTGGTGTTCCCACGGGCCTTGGCACTTCCTCCATAAGCACGACGTCCGCAACGCTTGGTTGGACCACTACATCGGGTGCCACCTCGTACACAGTGCAGTGGAAACCCGCATCGAGCAGCACGTGGACAACAGTGACCGGGCTTACGTCCACCAGTTACGTGCTGAGCGGCCTTACCGCAGGTACGGCCTACCAATTCCAAGTCATGACGGTGTGCGGTTCGGGTAGCTCATCGTATGCGTCGCCCATCACCTTCACCACCGGTGCGCCTGCTACTTGCGCCGTGCCAACGGGACTTTCCACCAGTAGCATCACCACGTCTTCGGCCACCTTGAACTGGACGGCGGTGAGCGGTGCAGTGAGCTATTCCGTGCAATGGAAACTGGCATCGGCGAGTACCTGGACGACCATCACCGGTGTTACGGGCACGTCAAGCTCGCTCACCGGATTGAACAGTGCAACAGCATATCAGTTCCAAGTTTCCACGGTGTGCAGCGCGGCAAGTTCTGCGAATTCCAGTACAGTGAACTTCACCACGAGCACCGCATCCACCTGTTCGGATAACTACGAACCGAACAACTCCCGGAACAGTGCTTATGGTGTTGCATCGAACATCACGCTCACCGGCCGCATCAGCAGCTGGTACGATCAGGATTGGTTCCGTTTCTCCAACAGCAGCGGGGCCTCCAACATCCGTGTCACGCTCACGGGACTTCCTGCGAATTACTCCATCACCCTGTATCGCGGCAGCAGCAGTGTTGCATCGAGCAACGTTTCCGGCACGGGGAACGAGACCATCACCTTCAACACGTCCACCGTTTCCACCAACTACACGGTGCTTGTTCGTGGTGTGAACTGGGCGTACAACAGCACCGCTTGTTACACCTTGTCCATCAGCACATCGGGTAGCGGCTTCATGCCAGAGGGACTGCCACAGCCGGACGAGGATGTGACGATCGAAGCCGAAGGGGAGGAGATCTCCGTCTTCCCGAACCCTGCCAACGAACTGGTGAACATCCGCATACCGGCTTCCGAAGAGACCACCTATGTTGAGGTTTACGACGGTGTAGGCCGCAGTGTGGCCAGTTTCAACCATCCTGCCGGGGAGGCAGAGACCACGCTGGTATTGCCCGTAGCGGATCGATCGCCTGGGGTGTATCTGTTACGTATCGCACGCGGGGAGGAGGTCATCGTCAGGCGCATGGTGGTGAGCCATTGACGGTGGACGTCCACCTGCATCGACGGCCGGGTCGCCCCGGCCGTCGTTCGTTTTCGGGTATTCGTTGGCGTAAAATGATGTTCATAGGAATGTCGAGCACGGTGATCGCGGCTGCTCTACCTTGGACAACCTTCACTCCCCGATGCGCTCCATCATCTTTCTTTTCGGCCTGCTTTGCGTTACCACTGGTTCCGCCCGTACCGGCCAAGTTTCGGCCCGCATTCAACAGCTTAAAGACAAAGGCACCCGGTTCGTCCCGGTGCCGGTGTTCCAGCGGGCCGAGGAAGCACTGAACACACCATCGCGGTGGTCCGTGGACCTGAAGGAAGCCACTGTGCTGGGTCTCGATCCTGCAGGCCTACGTGCCATGCGGGCCCTGGAGAACGTTGCACTGGAAATACCTTCCGTTACAGGACCACTTTGGTTGGATCTCGTACGCACCGGAATAGCTCCGGAAGGTGCGGTGGTGCGGATGGCGAGCGGGGCCGTGGCAAGGCTAGATGGTGGCATCCACTACCGTGGTATGGTTCGCGGAGTTCCCGGCTCATGGGCGGCGATCAGCGTGTTCGAGAATGAGGCGATGGGGCTGATCAACGATGGCGGCGGGCAACTCGTGCTCGGTCGTTTCGAGGACAAGCGTGATCAACTTCATGTGCTGTACCGCGATGAGGATCTGCATCGCCGACCAGCCTTCACCTGTGGCACGGTGGATGACCAGCAGGTCTACCACACGGATCAACTCGTGCTGGATGGTGGTGAACGCACGGTGCGCTGTGTGCGCTACTACTGGGAAGTGAACCACAACGTGTTCCTGGACAAAGGAGCCAGTACCACCAACTATGTCACCGGCCTTTTCAACCAGAGCGCCGTGCTCTTCGATAACGATGGTATCGATGTCACCCTGTCCGAACTCTTCATCTGGGATGTCCCCAGTCCATATACCGGCCCTGGCAGCGGCGACTTCCTGGACCAGTTCGGGGTAACGCGGACCACCTTCAACGGTGATCTGGCGCACCTGATCGGGTACGGTGGTGGAGGCGGTGTGGCTTGGCTGAACACCTTGTGCAGCACCCAATCACGCTTGCGCATGGCCTACAGCGGCATCAACAGTACCTACTCCAATGTGCCTGCGTACAGTTGGAGCACCATGGTGGTCACCCACGAAGCCGGCCACAACCTCGGTTCGCGCCATACGCACGCGTGTTCGTGGAACGGGAACGGTACCAACATAGACGGTTGCGGGCCAACGGCGAACATCGACTACCGGGAAGGCACCTGCGCCATAGGTCCAGTTCCCGCCGCCGGGGTGGGCGGTACCATCATGAGCTACTGCCACCTGATCTCCGGTGTGGGGATCAACTTCGCGAACGGCTTTGGACCGCAGCCCACGGCTGTGATCGTGAACGCTGTCAATGCCGCAAGCTGCCTTGGGATCTGCGGAACGACCTGCGATGCCCCAAGCAATTTGAACGTGACCAACTTACTGCTGACCACGGCGACCTTGACCTGGTCCAACGTGGGCGCTACCAGCTACGACCTACAATGGCGCGCCGTTGGTGCATCCACATGGAACACGGTACCTGGCCTCACCACCACCACCTACGCACTGACCAGCCTCACGCAAGGCACGGCCTACGAGTTCCAGGTGCGCAGCAACTGTGGCGCATCCACTTCGAACTACAGCACACTGCGCACCTTCACCACCTTGGTGCCTTGTCCGGAAAGCCTGGAGCCGAACGGTACGTTGGCCACAGCGCCGTTGCTCACCCTGCCCGCTAGCGTTTCCGCGCTCATCGCCACCAATGGCGACCAGGACTATTACCGCTTCACCATCGCCACCAACAGTACCATCAACATCAGCCTGTCCGGTCTACCGTTCGATTACGACCTGCGGCTTTTGGACAACGCAGGTGCTGAACTTGCCAATTCCGCAGCGGGTGGTACCACATCGGAGTTCATCACGTTCCCAGGTGCTGGTGCAGGGACTTACTACGTGCACGTATTCGGCTACAATGGGGCGTTCGATGTGAACCGCTGTTACGCGCTGAACGTGAGTTCCTTCGCTGTGGCGGTTTGTTCCCGGCCAGTGGAGGTTGTCGTTTCCGATGTGGTCTACAACGGAGCGCAGGTGGATTGGGCCGTGGTACAGTCCGCTTCTGCATACGATCTGCGTTGGCGGGTGGTTGGTGATCCGACTTGGACGGAGGCCACAGGGCTCACGACCAATTCGTACACCTTCACCGATCTCGCCTATTCCACCGAATACGAAGTGCAAGTGCGCGCCGTCTGCGGAACCGGTGGGGCACAAGGCGGTAGTACTTCAGAGTATTCCACGGTAGTGACGTTCACCACGTTGGACGTGCCTTGCGAAGTGGAACCTGGGCTTCGAGTGAACTTGCAGGTCCTGCTGGACGGGCTCTTCGATCCGTCGCTGGGGTTGATGCACGACTCCTTGCGAACACAAGGTCTGATCCCGCTGCAAGAGCCCTACACCGCAATGGGCTATCCCGTTTCCGGCCTCAGCACCACCACCAACGCGATCTTGGAGATCGAAGGCGCCAACGCCGCCGTGGACTGGGTACTGCTGGAGTTGCGCACCGCCACAGCGCCGTTCGAGGTGCTGGAGACCCGCGCCGTTCTCGTGAAACGCGATGGCCGGCTGATGGAACCTGACGGGTACGAGTCCATCCGCTTCTGCACCGAAGGCGGATCATACCGCATCTCGGTCAGGCACCGGAACCATTTAGGCTGCATGTCCGGTCTCGCATTGGGCCTTGGTCCACTTCCTGCCACGTTCGTGTTCACCAATGCCACCACCTATGGCACCCAAGCCTTGCGCGATGTGAACGGCATTTCGCTGATGTGGGCTGGGAATGCCGTGCTGGACGATGTGATCCTCTATTCCGGCGCAAGCAACGACCGCGACGCCATCTTGCTGGCCATTGGCGGGGTGGTGCCCACCAATACCGTGGCGGGCTACCGCCTGGAAGACGTGAACCTGGATGGTGTGGTGAGGTATGCCGGGGCCAACAACGACCGCGACCTGATCCTGAGCACCATCGGTGGCGTGATACCCACCGTCTCCGTGGTGGAACAGATGCCGTAACCCTGTTGAAAACCCACAAGGATCGTTGAAAACCCTGTTTTTCCACGATCCGTAGGGCACCGGAAGTGGGGCTACCTTCGTGCCTCGCGCTGGAACCCTTGTCCCTGTTGGTTCCGCGCCACTTTTACATGAGCGAACCGACGTATAACGAGGACAATATCCGATCCCTCGACTGGAAAGAACATATCCGCCTACGGCCGGGCATGTACATCGGCAAATTGGGCGATGGTAGCAGCTATGACGACGGCATCTACATCCTGCTGAAGGAGGTGCTGGACAACTGCATCGACGAATTCGTGATGGGCCACGGCAAGAAGGTGGATGTCATCATCGAAGGCCCGCGCGTCACCATCCGCGACTACGGGCGCGGTGTGCCACTGGGCAAGGTGATCGATGTGGTGAGCAAGATCAACACCGGTGCCAAGTACGACAGCAAGGCCTTCAAGAAGAGCGTGGGCCTCAACGGGGTTGGTACCAAAGCGGTGAACGCCCTTAGTAACTATTTCCGCATCGAAAGCGCGCGCGAAGGCGAGATGAAGGTGGCCGAGTTCGACAAGGGTGTGCTGCGCAAGGACAACAAGTTGGTGAAGACCGACGAGCCCAATGGCACCCGCGTGATCTTCGAGCCGGACCAGCAGATGTTCCACAAC
>DLGQ01000060.1:5442-6313 GCA_002482775.1 Flavobacteriales bacterium UBA7690 | reverse complement strand
AGATGTACAGTGAAAGGGTGCGAGGGGTGGATCCTCGCACCCTTTCTCTTTCGCACCCTGCAACCCGCGAACAGCTACTTCGGCGCCCCCCTGTAGATCAGCACGCCCACGATGGCGAACAGCACGTTGGGCATCCACACGGCGATGAGGGGGTTGAGGCCCGCGTTGGTGGCGGCCACGGTGGTCAGCTTCATGGCGAATACGTAGAGCAGGCAGAGCAGCACGCCGAGGGCGAGGTGCAGGCCGGTGCCGCCGCGCACTTTGCGGCTGGCGATGCTGACCCCGATCAGCGTGAACACGTAGGTGGCGAAGGGGTAGGAGGTCCGTTGGTACTTCTCGATCAGGTACGGGATGATGGAGTCGTCGCCTTGCGCGTTCTTCGCTTCGATGTACGCGTTCAGGTCGGTCCAGCTCATGCTCATGCTGGTCTCCCAGCGCTGGCCCATGTCGGAGGGTTTCAGGTTGATCAGCGTATCCAGCATGTCGCCGCGGCGGATGCTCTCGGCCTGGCCGTCCATGGTGCGGATCAGGTAATCGCTCACGCGCCATTTGCCGGAGAGGCTGTCGTACTGCGCGCGGTCGCTGGTGAGCTTGCGGGTGAGCACGCCGTTCTCCCAATGTTCCAGGCTGAAGCGGAAGCCGCGTTTCTCCTGCGCGTCCCACGACTCGAAGTAGGAGATGGTGCCCGGCGCGATCTCGCGGTGCAGGTGTTTCTTGTCCACGAAATAGGTGGCGCGTATGTGGGCTTCTTCGAACGCGAGGCGCACCTTGTTGGCGGCCGGCAGCACGGTATGGTTCACGAAGAGCGACATCACCGTGAGCAGCGTGGCGGCCACGAAGTAGGGCCACATGATGCGCGGGAAGCTGACTC
>DLGQ01000060.1:0-5423 GCA_002482775.1 Flavobacteriales bacterium UBA7690 | reverse complement strand
GACGCCGCTGCTGAGCATGGCGATCACCTCCGTGCGGTGGGCGAGGCGGCTGGTGAAGAGCAGCACCGCCAGAAAGATCAACAGCCCGCTGAAGAGGTTGCTGTAGTAGACGATGAAGTTGATGTAGAAGTCGAAAATGATCTCCTTGGTGGTCGCCGTCATGGTGGCGAAGTCCTGTGTCTTCTCGCTGATGTCGAACACCACGGCGATGAGCATGATCACGACCAGGATGAAGAAGAACGTGCCCAGGAACTGCCGGATGATGTAGCGGTCCAGGGTGGTCAACATGGGGGCGAAGTTCGGGAATGCGTGGAGCTTCCTGCTTTTGGTCGCGAGCTTCTAGCCGTGAGCCTCGAGTCTCGAGCTGCTAGCAGGTGGTAGCCAGCTCGTGGCTCGTGGCTAGAAGCTCGTGGCTCGTGGCTAGAAGCTCGTGGCGGATCCACGTTCAAAGTCTGGTCTTCAGTTTCGGCAGCAGGGCGTTCTTCCAGGTGCTGAAGGTGCCGTCCATGATCCGGGTACGTGCTTCGCGCATCAGGCCGATATAGAACCCCAGGTTGTGCAGGCTGGCGATCTGTTGGCCCAGTAGTTCGTTGCTCTGGAACAGGTGGCGCACGAAAGCGCGGGAGTAGAAGGTGTCCACCCAGGAGTGCGCGCCGGGGTCCAGCGGTGAATGGTCATCGGACCACTGCTTGTTCTTGATGTTCACCACCCCTTCGCGGGTGAAGAGCATGCCGTTGCGGCCGTTGCGGGTGGGCATCACACAATCGAACATGTCCACTCCTCGCGCCATGTTCTCCAGCAGGTTCCACGGGGTGCCCACGCCCATCAGGTAGCGCGGCCTGTCCTTGGGGAGGATGTCGCAGCAGAGTTCGGCCATGGCGTACATCTCTTCTTCGGGTTCGCCCACGCTGAGGCCGCCGATGGCATTGCCCACGGCGCCTTTCTGCGCGATGTATTCCGAAGAACGTTTTCGCAGTTCGGCGAAGGTGCTGCCTTGCACGATGGGGAAGAGCGCTTGGTCGTGGCCGTACTTCGGCTCCGTGCTGTCGAAGCGCGCGATGCAGCGATCCAGCCAGCGGTGGGTCATGTGCATGCTCTTCTCGGCGTAGGCCAGCTCGCAGGGCCACGGTGTGCATTCATCGAAAGCCATGCAGATGTCCGCGCCGATGGTGCGTTGCGTATCCATCACGCCTTCGGGTGTGAAGAGGTGTTTGCTGCCATCGATGTGGCTGCTGAAGCGCACACCTTCTTCGGTGATCTTGCGGATGTCGCTGAGCGAATGCACTTGGAAGCCGCCGCTGTCGGTGAGGATCGGCCTGTCCCATCCGTTGAATTTGTGCAACCCACCGGCATGTTCGATCACCTCCATACCGGGCCTTAGGTAGAGGTGGTAGGTATTGCTCAGCATGATGGGTGCGTCCAGGTCGTTCTTCAGCTCGCGCGGATGCACGGCCTTCACGGCCCCGAGGGTACCCACGGGCATGAACACGGGTGTGGGGATGTCGCCGTGGTCGGTGTGCAGCACACCCGCGCGGGCGTTGGAGGCCGGGTCGTTGGCCAGAAGGTCGAAGTGCATGTGGTTCACCGCATTTAGCGGGGCGCGAAGGTACCATGTCACAACTTCTGGGGCCGTGTGCGCTTAGGGCCAGGTCAGGCTACTTGGTGAACGAACACCGGCCTAACCAGCCAGCCCACCGCACAGGAACCGAGCATCCCATGGACACATGGTCACATGAACACATGCGCGTTCATCCTACCAAGGAGGCATTTGCATGCGCACATGGTCACATGCCCCAATGGGCACATGTGCATTCACCGTTCCCCCTTCAGCAACCCCCAACGCAAGGCGAATAGCACCAGGCCGGTCTTGCTCTTGATGTCGAACTTCTCGAACAGGGCGATGCGGTAATTGTCCACCGTTCGGCGGTGTACGTTCATGTGTTCGGCGATCTGCTCGTAGGTGAATTCCTCCTCGTCGCACACCAGCAGCAGGAACTCCCGTTCGCGCGGCGAGATCTTGGCGAGGATGCGTTCGTGTTCGCGCTCTTCGCGGTTCTTCCATTCCACGCCGCGCACCTTGGCGTCCACCAGTTCTTCGGTGTAGTAGTAGCCGGTAAGGGCGAGGCTGTCCAAGGCGGTCTTCAGCACCCCGGGCCGTGCGCTCTTCAACACGAAACCGCGTGCGCCGGCATGTACGGCGCGTACCATGGCATCGTCCGTGGCGTCGAAGGTGAGGGCGAGCGGGAGCACCTCGGGGGCATGTGCGCGCAACCAACTCATGGTGGCGAAGCCGTCCATCACGGGCATGTTCAGGTCCACGATGGCGATGGTGGGCATGTCCGGTGCGTTGTGGGCCAGGTCCTGGAGCTGGTCGATGAGTTCTTTGCCGTTCCCGGCCTCCAAGGTCACACGGTAGTTACCAAGTCCGTTAACGGTGGTCACCAGTCCGTTGCGCATCAGGTGGTGGTCGTCCACCAAAGCCACGTTGTGTTGCATATCATGTTCGGGGTTGAAGGTGCCAGGTGCATCCACCACCGGGCGCTGTGGTGCATTGTGCGGCATAGTTGATCAGTGCGCACCGCTTGTCTATGTTCAGCAGTCCCGCATGCGCGGGTGTGTTGGCCGGATCGAAACCCATGCCGTTGTCGGTGATGGTGAGCAGGAGCCCATGGCTGGTAGTGCCGTTGGCCAGTGCAGGCGCGAGCGTGATATCGATGCGGTCGGCACCGCTATGTTTCAGCGCATTGGTCAGGATCACTTGGAACACGCGGTAGAGCACGGTGCTGATGTCCGCTGGCGGTTGTTGAGGCGTTCCCTTCACTTCCAAATGTACCTGCACGCGTGCCACGCGTTCCAGCCGTTCCGCTTCGGCGCTGATGGCGTTCAACAAGGTGCGCTGTTGCCACAGGTCGGTGTTGAGGTCGTGCCCCAGGCGGCGCACCTCGTCCAACCCTTGTTCCAGCGCATCACGCGCGGCAGCCAGTCGCGGGTTCGTTCCCGTTTCATCCAGCACGGTGTTCACTCCCAGTTGTGCCACGGCCAGGAGCTGGCCCACGTTGTCGTGCAGCTCACGGCCGATATCGCGCAGGGTGTGTTGTGTGGCTTCACGCTCGGCGTCCATCACGGCGCGGTCCTTCTGCTGTTGCAGTTCGGCGAGCTCGGCGCGGTGGCGGATGCGGCGGGTGTTGTTAAGGACGAGCAACAGACCAACGAAGCCCACCATGGTCAACAGCAGGGCGGTCGCAGCGATGATGGGGATCACCAGGTCGTCACTGTTCATCGCTCCAGCGTTGTTGCATGCTGGCCAAGTGGCAGGCCCAAGCGGTGAAAAGATAGCGCACTACGGCCACGGTGATGATGATGTGGTAAAGCAGGCGGGTGAGGGCGGGGTCGTCCTGGTAGAGCAGTCGCATCATGCCCACGAAGGGTACGATGCCGGCGAAATAGATCATGCAGCCCATGAAGAACCAGAAGAGCGGAGCACGCCAGAGCGCCTGCTGGGAGACCTGGGCCATGTTCCAGAGCACCAAAGCGCTCCAGATGGTGGCCATCACGGCCAGCATGATCATACCCTCCACCAGGAGGAAGACCTGCCCGTGGTACCACCATTGGTTGGCGCACATGACCAGGACGGCGGCGATCACACTAGTAACTATCCACCGGCCTGGTCGAGGAAGTCGCAGGTGGACCAGCCGCATGAACAGCGCGAACTCCACCGGTGCGTGAAGGTTGTACAGCACGGTGTTCGGTCGTGCGTTGATGGCAAGGCCCAGCCCCGCGACCTCCACCACCAGTGCGCTGATGATGATGGCGCCTATCCACGGGCCGGGACGTCCCGCACTGCGAGACGTCCTCAGCCAGTTGATCAGCGCCAAGGCCATGGCCCCGATCAGGATATAGGTGGAGTTGAACGGCATCAGGGCTGACCGGCCATACAGGCGCTTCGCATATTGATACCCGTGGTGGGGAAGGCCAGATGGTCATAACACATCGGAGGGCATGCACTACCGAGGTCACTCCCGCGACCTTCCAAGGGCCTGGTGGGTACGGGGTCACTATCGATCACCCGCTCATTCAGTTGTTTGTCGAAAGCCACCATGCAGGTATGGATGGAGAAGTCGGCTCCGCGGTGCGCCTGGGGCCAGCTCAGGGGCTCTGCGATCGGCACCACTTGTATGTAATCTTCTTCTTGTAGGCTGTTGTCTGCGATCAAGGCGTTGATCGCGGATACCCGGTGCACCGCGAAGCCGGCATCCGTCTGGTAGATCTTTTGGAACCTGTTGTGATCGTACTTGTCCACCACCACGTTGTTCTGTAGCCCTAGGCCGTACCCATCGTTCCAAGCCTTCACGGACTGGCCCGGCTGCAGATCCTCGCTTCCGTCCACCTCATACATGGCGTCGTTGCCGGGGTCGATCTCCGTGAAGTTGCCCTCGTCCGTGCCTTGTACGTTCTGCAGGGTCATGCACACGAAGCGGTAGGCGAACTTCAGCGCACCATTGTCCGCCCCGTAGCGTACCAGGAAGCCAAGCTCTTCATTTCCCGAACAGGACTGGTTGGGGAGCAGGGCTTGGAAGCTGCCCACCGTGAAGCGTGGGATGGAGCCGGTCATGGGAACATGGGATGCCGGGTTCCCCCAATGCACCAAGCTGTCGAACTCTTGTTCGCCGCAATACAATTCACTTTTGGTCACATCCGTCCGCGGGGTGAGTATCGTGACCTCTCCACGGCTCTTCATGGAAACTTCAGCCGATGCATCGCTCTGTTCGGTGGAAGCCGTGGTCTTGGTCTTCGGATCTTGGTCTTGCTGGTCGCCGCCGCACGCTGCGAACAGTGTTGCCAAGCAACTGGCCAGCAGGAGTTGGTTCAGGGTGGTGGTCTTCATGGGTGTGTGGATATGGGCGACGAAGTAATTCCACATCGAATATCCCCCGTAGGTGAAAAATACGTGGTCTCCCCGGTGAATAGAACGCTACGCCGGTGCGCCGTCCTGTTGTTGGTTCGCATCGTCACTGGCAGTGGGTCAGAACGGACTTACCGCCAGCGTACCCGAACCCTATCCGGGGGGCGGACCGTCCCGTGCGCTTGGAGCAGCGCAGTGCAGGACATCCGTTCGTCCCTCCCAGAACCCCGGCCTCGTGCCGGGGTTCATGCGTTAGGGCCCCTCGCTGGTGCTTCCGCCTTCGTCCGGCGAAATGCCCGGCTGGGCAACTTCCATGGAAGGCCCGGAATACGGTCACGGTACGTTCGCCTCACCGATACCAACACCCATGAGAACCTCGAACACCCCCTTGCAACACGCGTTGTTCTTCTTCGTGCTCCTCGCTGGCAGCAGCTTGGTCACCTCTTGTTCCCAAGAGGATCCCGTGATCCCCAACACCCCCACCAACGGCGGTGGTGGCGACGACAACGGCGGCCAGAAC
>DLGQ01000031.1 GCA_002482775.1 Flavobacteriales bacterium UBA7690 | reverse complement strand
CTTCAACGAGGTGGACATGAGCGCGGTGATGGCCGTGCGCGAGAAGTACAAGGACAAGTTCAAGGAAGCGCACGGCGTGAACCTGGGTTTCATGAGCTTTTTCACCAAAGCTGTTACCGAAGCATTGCGTCTCTTCCCTACGGTGAACGGCCAGATCGATGGCGAAGAGATCATCACGCACGATTACGTGGATATCGGGATCGCCGTGAGCAGCCCCAAGGGCCTGATGGTGCCCGTGCTCCGGAACGCTGAACGCTTGAGCCTCGCCGAGATCGAAGGTGGCATCAAAGCCCTCGCCGTGAAAGCGCGCGATGGCAAGCTCAGTATGGACGAGATGACCGGCGGCACCTTCACCATCACCAATGGCGGTGTCTTCGGTAGCATGCTCAGCACACCGATCATCAACCCGCCACAGAGCGCGATCCTCGGCATGCACAACATCGTGGAACGCCCTATCGCCGTGAACGGTCAGGTGGTGATCCGCCCGATCATGTACGTGGCGCTGAGCTACGATCACCGCATCATTGACGGCAAGGAGAGCGTAAGCTTCCTCTACAAGGTGAAGGAGATGATCGAGGACCCGAACAAACTCATCTTCGGCGCGAAGGAGCCGGGTGAGGTGTTGTTGGGGTTGTGAGGTACAACAGGTGCCCCGCCTGTTGGTCGAATGTTCAGTAGGGTATCCGTCCGTTGGTCAAATAACCGCATGCACCCAGCCTATGGCTGTTCACGGCTTTCTTTGTGTCAATTGGACACCCGGCCATTCGGCCTTTGATTGACCATCTCTTCTTCGAAGAACGGATCGCCTTGAACATCACGGTCCGCAACCTGCTGCATTACTAATGCTGCGTACCGCTCTCAACCCTACCTTGTCTCCGTCATCCACAACGGATGATCGCTTGAACACCATACCATGGCCGACCAAAAAGACCTCGACGCGCATTACACCACCATGGACAAGATCTTCCGCCTGAGCTTGGGCGAGAAGGGCGGCTACAGCGGCGCGCGGTTCGATGGCGACTTCTCGCTCACCTTGGAGCAAGCCCAAGAGAAGAAGCACAAGTTCATCATGGACCATTGCAACATCAAGCCGGGCAGCAAGGTGCTGGACATCGGTTGTGGTTGGGGTGCTTTCATCGACTACCTCAACCGACACGGGGTTTCCACCACCGGTGTGGTGCTCGCGAAAGGCCAAGCCGATGCCTGCCGCAAGAACGGGTTGAACGTTCACCACATGGACTCCAAGGCCATCACACCAGCGACGTTCGGGAAGTTCGATGCCGTATGCGCAATGGGCAGTCCGGAGCATTTGTGTTCGGTGGAAGAGTACCGCGCCGGGAAGCAGGACGAGATCTACCGCACGTACTTCAAACAGGTGAGCGATCTCTTGCCAGTGGGTGGCCGTTTCTATTGCCAGACCATGGTGTTCGGCCCCAACATGGTGAAGTTCGAGGACATCAAATTCGGGCAGACCAATGTGTGGAAGAACCGCAAGAGCTACTCCGGCGAAGAACTGATGGATCTGGTGTGCGATGTGTTCCCGGGCTCGTGGTTGCCATACGGAAGTGAAGGCATGACCGAACCAGCCAAGGAGCATTTCAAATTGGTTTCCATCGATAGCGGACGTTTGGATTACATCGAGACGATCGCCCGGTGGACGGCCGCTTTCAACAAGTTCGATCTCCAGAAGTACGGTTTGTACGCCTCGCTTTTGCCAAAGCTGTTCAGCAGCGATTTCCGCAAATGGGTACGGCGCTACCAGATCGCACCGAACCTGCAGGTGTTCGAGCGCGAGATCTTCGAGCACTACCGCATGGTCTTCGAGAAGGTGAAGGACTAGTTGTTTAAGCAGTGCAGTTTCATTCCCGGTGGATGATCAATGCCGTACTGCGCTTCTCGCTGGTCTTGATCAACAAGTGAACACGGTCGTTGCCCGTGCGTACGAAGGCACGCGCCGTGTTCGGTGGTACTCGCCCTTCGTTGTGCGCCACCACAAGGATCTTGTTCGCGCCGCTCCCCAGGTCCACCGGAAGGCGGTAGTGCTTGGGTGTTAGTTCGTGTTCAACTAGAACAGGTGCGTCGTTCAAGAACACGCTGAGGGTATCGCCGTCGTGTTCGGCATCGTCCCAAAGCTCGATTACCACACGGCTGTGCTTGGTGGAGAGCGTAGTGATGGTATCCAGTTCGCGCCCGCTGAAGTCGAGCGTGGGCATGGTGGGCAATTCGATATCCGGCTTTGGTAGGGCGAAGTGGTAGCGGAAGACGAATGCGAGATGATCATCGGTCCCACTGTGGGTGCCGTTCCCGACGGAGCTTGTGCTGTAGCTGTTCCACGCGGCCGTGCGATCGAGGTGATGCACGTAGCGGACCCCGAATTCCAACCGATGATCCTCTACTTCGCGTGTCATGCCGATCTCCGGAGCGATGTAGCTGCGTGTCATTTCACGCCCTACCATACGGCTGGCGAATCCTTCCTGGTCCGTACGTCTATCGCTATCGCTCTGGAAGCTTAGTCCGTAGGCTACGCCGATCCGCGCTTTCGCGGACTCCAATGGCTGGAACGGGAAGAGCCACCAGGCGCGTGCTTCGGCACGTTGTGCTTGGTGGTACATGGTCCAGCACGCTGTGTCGAGATAGAAGAGGTAACCATGTTCGGCGATGCCTCCGCTCAACGCTACACCCCAACGGCCACGATGCGTCAACGACACACCCGCCTCAAGACCAGCGCCAGCCCATGGCACCACCGTTCCTTTGGGTGTGGTGTATTCCACCAACTGCGGTGCTTGGAAGTTGATGATGCCACCTGCGAATGGCCTTACCTCATTGATCCCCGCCCATTGCGCGATAAGGGTATTCACGGAAAGCAGCAAGCACAGGAGGGTAGTGGTGCGCTGCATTGTGCAGGTTAGCCGCAAGTCCTATGCCAATGGAGGTCCTTAGCTCTTTGGCGACGGTCTCAAGCACTGCGAACCGGTCGTCCACGATCGGGCATGAATATCGTCCTTGCGAATGGACACTTGTCCCTCTCGGTGCGTATTACTTTGTGTGCGTTAAGTCTTCGTTCCACCTGTACATATGACCATCATGAAAAGAACACTACACGGTTCGATCCTTCTGCTAGCGGCCTCCATTGGCTTGGCCGCATGTCCAGCCCAGGCGCAAGTGATATTGAGCGAACAGTTCACCGGAGGGGCCAGCACCACGGGATTCACCGTGGAGTCCGACCCGGACAGTGATTGCGATTGGACCTTCGCGCCAGGAGATCTAACGACCTTCACCTTCAGTGTGGATGGCACAGGTGCGCTCCCTACCGGTGGTGGCTTCGATGGCGATTTCGCTTTCTTGGATAGCGATGCCTGCGGTGCAAGTGGCATCTCCGTGAATAGTTGGTTGGTCTCGCCCACCTTCGATGCGAGCACGGCGAACATCCTGGTGCTTTCTTTCTCACACCAGTTCTACGCCCGGCTGGAGTCGTATGGCAAGGTTGAAGTCTCCAACGGTACCACGTGGACGGAGATCGAGACTTATACCGTTGACAATGTCGGTTATCCGAATCCTGCGGCGGTGGCAAGTTTCGATATCACCGCTGCTGCCGGAGGTTCTGCTGCAGCACAGGTCCGTTTCCAGTACAGTTCGGGCTGGGATTGGTGGTGGGCGCTGGACGATATCAAGGTGGAGAGCGTGGCGTGTTTCTACCCCAGTGGACTTGCCGTTACCAGCCCTGGCAATGCAGGTGCTACGATCACCTTCACCGATAACGGAAGCCCATCCTACGAGTGGGTGGTCACCACTGGAGCGATTCCCGATGGGAGCAATGCTCTGGCAAGCGGAACAGCGCCGAATACCAACGCAAGCGGCCTTCAGCCGGGCACCCAGTACACGGTCTATGTTCGCTCGGTCTGTCCTGGTGGAGGGTTCAGTGTGTGGAGCTCGGGGGTGATGTTCATGACGACGATCGTCAATGACGAGTGCCTGAACGCGGTGCCTTTAACGGTCAACACGGACTATGATTGTGGAGCCAGAACGCAGGGTACGGTGATCGGTGCGACCGCATCGAATGTCACCTCCACCTGCTTCGGCACAGCAGATGATGATGTATGGTTCAGTTTCGTTGCGCTCGCTGCCACCCATCGTGTCTCCATCATCGACATAACAGGGTCCACTGGAGATATGTACCATGCACTGTGGAGCAGCACCTGCGGATCGCTTGAGCTCGTGCCGAATTCGTGCAGCGATCCACAAGAGAGCGACCCCGTGGGTCTTACTCCTGGTGAGACCTACTATGTTCAAGTGTATACCTGGACAAGTACACCGGCACAGACCTCGGTGTTCAATGTGTGCATCGGTTCCGATCCTGCGATCGGGATGGAGGAGCTTAGCGCGTTGGCCCCGATGCGTGTCTATCCGAACCCGGTGAACGATCGGTTGAACATCGATGTGGACGGGAACACCGTACGTCGTCTCCGCCTTGTGGATGCTGCTGGACGGGTGGTTCGTGAAGAAGTCTTCCAACGTTCGATCGATGTGGCCATGCTCGATGGTGGTACCTACACGCTCTTGGCGTATGACCAGGATGCGCAACTGGTTTCGCGCGCGTTGTTCGTGAAGCAGTAGGCACTATTATTCGTCCTTTCTGAAGCCCGTCCGCTGATGATGCGAACGGGCTTCTTGCATTGGCACTGTTGTATCACAAGCCTGGTCTATGCCTCACACGCCGCTGTTAACAAGTGTGAACCGTTGATCGATCGACGGCGGATCAACGCCTCTACGTTTGTCCAGCACCTTTCCCGAAGAAGTGCGGATCGTGATCGTGTGTGTTTGTCCGGTGCAACGGCGTTCTCCTGCCGATGATCGGAGCCTGAATGAACGATCGTCGTTCAGGTTTCACCGTCGAAGATCCGTCAGCAACTGGAGCGGTGCCACCAAGCTGGTCGGTACATGGCTGAACAACGACGCCTTTTGAACGCGATACGCCTGATGGCTATCGCCACGCGCACCTCCCTCCGCACCCTGATCCCCGCTGCCGTGGCGCTCTTGCTATGGCAGGGTGAAGCACGTGCTACCCACGCTATGGGAGGCGATATCACCTACGAGTGCCTGGGCAACAACCAGTACCGGGTGAACATGAGCTTCTTCCGCGATTGCAACGGTGTGAGCGCGCCGGTGAGCTGCAATAACGGCGATCTACAGTTCAATGTGCGGTCCGCTACGTGCAACGCCAACTTCAATGCATGCTTCGTGTTCCAGAACGTGCAAGTGGTAACACCCATTTGCCCGGGCGCCACCGATCGTTGCAACAGTTCGGCTGGTACTTATGGTGTGGAGCGCTACCGTTATTCGGCAGTGATCAACCTGACCCAGTGGGCCGGATGTGGTGCCGACTGGATCATCGATTGGGACCTCTGCTGCCGGAACAACGCCATCACTTCCTTGCAGAACCCGGGGGGGCGCGACCTCTACCTCAGCGCACGCCTGAACAATACGGTGGCGCCGTGCAACAGTTCACCACGCTTCATCAATGATCCGGTGCCCTTCGGTTGTGTTGGACAGCCTATCGTTTACAACCACGGGGTAACTGACCTTGCCGGCGACTCTTTGCGTTTCGAACTGGCACCTGCTCGTGGCACTGCTGGCGCAACTATCCCGTACACCGGCGGATACACCTTCACCCAACCCGTGATCACCAGCGGTGGTGCCAATGCGGTGACCATCGATCCGGCCACAGGTACGATCCGCTTCACGCCAAGCATCGCGCAGTTCGCCGTGGTAACCGTGCTGGTGCGCGAGTTCCGCAACGGGGTGCAGATCGGCCAATACACGCGTGATCTGCAGTTCGCCATCATCAACTGCAACAATAACAACCCGAGCGCGAGCGGGATCAACGGTACGGCTGCCTACACTTTCGATGTATGTGCCGGTACCAATTTCTGTTTCAACGTGAACTCCACGGATGCGGATGCAGCGCAGAACGTGACCATGACCTGGAACGCTGCCATCCCCGGTGCAACGTTCACCACTACGGCAGGAAGTCGCCCTGTTGGCACCTTCTGCTGGACACCGACCGCGATCGGTCAGCAGATCTTCACGGTCACGGTAGAGGACAATGCATGCGTGCTCAACGGCCGCGCAACGGTCGGGTACCTCATCAACGTTACTCCACCGCTAACCCCTGCGGTGGCCGGGCCTGACCAAAGCGTTTGCGGTTTCAGTACAACACTTGCCGGTCAACAACCCTATGCAACAGCACCAGGTGTATGGTCCGTGGTGAGCGGAACAGCCACGTTCGCCAACTCGGGTAGTGCCACCACCGGTGTTAGCGGTTTGAGCACGGGCAACAACGTGCTGCGTTGGACCACCAACTACGGCACTTGCGGAACTTCGAGCGATGATGTGGTCATCAGCACTTACGATCCCGCGCATCCTGTTGCCAATGCGGGCCCCTCCCAATCGTTCTGCCAACCAACGAGCACCGCGACGCTGTCAGGCAACGTAGCTACTGCACCGGCAGTAGGTACATGGGCCTTGGTGAGCGGCACAGGAACGATCACTTCCCCCAACAGCCCGACATCCGGTGTTACGGGCCTGGGGCAAGGAACGAATGTGTTCCGTTGGTCCATCGACAATGGCGCTTGCACGCCGCCGACCACTTCACAGGTCTCCATCCTGGTGTACAGCAGTTCACAACCTGCGGCAAATGCCGGACCGGATCAACAGCTCTGTTCACCAACCACCAGCACCACCCTTGCAGGCAATGCCACGATAGCCCCGGCTACAGGCCAATGGACCGTGGTCAGCGGCACAGGCACCTTCGCCAATGCCAGCTTGCGTAACACCACCGTGAGCGGACTTTCCATCGGCCTCAACCGCCTGCGCTGGACGATCAGCAATGGACCTTGTGTGCCACCTACGACGAGCGATGAGGTGGACATCGTGGTCTTCAACCCGGCCAGCCCTAACGCCATCGCTGGACCGAACCAACAGGTGTGCGCCGCTACGGCAACGCTCGCCGGAAATGCACCGCTCGCACCTGCCACCGGTGTCTGGACCGTGGTTAGCGGTACAGGCACGTTCGCCAACGCAAGCAGCCCGAGTTCGGGAGTGTCTGGCCTTTCCGTCGGAGCCAACGTGTTCCAGTGGACGCTCAGCAATGGGCCTTGTGCCAATGGTGTCACCACTTCTCAAGTAACGATCACGCGCTTCGATGGGACCGCTCCGGCGGCTTCCGCTGGTCCCGATCAGGATCTCTGCACGAACCCGAGCACCGTCTTCGCTAGTACCACCATGGCGGGGAACACGCCCACAGCGCCAGGAACCGGGACATGGACCGTGGTGAACGGATCGGCTACGATCACAACTCCGGGTTCACCAACTACGGCCGTTACCAACATCCCAGTAGGAACCACCACGCTGCGGTGGACCATCAACAATGGACCATGTGTGCCGAACACGACCACGGATGATGTGGTGATACGGGTGTTCGATCGAAGTGCTGCTGCCGCCAATGCGGGTCCAGCCCAGAACCTATGTGCACCGGTCCTCAACCTGACGCTTGCTGGCAACGCCGCCACCGCCCCGGCAACTGGTGTATGGTCCGTGGTTAGCGGATCAGGAACCTTCGCGAACGCTTCAAGTCCGACAACAACCGTTACCGGAGCGGGCTTGGGTGTGAACGTGTACCGATGGTCCATTGCGAACGGACCTTGCCCGAACGCGAACACCTCTAGCGACGTCACTGTCACCATCTTCAACCCCAACATCGCCGTTGCGGCTGCGGGACCTGATCAAGAGCTCTGCGGAGCATCAACGGCGACGCTGGCAGGAAGCGCTGTGGCCGCACCGGCTGTGGGGACATGGACCGTGGTGAGCGGAGCAGCGACCTTCGCCAATGCGAATGCGGCCAACACAGCCGTTTCCGGGCTGCCCATCGGCACAACGGTGGTCCGTTGGACAGTGAACAACGGGCCTTGTGGCAACACGTCCGATGAAATGGCCATCCGCCGTTTCGACCCCAACAATCCGGTCGCCAATGCTGGTCCTGATCAGAGCATTTGCGTACCCGTAGCCCCCAACCTCGTGACCATGGCGGCCAGCTCCATCACCGCACCAGCGGCCGGAACATGGACGATCGTGTCCGGTGGTGGCACCATCGCCAACATCAATAGCCCCACTACACAGATCAGCAACATGCCTCCCGGCATCAGTGAATTCCGCTGGACGGTGAGCAATGGTCCTTGCCCGAACGGCCTGACGAACGATGTGGTACGGGTGTTCGTGTTCGATAGCAACGCACCCGTTGCCAACGCGGGTCCGGATATCTCGCTTTGTTCTGTCAGTGGTACTGCAACCATGGCAGGAAGCACCGTGGCTTCACCTTCTATCGGTACATGGACCTTGGTGAGCGGAACCGGGACGATCGCGAACTTGAACAGCCCAACTACCCAGATCACCGGTCTGGCCGTGGGACAGAACATCTTCCAGTGGACCGTGGATAATGGCCCCTGCGCGAGCGGGATCACCACGGACCAGATGAGCATTTTCGTCTACGACCCTAGCAACCCCAGCGCGGATGCGGGACAAGACCAGAACGTATGCACCTCTGCCGGTAACACCATTCAACTGGAAGGCAGCCCGGTGATCTTCCCAGCCACTGGTGTGTGGACCGTGATCGGCAGCCCTGCCACAATTGTTGATCCGAACTCGCCCATCACGCAGGTGACCGGTCTGGCAAGTGGTAACTACTCGTTCATCTGGACTGTGAACAACGGGGTTTGCCCCAACCCGATATCCAGTAGCACGTCTCTTGTGATCGTTGCCGATGGCAATGCACAAGCTGCACTGGCCGGGCCTGATCAGAGCGTTTGTGGTGCCACGAGCACAGTGACCATGGCGGCGAACGTGCCAACGGGTGTGGCGACCGGTTCGTGGAGCGTGGAACAAGGCACCGCCGTCTTCGGCAACGTGGCGTCAGCTACGACAACGGTGAGCGGGTTGAGCGTAGGCGTGAACATCCTGCGCTGGAACATCGACAACGGTGCATGCGGCATCACTTCCGACCTCGTCTCGATCCTCGTTTACGACCCCAACAATCCTGTGGCCAATGCAGGCGCGGATCAGCAGCTGTGCACACCGACCACGAGCACGACCTTCACCGGCAGTAACGTGATCGTTCCCGCAGTGGGGCAATGGACCTTGGTGAGCGGAGCTGGCACCATAGCCAACCCAGGTGCACCGAACTCCACCGTGAGCGGGCTTGCCATCGGGGAGAACGTGTTCCGCTGGCAGGTTAACAATGGCGTTTGTGCGAACCCGCTGACCCAGGACGAGGTGAGCATCTTCGTTTATGATCTAGGTGCCGAGGTTTCGAACGCAGGCCCTGATCAAGAGATCTGTACACCTGTGGCTTCAGTAACCTTGGTGGGTAACGCAACCGTCGGATCCGCCATAGGCACATGGGTGCGCATTTCAGGTACGGGCAACATCACCGCTCCGAACAACCCCAATACAACGGTGACCGCGCTCGGCGTTGGCGTCAACATCTTCGAATGGCGCATCAATAACGGTGCATGCGGGATCAGCACCGATCAGGTGAACATCCGGGTGTTCGATGGCACCAACCCCGTAGCGAACGCTGGGCCTGATCAAGAGATCTGTACGCCGGCCAGTACGGTGACGCTTGCTGGCAGCAACGTGATCTTCCCTGCCAGCGGAACCTGGACCCTTGTGAGCGGAAGCGGTACCATCACCGCGCCTACCAACCGGAACAGCACCGTGACCGGCCTCGCCGTGGGTGAGAACATTTTCCGTTGGACCGTCCTCAACGGACCGTGCGCCAACCCGCTCACCACCGACGAAGTGAGCATCTTCGTCTTCGATGTGAACAACCCGGTGGCCAGTGCAGGCCCGGACCAGGAACTGTGTACACCACAGTCCACCACCAACCTGGCTGGTAGCGCGGTCACCTTCCCCGCTTCCGGCACATGGACGCTCACACAAGGGGCCGGTGTGATCGCTGATCCGAGCGATCCCAACACGGCCATCACAGGTCTCGCTGTGGGTATCAACATCTTCACATGGACCGTGGACAACGGCCCTTGCGCGAACGGTATCACCACCGACGCGGTGCAGATCCGTGTGTTCGATGAGAACAACCCGGTGGCCGATGCCGGCATCGATCAAGAACTCTGTACACCGGCCAGCAGCACCACACTTGCGGGTAGCCCGGTCACCATTCCCGCTGTAGGTACGTGGACCGTGATCAGTGGAGCAGCGAACATCACGAACATCAACAGCCCGACCACCACCGTTACAGGACTTGGTGTTGGTGAAGTGGTGTTGGAATGGACCGTGAGCAATGGCCCTTGTGCGAACGGTATCACCAGGGACCGGGTGAGCATTTTCCTATTCAACGATGCCAACCTCGATGCGAACGCTGGCGCGGATCAGGAACTCTGCACGCCGAACACCATCACCACACTGGAAGGAAGCGCTGTGATATTCCCGGCAGTAGGAACATGGACCATCGTGATCGGTTCGGGTTCCATTACCGACCCCAATGCGCCCAATACCACGGTCACGGATCTGGGTGTGGGCGAGAACGTGTTCGCTTGGACCGTGGACAACGGACCATGCGCGAACGGGACCACCGATGATGAGGTGAGCATATTCCTATTCGATCTGAACAATGTACCAGCCAATGCTGGTGCCGATCAAGAGCTCTGCACCCCGAACACGAGCACTAACCTTGCCGGTAGCCCTGTAACGTTCCCGGCGGTTGGAACTTGGACTCGTGTGAGCGGCGGGGGAACCATCGTGGACGTGAACTCACCTACCACACAGGTGACCGGACTACCGGTAGGGGAGAACATCTTCCAATGGACCGTGGACAATGGCCCGTGCGAAACAGGAGGTGGCTTCGATCAAGTGAGCATCTTCGTCTTTGATGAGGACAATGCCGATGCGATCGCTGGCCCGGACCAAGAACTCTGCACCACAAGCATCGCAACAGCCACCATGGCTGGCAGCGCGATCACGTTCCCAGCAGTGGGCACGTGGACGCTGATCAGTGGCACGGGTACCATCGCGAACCCGAACTCGCCCACGACCACCATCTTCGATCTGGCGATCGGCGAGAACGTCTTCGAATGGACCGTGAGCAATGGCCCTTGTGCGAACGGGACCACCACGGACCGCGTGAGCCTATTCGTGTTCGATGAGAACAACATCGATGCGAACGCTGGTCCGGACCAGGACCTCTGCACACCGACCAACAGCACCACTCTCCAGGGTAGCGTGCTCGTTTTCCCCGCCGTTGGCACATGGACCATCGTGAACGGCACGGGCACCATCACGGACCCCACGGACCCGAACACCACCATCACCGGCCTAGGCGTAGGCATCATCGTGGTGGCGTGGACCGTGGACAACGGACCATGCTCCAGCGGCATCACCAGCGACCAAATGGTGATCCAACTCTTCGATGAGAACAACCCGATCGCCGATGCCGGGCCTGATCAAGAGCTCTGCACCAGCAACCCCGTCACCACCATGCAGGGTAGCTCCCTCACCATTCCAGCTACCGGCTTCTGGGAACTGGTGAGCGGTGCGGGTGATATCACCAACCCGGCCGATCCACTGACCGCTGTGACCAACCTCGCACTCGGCGAGAACATCTTCCGCTGGACCGTAGCCAACGGGCCATGCACCAACCCGCTTACGGAAGATATCGTGAGCATATTCGTGTTCGACGAGAACAACCCGGATGCGAACGCAGGACCCGATCAGCAAGTCTGTACGCCCATCACCCAAGCCACCATGGTGGGCAGCAGCATCACCTTCCCGGCAACAGGAACGTGGACACTCGTGAGCGGTCAGGGCACCATCACCGATCCGGCCGATCCCAACACCACCATCACCGATCTCGGACTGGGTGTGAACATCTTCGATTGGGAAGTGTACAACGGTGGCTGTTCGAACCAGTTGACCAATGACCAGGTGGAGATCACACTGTTCGATGCGGATGCACCCCCTGCGGATGCTGGTGCCGATCAGGAGTTCTGCGCTCCGGATGATGTAGCCACGGTGACCGGCAACGCGCCCGTTGGAGCCGCCACCGGAACATGGACACGGGTGCAAGGAACGGGCACGATCGCAGACCCTTCCTCGCCGAACACCACCATCACCGGCCTCACTGTCGGCGAGAACATCTTCACCTGGACACTGCAGGGCGGTGTATGCACCACCACCGTGGACTCCGTGAGCCTCTTGGTGTTCGACCCGAACAACCCACTTGCCAATGCCGGGTTGGATCAGGAGCTGTGCATGCCTGAAGACAGTGTCCTCATGGCAGGCAGCAGCCTTATCCTTCCTGCACAAGGAACATGGACCACCATCTTCGGTAACGGTGTAGCGCAGAACCCCGGAGACCCCGGTACGCGCATCAGGAACCTGAGCATCGGTCTCAACACCTTCGTGTGGCAGGTCTACAATGGCCCGTGCGCCAATAGCCTCACCTCCGATACGGTGAACGTCACGCTCTACGACGATACCACCGCCGCAGCGAACGCTGGGCCGGATCTTGAACAGTGCTTGCCCCTAACCGATATCACCCTGCAAGGGGTACAGCCGCCTGCACCAGCAGATGGTACGTGGACACTGATCGCGGGTACCGGAGTGATCGCGGATCCGAACAGCCCCACAACAGCCATCAGCGGATTGTCACAAGGCATCAATACGTTCGTCTGGACGCTGGATTGGGATCCATGCCCGAACAACGGTACGCTTACGGATACCATGAGCGTGTACGTGTACGACCCCGGTGCACCTCTTGCGAGCGCTGGCCCTGATCAACAGCTCTGCTCGCCGGAGAACACGAGCGTGCTTACCGGCAACACCCCTGTCACACCTGGTGTTGGCACATGGAGCGTGGTGAGCGGAACGGCCGTGATCGCTGACCCGAACGATCCAACTTCCGCCGTTTCGAACCTCGAGATCGGAGAGCATGTGCTCGTCTACCAGATCTACAATGGAATGTGCGGCTTCGGTCCACCGAGCACGGACACACTGACCATTCGCGTGTACGACGATCAAGCACCACCCGCTACCACCGGCGAGAGCATCAGCGCTTGTACACCGGTGGATGAGATCACCTTGCAAGGCAATGATCCCGTGTTCCCTGCGGTGGGCACATGGACCGGCCCGGGCACCATCACCAACCCCAATGATCCTGCGGCAGTGGTGACAGGCCTTGGAGTGGGCCAGCATGAATTCACTTGGACCATTGACAACGGCGCATGTGGCACCAGCAGTGCAGCACAGAACGTCTTCATCTACGATGACCAAGCGCCTGATGCGGATGCAGGACCGGACCAAGAACTCTGCACACCTACCACCACCACCGCCCTCGAAGCGAACGCAGTGGTATTCCCGGCCGTTGGCTTCTGGAGCGTGGTGAACGGTACGGGCATCTTCGCGGATGCAGCTTCACCAACGACCAGTGTTAGCGGGCTTTCCGTAGGGGACAACACCTTCCGCTGGAACATCAGCAACGGACCTTGCGGACCCACGCAGGATGAAGTGACAGTGACCGTTTTCAACGACCAGCAAGCCGTTGCGGACGCGGGTCCTGACCAACAACTCTGCGCACCTGCCAATAGTGCTACCCTGGCCGGCAGTGCGGTCACCTTCCCGGCTACGGGGTCCTGGGTGTTCGTGGTCGGCAATGCTGTCCTGAGCGATCCAACATCACCCACAGCAACGCTATCTGGATTGGCCGTTGGGGTCTACACACTGCAATGGGTAGTGGACAACGGACCATGTGCGAACGGTACCACTACGGACCTAGTGACGATAACGGTGTTCGACAACAACGAAACTTCCGCGGCTGCCGGACCTGATCAGGACTACTGCACACCGATATCCGAAGAAGTGACCATGTTGGCCAACTCGCCTTCGCTACCAGCAACTGGATCATGGACGCTTGTAAGCGGCAGTGCAACGATCGGTTCCAGTACGGATCCTTTCACGGTGATCACCGGTCTCGGCCTGGGAGCGAACGTGTTCGAATGGACGGTGAACAACGGGGCTTGCGGAAGTTCTACCGATCAGGTCGTGATCAATGTCTTCGATCACACCGAGGTGGACGCCGATGCGGGCAAGGATCAAGAGGTATGCCAGCACGTGAGCACAACGGCAACGCTTGATGCCACAGCTACGAACACCACTGGTGTCGGTACTTGGACGCTCTTGTCGGGATCAGGCAACATCACCGACCCGGGCGTGGCGAACACCACCGTAACGGATCTGGGCCTTGGGGAGAACTGGTTCGTTTGGACAGTGAACAACGGAACCTGCGGAACTACGAGCGACACGGTATTGGTGCAGTTGAAGGACTGCCTGAAACTCGTGATCCCGAACGCTTTCTCGCCGAACAAGGATGGAACGAACGACATCTACACGATCGAGAACATCGAGTACTTCCCGAACAACAATTTCGTGGTGTTCAACCGGTGGGGTAACAAGGTGTTCGAGGCAACACCGTACACCAACACATGGGATGGTACCAACCAGTTCGGTGGACCGCTAGGCGAAGAACTGCCGGAGAGCACCTACTACTATGTCCTTGATCCCGGAACGGGTGATGAGGCCTTCACCGGATACATCTACCTGCGTCGCTGATAACGGTCCCCGCTTCCAAACACACTCGAAACGATGAATACCATCGCCAACCGGATCAAGGGAACCACGCTCGCGCTGCTGATCGGCACGGGACTGTTCGCCCAACAGGATCCGCAGTTCACCCAGTACATGTTCAACCTGCTCGCGCTGAACCCGGCCTACGCTGGTAGCGCCGATCGGGTGAGCCTCAAAGCACTGAGCCGCCATCAGTGGGTGGGCTTCGATGGGGCGCCGACCACGCAAACACTGACCATGCACACACCGCTGCCCCTCGAGAGCCTGGGTGTGGGCGGAACGATCATGCGCGATAGTCACGGGCCGATAACACAGTACACCTTCATGGCCGATGTGGCCTACCGCATCTTCATGGGTGATGCCAAGTTGGCGTTCGGGTTGAAGGGCGGTTTGAACCTGTTCCAAGGCCAGTTCGCAGAGCTCAATCCGCTGGTCGCCGGTGATCAGGTGTTCCAACAGAACGTTAGCACCAAGCTCGATCCGCAGTTCGGTTTCGGGGTCATGTACTACAGCGATCGCTACTTCCTCGGCATCAGTACACCGAAGATCCTGCGCACGGATTTCTTCACCACGGATTCGCTTGCCTTCGTTTCATCACCCGGCCAGCGTCCGCACTACTTCCTTACCGGTGGTTATGTCTTCGATATGGGGCTGTACCACAAATTCAAGCCTACCTTCTTGGTGAAGGCCGTACAAGGTGCACCGGTCAGCTTCGACGTGAGCGCGAACTTCCTGTTCTACGAGAAGTTCTGGCTCGGGGCCATGTACCGCCACCAGGATGCCGTTGGTGCGCTGGCCCAGTACTACATCACCAACGACCTCACGGTGGGCTACGCTTACGATTATCCGCTAAGCACGTTGCGCAACTACAGCGGCGGGTCGCACGAGATCATGCTCGGCTTCGAGTTCGGCAACAAGTTGAAAGGCGTTCGTTCACCGCGCTACTTCTGATCATGACCACCATCATGCGATTGCACAGGTCAAACTTCCCGGCGCGCGTCCGGGTACACCTTCTGGGCGCACTGCTCCTATTGCCCGTTCTACTGAATGCGCAAAAGCTGAAGGAGCGCATGGCCGATCGTGCCAGCGAAGTGTTCGATTATCCCACCATGGCCACCATCTACGAGGATCTGGTCTCGACTGGAAAGGCCGATGCTACCGACATGCGACGTCTGGCGCTTGCCTACCGGAAAATGGGGCAACCTGCCAAGGCAGAAGCCACCTACTTGAAGATGATGAGCACCGGAGGTCAGTCCCCGGATGATGTGTTCGCTTTTGCTGAGCAGCTCCGTGCCAACGGGAAGTACGCCGATGCAATTGAATGGTATGGGACCTACGCTTCTTTGCGCCCAGAGGATGCACGGGCACAAGCCTACTTGAAGAACCCGCGGATATTCGAACGGTTGATGCGTGATAGCGCCAGTGCGACCGTACGCACGCTACCGCTTAATTCCCCGGAAGCGGACCTCGGACCAGGTGTCATGGAAGAGCTCTTGGTCTTCTCCAGTGCACGCGGCGAAGGTGCTGGTGGTCGCAGGATCTACGCCTGGGACGAACAGCCGTATTTGAACCTCTACACCGCCCTGTTGAAAGGCGAGACCGCTGAAGACCCTCTGGTGATGCGGAAGGAAGTGAACAGCCGCTACCACGATGGTACCATGTCCTACGACTCCGTCGCTGACAGGCTCTACTTCACCCGCAACAACTATTACTACGGTACGCTGGCCAAGAACGAGAAAGGGGAGCTCAACCTGGGCATCTTCTACAGCGATGTGGTCACCGGTGAGTTCGGCCAACCGGAATGGGGGAACCTCGTGCCTTTCGAACACAACGACCAGCAACAGAACTACGGTCACCCGAACGTGGCGCCGAACGGTCGAAAGCTCTTTTTCGCCAGTGACAGGCCGGGTGGACAAGGGGGCACGGATATCTGGTACTGCGAGAATCTCGGGAACCAGTGGGGCGCACCGATCAACATGGGTCCTGAGGTCAACACGGCTGGCAATGAACTCTTCCCTTACCTGCACCGCGATAGCACCCTCTACTTCGTAAGCACAGGGCATCCGGGTCTGGGTGGCATGGACATCTTCTACTCGCGCCTGTCCCAAGCGGGCCCGGGTAAAGTCTTCAACCTGGGCTACCCCATGAACACCCGGTTCAATGATCACGGGCTCGTGTTCATCAACGACACCACGGGATTCTTCGCGAGCGACAGGCCAGGAGGCAAGGGCAGCGACGACATCTATGGGTGCACCGTTCGCCCACCTACCGTGTACATGGCAGGCATCGTCATCGACAAAGAGACGCGCCAGCCCATCGATGGCGCCACATTGCAGATGAAGGATGACAAAGGGGCGTTCGTCGAGAATTTCAAGGTGGAAAGCGAGCCCGGCGGCAAGTTCAAGATCGAAGTTCCATACAGGGATCGGTACACCTTGATCGCCAATAAGAACGGATACTTCCAGAAGCAGTTGGAATTGAAGACCAACGACGATCCGTTGGAAGAGATCGTGGTGGAGATGCAGAAATACGACTATGCGGCTGAAGGCCTGGTTCTCCATGGGGAAACGGGACAACCCCTGGAAGGCGCTAGCGTGGTGCTCACCGATGGTCAGGACAATGTGCTTGAATCGTTGACGACCGATGCATCCGGTAAATATGCTTTCGCCCTGAAACCCGAGAGTGACTACCGCATCAAGGTGGATAAGGAGGGTTTCTTCAAGCAGAGCGCGCGCATCAGTACCAAAGGCAAACCGAACGGAGTTATCCGCACCGACTTCAAATTGTTCCCACTGGTCGTGGACCAGGTGGTGCGGTTGGAGAACATCTTCTACGACTACAACAAGTCCAACATCAGGGCCGATGCTGCCGTGGAATTGGACAAGTTGGTGGCCACCCTGCAGGACAACCCCACGGTGAAGATCGAGCTGAGCTCCCATACCGACTGCCGGGGTAAGGATGCCTACAACTTGAAACTTTCGGAGAAGCGGGCCAAGAGCGCCGTGGACTACATCATCAGTAAGGGCATCCCGAAGGACAACATCACCAGTAAGGGGTACGGCGAAAGCCAGCCAAGCGAAGCCTGCGTGTGCGAGAAGTGTTCAGATGACGAACATCAACGCAACCGCCGCACGGAATTCAAGGTGCTTTCGAAGTAGTAGGTTAGGGACCAGGGAAGACTTGCGGGTCGCGGCACAAGCTGCGGCCCGCTTGTCGTTCAGGTGGGGCCGAATGCTGGGAGAGGCCGCTCAGGTTCTTCGTGCAGTGCTATCACCAGAGCTGTTGGACATACGATGGCCCCGCTGGTGATGGTGACCGAAGGCAACGAACAACAACGATGGACCTATGGATGTACCGTTGTTGACCATGCACGAGGTCAGATGCAGGCGAAGGGCCGAGGAGACTACACTGGTCACATCGGATCAGTAGCCCGCAGCTGCATCATCGCCACGCGGGTCGGAGCCGGCCTCCAGCCGTCCATCCGGCAGTACCAGAATGGCATCCACGCGCCCGATAGGAGAACGCACTTTCAACGCATGTCCCATCCGCACCAGTGCAAGGCTGTCCTCTGCTGTGATGGCGTTCTGTTCTATCCGGATGGTATCTGGTTTCCATTGATGGTGGAAACGGGGTGCCGAAACCGCCTGCTTGGCGCTCATGCCATGGTCCACGACGTTCACCAATGTTTGGAGCACCGAGGTGGGTATGGTTGCGCCGCCAGGGCTTCCCAATACCATGAAGAGGTCGCCCTTGCGTGTAACGATGGTCGGCGCCATGGACGATAGCATCCGCTTTCCCGGTGCGATGGAATTCGCAGCGCTTCCCACCAACCCGAAGCGGTTCGGTGTGTTCGTAGCCACGCTGAAGTCATCCATCTCGTTGTTCAGTACGAAACCAGCTTCCCCTACTACAACGCCGGATCCATAAGAACCATTCAACGTGGTGGTGCAGGAAACGGCGTTGCCGTCCTCGTCCACGATGGAGAAGTGTGTCGTGTGTTCGGACTCCGCTAACGGATCGCCGGCATGGACCTGGGAGCTGGGAGTAGCTTTCGTTGCATCGAAGTTGGCCATACGTTGGGCCATATAATCCGCTGAAACGAGCCGTTCGGCAGCGATCGGTACGAAATCCGGATCGCCAAGTAGCTCCGCACGGTCAGCAAAGGCCCGCCGCTCAGCTTCCACCATACGATGCACAGTAGGCGCCTTCTGCCAACCCATAGCCTTCACATCCGTTACTTCCATGGCCTTCAACGCTTGTATCAGCACGATACCGCCACTAGAGGGTGGTGCCATGGTGATGATCTCCAAGTCCCGATAAGTGCCTTTGATGGGTTTACGCCAAATGGGCCTGTAGCCTTCGAGGTCTGCTCTACTGACCAATCCACCACCGCGTTGCATTTCGGCCAGGATCAAGTCTGCTGTTAGGCCCTTGTAGAAGCCATCCGGACCAGCATCGCGGATCCGAACAAGTGTTCTGGCCAATTCCGGTAAACGAAGAGAATCGCCTGCTACCCACGTGGCCTTGCTGGTGAATATGCTCGGACGGGTACTTGCCGATCGGATGCTCGCGAGTTTGGAATTCAGTTCTTTCGCCTCCAAGGCGGTGAGGGTGAAACCGCGTTCGGCCAGATCGATCGCTGGCTGGATCAACCGCGACATGGGAAGCCGGCCCAAGCTGTCATGTGCCACGTACAAGCCCGCTACGCTACCCGGGATGCCTACTGCCCGGTGGCCAACGAGGCTCAGCCTGCCGATCGGCGATCCATTGGTATCCAGATACATGTCCCGATGTGCGGAAGCAGGCGCTGTTTCGCGGAAGTCCAAGGTGTGCACGGTCCCATGCTCATCGCGCACCACCATCAGGCCGCCTCCGCCGATGTTGCCCGCCCAAGGTGCCACCACGGCCAATGCCCAGTGTACGGCCACGGCTGCATCGATGGCATTGCCGCCATCTTGAAGCACCGCGACCCCGACCGCTGTGGCCAAGGGATGTGCACTTACGACCATGGCACTATCAGTGACCATGCCCATCGCGGAGCTACCAGCACCGGGTGGATCATTCATAGGTCTTCGCCCACCCACAGTGGTGGATAGGAGAAGAACGGCAGCGCTTGCCTGAAGAAGGAGCGAACGGATCAAGAGAGTGAGAGAACTGAGAGGTGCGAAAAGTACGAGGTATCCGGCTTCTTTTCACAACTCGTGATCCGATCTGTTCATTTCTGCGTCCACCGGTGCTAGCTAACACGCTGTGGAACAGGGCGGTCTTTCTGCGAACCTGCCCCATGGTAACCAACAAGCTTTCGTCCTTGCCGCTTTCTGAATGCTCAGGGGGGCAGTGCATTGTTCCTGTCCCGGTGGATCGGTCAACCTGCCGACCAGCCCATTTCTGGCACGGATCGAAGGGCCACACCCGACAGGCGCACGAATGAGCGGGGTGCTTGCCTCAGCTGGGGAGCACGGGATCCGCCACAAGGGCACCTAACATGCAAGGCGACCGATGTAGAAAAAGAAAAAGGAGCAGAGCGCTCCTTGTATTCTTCAACTACTATCGTATAACTTTAGGCCGGTCCACCTCCGGGTTTATGGTCTCTCTGGCGCTCTCAACGCCCCATAACCCGGAGGCAGGACTTCGGCAAAAACTCCTCGAACCGATGAACCTTGGGTATTCCGTGTTGATCCGCCTCTCTCTTGACTTAGCAACACACCCGGAAGGAACTGGACAAGGAACCGATAAGGTTGAATCCTCCTCTCACCGAGAATTCGTGGGCTAAGGTAGACCCATGGCTTACGGACCATTTGTAGAATTTTAGCCACGCCATGTTCGAGATGACCAAGATGGAGCAGGAGGATAGTCACGCAGCGGGGAAGTTCCTTATCGCCGATGATCACATGATCGTGCGTCGTGGTCTACAGGATCTCATCCACGATCAGTTCCGCGCATCCGCCATTCGCGAGGCGTCAAGCATCAAGGAGCTGCATCAAGTTCTCCAAGGATGGGTGCCCGATCTCCTGATCCTGGATCTTCAGATGACGGATGGTAGTGCTCTGGACCATCTCGAACGTATCTGCAAGAACCATCCGGAGATGCGTGTACTGGTCTATAGCATGCGCTCCGAGTCGGTGTATGCACAACGCGTGATGGCTTTGGGAAGCGTTGGTTATCTGAGCAAAGAGAGTAGTGAGGAGGAGGTGATCCGAGCCATTCGTCGCGTGCTGCAAGGTTTCGAATACCTGAGCCCTCGTACCGAATTGAAGATCTTGGAAAAGGATCAGGAACAGATCCGCGATCCTTTCGGCCAACTTTCCGATCGGGAGATCGCCGTGATGGAGGACCTTCTGGAAGGTAAGGGCGTTAAAGAGATCTCTGCCCGCCTCGGGGTGCAGCCTACAACGGTGGCCACGTACAAGGCACGCTTGTTCGACAAGCTGGGCGTTTCCAACCTGCTCGATCTGCAGAACCTGGTGGTGCTCCATCGGTCGTCCAACTCATGATCCGTAGACCCCGGACCGCTCTTCGTTGGGGTTCCTTGTTCCTGGCCGTGGTGGCACTTGCCACTAGTGAAAGGGTTTCTGCCCAAGGGCAGGAGACTTGGCATAGGGAGCAATACATGTCCGAGAACGGATTGCTCCAGAATCGCGTCCACGTCATGGTGCGTGATCGGTGGGGAGCACTGTTGATCGGGACGGAAGGCGGCGTTGTGCGTTTCGATGGACACCATTTCAAACAGATCGGCATCCAATCAGCCGAAGGGATCAAGCCGTCCCGGGTGCTCGATATACAGCCCACCAACGAAGGTTCTCATGTGATACGTGATGCGGGGTGCAGGCAATTCCTATACAAGGACGACCGCCTGCTACCCATTACGGCTGAAGCCCCTACACGACAATATACTTCCCGTTTCTCCGGTTCGATCGGGTCGGTGGCCGCTACCGTGAAGGCCATGGATCCGGATTCTTCTTTAACACGCAAAGGCGATTGGCCTACCGTGGTCCGCGGCGTCCCACTTCCGCAGGACCGTTGGTGCCTAAGGGCCGATGATGAACTACTGGTCTACAAGGACACCGTGCTGGTTTCCACATGGCCCGTGCCGAATGGAAGGTCCGGGCACCTCTTCATGCAAGGCGGACACGTTTTCGTGTTCGGCGAAACGGGTTCCGTATTCCGCGTAAGTGCGGAGAACGGGGAGGTGAGCCCCGTTGTGACCAAAGGATTCCCGGCTGCCGAAATGCGCAATGGCCAACTGGCGTGGCGGCTGTTCTGGGAGGTGCAGGATATGCGAGCAACGATCATCGTTGCGGACGAGTTGTACGTGCTGGAGTCCAGTGCTTCGGGAGATACACTTTCGGCGAGGCACATCCCCATTGACCTGCCTGACGGGCAAAAGGTCGGAGCCTTGATCTGGTTGGATGGATCCGATGTCCTTGCAGTAGGTACCGATACGAAGGGCCTGTTCATTTTCCGGCGCCAGCGCATGCGCAGTTTGTTGTGCGAAGGCCTTTCCGAAGGTGTGAACAACGCCTATAACGCACAGGCTACGTTCGGTAGTGACCAGGTGATCAGCAGCACGCGTGGTGGATCCCGGTTGTTCGACCCCTCGGGTTGTCGTACCGGGACACCCTTCATCCGGGGCTTCAACGAGGGTGCCATCTTCCTGGACCCCAACAACCGCTATTGGTATGGCCGTGGTGATACGTTGCTTCAGTATGACCTGGTCTTAGAACGGGAGTCGGTTCTACGGCTGGGCTTACGGCCCATGTGTTTCATGGCGGAAGGGGAGGTGGTCTGGATCGGTACCGGTGGAGGTGTTTACAAAGCCGAACAGGGCCGGATCACACTAGCCTACCCGCTTACAGATGGTGACCTTTCCTCCAGACCCAACGACCTGTGCCGGACCCCTTCCGGGGAGTTCTGGATGGCCACTTGTTTCGGCGTTTTCAGGGTTACCGACCAAGGAGGTTGGGAAGCGGTGGCCGGCTTGGAACGCATCTGCGCGCGAACGTTGGAAGTGATCGATGGCAATGTGTTCGTTGGATCATACGGTGGGGGAGCCTTCCTTGTAAAACCGGACGGCCGGATCTTCCAGTTAAGGCCTGATGAACAAGGGTTCCTCACCCATGTTCATGCGTTCATGCCGGATGAGCACGGCTTCCTTTGGATGAGCACCAACCAAGGGCTGTTCCGGGTGAAACGCTCTGATATCGAAGCTTGGACACAGGACTCCACCCAGCGCACCTATTACGCATACTACGGCAAACGTGCAGGGATCAGCAATGCTGAGTTCAATGGTGGCTGCTCCCCATCATACGTGCGCACACCGAATGGTTGGGCATCGTTCCCCACCATGGATGGCCTGGTCTGGTTCAGACCTGAACAAATGCCGGATGCTTTCCCGGAGCAGGACATCCATATCGAAGCCGTGCTGGTGAACGGCGAACGCAAAGAAGGTACCGACCTGCGCCTACCATGGGACCATCGCGATGTGGTCGTGGCGCTTTCCCTCGCCTATTGGGGTGATCCGGAGAACGTGCTGCTGGAGTACGCCTTTGAAGAAGATGGCGACCGATGGATAGCCATGGCCACAGGTCAACGCGAGCTCCGCTTCGCCGGCCTTGCGGTCGGTGATCATGTGTTACGCGTGCGCAAAGTAGGCGCCCAGGTCCGCGGTGATGGCAGTGGTATAGAGTTACACTTCGCGGTTGAAGCCCCCTTGTTCAGGAGACCGTGGTTCATCCTGCTTTGTGTCATGGGCGCGGTGCTCGCGTTCTTCGGTGCCCTGCGGTTGAACGCCTCCAGATTGCGTCGGCGCAATGCACAATTGGAACAGAAGGTGGCTGCACGTACCCGTGAACTGGTGGATGCGAACACCGACCTGCGGCGTTCGCTCGAAATGAAGGAAATGCTCGTTTCCATCATTTCCCACGACATCGTTACACCACTTCGCTTCATCGCCAGGGTCGCTGGGGGTGTTGCTCGAAGGCTGCCAGCAGACTCGGAGAGGCGCCTGTCCAGTACGCTTTCCGATCTGGCCAATTCCTCTGAAAAGCTCCACGCCAACGCCCAAGGGCTCCTGCAATGGATCAAACGACAGGATGGACGGATCGAACTCCGCCCACGGAACGTGGTGGTTCACTTGTTGGTGGACGAAGTCCTGGGCCGCGAACAAGAACGCGCTGCGGAGAACGATGTCCGGCTGGAGAACCTGGTCCCACTTGATGATACCATCCGCACGGACCGCAATGTGCTTTCCATAATCTTGAACAATGCGGTGGGCAATGCTGTTACCCATAGCGGTGCGGAAGCGATCGTGGTCAGTGGGGAGATTCGAAAAGAGGGTTACAGGCTCTTTGTCAGGGACAATGGTGCCGGGATGCCCGAGCCTGTACGGCGGCATGTGGAAAGGGTACAGGCACAAGGAGCCCTTGGAGCCATGGACCATGAGGGCGAACGCGATATCCAAGGGTTGGGATTGTTGATCATCGCGGACCTCATGCAATTGCTCGGTGGCAGCCTTATAGTGGAGAGCGAAGAGGGCAAGGGGACCACCATGATCCTCGACCTCCCGTTCGACAGTCTTTTCGACCCGAAGTCCTAGGCAACGTTCTACTGGTAGCCCCCGTCTCTTGGTTTGTAGCGAAAATTCTACAAGATCCAACAGGTAAGTCAATTACAGCTAAATTGCGAACCTCTCACTTCGAACGTCACTCTCATCGTTCCATGTCTCTTGTCCGATCCGTACTGCTTCTGATCGCGTTCGCACCAGGCTGGGCCTTTGCCCAAGAGCTGTGTGACAACGCCATGGACGACGATGCTGATGGCCTGATCGATCTGAACGACCCGGACTGCCCCTGCTCAGCCTATCTATTGCCCGCCGGTGTGGTTTCCTACGTGGCCAACCCTTCGTTCGAAGATCGCGTTCCGGGACCCAACGGACCATGCTGTCCCTACACCTTCGTTTCGCCGTTCTCCCCACCCTGGCTGAGTTGTGCTACCGGTTGGTTCCAAGCCACATCAGCCACTTCGGACTACTATCACATGTGCGGCTTCGCTCCGCCCAGCTTCCCGCTACCACCGCCCGAAGGAGAAGCAGCCGTGGGCTTCATTTCCGTTACCAGCTATAAGGAGTATGTGGGGTCTTGCATCTTCGATAACCCCTTGTTAGCAGGCACCGAGTACACCTTATCGCTCTGGACCGCAGGCCTCTCCATTTCCAATACGGAGTATCTGGGCAACACCGGCAACATCGGGGTCTTCTACGAAGGTGAATTCCCACTTACGCTGTGGGGCCGCACGGATTGTGTGCCTGTCCCGATAGCCACCATGGATTGCATCGGCTACCAGCCGGGATGGGTAGAACTGGGTAGGGCCACCTACCAACCCGATAGTGATTGGTTGCACGTGTCCATGACCTTTACTCCGGACCAGGAGATCCGCATGATCATGGTCGGCGCACCGTGCGACCTGCCCGATACCTATACGCCGTTCGAAAGCGTCATCGATTCATTGGGGTTCACCATCCCCATGTCGTTCTACCCGTACACCTTGGTAGATGATCTGACATTGACCGTGGCCACGGACCAGGTACTCACCCCCGTTACCAGCGTTGGACGCGTGTGTGAAGAGAACGTTGTGGTCACCGCCCTTCCACCTGCTGGTGCCACGGACCATCAATGGTATGTGGATGGGGTAGCCATCTTGGGCCAAACATCCACCACGCTCAACGTCTCTGCCGTAGGCCTCGGTGGTGGGCTCTACACCATCGCAAGCACCTTCGAGGGCCAGTGCCTGATGGGCAATACCAGTGTTTGGGATCCGCGAACACCAGACCCGGGTTTGGACGTGGACCCCTTGTTCGGTTGTGCACCGCTCGAGGTGGGTTTCGCGGACACGACAGGGGAGGGCAGTTCTACCGTCTCCTGGACTTTCGGTGACGGTGGCACATCTTCCGCAGTTAGCGGTGTGCATACCTACACCGCCCCGGGTGAATATGATGTGACACTTTCCATCGTATCGGATGAAGGCTGTACCGCTGAAGCTACCGTCACCGTTACCGTGGCCGGGATCCTCGACGGCGCCATCGCTGCAACCCCCAACCCCACTGATGTGGAGAACACCACCGTGCAGCTGAGCAGTGCGGGTTCGCAAGGCGAGATCATAGCGTGGTGGTGGGATCTGGGAGATGTTGCACCCGGCACCTCGACCGATGCGGCGCTCACCGTACAATTCCCGGCGGTCGAGGGAACCTATCCCGTGCTGTTGGCCGTGGAAAGCAGTGCAGGTTGTGTGGATACCGTGCGCTGGTCCATCATCATCACCG
>DLGQ01000006.1:256-5995 GCA_002482775.1 Flavobacteriales bacterium UBA7690 | reverse complement strand
ATCGCTGTACGCCACAGGAACCACCTTGGTGTGATGACCTCCACGGCCCGCACGTTGACCACGACCACGACGGTGGTGGACTTCACCCTAGCTGCCACAGCGACCTATGGTACCAACGCGCGCAACACCGTGGGTGGAAGCATGGTGCTTTGGCCTGGTGATACGAATGGCGATGGTGTAGCGAAGTACACCGGTTCCTTCAATGATCGCGATATCGTACTTCAGGGTATCGGCGGAACGGTGCCGACCAACATCGTGAACAACGTTTACGACAACCGTGATGTGAACCTGAACGGCAACATCATGTACACCGGAACGGGCAATGATCGTGATGTGATCCTGCAAGCGATCGGGGGAACGGTGCCTACGGCGGTCCGCACACAACAGCTGCCATGACCAAGTTCAATACCCTAGCTACGTGCTTTGCTTTCCTGCATTCCATGCATGTGCTACCGCAGTGTACCATGGAGGTTACAGGTACGTACGAAGCGGCCTGCTTCAGTGCCGGAGTGCAGTGGCACATCACCGATGGAACAGCGCCCTATCAGATCACCATAACCTCCTTGAATTTTTCCGGCGAATGGACCACCGTTTCCGATCTATCCGATGGGGCCGAGGTATTCGAGGTTGGAAGCACCTTTGCTATGCATATCACGGTTACCGATGCGCTGGACTGTGTTGCCCAAGTGTCGCTTACGCCGGACGTACCCCATCGGTTCGGAACCAGTGATGAAAGCATCGTGTATGCCGTGAACGGTAATACAGGTACCGCGCAGATCACGTGGACCAGTGCCTCTGTGGCTTGCGCGCCGCAAGAACTCACCTACACCATACGCCATCCAGAGACCTATGAGGTGTTCGATACCGGGTTGGTGGGCGCGGCGTGGACGGAACAGCCAACCACCGGATACTGGACCTACAATGCACTCTTGCCATCCGGTCGGTATGTGGTGGAGATCACCGGTGAGGTTCCTTGTCCACCCGGCTCGGACTTCTATCCATCGGTGGATTGCTGGCGGAGCAATTTTGCTACGGAGATATGGGTGCCAACGCCGGGTAATCCGGGGGTGAATGTTGCCCTGCGTGTAATGCTTGGCGGTGTGGCCACCACCGCCGGGCTGATGAGTGATGCGCTGCGGACCTCTGGCCTCGTTCCATTGACCGATCCCTATGTGGCAGCCGGATATGTGCATACCGGATATACCGGATCGGGAAGTACCACGGCGTCAACGCTTGCGGTCACCGGCCAGAACGCCGTGGTGGATTGGGTGATCGTGGAGCTACGTTCTGCGACCGCACCCTATACCATACTTCGATCGCGGCCTGCATTGCTTCAACGTAATTGGATCGTTGCGGATCTGGATGGGGATGTATTCATCAACTTCCCGGACATGTTACCCGGCGAATACCGCATAGTGATACGGCACAGGAACCACTTGGGGGTCATGACCTTTCCGTTCCAGTTGGGCGTGCCGGTCACGTTGATCGATACGCAGAACCTATACACCGGTCTTTATGGTGATTGGTTCGTAGTCTCCCCATCACGTAGGTTATGGCCTGGCGATGTGAATGGCGATGGTCTGGTGAAGTACGTCGGTAGCGCTAATGATCGCGATGCCATCCTGTCGGCCATTGGTGGTGCGAACCCTACGAACACGGTGAATGGTGTTTACAGCACCTCTGATGTGAACTTGGATGGTGTGGTGAAATACACCGGTGCCAACAACGATCGCGACATCATCCTGCAGACCATCGGGGGAACGGTGCCTACGGCCGTGCGCACGCAACAGTTGCCGTGATGCGATCAGTTAGTGCCCTCGGCGTTTCAGCATGATCCCGCCACGGACGTCCTTCACCGGGCTCATGGTGATGAATGCGTTCGGGTCGATCTTGTCCACTTCGGTCAGGAAGCGTCCGATCTCCAAGCGCGTCAGCACGCAGTAGAGAATGTCCACTTCATGCGCCCCCATGCCTTTGGTGAAACCGCGCTTGCCGCTGTAGACGGTCAACCCTCTGCCCATCTCGTTCGCGATCATATGGCGGATCTCCGCGTGGTGCGGACTGATGATGGTGATGCCCGTGTACTCCTCGATGCCTTCCACCACCAGGTCCAACGTCTTGCTTGCAGCGAGGTAGGTGATCATCGCGTACATCGCTGTTTCCAGGTCGATGAGCCAAGCCGCCACACCGAAGATGGCCACGTTCATCACCATGATCACGTCGCCGATGCTGATGCCGATCTTCCGGCCAAGCGCGAGTGCCAGCACCTCCGTGCCATCCAACACACTACCGCCGCGCATGGCCAGACCGATGCCTGCCCCGAGGAAGAACCCGCCGAAGACGGAGACCAGCAAACGGTCGTGCGTCATGTTTGGGAAATGGACAAGCGTGGTCACCAGCGCGAGGGCGAGGATGGAAGCTGATCCACGGAGCGCGAAGGAGCGGCCAGCCAACTTGAATGCGATGGCCAGGAAGGGAAGGTTGATCAAGACCAACAGCAGTGGGAAGGGGAGGTCCGTGAGCCGTGCGACCAGCAGTGCGATCCCCGTAGCACCGCCGTCCAGAAAGCCATTGGGCAATAAGAATCCTTCCAGACCGAACGCTGCGGAGAACACACCGACAGCGATGAACAAAGCATCTTTCAGCGCACGGCCCAAGGTGATGCGGGCAGCAAGCAAGCGCTTGGCATGGGAATACGACGAGCGGTCGTTCCTTCCCATGGCACCTGGCTCCGGGAGAGAGCGCAGGACGCGGTGCCACAACGCGTTCTTCACGAGGGGCAAGATAGTGGCTGATGGAATTCCCTAGGCGGGGTTGGCAACTGCGGCACCTTCCTTCAGCGCATACTTGCTCCAGTGCATGTCGCGGATACCACCTGCTGAAAGCACACGGTCGATCGCGATGAGGGCGTAGGGGAGCGTGTCCACTCGATACTCCGGCAGACCCGGCTGAAGAACGCGGGCTGTCCGGTCCATGCGCAACAGGCGTTCTTTCAGTGCATCGAATTCCAGCGAGCTGAACTCCATGTCACGTTGATCCGGCATCAGCTCCGTAGCACGTTCGGCACTGATCAACGCCGCGATGCTGTCGAAACTGCCGGCACTACCGATGAGCACATGCGGCTCGTGCCGATCGATGATCGCATAGAGCGGCTCCAGGCGATCGTCGAGGTGCGCGGCGATGCGTGCTTCTTCCTCCACGGTGATCGGATCGCTGATCGGGATCCGTTCGCGCAGCCGTGTGGCGCCCAGTTCGAAACTGCGTTTCCACATCAACGCCTTGTTGGTGGCCAGGATGAATTCGATGCTGCCGCCACCGATATCCATGACCAGTGCTGGTTTGCTGCTGAAGGTCACCGCTTGCCGTACACCCGCCAAGATCAGCTCGGCCTCTTGTTCGCCGGGAATGATGGTGATGGCGATGCCCGATTCGCGTTGCGCCCGTTCCACGAAATGGGAAGCGTTGCGCGCGTTGCGAAGGGCTGAAGTCCCGAAGCCGATGATGTGGTCCACAGCATGTTCGTGTGCGATGGCCCGGAAGTCATGCAAGGTTCTGATGCCGCGTTCCAACGCATCTGCAGCGATCATGCCTTTCTCTATGCCGCCACGTCCTAGAAATACCGGCCGTTCTTCACTGTGTACGATGCGAAGGCCGTTCGATGCATCGCGCTCATACACCAGCAAGTTGAAGGTGTTCGTCCCCAGATCGATGATGGCAGCGCGGGCGCTATGAGTACCCATGTGGACAAGCGATCGCGCCATCATGTTCAGCCCAGCTGCGCATTCCATGGGCACATGCTCAAATGTTCACATGGGCACATGTCCCTCAGCCTTTATAGAACAGCCATTTCCCCATTTCCTTCCAGCTCACCTTCTTGCCGTACATGAGGATGCCCGTGCGATAGATGCGGCCCGCCACCCAGGTGGTGAAGATGAACGTGCCGATCAGGAGCAGCATGCTCAACGCGAGTTGCCACATCGGGGCACTGCCCATGGCCACACGCACCATCATCACGATCGGGCTGGTGAAGGGGATCAAGCTGCACCACAACACTGCGGGGCTTTCCGGATTGTACACCGCCATCTGGGCGATGATGATGGCGACCACCATGGGGATCGTTACCGGGAACATGAACTGCTGTGTGTCGGTTTCGCTATCCACCGCCGAGCCGATGGCAGCGAGCAGTGAACTGTAGAGCAGGTACCCGCAGATGAAGTAGAAGATGAACACGGCGAGCACGAGCGGGATATTGATCTGTTCGACCACATCCATGATCTGGCTCTCGTCGAAGCTTGCTGCCTTTCCGCCTTGGGCCTGCTCCAGCTGGGCTTGCATCTCAGCGGTCATCCCTTGTTCGGCGAGTTGTTTCGGATCGAACTTATCGGCGGCAAGGATGGCCGTACCAACACCCACCATCGTGGTGGTGATGATGATCCACAGCACGAACTGGATCAACCCGACACAGGCGATACCGATGATCTTGCCCATCATCAACTGGAACGGCTTCACGCTGCTGATGAGCACTTCCACCACGCGGTTCTGCTTTTCTTCCATCACGCCGCGCATCACCTGTACCCCGTACATGAAGATGAAGATGAACATGAAGTAGCCGAAGAAGAAACCGATCAGCGCGCGTTCCTTGGCGAACGACTGTGTGCCTACTTCTTCGATGTCGAAGGTCTTCAGGTCGAAGGGTTTCCGCACCCGGTCATACGCTTCCTTGTCGATGCCTTCGTCGCGCAGCTTGGCCAGCTCAATGGCTTTCTCCAATTCGTTGCGGATCGTGGCCATGGCGAATTCGCTCGGCAACTTCTTGTAATACAGGTCCGCTTGTGGGGTGATGAGCACACCGGGAAGCAGGTTCACGCGCACGGTGTATGGGCTGGCCTGGAACGTGCTATCCGTCCATTCCTGACCGTCGAGGTAGAACTTCACGCTCTCGGTGTCCTTCAGCGGTGTGCCGATCACACCTTCCTTGTCGATCACCAGCACGTTGTGGATGGTGGCTTCCTGCGAAGCGATGAAGGCGGTGAGCAGCAATCCACCGGCGATGAGCACCGGCCCCAGGATCGTCATGATCAGGAAGCTGGGTTTGCGCACGCGGGTGATGAACTCGCGCCAGATGATGAGCTTTATTTTCTGCATGTGCTCATGTGGTCATTTGCCCATGTGGGCATGGATGTAAGTTGTCTTGGCGCCGCATGGGCACATGTTCGCATGGTCAAATGGGCACATGTTCATTCGGTCATGCCTGCGGTCACGTTCTCGGGTGTGGTCTCGCTCACCACGCGGATGAAGATCTCGTGCATGCGCGGGATCTCTTCCTGCACGCCACGTACCTGCACCGCGGGGAGAAGCTGGCGTAGCACATCGTTCAGGTTGCTGCCTTTGGCCAGGCGTATACGAGCCGTTCCATGGTCGCCTTGTTCTTTGGAGTCCACGAGCTCGCCGGTGAAGGAGAGCGCGTTGGCCAGCGCCACGCGGTTACCGGTGTATTCCACGCGGAAGATGTTCTCCGCATAGCGCCGCCGGATCTCTTGCACATTGCCGTGCAGCATCAACCGCGCATGATCGATCAGGCCGATGTTGTCGCAGAGTTCCTCTACGCTCGGCATGCTGTGCGTGCTCAGCATCACGGTCACCCCCTGGTCGCGTAGGTTGAGGATCTCGGTGCGTACCAGTTCTGCGTTGATCGGGTCGAAGCCACTGAAGGGTTCGTCCAGGATCAGCAGTTTGGGT
>DLGQ01000006.1:0-210 GCA_002482775.1 Flavobacteriales bacterium UBA7690 | reverse complement strand
GGTGGTGATGAACTGCACCTTCTGGGCCATGCCCTTGCTGAGCTCCTCCACCTTCTTGTTCCACCAGCTGCCCATTTCCCAGCGCTCGAAACGTTCCTTCAGGCGTTTGGTCGCATCGGCTTTGCTCAGGCCTTTCAACTGGGCGAGGTAGAGCGATTGCTCGCCCACTTTCATCTTCTTGTACAACCCGCGTTCCTCCGGCAGGTAGCC
>DLGQ01000080.1 GCA_002482775.1 Flavobacteriales bacterium UBA7690 | reverse complement strand
GCCAACCATCACGGTGTTCTCCTTGGTCGTATCGGCTTTCTTCATGCCTTGTGCGGTAACCGTCATCGTGAGCAGTCCAGCAGCGGCGAGGGCGAGCATTGGTTTCATCAGCTTTTCCATGGTCATTGAGTGGTTTCGTTTCGTGGGTCGGTCTTGGACCTTCGCACATACCTACGCTGCGCACCTACCGATCGGATCGACCAAGGCCATGGAAAAAGAAAAAGCCCCGGATAACGGGGCTTTCCGATGGAAAGAAGGATCGATCAGACGTTGCCCAACAACACCATCGCTTCCAAGGTGGGTGTGGCGCTACCACCCTCCTGTTCGATGGTCACGGCGAAGGCTTGGGCAACGGGCACGTCCTTCATCACCTGCAAGGAGTCGGCATTCTCGCCTTTCGCGATCACTCCGGCGTCAACGGGTTTTCCATCCACCAACGCCCAGAGCTGGTACTGCTTCCCTTCTGGCAATGCGGCGAGTGAAAGTGGATCGATATGGACCTGATGCGACGCTTTATCCCAATAGATGCGGGCCTTGCTGCCGATGGCGTTCCCTACACCGTTGAGCAACACACTTTCGCGACGCGGATCGGTCATCACCGCCAGCTGCTCATTGGTCCGTTGAAGGCTTGCACGTTGCACGTTCAATTCTTCGGCCAGCACGCTGCGGTCGTTCTCCAAGCGGGCAAGTTCACCACGCACGTTTCGTAGTTCGTTGTACTGCAAGAAATTCATGCTCGCGCTCAACAACAGTCCGATGACGCTAGCTGCGGCAAGCCAATTAAAGCTGCTCTCCTTCGCGGTCGAGATCGGCACCACGGGTGTTCCGTGTCGCACGGGCTCTTGCGCGATGCGTTGCATGATGTTCGCTTTCAACGCGGGGGGTGGAGGAACAGCCTGTTGCGTCGCATGCTGCTCGAACATCACTTCGATGGCTTCCAGTTCCGCACGTACGCTGGCATCCGAAGCACGCAGGCTCTCCACCAAGCGCACCTCTTCCGGCGAGGCCTGGCCCAGCACATAGGCTTCGAGCAGCCCGGAACGGATGAGTTCTTCGGCGTTCATCGGTGATCCTTCAAATGCGTCCTCAACTCGAGCAAGGCGGTGCGTGTCCGCGATTTCACTGTTCCCAAAGCCAGACCTGTGCGGTCGGCGATCTCTTGTTGCGAATAGCCTTGGTAGTAGGCCATGTCGATCAGCTCCCGGTGTTCGGGCTTCAATTTGGCCACCACATCGCGCACGTCGGCGTTGCCCACTTGTTCGCGTACATCATCGTGACCCGTGCGATATACGTCCTTGTCCAGCGATCGGATCGAACTACCATGGCGAACAGCAGCAGAACGGACCATGTCGATGGCCGTGTTCCGGGCGATGTTCATCATCCAAGTGAAGGGGCGGCCCTTGGTGGCATCATATCCACTGGCACTGCGCCAGATCTTCACGAACGTGTCCTGCAACACCTCTTGGGCCAGTTCTTCGCGCTCCACCACCCGCATGATCACGCCATAGAGCGCCCCGCTGTACGCATCGTACAAGGAGGCCAGCGCTTGCTGGTCGCCTTGCTGCACAGCAGCGATAAGAGGGGCATCTTGAACGGACACGGTTCCCGGGAGAAAGGGAGCGCAAGATAGCCGGAAGCCGTCGCCCTACCTTTACCGCACTCGACTTGTCCACCGCCCATGCGCGCGATCCTGCTCACCCTCGCCTTGTGTACCACCCTGCTCAGCAAGGGTCAATTGAACAACTGGGACCCCACCTGGTATCCCACGGATACCGCCTTGGTGTTCCACGACGACCTGGACTACTACTTGAACGCATACAGCAAGTCGGACATCAAGGGGATGCGCAAACAAGTGAACATCTGGCGCATGAACTTCGACAAGTTGATGCGGCAGACCATCAAGGACCTGCGTACATACAGTGAAGGTGGCGGCATGGTGCCGAGAGCGCACGACTTCTCGTTGCCTATTGCGCAGGATGGAAGCACGTACAGCTTGGAGAAGAACGACGGCAAGATCCGTGCGTTCATGTTCGGCAGCATCACCAATCCGCCCTCGCGTGTGCAGTTGGAACGGTGGTCGCAGTTGGTGAAGAAATACACGAAAGAAGATGTCCAGCTCTTCGTGATCTACGGCGCGGAGCTACACCCCGGCGACAACAAGAGTTATAAGTCTTACCCCATGCCGAAGAGCGAATACGAGAAGATGGCCTACGCGCAGGAATTCGCACAGCTGGGAAAACTCCCCGTGCTGGTGGATGGCTTGAACAACGCCACCTTCGATGCTTACGGCAAAGCTCCCAACGGCGCCTACCTCGTGGATAAGGACGGCAACCTGGTATTCCGCGGAACTTGGGCGGATGCACGCAAGATGGAGCACATGATCGACACGTTGCTGAAGTGGTACAAGGCGGGAAAGCCGAAGGGGTACGCGGCTCAGTAGTGAGGATCTTGGAAGGAGAAAGGAACAAGTTGAAAGAGCTGAGAAGAGGTCAAGGGGTGCCGTCTCTCGTTCAACCGTCCGCGAGATTACTTCACCCTGCCACCTTTCATCACACCTTCACGGTCTTCCACTTGCCGCGTTGGAATAGGTAGGCGCTCAGCACGGCGAGGAAACTCTCGCTCATGGGCACGGCAGAGAAAGCTCCTTGCGGCCCCCAGTTGAGGTGTTGCGAGAGGAACCATGCGAGCGGGATCTGGATCAGTAGGAAACAGAAGGCGTTCATGTAAGTGGGAGTGAGCGTATCACCCGCGCCGTTGAAGGCTTGCGCGAAGACCATTCCATATCCGTAGAAGAAATAGCCGAGGCATAAGATGCGCAGCGCGGAGATGGCATATTCCGCCACGGCGGGATCAGTGGTGAAGAAACCCACCATCCACGATGTGCAAAGCCAAAAGAGGACGGCCACGCACACCATGTACATCATGTTCATGTGGCCGCAGAACCACGCCGAGCGCGCGGCACGATCCGGTTGCTTCGCACCCAGGTTCTGCCCTACCAATGTGCTTGCAGCGTTCGCCACACCCCATGACGGAAGCAGTGAGAAGATCATGATGCGCACGGCGATGGTGTAGCCGGCCACGGCACCGCTGCCGAACACCGCCACGATGCGCGAGAGGAAGATCCAACTCACCGAAGGCAGCAGGAATTGAATGACACCACCAGCGGAAACACGAATGATGTTGACCATCACCACCGGATCGAGCACCATACGGATCCCTTTGATAGAGATCCGACCACGCCCATCGAAAAGGTGGAACAATTGATAGCACACGCCGATGCCACGTCCTATCGTCGTCGCCAAGGCCGCACCCATGATCCCGAAGCCAGCCCAGCCGCCCACGCCGTGGATCAGTAGCGGACAGAGCACGATGTTCATCGCATTGGCGAGCATGAGCGACCGCATCGCCATGGCCGCATCACCGGCTCCACGGTAAATGGCGTTGATACCGAAAAGCAGCAGGATGATGACGTTCCCACCCAACATGATGCGCATGTACATGGGCCCTTCCACGAGCACATCCGCTTCGGCCCCCATCAAGGTGAGGATCTCGCGTGCATAGATCACACCGGGGATGGCGATGACCACGCCCAACGCGATGGCCAGCAGAACACCTTGCATAGCCGCGCGTGCCGCTCCACTGGGATCCTTTTCACCTGTGCGCCGGGCCACCACCGCCGTGATACCCATGCCCAACCCCCAAGCCAACGAATACACCAGGGTGAGCACACTTTCCGTGAGGCCTACCGTAGCGATGGCATGTTTGCCCAGCTTGCTCACGAAGAAGATGTCCACCAGCGCGAACACCGATTCCATGGCCATTTCCAACACCATGGGGATGCTCAACAGCACGATGGCGCGCCGCACACCAATTGCGGTGTAGTCGGTATCCTCGCTCGCGGTGAGGCTTTCCTTGATGATGCCGAAGAACTTGCGCATGGAGACGGAGGCAGTAGACGTTGCCGGGAAAGCCGACGTTGCCCGGCGCACAAGATGCGGAGGAAATTGTATGTGGACATGTGTCCCGCTCACGGATCCTGCGCGTCATGCGGTCATGAAGATGCAGCTGGATCCCGGACAACATCGACCGAAGTGCCGCACCTATCAAGCAACCCCAGCGCATTCATGACCACATGGACACATGGGCACATGAGCACATGGCATTACTTCCAGTTCCGGCATGCACATTGCCTAGTTCAAACTCGCGTTCCCGATCCACGGAACACCCCTTCCCTACCCCGATAGCTTTGCACACATGGAACGTATCGTCATCCTTTTCCCCGCCCTGCTTGGTCTGTCCACGGTGAACGCGCAGAACGTTCTACAGCGCCTCCAGAACGACACCATGCCGAACGTGGTACCCAACCCCGGTTTCGAAGAGAGCGCACGCACCTTCTGCAGTTGGACGCAGGATCCTGCCAAGTTCAACGCGAACATGAGCGGCTGGAATTCGCCCACGCAGACCACGCCGGACCATTTCAGCACGAAGAACGACGCCGAATGCTGGGCGCATCCCTCCAAACACAGCGGCGGCAAGCAGAGCACGCACACCGGGCAGGCCATGATGGGGATCAAGACCTACGGCAAAGGCAACACGCCGAGCTACTGGCACGAATACCTCCAGATCGGGTTGCCCACACCGCTAGAGGCCGGCAAGCGTTACATCGCCGAATGCTGGGTATTGCGCAGTGCGCGAAGCAATGAGGCCAGCAACAACATCGGCATCGCGCTCCAGGAGCAACCCATCGCCACGCGTGATTGTCTGCCGCTCTACATCACCCCGCAGGTGAACGAGGAGAAAGTGCTGAAGGGCGGTTGGCATAAGGTGAGCGGCGTGTTCGATGCTACGGGCAAGGAGAATTTCTTGCTCATCGGCAACTTCTATGGTGATGAGGTGACCAACCACGAGAAACAGCCCGAAGGCGAACGGGGTGCCTATTACTACATCGATGATGTGAACGTGCGCATCGCTCCGCCCGGCACGAACCTCACGTCAAAACCAAAACAAAGTGTACCGCCACCGCCCAAGAAAGTGGTGCCCGACCACGCCAGCACCAAGACGGTGGACATCCACGAAGTGGAACCCGAAGTGGGCACCCGTGTGCGGTTGGACAACGTGCAATTCGAGTTCGACAAGGCCGTGCTGCTACCCGGCTATGAAAAGGAACTGGACAAGCTTGTCGACGTGATGACGGATTACCCCTTCGTGCGCGCCGAGATCGAAGGTCACACGGACGACCAGGGCAGCGACACCTACAACCTGAAGTTGAGCGACGACCGCGCGAAAGCCGTGATGGACTACCTGGTGAAGAAGAAGATCGACAAGGACCGCCTCGCGTGGAAAGGCTACGGCGAAACGAAACCGCTGAAGCCGAACACCACGGAGGAGAACCGAGCGGTGAACCGAAGGGTGGAGTTCAGGGTGGTGGAGCGGTAGGTGCTTTGCTGGGCGAAGCCTTCGGCTACCACGATGCGCCACCCCTGAACGACTGGCTCTAGGTCAACCGAACGCTAGTGAAAGCAGCCGAACCTACTCCTTGAAGAACCGCACGTACTGTCGCGCGCCGTCCGCCGCTAACAACACCACGGAATAGGACCCGCAGGCCAGACCGGAAATCTCCAGCACATGCCGATCACCGGCGTGGACCGCAGCCTCCAGTACGATACGTCCTTGGCCGTCAACAACTGAAATGGAACTCGGTCGGACGTTTTCCGGCGTGTCGATGTACACATGATCCGCTGCCGGGTTGGGACGCACTTCGGCGAGATCGCGATCATCATCCGAGATGCCCACAGTGGTCATGTCGGTGGTCACTACCGTACGTGCCGTAGCGAAATCCACTTGGCTGAAATCCCCTCCGGCCAACAGATTGACACCATCCACTGCGAAGGTCCGTACGGTATTGTTGAAGTAGCCGAGTGGTTCGATCTCGTCGTTCGCACCCAAACGGCCGATGCACCGTCCGATGACGGCATCGCTGTTCAGGTTGAACGATCCACCGAACACCAACTGACCATCATACTCTGTCAATGCGCGGATCTCCGTGACCCCGCTTGGCCAAGGCGTCAGCTGATCATGCAGTCCGGGTACGGTCGTCCATGAATCGTTAGAAAGGCGTGCAAGGCCGAAGTGCTGCTCTTCACCGGCGTACAGTAGGCCTCCTGCATATAGTTCACCGTTGAAGGTCTCCAAGGCGTACACCGTCGTGTCCAGGTCTTCTCCAAGCAGTGCCCAGGTATCGCCGTTGTATGTGGCAACATGCATGGTGAATGAACCACCGGCGACCAATGCGCCATTGTACGACCCAAGTGCATAAACGTCGCTATTGAACCACGCTGCAAGATCCTGCCAGCCTCCATCATCAAGGCGGGATACAGCGCCGCGCGATACTCCGAAGTCTGCGGATCCCCAGCCACCGGCGAACAGCTCACCTTCGTGGACGTGTAGCGCATGAAGTCGTGTGCCCATTCCCCAGATCGCGCGATCCGTCGTCCAGACAGCACCGTCCCACACGGCAACATCATCTCCAAAATTGAACTGGCCACCCAGATAGATGCTCCCCTCATGAACGGCACCACAGGTCACTGAACCAACAACCCCATTGCCGATCGCATGGAATATGACCCCATCATACCGCGCCACGTTGGTGATCGGCAATCCGCTAGCGGAAGTGAACGTACCGGCAACGATCATGTCCCCGTTCTCCATTACAAGCACGGTGTTGACCACTCCCGTAGGCGCACCCGGAAAAGCGGTCCACGCCACATCGCTTGCATATCCCGGTTGTATCCACGCGAGCTCATCCTCCGTGAAGCCATGGTCGGTGGCCCATTGGAGCACATCGGAACGGTGCATATCACGGATATAGGCCGTCTCCATTTCGGCATCGATGCGGTGTGCCAGGTCAGCACTTCCGCTAGCGACCATCAACTGGCCCACCGCGCAGGCCGTTCCATACGGATCGATGAAAATGGGGTTGCGGAATGGCAGTACCTCGTTCTGCGGGAAAACACCTCGTTGGGCATAGGCCGATAATTCATCCAACAAGGCCTTGCGTTGACCGAGCTGTTCAGGTACAAGTGCTTCATTCTTGTCCATCGCAAGGGAACGCTGGACCAGTTGCAGGTGCAAGGCGATCCGCTCCGCATCATCGTTGAAGCGCACCATGCGCTCCTGGTTGATGAGCACCGGATCATGATGAAGCCATTCCTTGTTCACCTCCAACATATGTTGGGAGAGCGGCGCTGCGGTGCCGGGCTCCAGGTGTGCGGAAGCGGTAAGTGCAACAGAGAACACGAGCGTTGAGAGAAGTTGTCGTTCCATGGTGAGAGGATCCGGGTTGACGCTACGGTGGTAGCGTGGTGAGAGTTGAGAAGTAGTGTTGAAGAAGAGCGCTTCAACACCGGGCAAAAGGTAATGGATCAGCTGCCTGTGTTTCCCGCCCTCCGGTCCGTTCATCACATGCACATGCATCTGCGGAACGATCCTGCCTTGCACATCGAACGCCAAAAAGAAAGCGGCCCAAGAACCAGGGCCGCTCACTTCTGCTGATATAATTCAGCGCAGCGGGAGAGGAGGGAACATATCGGCTAAGCGTGTACTTGGTGTTCGGAGAGGATCTGCTGGGCGAGGTCGAATATGCGCCGGTCATCCAGCGCTACGATACCACCGTCGGGTCCGGATTCGAGGTGAACACCCATGGGCTTGCCGTTGCTGTGGCCATAGCCACCGAAATAGTTCCAAACCGTCTCCACGTTCAAGTCCAGTTCCCGTGCTATGCGATGGATGCTACCATCGGGGAGGTTGTCCTTGATCTTCCGCAACTCGTTGAAAGTGATGTTCATGATAGGCGGGATTTTGGTTGGTTGCGCATTGAAGGTAAGTTCAACAAAAGTGAAATCCAAGTGCGGATCGGCATGGTCTTGGGGCGGCGGCGCTATCTTTCCAACCATGCGCTCTCCCGGTGGTGCGGTATTGCTGGTGGCCCTGCTGTGGGCCGGGCGCTCAGGCGCTCAACAATACGACCTGCGCACCTTCTCCTTGGAAGAGGGATTGCCCAGTGCGAGCGTGAACGCCACGTGCGAAGACCGCGAGGGTTTCCTTTGGGTGGCCACCGACCAAGGGCTAGCGCGCAGCCAAGGGTCTCGCTTCGAGCCGTTCGGAGAGCAACAGGGTGCTCCTGCCGCTGAGGCCACAGCGTTACTGGCAGCATCCACGGCCTTGAGCGATGGCATCGTTTGGACGGGCTATAGAGACGGCACCGTAGCCGCTTGGTGCAAGGGGAAATTCACCACGCTCTCGCTGAACGAACCGTTGCCAGACCATCCGGTACGTGCGTTGCTTGCCGGGCCGGATAACACGTTTTGGCTGGCGAGCCGAGGAGGTGGTGTTTGGCAGGTGGATACCAATGCGATGCGTTCCACGGCGTTCAACACCGGTCTACCCACCTTGCGCGTCAACGCGCTGGTGGACCTTGGCGAGGGTGTGCTACTGGCGGGAACGGACAGTGGGCTTTTCCGCCTTCACATGGATCGGTGGTCTCCCGTGGCCGAGGAGCCATTGCGGGGCAAGCGGATACTCGCGCTGTTCGCGGACAGTCTCGGTGTGCTCGTTGGCACGAACGAAGGATATGTTGAATTGGGCCGCGACCTGGCCCAGCTTGCTATCGATCAACGTGTTGCGGGGGTGCAGCCGTTGGCGCTGCCGCATCCGGTGGTGCTGACCGTGTTGCGTGCCGGGCCGCAAGACATCTGGCTGGGGACGCCCGCAGGCCTAGTCCACATCGACCGTCCGAAGGGCATTCCCAAGCTCACGACCATCAAAGAGGCGAACGGTCTGGGACATGATCTGGTGCGCTGCCTGCACCGAGACCGCAGTGGTGGCATTTGGGCGGGCACGGGGTTCGGTGGCCTGAGCAAATTCACCAGTGATGCCTTCCTCTATTTCACCGAACGGGACGGGCTGGGTTCACGCATCGTAAGCGGTATCCACCGCACAGCGGACGGGCTATTGTATTTCGCCACCCAAGGGGGCGGTGTCGCTGTGTTCGATGGACAACGGATGAAGCACTATGGACGCGAACATGGTCTTCCATCGTTGTTCGTCACTTGCCTTGGGGAAGATGCTGAAGGATATTTGCTGGTAGGTACTGCCATGCATGGTGTGTACAGGTTGCGACAAGAGCGGTTCGATCCCGCGTGGGTATCGGCGGATCGCGAAGAGCAACGCATCGGTTCGTTGTGCCGCGGGAACGATGGTGGCGTCCACATCGGAACCTCACATGGTGTTCATCAGATGCACCAGGGCCAGATCACAATGACCGGTCTTCCCGATCGTGTGATCAACTCCATGGTGATCGCCGCAGACACCCTTTGGTGCGCGACGGACAGTGGGCTGTTCTACTCGTCGCACATGGGAAGCGCGGCATTCACACGGTCAACGCAAGTACCCGCGATCCCGTTGAACGCGATCGTGCGCGACAGCAAGGGGAGTTCATGGCTAGGTAGCGCAGAACGGGGATTGTTGCGCCTGCTGGGCACGAAGCTGGAGACCTATGGCCGCGAAGCCGGACTGCAAAGCCTGGCGATCGAGGCGATGGTGCTTGATGCATACGAGAACTTGTGGTTGGGCACACGCCGTGGTATCCACCAAGTGGAACTGGATGTTCTGCAAGAACAGGTGCTCGGCATCCGCGCGTTCGGGCGAGAGGATGGTTTCATCGGCTTGGAGAGTCTACACGGCGCAGCCATGCTGGATGCGGATAGCAGCCTGTGGTTCGGCACGGTGCGCGGGGCCATCCGGTACGATCAGCAACAGCTCGTGGAGGATCCTCTGGAACCACTTGTCCACCTCACCGACATCCAGCTCTTCTACGAGCGGCCAGATTGGTCGCCTTGGTGCCAAGGGTTGGGGCGCAACGGTTTCCCAACGGGGTTGGAACTTCCATACGACAAGAACCACCTCACCTTCGATTTCACGGGTATCTCGTTGGCGTACCCGGAAAAGGTGCGCTACCGTTGGTTCTTGGAAGGGTATGATCCGGACTGGTCACCGATCACGGCCACGCAGCGGGTCACCTACAGCAACATCCCGCCGGGCGAATACACCTTCAAGGTGATGGCGCGCAACGCCAGCGGTATATGGAACGACCAGCCTATCTCCTACTCCTTCGTTATCGCGCCACCGTTCTGGCGCACGAACACCTTCCTGCTCAGCGGCGGGATCGCATTGGCATTGGCGATCTTCGGCTTCATCCGCTATCGCGAACGCACACTGCGCCGCGACCGTGAACGCTTGGAGCGTATGGTGAAGACCAGGACGAGCCAGTTGGCCGACGAGAAGGAGCGCAGTGATGATCTGCTACGCAACATCCTCCCGGCATCCACCGCTGAAGAACTGAAAAGGAAAGGCAGCGCCGATGCGCGTCGGTACGAAAGCTGCACCGTGCTCTTCAGCGATTTCAAGGGTTTCACGGGCTTCAGCAGCTTGATGGACAGCGACACGTTGGTGAGCGAGCTGGATCACTTCTTCCGCATGTTCGATGTGCTGTGTGATGAATTCGGCTTGGAGAAGATCAAGACCATCGGCGATGCGTACATGTGTGCGGCGGGCATACCGGAACCTTCACCGACGCATGCACGCGATGCCGTGATGATGGGCCTTGCGATGATCGATGCCGTGGAGCGCAGCAATGCCGAGCGCCGCAAGAAAGGGATGACCGAATGGCCCGTACGTATCGGGATCCACACGGGTCCTGTGGTGGCCGGTGTCGTTGGCCAGAAGAAATTCGCTTACGACATCTGGGGCGACACGGTGAACCTCGCGAGCCGGATGGAAAGCCATGGCGATGCGGGCAAACTCAACATCAGCGGTGTCACATACGCGCAGGTGATGGACCTGGTACACGCAACCCCACGCGGCCCCATCAAGGTGAAGGGCAAGGGCGAACTGCACATGTACTTCGTCACCGGGGTGAAGGAGATCCTCCCCCGCACGTGAGATCGGATCACATGCGCCTCACCAGCCATTGCTGGAATTCCTGCTTCAACTCGCGGTAGAGCTTTTCGAAGATCAAGAACCGTTCGCGCAGATCGGTATGATCCGTGAAGAAACGATGCTCGATGGCCACGGGATGGTCCTTCATCTCCTTCTCCAGCACGTTCTCCTCCTGTTTGATGTCGTGCCGTAGCTCGTCGATCACCTCGCGTTCGCGGATGAACTGGTTCTGGAAGTGCTCCAGTTCGGCCAGCACCTCCTGCTTGGTATTGCGACGTGCGATGTCCTCAAGCCGATGTTCCAAGATGGTGATATCTTCCTTGTAGAACTGGAGGGCGTTCAGCCATTCGCGTTGATCGAAATGCAGATCGCCGATCCGGACACGGGTTTGGGGAGCGGTGGAAGTGCTCATGGGAATTCCAGGTTTGGTTGCAGGGTTGAAGTTCACAAATGAACCGATTGAATGCAACACGATGCCTGACGTACGTCAGTGGTCAAAGGTGTTTCCTTGGTGTGGTCCATCGCGCAGAACGCGACCGTACAAGGAAAAACGATACGACCACGGCTCCACGACCCCATTGGAACACCCATAAAGCTGAACTTCCACCTGAGCGGAGCCGCTATAACTGTCCGGTTCTTCAGCTCAACCCGCTGATCACGCCATCGGCATCGATGTCCATGTGCTCGCTGGCGGGTGTTTCCGGAAGGCCAGGCATACGCATGATCTTGCCCAACAACGGAACCACGAACCCAGCACCGGCTGCGATCTCGATGTCGTTCACCGTGATCTTGAAACCTTCGGGTGCTGCGAGAAGCGTAGGATCATCGCTGAAGCTGTACTGCGTTTTGGCGATGCAGATCGGCAACTTGGAAAGGCCCAGGTTGTTGATGCGCCGCAAGGCGGTCTGTGCGTCGCTGCTGTAGGTGACACGTTCGGCGCGGTAGATCTCCTTGGCGATGCGTTCGATCTTGTCCTCGATGCTGAGGTCGAGATCGTACAACGGTTTGAAATCGCTTTCGCCTTTGTCCACCACGCGCAACACGGCACTGGCCAGATCGGTCATGCCCTCGCCTCCTTTGGCGAATCCTTGCGCGAGCACCGCTTCGGCCCCACGCTCTTTGCAATAGGCCTTCACCAGTTCGATCTCTTCAGGCGTATCGGTGGGGAAGTTGTTGATGGCCACCACCACTTTCACCCCGAATTTCCCCACGTTCTCGATGTGGCGTCCGAGGTTGGCCAAGCCGTTCTTCACGCGATCCGGTGCGGCATTGTTCACCTCCTTCAGGTTGGCACCGCCGTGGTACCGCAGGGCGCGTATGGTGGCCACGATCACGGCAGCGCTCGGCTTCAACCCGGCTGCGCGGCACTTGATATCGAAGAACTTCTCCGCCCCGAGATCGGCACCGAAGCCTGCTTCCGTAACCACGTAATCGGCGAGGCTGAGGCCCATCTTCGTGGCGAGCACACTGTTCACGCCTTGGGCGATGTTGGCGAAGGGCCCGCCGTGGATGATGGCCGGATTGCCTTCCAGCGTTTGCACCAGGTTCGGCTTGATGGCATCCTTCAGCAGGAGCGCCATGGCCCCTTGCGCGTTGAGGTCGCGGGCGTACACGTACTTCTTCTCCGGGTCGCGGCTGTTGCCGATGAAGATGTTGCCCAAGCGCTTCTTCAGGTCTTCGTAGCCACTGGCGAGGCAGACGATGGCCATCACTTCGCTCGCTGCGGTGATGTTGAACCCATCTTGACGCGGCACACCATTTCCGGTGCCGCCCAGCCCGATCACGATGTCGCGCAGGGCACGGTCGTTCATGTCGATCACGCGTTTCCAAGCGATGGTGCGCGGATCGATCTGCAGGTTCTTGGTCTTGCTCTGGAGGTTGTTGTCGATGAGCGCGGCCAACAGGTTGTTCGCCTTCTCGATGGCACTGAAGTCACCGGTGAAGTGCAGGTTGATGTCCTCCATGGGCACCACTTGGGCATAGCCGCCGCCCGCAGCACCACCCTTCACACCGAACACGGGACCTAGGGACGGTTCGCGCAGCACCACCATGGCCTTCTTGCCAACCTTGTTCAGGCCTTCGCACAGGCCTATGCTCGTGGTGGTCTTGCCTTCACCGGCGGGTGTGGGCGACAGCGCTGTGACAAGGATGAGCTTGCTCTTCTTCAGCTTGCTCTCGTCGATCAGATCCAGCGGCAGCTTCGCTTTGTACTTGCCATAGAGTTCCAGCACTTCGGCATCGATACCGAGTTTTTCGCCAATGGCGTTGATGTGCTGCATGCGCGCTGCTTGCGCGATCTCGAGGTCGGAGGGGAAAGCCATGGGATGGATGGTCGGGGTTCAATGCTGAAGGATGCGCACTTAACGCGCCATGCCCTCAAAATGGTGAGCGAAGATGAGGAAAGAAAGAATGTCGCAAGTGTGGTGAACGGCAGGAAATATCCGAGCCGATCAAATTCACTTGCGGTAGAAAATGAACTCGAGTTCCGAGCTGATCCTGGAGAAGATCGTATCGGCGGAAATGAGCGGCAGACCAAGATGTACGGCTGTCGCAGCGATGATGGCATCCGGCAGTTTCAATTTATGGTCGGTCCGGATAGCAACAGCCCGATCCTGAATGCCACGATGGATCTCCTCCAGAGCACACCGATCAATGAACCGTTGCACCATATCCAGATGGCCCGGCACAGCCCCATGGTAGACCATGGCCTCCATGCGCACCATAGCGCTCAGAACCACATCCCTGCCTTTCACCAAGCCATGAGCCTTCTCGTCGCCGGCCAAAATGTAGAGCAGAATGTTCGTGTCTATCACGACGCGTTCATTCCGCATCGCGCAGCTTACGTTGGAATTTCACAGGATCCGTGTGCAAAGGAACACTGCCAAGTAGGTCGCTGAAATCAGCTCCCTTCTTCCGACGCGATCGTTTCGTCGCCTTCTTGATGATGGCGCTCACGCGTTGTTTCGGGGTCCGTTTTGAAACTACTTGCACCATGTTGTTGCTCTTACCAGCAAAGATAGCCTCTGGGGCTATTGTCTAACAACGGAATAACCCGCCTCCACCAGATGCTCCCAGAAAAGCGGGTAGCTCTTGTTCACCACATCGGGATCCTGCACGGTAACGCTTTCCAACACCAATGCGAGGGGCGCCACGGAAAGGGCCATGCGGTGATCGATGTTCGGATCGAAGGAGAACGGCCCCTTGTTGGTGATGCTTCCGCCTTGGATGAAGGTGCCACCACGATGCCCGGCCGTGCAGCCCAAAACACGCAGCACATCGCCAACAGCTCGCAAGCGATCGGTCTCCTTCACCACCAGGTTATCCAGGCCCACCATGGCGGACTTGATGCCACGTCCAGCCAGGGTGAAGGCGAGCGGTTGAAAAAGATCGGGCACATGTTTGAGGTCCACGGCGGCTTCGGTCCACGGCCCGGGATCTTCCAGGTGTTCCAACAAAAGGCCTTCGGGTTTTACGGTAGCCCGTACCCAGGATGACCACAGGTGCGCGGCCTCGCGATCACCCTGCAGCGTATCCTTCTGCAGATCGGCGAGCAGGACGGATGCTCCGGGATCCAGGGCGACCTGTTCGAACCAGAACGCGGCACTGCTCCAATCCGGCGGCACCGTGTATGGAACCGGGGTGTAGCTGCATGGTGGTACTTGCACACCATCCATGGTGAGGCTGGCGCGCACCCCGAAATGATCCAGCATCTTCAGCGTCATGCTCACGAACGGCTCGCTCAACCGTGTGCCGGTCCATTTCAGATCCAGCCCTTCTTCGAAACAGGGTGCGATCAACACCAACGCGCTGAGGTATTGGCTGCTGATGGGCGAATCGAAGTGGACGGGCCCGCCTTTCATCTTCCGACCCCGCACCCTGTAGCCTTGCGGCACCTTCTCGATGTCGGCGCCGAGGGTCTTCAATGCTACCACGAGATCATCGTGCGGCCGTTCCAGCAAACGTGGGATACCCGTGAGGATATGCTCCTCCCCTTGTTGCACGGCGGCCCATGCAAGCAGGAAGCGGAACGTGGTACCGCCCGCACCACAATCCATCGTATGCGGACGATGGCGAAGCAGATCCAACAGCACGCGCGTATCGTCGCCATCGCTGAGATTAGAGACCAGATCGAGATCACCCAACAAGGCGGCGATGATGAGCGCACGGTTGCTCACGCTCTTGGAACGCGGTAAATGAATGGTAGCACGCAAGGGAGTTGCGGGCCTGCGGATGGTCAGCGATGACATGGAGCGAAGATCCTCAACAAGAACAAGGCCGAAGCGAGTGGGAAGATGACCATGTGAACAGCTGACCATGGAATACCGGTTGGGAGCATGTGGCCATGTGCGCATTTGCGCATGGGACCATGAATACCTGTTGGGCTGGTCGGCATGGGAAGATCTGCATGTGGTCATGTGCGCATGTGACCATGAATACCTGTTGGGCTAGTTGGGATGGGGAAATCAGCATGTGGTCATGTGCTCATGTGCGCATGTGACCATGAATACCTGTTGGGCTGGTCGGCATAGGGAGATCGGCATGTGGTCATGCGGGCATTTGCTCGTACCAAGGAGTCAGACATGAACACATGCTCGCATGAGCACATGTTCACATGGCATTTTAACTGCGTACCAGCAGCCGGTAGTGTTCCAGCGCTTCTTGTACTTGGGCAGCGGTAACGTGTACATCCACTTTCGCTTGGCCGATGGCGGTGAGCAGGGTGAAACGGAACTGCCCGCCGGTATTCTTCTTGTCGTTGCGCATGAGCTCCACCAGACGATGATCGTCGCCGCTATCGAACTGGTAGGGTTTGTAAAGTGCGAGCAGTTGTTTGGCAATGCTGTCATACGCTTCACGCGAGAGCAGGTCCATGCGCCAACTGAGCCACGCCTCGCACACCATGCCGATGGCGACGGCCTCCCCGTGCAGGAGCGCCCGCTGCGGACTCTCCCACGAATGCGCTTCGATCCCATGGCCGATGGTATGGCCGAAGTTGAGCACTTTGCGCAGCCCTGCTTCGCGCGGATCGGCTTTCACCACCTCGGCTTTGATGGCGGCGGAACGTACCACCAATGGGGATAACGCATCGATATCGTGCAGTGCAGCACCGTTGATCGCATTCCACAGATCGGCATCCCGGATCAGGCCGTGCTTGATCATCTCCGCGAGGCCGTTGAGCAACTCGCGTTTGCCGAGGCTCTTGAGGAACGGCAGGTGGAGGTACACCGCGAGCGGATCGTGGAACACACCCACCATGTTCTTCAGCCCGGCCAGATCAACGCCGGTCTTGCCACCGATGGCGGCATCCACCATGCCCATCAGCGAGGTGGGCACATGCACACAACGGATCCCGCGTTTGTAGGTACCGGCCACGAAACCTCCGAGATCCGTCACCACCCCGCCACCGAGGCAGACGAGCAGTGCGTGGCGGTCGGCGGCTTCTTCGGCGAGGTGTTGCCAGATGTCGGTGGAAACAGAAAGGTCCTTGGATCGTTCGCCCGGAGGCACCACCAAGCTGCGCGCATCGCGGAGCCGTGGTACCTGGCTCAACAGCTCGGGAAGGCAGTGCCGCAAGGTGTTCTCGTCGCCCAGGATGAACGCTGCACTGAAACCTCCGTGGGCCAGTGTACGATCCAGCGCCCGCAACGCATCGCGCCCGAGCACCACGGGATGTCCTCCCGCGTCGATCTCCTTCACCTCCATGGACGCTGCGGCCATTGCTACTTTTGGCGGCCTTCGCCGCTTACCAAAGGAACGAAGGATCCCCCTACCCGTGCAACCTACCGCCGCCGCGCCGAAGACCAGCCTGCCCGACCTGGGCGACACCCGGACCGCCTTCGCCCCCATGAGCAACCGCGACCTGTGGCAGGCGCAATGGCTGTTCCGCATCATCGGCAACCCTACGCTCACCGCGGTGGGCAGCAAGCTTAGCACCTTCGCACTGGCCTTGCACCTTCCGGTGAAAGGGCTGATCAAAGCCACCATCTTCAAGCAGTTCTGCGGGGGCGAGACCATTGAAGAAAGCCTGAAGACCGCCGCGCGCCTGGGCAAAAGCGGCGTAGGTACGATCTTGGACCACAGCGTGGAAGGCCAGGAGGATGATGAAGCACTGGACCACACCACGGCCGAGATCCTGCGAACCATCGAGGCGGCACAGAAGCGGAACGACATCCCGTTCTGCGTGTTCAAACCCAGCGGCATTTCGCCGGTACAGCTACTCACCGATGTGAGCGACGGCAAGCCTTTGGACGAAGAGGACCGGCGCGAATGGGCTTTGGTGCTCGGCCGTATGGAGAAGATCTGCGCGGCGGCGGCAAAAGCCGGTGTACCTGTATTGATCGATGCGGAAGAGAGCTGGATGCAACCGGCGATCGACGACATGGCGGATACGATGATGGCGCGTTTCAATGTGAAGGAAGCCATCGTCTTCAATACCATCCAACTGTACCGGCACGACCGTTTGGCCTTCTTGAAAGCCAGCCACGCCAAGGCCGTTGCGGGCAATTACCACATCGGCGTGAAGCTGGTGCGCGGGGCCTACATGGAGAAAGAACGCTTGCGGGCCGAGGAGAAAGGCTACCGCGATCCCATCCATGCGGACAAACCTTCCGTGGACCGTGACTACGACGATGCACTGCGTTACTGCGCCGATCACTTGGACCGTTCCGCCGTGTGCGTAGGCACCCACAACGAACAGAGCACGCTGCTGATGGCGCGCTTGATGCATGAAAAAGGACTAGCCCACAACGACAAACGCATCTGGTTCGCACAACTGCTGGGCATGAGCGATAACATCAGTTTCAACATGGCGGCGGCGGGCTACAACGTGGCCAAGTACGTGCCCTACGGCCCGGTGCGCGAGGTGCTCCCCTACCTGATCCGCCGCGCGAACGAGAACACCAGCGCACGTGGGCAAACAGGACGGGAGCTGGGCTTGATCCTCACCGAGCAGAAGCGACGGGCGAAGGAGGGTCGGTAGCGCCTGTGTAAAAAAGAAGAACGGCCCTGGTGATCCAAGGCCGCTCTCCATACTTTGTATTCGGTTACCGCGCCACCTTCACGGCTTTCTTCACCACGGGTGCTCCTTCCACCAAAAGTGTGACGTAGTACATGCCTGCTTCCAAGTCGCTGGTGTTCCAGTCGTAGCGGTACTCACCGGGTTGCAGCGTAGCATCTTGCAGCACGTTGAGGTCTTTGCCATCGGAGCTGTTGACGAGTAGTTGGATCCTGCCACCTTTTTCAATGGTGTAGTTCACAGTGGTGCGCTCGGTCATCGGATTGGGATGGATCAACAAGCGGCGATCATCGGTACCGCTGCCGGGTGCCAGCTCTTCTTCAACGACTGGTGTGCGCGTCTTGCCCGATGCTGAACAGCACGATGCGACCATCTCCTCCAAGCGCGAAATACGCTCTTGCTGCTCCTTGTTACTGGCGATCAGAAGGGGTACCAGCGCTTCGTAGTTCACCGCCTTGAACGTAGCGGCAGCCACGACTTCGTTACCATCCTCATCAAGATCGGCCGGGCGGGTCACTTCCCTTACAGCCTCTGGAAGGATCTGTTCCAGATCTTGGGCCATGATGCCGTAGTGACGACCTTGGTTAAAGGCCATGAAAGGATAGGCTTCGCTGTTGTAGCGGTAAGTTTTCGGGGTCAATTGTGCGAGCATTTCCGAAGCGTTGGCGACTTCTTCCACATCGGTCTTCAATTGTTCGTCTGACGGGATCCAGTTGGCGCCGCCCATGGAAAAGGTGAACGCATCTGACCAGAACGCCCACGTGTTCCCTCCTGCTGTACCGGTATTGTTCCCGTATACGCCAACTGTTCGTGTGGCATTACTATAGCTCGTGCCAACGCCTCGCACCCCGATGATGTCGGTAGCACTACCGCCTACGTTGGATGGTATTTGAGCTGTTGCATCAACGCCGTACGAGTACTTTCCATTCGCCCCTTTCGCGCGTAACCCGGTCATGGTACCTGTTCCTGCAACCGCAGAATTGTTCAATGCAACAGCGTCTATCGCCATGCCGTTCGCCGACGTTATGCTCTTGAACACATTTGAGCGGATACCCGTTTCACCATCAAGCGTGGAAGGTGGGCTTGGCGTTCCGGTAAGATCGGGGAGATAGACCTCCAACTTCGCTTTCAGGGGTGGGCCGGAAATGGAGTTGAGGCCGATGCCTACGCCACGGTACTGATCAGGTGGGCAGGTTCCCGCTCCATAAGCGGTCACCACGTTCATGTTAGTGGGTTCAACGCGCCAGTCACAGCCTCCTAGAGTGGAGATATCACGCCATTTAACCACGCCTCGCTGCGCACTGGGTAGAGCCGCGTCATCAACAACAAGTACTTTCGTTAACGCATTGTTCTGGTTCGCCGGATCCGGGAGTTCACGCACGCGTAAACGACCATCTAAAATATCCACACGTTCCGTTGGGTCGCCGACCGCTGCGGGTGCGAAGTCGCCAATACCCACGTTCACCGTAGTAGCACTACTTGGCCACATGCGAATGGCCTCCATACCGTCGATCGACCCCATTCCCTTCGTAACACCAGTGTAGGTGGAAGAGAACACGAATTTCATCCGGTCCACACCCCAAGGACTGCCCGCTGGGTTGTCGCTCCACTGGATCACGAAGTCCGTATTGTCGTTCGTGGCCGCATACTTGTGGCCGATGTAGCTTTGGTCACTGTTGCCTGTGAACGTGATGCCATTGCGCATCCAAGGACGGTACCCGATCTGTTGAGCGTATACTATAGGGTCATTCGCGGTACCGACATCCTCCATCAAATGCAGCCGCGTGAATGGCGCTCGGGACAACGCGTTGGTGTAGGCATCTTGCCGAGTGCTCAGGAGCAGGAAACCGTCGCGTGGTGCGGTCGGGAAACCGTTGATGATGGTGCTCAACGTGTTGTTCAGCCGCATGCGACTCAACGAATTGGTCTGTAGTTGGAATGCCCCGTTCACTGCATCCAGGTTGAGGCTGGTTTCCCCGTTAAGGTTGAATAACCGGCCATACTCCGTAGCGCCTCGGAACAGCCTCCAAAAGGTGTTGCTACCGCTGGGAGCAACAGTGCGGAATACCTCGCCGGTGGTGTTGCCGGTGCCAAGCTGATCTCCCCGCACGTTCAACGCTGAGCCACCGGGCGTAAAAAAGGCATTCCCGATGGTGAAACTCCTTGGAGCAACACCGCTTGTCGTTAGCCGGTAGTTACCAAATGCATCGTTCACCACTTGCGCATTAGATTTCCAAGCCAACAACGCAACACCTAGCACGAATGCTAATCGCCATCTCTTTCTCATGGTTTATTGGGGTTAGGGTTGAACATGAAGGAAACGAATGACTCCGATCCGCTCTAAGGAATTTCGGAATTGGAGCATGTAAACTCCTTTAGCAGGCAGCCTGAATGGTGTGCTCCAATTGGACCCAGCAACGACCTTGGGCACATGTACCAACGTTCGACCCACTGCATCAACAAAGCGACCATCTAGTAAGTCAGCTTGACCCTCCCAGACCGAAATAGTCACAACATCGTTCAATATCTGGATAGTGGGGCCTTGCACGTAAGTTGAATGCGACACGACCCAATTCCCTATTTCACAGACTCCCTCCGTTTGAGAAACGCAAACGGCATCCACAAAGGCGTACGATGTCGGAGAATCACCGCTGGGATCAAGAACTTCGAAATCGATATTCTCCTCCGCAATGAAGTTGCCCACTTGAATGTACCTGTAGGCCGAGTCTGGAATGACCACCCCGCTCAACTGTCGCCATACCGCTGTGTCATTCAACACATCTGTCATATACACAAGCGCAGTATCGAATTCGTATTGACCAAACTCGGAGAAGTACGGCAAGTGGTCAACTGAAAACCGCATGCCCAAACCACTGGCCGCTAGCGATGGGCTGGTGATGCCAGGAACGCCAAAGCCACCGGGCGACACGCGCATGGAGATGTATGTTGGCACCCCCGGAATGAGAGCACTTGCTAATTCGGCCTGGATGTACTCCTTGCTATAAAGAAATCCGGTGCCAATACCCGCATACCCCTGCCCCTCATAAGCCTCTTGATAGCCTAGGAAACTGTACGGCACGCCCACGGTGTCCCCTATACAGCATTCATTGAACAGATCTGGTGAACCCTGCAACCACTCCCAGGCCACTGCACGATCAAACTGACTGAGCGTGGAGGGACATGCGGTGTACTCCTCAAAACTCGGGTTCGGCACCAAGTTCTGCGCAACCAACACGGTGGGGACAACAAGCGCGGCAAGTAAGAGGGATGACAGGATCTTCATGGCAATGTTCTTTGGTGCCAAGAAGATAGCGCAAGTACAGCGAACCGCTGCCTGCCCATAGGAATAGACCTTAACTTGTAGGGTCCTAAACGTCCCGTGTGGCCGTGTGGCCGTGTGGCCGTGTGGCCGTGTGGCCGCTTGAAGCTGCGTTGTTCCATATGCTTCAAGCCGAACGTTCATGAAGGCTAAACTACATGCGTTCTTGTGGATCGGTGCGCCGAGTCAAGAATTTAACAACTGCGACTTGTAGGGTGCACATGGTGCCTTCGATTTAATGGACAGGACCGACATGAGCGACATAGCCGTATGTACGGACGTTGCTTGGCACGGGACCAAAGACCCTCCGATAATTTCAAACGGATAACTCGTATTTCACAATGGCATGCACGACGAACTAGTCAACACTATCGCTGCCCCAACAAGCCGCAGGGTCCCTTCGTTCCTCAGGAGACCCTGCGGAGGTTTAAAAATGCAGCCGCGTGAATGGCGCTCGGGACAACGCGTTGGTGTAGGCATCTTGCCGAGTGCTCAGGAGCAGGAAACCGTCGCGTGGTGCGGTCGGGAAACCATTGATGATGGTGCTCAACGTGTTGATCAGCCGCATGCGGCGCAGGTTATTCGTGCGAAAATTGATAGGAACACCGTCAGTGGTCCCCAAAAAACTAGTCGTCGAATTCAGACCAGTGTTACCACCGGTGAACCAATCCACAGTTTGGCCTAGCACCTTGTGCTGACCGATCATCAAGACCATCAAGGCCCCGAAGACAATATACCTTTTCATGTTGGCGCAGTATTGCGCTCAATCCACTCCTTCTTCCGATACCAACCTAGCGACCACTCTGCAACATGACGTCTCCCCGATCAAGTTGTAGACCCCCGAGGCCAAAGTAACTTTCGGCTGTAGGGTGTATTGCCCCGATGACCAGACCGTGGTGGCATGCAGAAGAAGCCTCCCCGCACTGTCGTACAAGCGCAATCTTTCCAACGGCTCCCTTCCTGCCCATCGCAATCCCAAGCCTCCGTATCCGTTCCGCCACGCTGTCAACTCACCAATGAATTGGGGAGCAAATACGGGCACAACCGAGACCTGATCAACATAGTAGTAGGCAAAATTGCTTCCAGAACCAGGGAGTAGATCGGTACCATTCACGGCATCCGAGCCATCGAAGGTTCCGATGGTCATCCACTCTTCACCCCCTGAAGCTATGAAGGTGTCGACCAACTGTACCCATTCCACACCCTCAGCGAGGTACGTATTCAATGGATCGCGAAGCAACACTTGGGGGGCCACATCCAGAACACCCGTTTCGTCTACGGAAATACTATCGAAGCCCAAATGCACCCCGATCCGATCGATGGCCAATCCATAACCTTCTGCCCTAGAATAGTGCAGAGACACCTCGTACGACTGTCCAGCAGCTAATGGAGCAAGCAGACGCGTCATAAGATATTCACGTGTATCCTGATCGGAAGGTACTCCTGGACCGTACCAATGAAAAGCACCAGACAATCGTTCGCCATCGTAGGCGAGTTGGAAAACACTTTGTAATTCATCAGGGTCCATAGGCTGTCCGCAACTACGGTCTAGATCACAATCGTAGATATCGGGTGTTGCCCTATTGGGGGAGAACCAAGGTCTTGCTAACCCCAGCATGTATTCGTAATCACCAGCCGGATACTGGCCACAGGCCGTGGTATCCTCGAAGCTCGGGTTAGGCACGAGATTCTGAGCCGTCGCTATCCCAGCGAGAGCAAGGTTCAATAAGAGAAGAAGGAGTGCTTTGAGCATTGTTGAATTCAACACCCGTTGTATTGATGCCAAGCGATGATGGGTGCGCTCTCGCAAGGCATCCTGCTTAAGCTGTCAGGCACAGCGGCACGTTGTAGTAGTGCGATACCTTTGTACGACTCTGTTTCGTTCACCTATGCAACTGGGTTGGTGGGACATGAGTGACCAAAGCCCTCGGTGTTCATAGCACCGGGGGCTTCTTTGCTAGCGAAAGCCCCCATGGGCTTACCTTGGTGAGTTGCGACCGCTGGACCGCTGGACCGCTG
>DLGQ01000038.1 GCA_002482775.1 Flavobacteriales bacterium UBA7690 | reverse complement strand
TTGTGGCAGGGCGCGGTCGGGGTTCGGGTTGGCGCAGCAGGCGGCAAGGAGGTGCTCAAGCTGATCCAAGCGGTCGCGTTGCTGTTCAAGCTCTTCGCGTAGCGCAGCCAATTCCCCAGCCTGAGCGTTGGTCGTTATGATCTGCTCTTGAGCGCTGCCCACCAATAGCGGTATCAAGCCCACATAGTTCACCGCACGTACGCTCATCTCGGGTTGCACCACATTGCCGAGCGTATCCAACTGGGCTGCGATGATGGTGGAAGAAACCAATTGTGGCAATACTTCTTCTACCTCTTGTGCAACGAATCCGAAGTGCTCACCATCAGAAAGACCCATCCGAGCCTGCGCTGCCGCTGTATGGTGATAGCTCTTTGGACGTAACGATAGGATCTGCTGGCTCATGTTCGGCAGGTCAGCCACCTGATCTTTGAGTGCAGCATCAGAGAAGATCCATGTGAGGCCGTTGTACATATCACCTTGTACCTGCACCCTACTTGCGAAATACCCGGCCCAATCGCGCAGGACATCGTTGCCCGCGCCAGCTCCATACACGCTGCAATTCAGGACGCTTCCTCCATTCGCCAGACCGTAAACTCCATAGTTCCGTGAGCCACTAGCACCGTACGCGTGGCCATAAGTACCAAAATTCTTGGCCCCGCTTTGGTCCGATTTACCATATACACCGTAGCTCTTGGACCCTCCTTTCGCATGACCATGAACCCCATACGCTGTAATGGTGGTGTCTGACAGGTTGATTTGTGTCTGAGCATACCCACTCAAGCCATAAGCCGCCGAAGTAGAATTCGTTCCGCGGCCATACAAGCCGAAGGTCAATGGCACGCTCGCACCGCTCTCCACAAGCCCTTCCGTGTAGACCCCATAGGTGGCACCTACAGAGGTAGAACCACCTGATCCTTTCGCTGTGAAATACCCGGCGATCGCTTGCGAAGCAGTACCCGTCTCTTGCAGTGAATAAGCCCGTACTGTGTGGTTATTGTTCGTGGCGTTCTTCGTCTGTGTCCATACGCCGTAGATATCCGTAGGTGCAGAACCCGAGGCTGCCGTGACCAACGACCTTACGCCGAAGGAATTACCAGTTGCATCCGGGACGATCTCCACATTCAACCCGCCCGGCATCGGCAAGGAACCATTCGTCTCGTTGTGCCGTACATCCAGCTTGTACGTTGGACCAGATGTCCCGATACCAACACGTTCCGACGCATCGGGGCATGCACCGTTCGCAGCGCCCACTGCGGTGTAAACGTTGTTCGGCGATGTTGTGCTCATGCTCCACTCGCAGTTGTCGGGCAACGCACCCAAGGGCCGATGCTCCAAGACACCGGTGGTCATGTTCACAGTCACGAATTCGTTGCTGGCGCTGGCAGGGTCGGTGGGGAGGTCACGCACACGCACTTTCCCATTAAGCACATCGAGCCGCTCAGTTGGTTCACCTGTGGCCGCGTAAAAATCACCAATTCCAACGTTCACATGATCTTCATCCACCGGCGTCATGCGCATGGCTTCCAAGCCTTCTACACTGGTGGATCCTGTAGTCGCAAGTGGATCGTGCGTTTCACTGAAGAGGAACCTCAGCCGGTCGGGGCCGCTTTCGCCCCTGTCATCTCCCCAATGCACTACCATATCGGTCTCATCCGAATTCTCCCCGTGTTTCTGGCCGATATAGCACTGATCCCCATTTCCCGTAAGGGTGAGACCCACGCGCATCCATGGGCGGAAACTATTCTGTTCTGCGTTGTCATCGGTATCCGCCATGTGCAGAAGGCTGAACGCCCCAAGAGCACCATTGGCATAGAACTGGTCTATATCGGGGCTCAGCAGTAAAGCACCGTTACGCTCTTGTGGGGGGAACGTGCTGATGGTATAATTGCCAGTGCCCGAAAGTCGGAACCTGCGTATGTTGAAAGTGCGCATGTTCATCGGAACATCATCCGTATTGCCGATGAAATTGTTCACGGGATGCATCGTTAGGTTACCCGTCGTTGTCCAATCATCATCTGGTGTGGTGCTCATGTCCACATAGCGCCATTTCACCACTCCATACTCAGGGTCGAACGGATCCACATCGTCTACCACCAAGAATTTCTGCAGATCAGGTGCCGGGTCATTCTCTGGTAGCTGGCGGATGCGAACCCGTCCAGTAAGCACATCCAATCGTTCGGTCGGCTCGGTTACGTTAATACTGTTAAGCAGATTACCCGCGAAGAAATCTCCTAGCCCGAAATTCACCTCCGTATCGGAGACAGGATAGAACCGTGCCGCCTCCAACCCCTCGAACGATGTGGCTCCTGATGGGGAATTGCCGTCTTCATTGGTTGTGAATAGGAAACGCAACCTGTCCGGCCCGAACTCTTCTTCCTTATTGCCAGCATCGTTGCTCCAGTGCAGGATCATGTCCGTATGGTCATTCGCTCCGTACTTATGCCCGAGGTACCCCATGTCGGCATTGCCGCTCATGGTTAGGCCGTTGCGCATCCATCCCCTATATGCTTCTTGGGGCGCATAGAACTCTGGAGCAACACCCGACCCGGCCTGATCCACTAAATGCAACCGGCTCAGGGGGCCAGGGCTACTACCGTTCGTGAAGAAATCGTCCACCCCGCTGATCGCAAGGAACCCATCGCGTAGGACCGATGGGTTCTCGGTATTCAGGAAGGAAGAACCTGTAGGGTAGAGTCGCATGCGCTGTAGCGCGCTCGTGTACCAATCGACGGGGAAGTTGCCATCGTGACGTACCTCCAACGGGAAATTGTTTGCCGGGCTATTCACCCAACCCAGAAAATTAGTTGCTCCGGAAGCAATGTTGCTGGACACCGAACACTGACCTACTAATTTATCGCTAGTCAGCACTTGGACTCCCAGAACCATGTACATTACAATGTTCTTTGCCCTCATGTTCATATTGTTTTTGTTCATCACTAAAAGGACAGGGACGATGCACCCTATTCGGCTAATACGAACGTGTGTGTTTCCACTCGGCCGCGATGTGTCATACGCAATACATAAGCGCCACGTGCCCAAGACCCCACATCCACTACCCAACGATCGCTGCTAACCCTCCCCTGCCAAAGCACACGCCCCAACGCATCCAATACCTGTGCCTCCGTTCCGCCCCTCTGACCTATGACCAGTTGATCCTTCGCCGGATTGGGGAAAAGTACAGGCACAGCAGCCTGCGCCTCGCTCCCCCCCTGCCCCAGATCACACCCATTCTGATTTGCAGATACACAGACCGCATCCACCAAGGTGTATCCCCATGGATACCAAGGAGACACGGAATTCGGGTCCGCAAAGTGAAGTGTATCCGTCAAGGCATTTCGGAAGAACTGGCCGATCATCACATACCGGTATGCGCTATCCGCGACGAAGCTGCCGCTCACCAAGGTCCAGCCCACCGTATCCGCTAGGATCTGTGGATGGGCGATGTGCGCATGGTTCGGCGGCGCTGGATAGGGATCACCCACGTTCCAAGCAGGAATCGCCAAGGTCTTGAAAAGCATGCCCACCTTATCATTGGCCAACCAGAACTCAGGATTTTGGGCGTTGCCGCCGAATGCCGCGTTCGCCCTGAAGCTGCAGTAATAGGTCTGCCCCACCACCAAAGGTTCTAGCAACGGTGTTGCGATCCATTCCCGGTACTCGATCGGACCATTCTGGTGGTACGTGTACATCCCCGCGCACGAGGCCCCCTCGAAAGGTTCCTGGTAGGTGAAGTAGTTCATGGGCAGCCCCCGAAAATCCCCGTATGGTAAACAGCCTCGTAGATGATCCGGGCTTCCGTTAACACTGTACCAATCGTGGATGCCTTCAAATGGGGGTAGCTGATCAGAGCAACTATCCGCCTCCTCGAACCCCGGGTTGGGTACTACGTTCTGGGCATTCGTAGAGGCACAGAGCACCATGGCGACAAGGGCTGCAATATGCATAAAGCTGCGCCTTGGTTCATGTGTTCGGGTGCAGTGGATCATGGTCTTGTTCGTATCGGCAGAGAGCATTGTTCTTGTCAAGTTACCGCTTCTTCCAACTAGTTGTTGCGGCGGCATGCAAGCATTGGTCCTACTAGACCGCCTCTCTGCGGCGGGCGCTGCCTAAGGCCGTTCGGGTCCGCCCTACCTTTGTACGACTCTGTTTCGCTACCTATACACGTGGGTGGGTGGGACATGAGCGACCGAGACACCTGGTGTTCGTAGCACCGGGGGCTTCTTCTTTCGCAGAGGTATTCCCTGAGGCGGATATTGGAATATGTGTGACGCGCTCCATTGCCAGAGAAAACAGAGAGAAAGAAGATCCATGGGGAGCGACCATGGCACTGCTCGGCGAAGATAAATGCGGAGACCGTAATGATGAAATGCCGGTGGGAATTTTGTTGTGGAGTTTACAGATCGATGTTCGTTCACATAACATGCAGCGTGTTCTTCCCCGCTGCGGAATAAGCTCCGCAACAACCGTTCACCCCTTCACGAACCGCCCCGTGAACGTGCGCCCATCCACCAACGCGGTGTAAGTGTAGACGCCGGAAGCCAAGCCCAGCAGTTCGATCTCCGTGCGTTGTGCTGGTACGCCGGCGTAGGTGCGCACCAAACTGCCATCCGCTGCGAACACCTGCAGCTCCATGGTGCTGTAGCTGGGCACGTTGAGGAGCAGCGTGATGTGTTCCTTGGCCGGTGAAGGGAAGACACGTTGTTCCGTGGTGATGAGCCGCGAGATGTCCACGGACTTCACCGAACTATAGTCTTCGAAACCCATACGTACGCGGTAATACACGCGTTGCAGTTCGGGCGGTGTGGCATCCAACCAGTTGTACTGCACATCAACAGAAGGATGTCCGCACAGTCCGGCAATGGTATGGACGTCGGCAAAGACCACACCGTCCAACGAGCGTTGCACGCCTTGGCCATCGCAGGTGTTGCCACCTACGATGGTCCATTGGATGCGCACACCACCATCCACTTCAGCCACCGTATACGCACCCAGGAAGGGATGTTCTTGTGCAACAACGAAGGCGGGCAACAGGAAGAGGAACAAGCTGGTGCACATGGTGATCCGTTCACGGTGAAGAACGTACGAAGGTCGTGTTCATTGCCAGGCGAATGACCACCGGTGATGAGCGGCACGATCACGAGTACCGAACTTCGCCCCATGCTCGCCGACCGCCTGTTGCGCCATGTGCTCTCGTTCTCGCTGCACGGCGTTGACCTGCCCAAAGGTGTCGGGCTGCTGGATCCGTTCAATGGCGAGAACAGCGACGAGGTGCGCCGGATCGTGACCACGTTCCACCGGGCGTTCTACAGCGACAACACGCCGCGCGTGCTGATGCTGGGCATCAACCCCGGCAGGTTGGGCGCGGGCAGCACGGGACTCTCCTTCACGGATACGAAGCGCTGCGAGAGCGACCTGCTGATCCCCGTACGCGGCCTACGCACGCACGAACCGAGCAGCGACTTCTTCTACCGCATGATCCGCGCGGCAGGTGGTGCCGGGGCGTTCTACAGCCAGGTGTACGTGCATGCGATCTGTCCGCTGGGTTTCGTGAAGCACCATGGTGCAGGCAACGCCATCAACCTGAACTACTACGATGACCCGGCGCTGGAGAAGGCGGTGACACCCTTCGTGGAGAATTGGCTGCGCACGTTGGTGGGCTGTGGCATGCGCACCGATGTGGCCTTCTGCATCGGCACGGGAAAGAACGCGGCGTACTTCGGCAAGTTGAACGAACGGCTGCAGTTGTTCGACCGCATCGTGGCGCTGGAGCATCCGCGCTACGTGATGCAGTACAAAGCGAAGCAGTTGGACGTGTACATTGATAAATATGTGGATGCGTTGGTCAGTGCTGGTTTTTCGTGAAGGACAGGGACAGGGGCAGGAGCAAGAGCAATGATCCGTGGTGCGCCTGCCAACTGCTCCTGCGAACTGCTCCTGCCGACTGAACGATCCATCCCACCCGTGTAACCTTTCCCGTACTTCCGCGACATACCCCTCAGAAGCCCCACACCGTGAGCACCGACAAGCGAACCGAGTTCATGCAAGCCTACAAGGCCTGCCACGAGCCCTTCGCACGCTATTGCTCGGCGCTGGCCTATGGCAAGATGGACGCGCAGGACCTGATGCAGGATGTGCTGCTGAGCGCCTTCCAGCAGTTCGATCGTATCCAGAAAAAGGATGAACTGTTGCACTACCTGGTGCGCGCCGCGAAGAACCGGTCCATCAGCATCTGGCGCATGGGCAAACGCAACGAGCTGATCTGCGAGAAACAGTCGGCACGGTTGAAGGACCGTGGTGCCAACGCGGAGATGCTCGTGGACGTGGGCATCCTGTACAGCACCTTGGACAAGCTGCCCACCGCGCAACGCGATGCGCTGGTGCTCTTCGAGGTGAGCGGACTGAGCATGGCGGAGATCGCCGTGATCCAAGGCACCAACGAGAACGCCGTGAAGACCCGCGTGAGCCGTGCCCGCGCCGCAGTGCGCGACCAGCTAGACGGACGTGCCAAGCCGCTGCGCACCGAACTGCTGCATTCCCTTACCACCCTGCTGCTATGAAACGCCCCAACGAACCCGAGAACACCCTAGGCGTGCTGCGTGAGCTGCCTGCGGAGGTGAGCCTGGACCAGGTGCAGCACATGGTGGCCGCATTCCCCAT
>DLGQ01000070.1 GCA_002482775.1 Flavobacteriales bacterium UBA7690 | reverse complement strand
GTAAACCCATTTCAGGACGAGTCATGTATCAAGTAACCTTTGTTCCACACGCTGGTTCTCGATCACTGACAGGTTTCAAGCTGGTTCCATCGGTTCTTTCGCTTTCCCGTTCTCGCAACGCGCCACCCCAAGCTAGCGTTTTGGTGGTACCGGCTACCTTTGCGGCCCTTGTGATCACAGGGGTTCCAGAATGAAAGCACGTACCCTGAAGCCTACCAAGGTCAACGTCGTTACCCTCGGTTGTTCCAAGAACACCTTCGACAGTGAGGTGCTGATGGCCCAGTTGCATGCCAGCGGAATCGCAGTGGACCACCAATCCGACAGTGGCGAGCACAACGTGGTGGTGATCAATACCTGCGGCTTCATAGACAATGCCAAGCAGGAAAGTATCGATACCATCTTGAGCTATGCCAAGGCCAAGGACAAAGGGCTGGTAGAAAAGGTATATGTGACCGGTTGCCTAAGCCAGCGGTATGCTCCGGAACTGAAGGCCGAGATCCCACAGGTCGATGCTTGGTTCGGCACGCGTGATCTGCCACGGTTGTTGAAGACGTTGAAGGCGGATTACAAGAAGGAACTAGTGGGGGAGCGGCTGCTTACAACACCGGCCCACTACGCCTACTTCAAGATCAGCGAAGGCTGCGATCGCAAGTGCAGCTTCTGCGCCATCCCCCTCATGCGTGGGCAGCACATCAGCACGCCCATGGACCAGCTGGTGACCAATGCGGGCAACTTGGCCAGGCAAGGCGTGAAGGAGTTGATCCTGATCGCGCAAGACCTTACCTATTATGGTCTGGACATCTACAAGAAGCGGAATTTGGACGAGCTCGTTTCACGTCTCAGCGATGTGGAGGGTATCGAATGGATCCGCTTGCATTATGCCTTCCCCAGCGGATTTCCCATGGAAGTACTGGATGTGATGCGCGAGCGCAGCAACGTTTGTAACTACCTGGACATGCCGTTGCAGCATGGCAGCACCAACATGCTGAAACGCATGCGGCGCGGCATCACACAGGAGAAGACCGAGACACTGGTGGCCACTATCCGCGACAAGGTGCCGGGCATCGCCATCCGCACCACGCTGATCGCCGGTTTCCCCGGGGAGACACAAGCGGATCACGACGATAGTCTGCGGTGGATCGAACGGATGCGCTTCGACCGGTTAGGCGCGTTCACCTACAGTCACGAAGAAGACACCCACGCGCACACCATGGAGGACGATGTGCCGGAAACCGTGAAGCAGGAGCGTGCCCAAGAGATCATGGAGCTGCAAGGCGGCATCAGCTTGGAGTTGAACCAAGCCAAGGTGGGCAAGACCTTGAAAGTACTGGTGGATAAAGCCGAGAATGGCCACTGGATCGCGCGCAGCGAATTCGATTCACCGGAAGTGGACAACGAGGTGCTGATCCCCTTCAGCGACGATGTGCATATGCGTGTGGGGGATTTTGCGGAAGTACGCATCACCGAGGCGAATGAGCATGATCTGAGGGCCATGGTCGTTTGACCTGAATGGGTTGGTAATGAAGAAGGGCTGCTCATGCAGCCCTTCTTCGTTCGGAACCCTGTTCTCGTTCATCGTTTCTCGATCTCGAGTACCACGGCCATGGCTGCTTTGTTGGCGGGGCCGCTAGCACCGAATGTCTTGCCTTGGGTGTAATTCAACGAGGCGGCGTCTGCCAGTTCTCCGCCCAGTACGGCGCTGAGCTTCGCATCCATGCCTTTCGCAGCTGAAGCCTTCAGCGCAGCATCCATCTTGTTGAAATCGATGGCTTGGTTGTACACCAGGATGGTCATCACATCGGTGGTGCCCACATCATCAGCCGTCATGCTCTGGTCGCGTGGGAATTGGCGCGTGCCGGTGATGCCGCAGTAGGGCGAGTGCTTCGGGGTGTTGGGGAAAAGGATGTAGCTGCTGCCATCGGTCTCTTGTCCGAAGCAATAGGCGTAGCATTCGGTGTTGTTCGTCATTTCCACTTTGAAGCGTGTGCCCTTGGCGATCGGCTTCTCCGTGCGGAAGGTGCGCCCACCAACGTGCTTCAAAGCGATGTATTCACCCGTCACCTTGCCCGCTTCATCCACCAATGGCAGGCCGAAACCGATGTTGAAGGTGCTGGGTTTCACATCCAAGCCCTCACCTTGTGGATACACGGCGTAGGCCTCCTTGGTGAAGTGCGCGAAATCATCATAGCTCACCCAGGCAAGACCGTTCTTTCCCCATTCCGGGCCCCAGGAGTTCATGATCTGGAACCCGCCCATGCCAGCTTTATAGAGGTCGTCGAATTTGTAGTCATCGTAACCGATGACGCACATGGCATGCCCACCGAAACCTTGCATGCCATAATCCCCTTGGGTCGGGAGCCACCGGTCCTGGCCCATCATGTCCTGCATGAAACTGCCGCCCACCATCATGCCGATCACCACCGGGCTCCCTTGCGAAAGCTGCTGTTTCATGGCCAGCATGTCCACTTCGGACCTTGGATCACCACCTTTGGACAACCGCTGCGAACCCTTGATGCGGAACTGGGAGGCTTGTTGGCGCTGCTCTTCCGTTGGGAGTTTCGCGCAGCTCTGGTCCGTGTAGGCGAACTGGCTGAAGGGGAGGGCACCACCACCTTTCATCTGGTCCATGGCCAAGTGGATGTAGCTGCCTTGGCAATCGCTGTTGTCGATCTTGATCTGGTTGTACATGAACGCCGGGCTGAAAGCCGTGCTGTTCGGATCCTGCTTGGTGGCTGCGGCTTGCACGATTGATCGCGCAGCATATGCGCTAGCCCACGCCACGCAACTTCCTTGTTGCCCTTGGTTTCGGCGCTGCGGTGCGAATTGTTCCAACGAGAAGCGCTCGGGTAGGGGTGCATTCACATTATCGGCCAGCGGCTCGAACACTTCTTCCTTGTCGTAGACCGCCGGGTCCATGTTAGCGCCGGTTGCCAATTGCAGCAGTTGCGCCACCCCGCCACCGCCTTCCCCTAGGCAGCCTTTCAACGCACCTGTGAAATACAGGATGGCGACAACGGCGAGCAGGCCAAGCATCAGCTTCGGCTTCTTCATCAGCAGGCCGATCAGCATAGGTGCCAAGGAACCGAGGCCGCCGCCGCCGCCGCTCATCCTTCCGCCGCCTCCGGGTCTGCTGCGGTTGGGTTGATCGTCGTTGCGGTCATCGGTCATTCGAATAGGCATGGCAGGTAGGGTTGGTGGTTTTCAGAAGGATGTTCACGGCCGGAAACGTTCGCGACCAGTCAGTAGACGCCAAAAGAGGATGAAGTCACTCGCCAGGCTGTAGAGCGGGTACTTGAACGTGGCCGGCTTGTTCCGCTCGAAGAACGCGTGGCCTACCCAAGCGAAGCCATACCCCCCAACGGGGATCAACCACAGCCACATGGCGTTGCGCGTTCCAACGGCAAGCACGATCCACACGGCGATCAGGGCTGTTCCAATGAAGTGCAGCACCCTGCTTGTCGGGTTCCGATGTTCACCTAAGTAGAACGGGAAGAACTCCTTCAGCGAAGTGAAGCGCTCGGTGGGTGGGGTGGCGGCCATCCTAGTTCCGGTGAACCCGAAAAGTAGTGCCACAGGAGCCATCGTAGGGTATGCCATCGCTGCTGGCCCCCCGGCTACCTTTGCACCCCACATGCAGGTAGAGCGCATCGCTTACGCGGATACCGGACGTTTCACCATGCCGGTGCTCGATCACTTGGCCAACGAAGGGTTCATCCGTGAATTCTTGGAACATCCTGCGGACCTGGACGGCTTGCGCCAAGCGGCACAAGGGCGCCACTTCGATCCGCAGCACCGCGCCGTGCTTTGCGCAGCCCTGGAAAAGCAACATTCTACTGGGCCAATGCATGATGCTGTGCGCGCGAGCCTCGGCAAATTGCGCGATCCGCGTTGCCTCACGGTGACCACCGGCCACCAGCTTTGTCTGTTCACCGGCCCGCTGTACGTGCCGTATAAGATCCTCAATGCCATCCGCCTTGCTCGCCAAGCCGAAGCGCAGTTGGATCGTCCCGTGGTGCCCGTGTTCTGGATGGCCTCGGAAGACCATGATGCAGCGGAGATCGATCATGCGGTGGTCAATGGCCGAACGATCCGCTGGACCGGTGCCAGTGGTGGCGCTGTGGGGCGTATGAAGCTCACGGGCGTCTCCACGCAAGTGGAAGAGGCGATCGAGGCGCTAGGGCCCGGTGCCGATGCAGCCCATGTCGCGAACATGCTTCGCGACGCGTACCGTGAGGACCGCACCTTGGCCGAAGCCACCCGCCATTTCATCCACGCGCTCTTCGGCCATTTCGGGCTCATCATCCTGGATGGCGATGACCCTTCGTTGAAGAAGCTCTTCGCTCCTGTGATCGAGGAGGAACTACTGAACCAGATCGCGCAGCGCACGGTAGCCTACGCCAACGAGCGCATAGAAGCGCGGTACACGGTGCAGGCCCATGCGCGGGAGATCAACCTGTTCCATTTGCGACCAGGGCACCGATCTCGGATCGTACAGGATGCTGATCACTACCAAGTGCTGGATGGTGGGCCGCGCTGGACTTTGGACGAGATGCTCCTCGAAGCGCGCATCCGTCCGCAGGACTTCTCACCCAACGTATTGCTGCGGCCGGTGTACCAGGAGGTGGTGCTGCCCAACATCGCATACATCGGTGGGGGTGGGGAGTTGGCGTACTGGATCCAGTTGCGGTGGCTCTTCCAGGCGATGCGAGTGCCCATGCCGGTGGTGTTCCTGCGAACGAGCGCGGCCAGCATCAGCAGCAAGCAGATGCGCCAATGGACGGAGCTACAGCTCACACCGCAACAGTTGTTCGCTCCGCTTGATGCGTTGAAAGCCGAAGTCGCGAAGAAGGGCGCTGGCTTCCGCACCGATCTGGCTGAGGAACTCGCGGAGTTGGAGAAGTTGTACGCGCGTATCGCCAGCGAAGCCACCAAGGCCGACGCTAGCCTGCGGGGTGCTGTAGAAGCCCGCCAGAAGCAGGCACTCCATGGTGTTCAGCGGTTGGAGAAGGGCATGGTGCGTGCGGCAAAGCACGATCAGGCGGTCTTGATGGGTCGTATGGACGCCATACACGAGGCACTGTTCCCGGGCGGTGGTCTACAGGAGCGTAAGGATAACATACTTCCGCGCATAGCAGCCGAGGGACTTGCAGCGTTGGACAAATGGATCGATGTGCTGGATCCGCTCGACCCCACGTTCGCGCTCGTGATCGAGGACTAAAGGTCAGTACACGAAGCGTTCGCTCTCCATACGCTCGCCGTCCTGGACACGGAACACATATGCACCGTGCGACAAGTCCGCACCGTTCACTTCGGTGCGGCCATCCATGGTGGTGTTGCCACTAGAGATGACCCGCCCGGTCATGTCCATCAACTCGTACCGGCTACCGGCCTTGAAGTCGTGGACCGCCGTTACGGTACCCTCGCGACCGAATACCACCAAGGGCCTATCGGCGATCCCTCCGATCACCACGGGTACCACGGTGGAGTAGGTGAACGTACCATCCAGGTCCGTCTGGCGCAAGCGATAGTAGCTCAGGCCCGAGTAGGGTGAACGATCAAGGTCGGTGTAGTTCAACAGACCAGTACTGAACACCGCTCCGGGAACATCCACCACATGCTCGAACTCGATGCCGTATTTGCTGCGTTCCACCGTGAAGAGGGCATTCTCATATTCGGAAGCAGTGATCCAGTTCAGGCGCACGGCGGAGCCTTCGGGTGTGGCGGTGAAATCCACCAACGTGATGGGCAATGGATTGTTCGCCGTGGTGGATGCCAAGGTCCAAGCGGTCGTGTCGTTGGCATTGAAGTGGGTAATGAAGTTCTGGCCAGCCGCAGTAGGTATGGTCCCATTCAGCACGGTCCCTGTAGCGCCTCCATTGCCACGATCGCGCCAGATCCCCGAATCATCCCAACGGGCCACACGCAATTCCGCGAGGTTGTCGACACCACAACTGTTGGGTGAGCGCCAGGTGAGGTCTACCACGGCGGTAAGCGTTCCAGCGGACATGACATGCTCATCGATCAACCAATGTTCACAATCGCTCAAGTGGTGCAGGGGTGCTTCACGCACCGTGCCCCACGAATAGGCGGAGACCGGGAAATACTCCGCGGTGAAATTCAAGGGTGGCCAAACTGGTAAACTGCGCACACCAGCAGGCCGCATTACGGTTCCCTTTCCGATCGGGAACAGGAAGTCCGAATTCCCGAGCTTAGACATCGGTCCGTTCACGAAGCTAGCGTCGGATGCGTTCCTGTACCCGCTGCCCGCGCGCATGGTCAACAGGCCTGTGTTGCCGTTGGTGTTCAACAGGCCGCTATTGAAGAAGATGGTATCGCGCACGGCCAACGGGTTGTTCAAGGTCAACGCTCCAGAAGCCTTGGTCAATACCAGTTCAAAGAACACATCCTGGAAACCGCCCGTGCTGATCGTTTGGTTACCTGTACCGTTGAAGGCTATTGTCCCGTTGGTCTCATCCAACGTTGCTTCCGTGGGGCCGGCATTGCTGTAGTTGCCGCCGATGGAGATCCGCCCGCCTGCCGTGCCGCCGCCGTTCAGGTCCACCAAGCCCCCTAAGCCGATATTGAAGTTGCCCGAGAAGAGCATGGTATTCCCCTGCGCTTCATTTCGGAGTATCGCTTCCGAAGCACCCGAGGTCACCCCTTGCACGGTGAAGTCCGTTGCGGTGAGGGTACTTGCGCCGCCGGTGCTGGAAACGGTGAGCGAGATCGCGGTGCCAGCAGCTGTACGCTGAACGGTGATGGGCCCGCCCACGGCCAAACTACTTCCGTTGCGGACAGTGAGGTTGCGCGCCGTGCCGCTGTTCGTCTGAACAAGAGAGGCGCAGACGGCCGTGGTACCTGCCGAGACACCCACCTCACAGTGGTTGGTGGCGGTCTCATCGATACGAACGTTGGTGGTGGCGATGGGCACGGTCACATCATCCCAGTTCTTGCACTCGAGCCAATCCGTGTTGGTGGTTCCGCGCCAGAGGCCGGGGGTGAAGCCGCCGACTATGATGGGAAGTGGAGGCTCCGTTAGCCAATTTGGCGCTGTGCTATTGTAAACCCCGCAACTGCCCAAACTGGACCAGTTGGTAGGGGTGTCCAACGCGATCATCCAATCGCGTTGGGTCTTTGCGGCCCGTGATCCAGTGTATTTGTTGAAGTCCGTTGCACCGGTGGGTGCCATACTGAAGCAGTTCATGCCAACAGGCAATCCGCTTCGTTGCGTGCTGCCACAAAGACCAGTCCATGGCACGGTCACATTCGTGGAAAAACCGTACAGGATAGTCCCACTGTAGGTGGAATTGTCCGCACCTGCAGGGTCAGTCCAATTACCACCTTGCATGAAAAAGATCTGATCACCACCCACGTTCAAGTTCAGTGCATTACTGCCCCCGATGTCGGTAGATGTCCAAGATGCATCCGGGAACATGCCCACCACATTGTTCACAGTACTGTTGGTAGTGCGGAAGGTGATCACCTGACCTGCGGGTATCACTGGTCCCGTGCGGGTCATACGCACCATGCCCTCGTTTTCGGTCCATTGTCCTGCATTGCAGTTTCCATAACCGGCATCCGTCAGGTCGATCGTGGTACCGGGAGTTATCGCCTTGAAACAGAAGAAACTGATAATGTCTTCGCCCGTGGATCCCCCACAAGCCACGTTGTTGGCGTTCACCCCCACGATGGCCAGATCGCCAGAGGAGAGTACTGTTGGGAACGCCTCATTATCACTAATGCTTAACAAAGCCGTGTTCGCTGCGCCAATAGCCGCTCCAGCACTGACGGAGGTGATCACGAAGGTCGCGGTCTCGACAGGTGTATCTATCCATGGATCATCATAGATGCCTGCGGTAAAAGATATGCCCGAGGTGCTCGCTGGTATAATGACATTGAAAACTCCAGTACTTGGCAAAGGACCAGCGGCATATCCACCCACGTAATAGTCCGTACCTAAACCCGCACTATACACTTGGCCGTAGACCAAGCCTAAGCTATTGGTAATGGTGATCTGCACGGTCACTGCCGTTGCCATCATAGGACTAATGCTCAAATTGTAGGTGTGTGGACCAGTCGTTGACTCCACCACGCTCACGCTAGTTGTCGTAAAGGTGACCGAAGGCGCACCGTCATTGTCGATGATGTTCTGCGTATACACCAACGATGAGCCGAACACAAGATCGCCCGTAGTTGAGCTTATCAGGAAGGATACATACTCGTTGCCTTCATCAGCAAGATCGTCGACGAACGAAATATTGAACGACGCCGTTGTGGCCAAAGCGGGCACGGTAATGGTTATTGTGCTCCCAGCAACAACGACACCACTCCCAGAAATGGAATAGTCCGTGCCATAGACCACACCGGGTCCATTGGAGAAAGTGATCACAATGGTCCCCCCAGTTACCGAAGCTGGGAAAATTGTCATGTTCACGGGTACCGCAGCACCGATGTTCTCCACCGATGTATTGGATGCACTGGTGAAATTCACCCGGGGAATGCACGCTTGTGGAATGTAGATGTTGTCGAATAGTGCGGCCTCTGAACCCGTGGTACTATGGTTCCAGAACGCACCAGTGAACGGCAAGCCCACACCTGTATAGGTATTGTTTGCGGTGGGGGTCCCAACAGATGTAACAGCTGTCGTGACCGGATTGGAGCTTGAGAAATTCGCAACGGTGAGGTTGTTCACGAACAACTGCCACACGTTGGTGCCTGGTGTATACACCACGCGTATGGCGCGATATCCAGCGCCAGGACTAGGTCCCGTCACGATCGTGGTTTGTGTTCCAGAAAGTCCGTTGTTGAAAGCAACGAGACGCAGCGAATAGGGACTCGCACCTCCAAGCACGACCGCATAACCCTGACCTGCACTGGTGAAATTAGAGCTGGTCGAGCCCAACACAAAAGCAGATCCGTAATTACTCGCACCGAATCCTGATGGGGTTGCACGCGTTTGCTGCATGCAGAACGCCCATGTTAAAGCGCAATCATTCGTGTCAAGTCGAATGCCATAAAAGCCGGTCACATCTTGGGAGATGAAATCCCTGCCAGCAGTCGCACTGGATAGTATGAGCTGCCCTGAAGCGTTCAGCGCAGCACCGGTGCCGGCAACTGTTTCCGTTTCCGTCCAACCTCCGGCTACGGTGGGGCCTGCGGTGCGGTTGAAATCATCCAACAACTGCTGCGCTGGGGTTAAAAGGGGTAAGTACCAGCACAGGACAGCTCCGATAGTGGTCCATGCTTGCCTGCCACGCGTCCTAAGGACCGCGCCGATAGCTCTCTTGATCAGTATCATCCCCATGACAAAGTTCGGTTCTTTTTCGATCCTTCCGACCACCGTTCGTGCATTGTCAATGACCGGTCAGCAGAAGTTTCGACAGCGTACTGTGGAATGAACGATTCCCGCTTGGAGATGAGCGTGTTGCGTTTGTAAGGTAGACGTGATCTTCCGTGTCGGGGTGGCTTCATACCCATCAAGTTTTTCAACGATCGATCGTTCTCCGGTGGCTCCTTAGCAGAGGGATGCGCCCTACCTGTGGAGACGCTGGAGCGTGCCATGGGTCACAATACCTCATGGATCTGACCTGATGGCAGGGCAAAGTGCGTCAGGCTCGTGCTCCCTGGGGCTTCAGAAGATGTGACCCGTCCTAAAACAGGTTTACAGTTTGGGGATGATGTCCGAAGATAGGTTTACGGTTGTTGGTTCGTCCT
>DLGQ01000108.1:4850-34375 GCA_002482775.1 Flavobacteriales bacterium UBA7690 | reverse complement strand
TACGGTATCGCCAAAGGACCTACCCGCTGGGGCGGGATGAAAATGCCCACACCACCGGCCCCTTACCCCCGGGTCGAGCCCGGGGCAAGCCGGAGAGGGGGGAAAATGCCAAGCCAAACCAATAGGAGAACCTTCCGGGGCACTGAAAGCGGGATGAACGGTTGAAACTACCCTCTCAACGACCCCTTCTGCAAGCCCCGCCAATGCTGGGAATGTGAAAATAGTTTTCGGATGACGAAACCATTCCGAGCACCTGTCGTTTCAACCCGCCAAAACCGCTAAAAACTCAACAACAATGAACAAAGCGAACGAAGACCGGATGAGCATGTTCTATGCTCTGTTGCAGGTGCTGGCGAAGCATCTGGCTGTGTGGACGGGACAGGTTCCGTTCAAGAACGCCCACGATGAATTCAAGGGCAACGTGAAGAGTATCGAGGATGCGACGCAGACGCAGGAGACCAGCCTGCTGGGTGTCGCCCTCGACAAACGTTTCAAGAAGGAGGCGATGGTGAAGAAGACCGTGGAGATCGCGCAGAGCGTGTTCGCCTACGCCGAGGACCAAGGTGACGTGGTGCTGCAAGCCAAGGTGGACTACAGCAAGAGCGACCTGATGCAAACGCGTGATGCCGTGATCGCACAGACGTGCCAGAACATCCACGACCTGGCGAACCCGATCATCGCCGCGCTGGCCGCTTACGGACTGGTCGCGGCTGACCTGACGGCCCACCAGAGCACGATCGATGCGTACACCGCCACCGTGGGCTCGCCCCGCGCCGCACTGACCGTGCGCAAGGGTGCCACCGCAGAGATCAACGCGCTGGTGAAGGACAGCATGAAGATCCTGAACAACCGGATGGACAAGATGATGCCGGAATACCAGGTGAGCAACCCTGACTTCTTCCAAGAGTACTTCGATGCCCGCATGATCGTGGACAGCGGCTCGTCGAAGCAGGACGAGGCTGCTGCTGCCTAGTACACCGACCTACACTACTGAACAAGCCCTGGACTGGTCTCCGGGGCTTGTTCGTTTGGGCAAGGGGCTATATTTGTCTCCTCATGCGCGCAACTGCAATACTCCTCATCCTGGTCATACTGGCCGGGTTTGCGGTAAATGCCGGTGTATTGAACGGCGCGGGGACGGACTGTTGCTGTAACGAGAAGGGCTGTGCCCAGCAAGAACCGCCCAGTACGAATGCACCACGGGATACACAGGACCCATGCGGTGACGAGCCGTGCTCGCCTTTCATGACATGCTCGACCTGCACTGGCATGGTGGTACAATCGGAAATGCACCTACCCGCTCCGGTAGCCATGCATTCCCAAAATGGTTGCGAACCGCTCGTATTGGTATTGAGAGCGACCCGACCTTCAGTTTGGCAACCTCCGAAGGTGTGATCGAGCCCGCTGGAAACAGCGGCAAGTGTTCGATCAGTCAAACTCAAATACAACCGTCATGAACAAGTTTCTGTTGGTCCTCGCGACCTTGCTTTGCTGCACCCAACTCCATGCCCAGATCCCGGTGGACTCGGTGAGGGTGGCCCAATTCAGGATCACCGGCGTCAGTTGCGCAGGCGACCTGCCCATCATTGAGAAGAAGTTGGTGAATGCCGAGGGTGTCGACGAAGTGGAATTCTCGCCGATCCAAATGGGAGAAGTGGTGGTCCACGTAGACTATCACCCGGCTCTTCTGAACGAAGAGCAATTGGTGAAGCTCGTAGAGAGTGCGCCTAGTTGCGATGCCCCGGGTGAGTATCCCTACCGGGTGAGGCCGGGTAAGAAGCGCTGACCATGAAAGCGCTCTTTCACGCGGTGGCGATCATATTCGCCACCGCTGCCTTGCCATGCGCAGGGCAGTCCATAAAGGGTAAGGTATTGGGCATTGATGAGAACGGAGAACGCAGTGCCCTTCCGTTCGCGACGGTTGCCTGGCTGGGAACCACGACCGGGACGAACACCAATGAGAATGGGATCTTCCAACTGGATACAGCTGGGATCGTGGATCGGCGCGTGGTGGCTTCCTTCATCGGCTATAGCAAGGACACGGTGGCTGTTGGGCGCTCTGCGTATCTGACCATCCTGTTGCACCGCGACGCCACCGCGTTGAAAGAAGTGGTGGTGAAAGCCGAACGGCCGGGCGCTTTCATAGATCGGATGTCGGCCGTGAAGACCGAGGTGATCACGCAGAAAGAACTGGCCAAGGGTGCCTGCTGTGATCTGGCCGGATGCTTCGGAACCCAAGCGAGCGTTCAATCGCAGACGACGAATGTTGTGACCAATACGAAGGAGTTGCGCGTCCTGGGTATTTCAGGCGTGTACAACCAAGTGCTGTTCGATGGACAGCCAATGTTCATCGGCCTGCCGTTCACGTATGGCATAAGCAGCCTGCCCGGTACGGTGGTGGAGAACATCTATGTGGCCAAGGGCAGCACGTCCATTTTGCAGGGAGCAGAAGGGATCAGTGGACAGATCAACGTGGAACCACGGATGCCTGATCGCACGGACAGGTTGTTCGCCAATGCGTATGTGAACACCTTCGGCGAGCGCCACCTGAACCTGAACGCGGCCCGCCCTATTGGCAAAGGCAAGAAGTGGAGCACGCTGCTCGCGCTGCACACGGTGCAACCGGCCGGGCGCTTTGATCGCGATGCCGACACGTTCATGGACCTGCCGCAGTTGACACGCTATATGGTGTACAACCGGTGGAAATATGGAAATGAGCGGGCGCCAGGGTTCTTCGCCCATATCGGCATGCGCTTCTGGAATGAAGCACGGATCGGTGGGCAGATGGAATTCCAACCTGAAGAACCGGAGGCAGCGTATGGCCAGACCGTTGACATCACCCAACCGGAACTTCTTACGAAACTGGGATATCGGTTCACCGTACGTGAAGCAGTGGTGCTTTCCGCGAGCGCCTACCACCAAGACCAGCGTTCGCGTTATGGACGGCTCAAATACGCAGCGCTCCAATCAAGTATGAACATGAGCGTGCACCACGAACTGGAATGGGCCGGTGGTCATTTGCTGAAGTACGGCATCAGCTACCGGTACCAAGACCTGGAGGAAAGCATCGCCTTCGCGGATACCGCCGACCCGCGTACCTACGCCGGGATCTACAGGAGCGGCCGCGACATTCCGGGTGCCTTTGCCGAGAACGCATTCAAGTGGCTCAACGACCGTGTTCTGTTGATCGTAGGTGCACGGGTTGACCGGCACCAGCGCTACGGCACCTTCTTCACGCCACGAACGATGCTGAAGTACCAAGTGAACGAGCAGCATATCCTTCGTGCTTCGGTAGGGGCCGGATGGCGGCAGGTGGAGCTGTTCAGCGAGAATATCAACCTTATGGCCAGTTCGCGGGATGTACGCTTCATTTCCGCCTTAGGGCCAGAACAGGCCATCACGTGGGGTGTGGATCACACCATGCAACTGAAGAGGTGGGGAATGAAAGGGACCGTGAACCTGGACTTCTACCAGACCCGCTTCCAGCACCAATTCTATCCCGACTACGACAGTGACCCAACGCTTGCCCTGATCGATGGTACCGATGCCACGGCAGTCAGCAATGCGTTCCAAGTCGACGTGAACATGACGCTGCGAGAGGGGCTGGGTCTGCGGCTGGCCTACAACTACCTGGATGTTCAACGTACGGCGAAGGGCGTGACACGCGGCTTACCCTTTATTCCCACGAACCGCTTGATGGCGGCGATCACCTATAACCTGCCGAAGGAGCGATGGCAGTTCGATGCGAACGCGCATTGGTACGATCAACAGCACCTGCCAAGCACCAGTGAGCTGCCTGAGCAATACTCCAGACCAGCCGTTTCGAAGCCGTACAGTGTTCTCAACGCGCAGATCACTTACCGGCTGAAAGCCTTCGAGTTCTATGGTGGCTGCGAGAACATCTTCGACTTCCGTCAACTGCGACCGATCATCGGATGGCAGGATCCGTTCGGACCTTACTTCGACACTTCCTCGGTATGGGGACCAACCATTGGACGAGAAGGGTACATCGGGGTCAGATGGCGGTTGAAATGAAGATGTTCTCCCAATGGGACTTAGGGTCGAAGGCGCTAGAACTCATGGGGCGAAATCTGATGGTGGGAAGGTAGAGCGGGGATTTGTGTGAGGGCATATCCGTGCGGCGAGCCTTGCGCGTGCTTCGCGTGAGGGATAGAAGCGGAAAGCCCGGAGCCGTCTTCGGCGAGGACTTGCAGCGGATAGCCCGACCCCGGCTGCATTTGAGCCGGGGGCACGCCCTAACCATCAGGCAGACCCGCACCGCCCTGCGGGTTCAATCCTCGAATTCAAGCACCACCAATTTCCCCTTGCGGGCCAGTTCGCGCTCGCGCACCATGGCGTACATGACGGGCAGCACGATGAGCACGAAGAGCGTGGAGGTGATGAGGCCGAAGACGAAGGGGATGGCGATGGGCTTCATAACGTCGCTGCCCGCGCCGGTGGCGAGCAGCACGGGCAAGAGGCCGAGGATGTCCACCATCACGGTCATGAGCTTGGGGCGCAGGCGCAGTGCGGCACCGTCGTAGATCGCCTCTTCGATGACCTTGTCCGTCATGGGCGTTCCGGCCTTGGCCTGCTTCTTCACCTGCAGGTGCAATGCGTTGTTGAGGTAGACCAGCATGAGTATGCCTGTTTCCACCGCCACGCCAAAGAGCGCGATGAAGCCCACGGCGACGGCCACCGAGAAGTTGACATCGAAGAAGTACAACGAATAGGCACCACCCACCAGGGCCACGGGAATGCTCGATAGCACGATGAGCACTTCGCGCAGGGAATGGAAGGTGAAGTAGAGGATGACCATGATGATGATGAGCACGATGGGCATGATGATCATGAGCCGCTGCTCCGCGCGCACCTGATTCTCGTACTGCCCGCTCCATTGCAGGTAGTAGCCCTTGGGCAGTTTCCCCACGGCCTCTTCCAGCCGCTTCTTCGCATCGTTCACGGTGCTGCCCATGTCGCGGCCGCGCACGTTGAAGAGCAGCGTGCCGCGCAGCAGTGCGTTCTCCGACGTGATCATCGGCGGGCCATCGCTGAAGCCGATCTCCGCCACGGCGCTCAAGGGGATGGGGCCGTAGTCCATGGTCTGCAGTTGCAGGCGCTGGAGCTTTTCATACTCATCGCGGAAGTCCTGGGCGAAGCGCACGTTCACGGTGAAACGCTGGCGGCCTTCGATGGTGGTGGTCGCGTTCATGCCACCCAATGCGGTCTCGATGAACATATTCACCTCGTCCACGGAAAGTCCGTACCGCCCGATCTCCTCCTTGCGGATGCGGATGTCGAGATACTTGCCACCGATGATCGGTTCCACGTAGAGGTCCTGCACGCCTTCGAGCCCTTTCAGTTCCTTCTTGAATTCCTGGGCAAGCCGATCCAAGGTGTCCAGGCTTTGCCCGTAGATCTTCACACCCACGTCGGTACGGATGCCGGTGGAAAGCATGTTGATGCGGTTGATGATGGGCTGCGTCCAGCCGTTGATCACGCCGGGGATCTGCAGCTTGGCGTTCAGTTCCGCGATGATGCTGTCCTTGCCGACGTCCTCGCGCCACTCGTCGCGTGGCTTCAGCATGATGATCGTCTCGATCATGCTGATGGGCGCATTGTCGGTGGCCGTGTTCGCCCGCCCGGCTTTGCCAAGGACGTTCAACACCTCCGGCACGGTCATGATCAGCTTGTCCTGCACCTGCATCAGGCGCTTCACCTCGGTGTTGGACACGTCGGGCATGGTCACCGGCATGAAGAGCAGTGAGCCCTCGTCCAGCGGCGGCATGAACTCGGTGCCGAGGTTCAGCACCAGCGGTACGCTGCCCAATACCAGCGCGGCGCCCAGGGCGAGGGTGGTCTTCTTCCAGCGCATGCACAAGAGGAGCACGGGCGAATACAGGCGGATGAAGAAGCGCGAGATCGGATGCTTGCTCTCCGGCCGCACTTTCCCTTTCAGGAAGATGGCCATCAGCACCGGCACCAGCAGGATCACCACGAAGGCCGAGCCGATCATCGCGAAGGTCTTCGTCCACACCAGGGGCGAGAACAGCTTGTTCTCCTGGCCGGTGAGAAAGAGGATGGGGCTGAAGGAGACGAGCGTGATGAGTATGGAATTGAACACGGCTTTGCCGATGAGCTTCGACGAAGCCTCGATCCGTTCCACCCGTTGCTCCTCGGTGATCATGGCTCCACGGCGGGTTCGTTCTCTTCACCGATCGACCGCAGGGCGTTCTCCACCATCACGATGCCCGCATCCACCAGGTCGCCCACGGCCAGCGCCACGCCGGAGAGCGACATGATGTTGGAGGTGATGCCGAACCACTGCATCAGGATGAAGGCGATGAGCAGCGACATCGGGATGGTGATCGCCACGATGAGGGCGCTGCGGGCGTGCAACAGGAAGATGAAGAGGACGATGATCACCACGATGATCTCCTCCACCACCGCCTCCTTCAGTGTGTCGATCGTCTCGTCGATCAGGCCGGACCGGTCGTACGCCACATGGAAGGTGATGCCTTCGGGCAGGCCGGCCTCCACATCCTTGATCTTCTCCCTAACGCGCTCGATCACGTCCTTGGCGTTCTCGCCGTAGCGCATGATCACGATGCCGCCCACCTTCTCGCCTTCGCCGTTCTCCTCCACGATCCCCAGGCGCAGATCGCCGCCCATCTGCACGGTGGCCACGTCCTTTACGCGCACCGGCACGGAGTTCACCGTCTTCAGCGGGATGTTCTCGATCTCGCCGATGTCCTTGATGTAGCCCAGCCCGCGCACGATGTAGCCCATATCGCTTTGCTCGAACTTGCGGCCGCCCACGTCGTTGTTGTTCGCCTTTACCCGATCGGCCACGTCCATCAGCGGGATGCCGTAATAGTTCAGCTTCAGCGGATCCACGATCACCTGGTATTGCCGTTGGAAGCCACCGAACGAAGCCACCTCGCTCACGCCCTCCACGGTCTGCAGCCCGAAGCGGATGTACCAATCCTGCAAGGCGCGCAACTCGCCCAGGTCGTGGCCAGGCGCATCAAGGGTGTACCAGTAGATGTGGCCGAGGCCCGTGCCATCGGGGCCCAGCGTGGGGGTGATCCCTTGCGGCAACAAGCGTTGCGCATAGTTCAAGCGCTCCAGCACCCGCGTACGCGCCCAATAGATGTCCACGTCATCATCGAAGATCACGAACACGAAGCTCATCCCGAACATGCTGTTCGCGCGGATGTTCTTGATCCTGGGAATGCCCTGCAGGTTGCTCACCAGCGGGTAGGTGATCTGGTCCTCGATGATCTGCGGGCCCCGGCCCATCCACTCCGTGAAGATGATCACCTGGTTCTCCGACAGGTCGGGGATGGCGTCCACCGGCGTGTTCTTCACCGCGAAGAAGCCATACACCGCGATCGCCCCCGCGAACAGCAGCACGATGATGCGGTTGCGCAGGGACCAGGTGATGAGGTTATTGATCATCGCACGCGAGCAGTGTCGCTGAAGGTACGGTCCACCGTCCGTTGATCGCGTTCAGCCGCTTCGCGCAGACGACACACGAGGGCCACTGCGCGGGATCCATCCGGCACATCAACGCATCGCATGCGCCCGCCGCTCCTATCCATGCCCTTGCGTTCCCCATTTCGGATACTTCAACCGCAGCGATAGCAGGTGGTCCCGCACCACCTCGGCCACCTTGTAGTTCCTGTACCAGGGCTTGTTCGCCGGGATGATATGCCACTTCACTCCCGAACATTCCGAGATCACCCCGTCGAACGCTTCCTGATAACGATCCCACTGCTTCGCGGCCTTGTCGTCGGTCGCGTCGTACTTCCACTTCTTGGTGGGGTCCTTCTTCCGCTCGTTGATGTTCCTGCGCTGCTCCCCTTTGCTGATGTGCAGGTAGAACTTGAGCACGTGGATCTTGCTGTGCTCCCAGTGCTGTTCGAGCGTATTGATCAACGCGTACCGCCGCTTCTTCTCGGCCTTGGTGATGCTCTTCGTCACCGACGGCACCACGATATCCTCGTAGTACGACCGGTTGAAGACCTCGATCATTCCCTTGGCTGGTACGTGCGGATACACCCGCCAGAGCAGGTCGTGGCTGCCCTCTTCCACGGTGGGCTTTTTGAAGGCCCTGGCGTGCATGCCCAGGGGGTTCATGCACGTAAGGGCGTGGCGGATGGTGCCATCCTTGCCCGATGTGTCCATGCCTTGCAGGATGATCAACAGGGCGTACCGGCCATCGGCGAAGAAGCGGTTCTGCAGTTCCGCGATCTCGCTGTGCAGTTGGCGAAGGTCATGATCCGCCTTCGCCTTTGTCCACCGTTTCGGTGGGGTTGTTGGTATGCGGTCCAGATGCGTCATTGGCATGTTGTCTTAAGGCAGGCGGTTAATCGTTCTGGCGTTTCAGCAGGGTCTGCACCACATGGAACATGATGTCACCGGTGAGCCCCGGGAATGTTCCCGCCACATGCAAGCGCTCTACTGGAACGATGAAGGTGACTTCGAGCAGGCAGGCGTACTGCCCGGCGAAAATGTGCTCCAGGTGGCCCTTGCCCATGATAGGACCGTCCTGTTCCATGTGGCTGAGCCGGCCTTCCACATCGAAGTCGAGCGGTGGATGTTTCTTGGTTTCGATGTGGTTCATGCCGAGCAAGCGGCCTGTCAATGTGATGGGACTTCCACCGTGCGCGGCGAACATGGAATCCAATGCCGCCACTCCGGTGCGCAAGCCGCCGGGGTCGAACGCGATCTCGAAGGTGGCCTTCTCGTAGTCGAGCAGGACGCGGGTATCGTTCGTGATGGCCAGCACGGGCAGGTCGTTCCAGACCCCCTTGATGTGCAGGGGCGAACTGAAGGCCCGATAGACATCTTGTGCGGGGCAGGTTTCCGCCCAGATCAGGGTGGAAAACAATATCGCGGTTGCCAGATGCCGTTCCATGCTAGCTGATTTTGACCTGTTGGTTCAACGCCGGAAGCTCCGCCACCCAACCACGCTGTTCAAGCAACAACTTCTGGAACGCCAGCGCGGCGTCCTTTTCACCATGCACGATGAAGACATTTCGCGGCGGGTCCTTCACCAGTTCCAACCACCACAACAGGTCCCGTTGGTCTCCATGGGCGGACAACCCGTCGATACGCCGCACCTGCATCTTGAACGGGACCACCTTGCCGTATACCCGCAAGGTGGTTGCCCCTTCGAGCAGCGCTCTTCCCTTCGTGCCTTGGGCCTGATAGCCCACGAACAGGAGCGTATCATTCGTGTTCCCCGCGCGGTACTCGAGGTAGTTCAAGATGCGACCACCCGTGACCATGCCGCTACCGGCGATCACGATCTTGGGCTCATTGTCCTTTCGGAACCGGAGGGTCTCCTGGAAGCGCATCGTTCGGTGGAAATGAGCGCACATCCTTGTGCATTCCTCCGGGTCCAGCTTATGCCAGGTACGGCTGTGGTGGAACAGATCCAGCACGCTCACGCCCATGGGGCTGTCGATGACCACAGGGATGTCGGGGATGCGCTTCTCTCCAAGCAACCGCCAGATCACGAACATCAGTAGTTGCGTGCGCTCCACTGCGAAACTGGGAATGAACAAGCTGCCCCCGCGCGAGAAGGTCTCGTTGATCACCTCGGCCAGTTGAAGAACGGTGTCCGCCTGGCTGCCATGAACGCGGTCGCCATAAGTGGATTCGATCAACAGGACATCCGCCCGTTCAGGCCGCTTGGGTGTGTAGAGCAGGATATCCTCCTGGCGGCCTATATCACCAGAGAACACGATGCGTTCACCGCTGATGTCCAACTCGATGAAGGTGGCGCCGATGATGTGCCCCACGCTCTGGAACCTTACTTTGATGGTTGGAGCGAGCGTGGTCCATTCCCCTTCGGTCACTTCATCGAACAGCTTCAATGTTCGCTCAACATCCTTCAGGTCGTACAGCGGTTGCGCTGGCTTGTGGCTGGAGTACCCTCTGCGGTTGGCGCGCTCGGCGTCCTCTTCCTGGATCTTCGCCGTGTCCTTCAGGATGATCCCGGTGACGTTGAGCGTTGGTCCTGTTGCGAGGATGCGCCCTTTGAACCCCAGGTTCACGAGTCTGGGCAGGAAGCCGGTGTGATCCAAGTGCCCGTGCGTGAGCAGAACGAGGTCGATGTCCGGGACGTTCACCGGAGGAGCTTCCCAATTCAGGGCGCGCGACCGCTTGTCACCCTGGAACAGGCCGCAGTCCACAAGGATGTTCATCCCCGGCGCGCTCACCAGGTACTTCGACCCGGTGACGATGCCTGAGGAGGCGCCGAGGAATTGGATCGACACGCCGGTGATCGTCGTGACCGGAGTTTCCGCACTAGAGGCCCTATGTTCTACCATCAGTTCCGGGTGTTTGGTATTTCCTTTCCGTTGTTCACTGCCCCAGGCCGTTCCATTTCCAAGTGCATGACAATGCCTGCTACTACTTCTTCGGCCGCTTGTGCTCCCGGATCGGCGCAATGGGGAACTCGCGCAGGATATCGAACACCGCAGGGTGCAGATTGCTTGCGATGAACGATGGGTCGTACAGGTCTCCAGCAGCCCGCCCCGACCACACCAGCTTGTTCGTTCGCCGGTCGATGACATTCAGCGTAATGGTGCTCTCATGGTACTCCGCTTGGCGAGTGGAATATCCCGAGCTGTACGGATACCCATAGTGTCCCCGGTAGTAATAGGCGTTGGGGAAGGGGTAGTAGTAAGGATTGTAGGATGGATAGTAGGCGGGCGACAGAACGGTCGTTTCCTTCTTGATAGAGGTCACCACCAGTTCGAGAAGCACATCCGGTGTATCCACTTCGGCCCTTAATCCGCGTTCGCCCATGCAATGGGAGAAGTAGTTCATGGTGTTGTTCCGGATGACTAGGTTGTTGTAAGGGGTGGTGCTGGTATCCCTGTCCGGCAGCCATGCGAAGGTGTGGTAGCTGGAGAAGTCGGCCGTACGGTCACGGTCGGTGGAAATGTCGGTGTACAGGTTGCATCCGCTGAATAGCACCGTGAGACCCAGGAGAACACATACTTGGAGGTTCGGTCGCATCCTGTGGCGCTCCGCATTCGCATACACCAGTACACCGCTGTTCGTCATGGCACGAGCAAGCCTGTGCGAACCATCCTGCCGGTCAACGTGATCTCCACAGCGTAAAGCCCGGATCCCAGTTGCGCCACCGGCACTGTCACCGGGTTACGGAATACCCGTTGGTCCAGGACCAGTCGGCCGGTACCGTCGAACAAGCGCACGCGCTCCACCCGCTCTTCCTTGCTGGCGATGGTCACATGATCGCCATCAACGGGGTTCGGGTAGATGATCAGATCGCCATTGTCCACGATGTCATGGATGCCTGTGCCGATGTCGTTCACGAGCAACTGCCCCATCATGCCATTGTCTTCGTGACTGAGGATGTGGCAATGGAACATATAAGGGACAAGTGGGTCGCTGAAGTCCTCGAATTTCATGATCGCGCGCACGGTGCTCATGGGTTCCACGAGCACAACGTCCTTCCGGCCCCGCTCGTTCATGGGAGGTAGCGCACCATCGATGTCCAGGATGTAGAACTGGCCACCATGCACATGGAAGGGATGACCCATCATGCTCATGTTCTCGAACTCCCAGATCACCGTGGTGCCTTCGGTGGTGGTGTAGTCGATGCGGGTGATGTCGAACTTCAGTCCATTGAGGAACCATTCGTTGCTCATCATGGGGATCTCCTGCATTTGCACGGTGAGGGTCTGCGTGGCACTGCTCTCAGGCCAAGGGGTATTGGTGGTCAATGCACTGGGTACCGTGGTCACCGGGTTCGGTGTTGCGGGGACCACATTGACGGACATCACGGCGAAGTCGGTGTCGTCAAGCGGACCTGCGGCCATCCCCATCGGTGGTTGGCCACCCACCACTCCTTGCGGCAATTCGCTCCCATAGGTCATGATGTCGAAGTTCATTCCCTCTATTCCCGCAAGGTCCACGAGCACCTCGGCACGTTCACCCGGGCTCAGGTTCAGTCGCGTGAGGGTTACTGGTGCATCGAGCAGGCCACCATCGGAAGCGATCTGCTGGAAGGACCCCACCATTGGAATGCCGAAGCGGAAGGTGCGGTGGCTGGATCCATTCAGCAACCGCAGACGCACAACCTGGGCGGGAAGTGTGGCCACCGGCGCGATATCGCCGTTCACCAGCACTTCGTTGTCCATTTCATCTTCCAGCATCAGCTGGCCGTTCGCATCGATCATCTTGAACTGGAAAACCAGCGGGATATCATCCACGCCATAGGTGCGGGGCAGGTCGAGCACGCTTTCCTCCGGGTCGTTCACAATGATGAAACCTGCGGCACCCAGGATCACCTGATCCATGGTGCTCCCATGCATGTGCGGGTGGTAGAGGTAGGTGCCGGCCTTGTCGCGAACGGTGAAGGAAGGGGACCACGTCTGTCCCGGCGCGATCGGGTTGTGCGGACTGCCATCATTTCCGGGGGAAACATGCAGGCCGTGCCAGTGAAGACTGGTGGTATCCGCCAGGTCGTTCTGCACGATGAACTGCATGCTGTCGCCGGCGTTCAACACAAGTGTGGGTCCGAGGTAGGCCGCTCCGTTGTATCCGATCGTCGTGGAAAGCAGACCGGGGTAGAATTCCCTCTGGCCTTCATCGATCGTCAGGTTGATCATGGTGCCGCTCAACGTGGGGGGCATGGCCAAGGGAGTTTGAGCGGATGTCGCCATGGAAGTGCCCAAGGCGAGTGGAAGGATGGCACGGAGGAGGTTCATGTTGCTGGCGGGTTATCTGCCGATGTAATGCTATTTCAATGGGTTCGTACGATCCATGACATCGGTCAGTCGACCAAGGGCTTACAGCGGTCACTATTGGACATCTGGGAAAGTGTTGACCAGCGCAGGTACGATCAGGGAGGAAACATCGATCGCGTTGGAAGCGTGCGGGATCGTATTGCAGGTGATCACGCGGGCAGCTCCTGCGGCGACCAGATCCTCGTACGCCCTTCCGGCGAACACGCCATGCGTACCGATGCACCAAGGGGCTTTCAAGCCCAAGACCTTCAGGTGCCCTACGGTCTCGATCATGGTGCGTGCGGTGGAGATGATGTCGTCCACGAGCACGGGTGTCCGCTCGGTGTAGCGTTCCATGTGCGGTACCGTCACGCGAACGTCAGCATCACCCAGCCGGGTCTTTTCCAGAACGGTGAAGGGCGCATCCGCATCACGTGCGACCACGGATACCCATTGCTCGCTCTCGCTGTCCGGGCCGATGAGCACGGGGTCCTTCACGTGCTTCTTGATCCACGCCGAGATCAGCGATGACGCATGAAGCACTTGGCACGGGATCGCATAGATCTCCTGCAACGAGGATCTGCGGTGCAGATGCGGATCGATGGTGATCAGGCTGTCGGAGAAGGAGGACAGCAGCGCTGCGAAGTAGCCGGAGGTGACCGCCTCGCCCGGCTTGAACACGGTGTCCTGCCGCATGTAAGACAGGTAAGGCGCGACCAGATGAACGCTCGCGGCGCCCAGGTCCTTCAGCACACGGCACAGGAACATCAGCGGAAGCAACTTCTCATCGGGCCGATGCAGTGTGCAGACCACGATGGCCTGCTTCCCCTTCACATCGGAGATCACCCGCACGTAGGATTCGCCATCGGGGAACTGGCGCATGCTTAGCTCGCCACGTTCTGCGCCGATACCACCGGTTAGCTGGTCGGCCAACACTTCATTGCCGGGTAGGCTGAAGATGATCGTGTTCATGTCAGTCGTATTGAATGGTTCCGTTCTCTTGCTGCATGTATTCGCGGGCATACTCCAATTCCCCACGTGCTTCGGCGTGGATGCTGAAGAGCAGGTCGCCCTTACGCACCCGTCGGCCAACGGGTGCATGGAAGCTGATGCCCGCCATGGGCGAACGCGGTGCGCCTGCGAGTTTCGCGATGCGGGCCAAGCGACGGTTGTCCACCGAACGAATTACACCGTCATGAGTCGCCACCACATCATATTGATGCGGCGCCATGCCAGGCTCGGTGAAGCCGCCTTGTGCTTCGCAGATCGCAAGGAACTTCTTCCAAGCTTGTCCGCTTTCAAGGATCTGCCGGGCTTTGGTCGCACCTGAAGCCGGAGGGAAGTTCCCTGACAGGTCGAGCAATGCGCCTGCAAGCGTGAGGGCGCGTTCCTTCAGGTCCTTTGGAGCGCCAGCGGCATGCCGCAACACAGCCAGCACGTCCATGGCCTCCAACGCCGGACCGATGCCCCGGCCGACCGGCTGACTGCCATCGGTGATCACCACTTCGGCATGAAGGCCCGTTGCTGCAGCCACCGCCGTGATGCGTTGCTTGAGGGCAAGGGCCGCCTCCTGCGATCGCACTTTCGCGGTCGGCCCCACAGGGATGTCGATGATCACGTGCGTGGAACCAGCGGCTACTTTCTTCGACAGCACCGAAGCGATCATCTGCCCCTCGCTATCGATGTCCAGTGCCTTTTCCACGGAGATGAGGATATCATCCGCCGGGCTGAGTTGAACTGCTCCGCCCCAGACCACGCAGCCCCCTTCCCGCTCCACCACGCGGCGCATGTGGTCCAATCCCAGATCCACCGGTGTCATCGTTTCCATGGCATCCGCAGTACCTGCGGGTGAAGTGATCGCGCGTGAGGAGGTCTTGGGGATCGTGAGCCCGGCGGCAGCGGCGATGCTCACCACGATGGGCGTGGTACGGTTGCCCGGCAAGCCGCCCACGCAATGTTTGTCCATGATGGGGCCGGGTCCCCAGCTCAGCCGCAGGCCGCTGGCGATCATGCCTTTGGTCAGCCCGATCGTCTCGCGTTCGTTGAGGTGATTACCAGCGCAACTGGTCAAGAACGCGGCCAGTTCGATATTCGAATAGCGACCTGTGGTCACGTCGGCGATAATGGCGCTCAGATCCTCGTCGCTCAATTCCCGCCCGTAGATTTTGGCGCGCACGAGGCTCAGCGAAGCGATGGGTTCGAGGTGCGATACTGTGATCGATGCACCCTCGGCAACGCCAAGCCTGTGCATGGCTTCGGTGGAAAGCGCTGCTTCATCGTGGCGCAGCAGATCGGAATGGACCACGTTCAGCGTGGCGATGATGCTCTTCGTGCCGTTCGCCACCACAAGCCGCGTAAGTGCCGTGAATCCCTCCGAACGGCAGATGTGGCAATCAGCCCGCATGTAGATGATGTTCTCGCGGTAGGTATCGATGCCTATCGATCGCAGGGTGAGGGTATTTCCGTGCGCGTGTTCCATCTCTATCAGTTATTCCCTTCTTGTTTGGCTGAGCCGTCCTGTCCACTGAGCCAAAGCATGGCTGCGGTCCAAGCCCCACCGAGCGCATCCACGATCCCGAACAGCAGCACCATGTGACCGACCTTCCCTGCGGCCAACAACCCGAGCATCACCAACGGTGAAGCCAATCGGGTATGCACCGTAAGCCGCGCGAACGCCTTGTTGCCGGACCACCCGGCCCAGAGGTAGTAGTAGGCCGAACAGCACAGCACGAAGCCGAGCACATGCACCCACGTACCGCTGCTCTCCGCGAAGCCGAACATTGGCAAGAGTTGTTCGGGTGCGAGAAGCAGCACCAAGCCCATGACCAATGCGTAGCCGCCGAAGATCAACAGGCTCCAAGCGGTACGATCGCGCGTTGTGTTCTTCATAGGCGGTCAAGAATGAATTTGCGGCTTGCACGCACCAGAAGGAAGGATGCCAGCGAGCACGATGCGATCAGCGACCAGTCGTAGAGCGAGAGCGGTTGGATGTGCAGGGCTTCGCGCACCACGGGGATCTGGTTCAGCACCACCAGTATCACGGCGCAGCCAGCAAGTGCTGCCCAAATGCGCCGATCGCGCACCACCGCCATGCGGAAGAAGGGGACGCCCGATGCGCCCATGTTCAGCACGTGCAGCAGTTGGGCGATGATGAGCGTGTAGAAGAGGATGTTGTTGCAGAGCTCCGGGTTCCAGCCCTCCGTGGTGTGCAGGGTGTAGTGACTGATGAGCACCGCACCGAACGCACCGATGCCGAGGATGACGGCATAGGAGGAGATCATGATCCAGCGCTTGCGATCGACCATCGGTTCGTCGGTTTTGCGCGGCGGCCGGTCCATGATGCCCGCATCGGCCCCGATCACACCCAGTGCCAGCGCGGGCAGCACGTCGGTGACCAAGTTGATGAAGAGGATCTGCAGGGTGACCAGCTGGAAGTGGAGGCCAAGCACGGAGGCTACCGCGATCACCAGCAACTCGCTCAGGTTGCAGGACAGCAGGTAGACCACCACGTTGCGGATGTTCGAGAAGATGGCACGCCCCTGCCGGATGGCCAGCACCACCGAAGTGAACTTGTCGTCCTTCAGCACAATGTCGGCCACATCCTGTGACACCTGCGTGCCGCGAATGCCCATGGCTATGCCGATGTCCGACTTCTTCAACGCCGGGGCATCGTTCAATCCGTCACCGGTCATGCCCACCACGTGGCCGCGCTCCTGCAACAGCGTCACCAGGTCCAACTTCTGTTGCGGGCTCACGCGTGCGAACACGTTCGAGTTGGCGACCTTCTCTTTCACATCGGCGCTCATTCCCTCCAGTGCAGGCAGGTCCCTGCCGTTCACCACCGTCGTGTTCCCATCAGCCCCGATGCCCAGCTTCATCGCGATGTTCGATGCCGTGGCGGGATGATCGCCCGTGATCATCACCACCCGGATGCCCGCCTTGCGACATTCCGCGATCGCGGGTCCGACCTCCGGCCGGGGCGGATCCATCATGCCGATCAACCCGGCGAAGACCAGCTCGTGGGTCAGGTCCACGGCTTCGCTGTCGCTCGCACGGTACGCGGCCGCGATCACCTTCAACCCCGTTGCGGCCAGCGCCTCCGCCTTGCCGGCCCATTCAGTGCGACCAGCGTCATCGAGGTCCGTTTCCCCATCGTGCGAAACCTGCTGTGCGCATTGTGCGAGAAGCTCTTCCGCCGCGCCCTTCGCGTACACGATGAATCCCGCGTCGGTACGATGCAATGTGGCCATGATCCGCGTCTCCGATGAGAAGGGTTCCTCCTTGAGCTTGGGCGTTGCAGCGCGCAGGACCTCCGTGGTCTCCCCTTCGCGCAAGGCGAACTGCAACAAGCCCACTTCCAATGGATCACCTGCGGCAAGAGTGGCTGTGTTGCAGTTGATGGCAACGGCGCGCACGTAGGCCAGGGCGCGATCATCTGCGGTTCCCGAAGGAACACTCGCATCCACGGTGCCCAGCGGCGACATGATACTGACGACACTGATCTTGTTCTCGGTGAGCGTGCCGGTCTTGTCGGTGCAGATCACGTCGGTGCTCCCGAGCGTCTCCACGGCGGATAGCCGTTTGATGATCACCTGTTGGCGGGCCATGCGCAACATGCCTTGCGCCAGCGCCATGGTGGTGACGATCGGCAAGCCTTCGGGAACGGCGGCCACGGCCAGCGCGATGGAGGTTTCCAGCATCTCCAACCACGGCTGCGCATTGATCAGGCCCGCGATGAAGATGAGCGCGACGAGGCCCAGCGTGAGGTAGATCAGCTTGCGGCTGAACTGTTCGAGCCGCTTCTCCAACGGCGTGGCTGCTTGATCGGCGCTTTGCACCAAGTGCGCGATCCGCCCCAACTCGGTGTTCATGCCCGTGGCCACCACCACCGCATGCGCGTTGCCCTTCGTAAGGAAAGTGGCGTTGTACACCATGCTGGTGCGTTCGGCCAGGACGGCCTTGGCCTCCACAGGTTCCGTCTGCTTCTCCATTGGAACGGATTCACCCGTCAATGCCGATTCATCTACCTGCACCTGCACGGCATCGCTCAACCGTGCGTCGGCAGGCACCATGTCCCCCGCTTCCAGGAAGATCACATCGCCCGGCACCACCTCGGATCGATCGATCTCGATCGTGTGTCCATCGCGCACCACTTTCGCGGGAACGGATGCCAGCTTCTTCAACGAGTTCATGGCGCGGTCCGCCTGGAACTCCATGAAGAAACCGATGACGCCGTTGATCAACAGCACGGCGATGATGGCGAAGCCGTCGAGCCATTCCTTGAAAGCAAAGGACAGCGCGGCAGCCACCACCAACAGCAACACGATCGGGCTTTTGAACTGGCCCAGGAGGATCAGCGGCCAACCGCGCTTCTTCTCCTCGGTCAACTTGTTCGGGCCGTACTTCTTCAGCCGGGTGGCAGCTTCGGCGGCGGTGAGACCTTGCGCCGTGTTCGCGCCGAGTGCGGAAGTCACCGCTTCGAGGGTCAGTGCATGCGCGTCCAGTGCCGCTTTGCCATCCTTGTCCTCGCCCGCTTTATCATCCGCCCCGGCTACAACGACAGGCTTGGGCGCTGCCGCTTTCGGCGCTGCCGCTTTCGGCGCAGCCGTTACCGGGGTTGAAGGCTTCGCCTCCGGTTTTGCGTCACCCTCTTTGGTCGCGACGGGAGCTACAGGGCTCGCGGGCGGTGCGGCTTTGGGCTCAACCGCTGTAGGTGTTGAAGGTTTCGCCTCTGGTTTTGCATCAAGCTCTTTGGTCGCGACGACAGGGGCTACAGGGCTTGCGGGCGGTGCGGCTTTGGGCGAAGCGACAGCAGGTGTTGAAGGCAGCTTATCGGGCGCGGCGTTTCCTTGCTTGCTCTCGACGATAGGAGTTGCGGCGGCAGCGTTCGCTGTGACTTTCGGTGCTGTGACCACAGGTGCTGGAGCCGGCACAACAGATGCACCATTGTCCGGTGGTGGATCAACTGCCGCAGGTGCGGGTGCTGGCTCGACAACCTCCTGGTGCGCGGTCTTGTCCTTGGTCGTATGCTTGGAATGCGCTCCGCCATGGGCCCGATGCATGGCCACCTTGATGTCGGCGGTCTCCACGCGCGTCTCGTCGTAGCGTACCGTGGCGGTTCCCGCCGCGAAATTCACGGTAACGCTGTACACACCCGGCACATGGCCGATGCGCTTCTCCACGCCGGTCACGCTCAATGCCGAGAGCAGGTCGCTCACGTCGATAACACTCGTTTTCATAGCGGCTTAAAGCTATTCCTGTACACGAGATCCTCTTCGCACATTTCCCCGGACTTGGTTGAAAGCTTGATCACCGACACGGTGGGCACCGGGGAAATATTCCTCCATTCAGCGCTCTGCGGGGTGCTTAATGGCTCTGGTCGCACCCACGCTCCGCCAGCCGCGGCCATGCGCTCACGTGAGTGTGACCTATGCCCCAGCCGGCTTCTGGTCGAACGCATGCACGGTACGAGCTTCAACAGGCCCACGCAGTACTTGCTCATGCCGGTAGGCCGTTGGCCAAGATCTTCCATAATGGCCGTAAAAGGCGAACCGTCGACGCCCTCGGGCTGCTTCAGTTCAGCGATGCAGACCGGACCCAGCATCGCCTGGACCCCTTCGCGCTCGAAGCTCACGCCGCAGTCGATCGTAAGGCGCTCCTGGCGTAAGCGATGCACGAAAGTGATCCTTCGGAAGGAATTCCAGATCTGCGAGGTATGTGGCTCGTTCGCGCCGCAGGCGTTCTGCACGAAGGTGAGGTGTTCGGCGGGCATGACCTGTGGGATGCTTTCCACGCGTTGGCGGATCTTGGTGGTCCTTCCCGATCCTGTCTTGCGCTTCACTTCCAGGAAGCAGAGTCCGCTCCCCATGTATTCCCGGTAACGCACCTTGCTTCGCAGGAAGCTGTCGCTCTGGTGGTCGTTGAAGTGGCGATAGGTGGGCGTGTCGTAGTAAAGGGTGCGATAGGACGTACCGCGCTGGCCGTTCACCTCCAGCACGCGGTAGTCAGGGCGTAGCAGATGCAGCAGCGCGGGAAGCAGCGCCTGGCCGAAGACGTACTTCGTATCGATCCTGTCCAGCAGCTCCACGCCGTTCATCTCCTCGAGCGTGATGGGGGCGAAGGATCGCAGGACCTCCTCGATGATGGCATGGTCGCCGCTTGGCGAGGCCACGGATCGGGCAACCGAGCCATCGACCCCAAACCCGGTGCAGGCGATCGCCGCTGCGGTCGCCTTGGTCATCCTTGGTAGCTGGAGGGTGTGCATGGTTCCGTTGCGGCTCCTCTGTAACAAATGTCACGCACGGTCCGGAGCGGGGACCTGACGAACGTCAGCTTGGGTCGTCGATTATGGGCCACTTGATCCGATCGCCATGACTTCAAGGGTGGTCGACCGCGTGAACACCTCCACGGATGAACATCCGGGAGGCGTTTCATGCTATCGGGACTACGCCGTAGCGTGTTCCTCTACCATCGCACGGCAGGCTTTCGCGCATGCTTCGCAAGCATCGGCACAACGATCACAGCCTTCCATCTTCATGTTGCGGCACTCCTTCGCGCACTCATCGCAGATCTCCGCGCACAAGGCGCATAGGCGATGGGCTATGCCATGGCCGATCTTCTCATCGGCACGCGCCATGAAGGCAACGGCCAACCGGCAGATGTCGGCGCAGTAACGGTCCAATTGGATGCAATCCGCCGCCGCCTTGGGGTCCTCGCTGGTAATGCATTCCGTGGCGCAACGCTCGCATTCGTTCGCACAAGCTTCGCAGGCTTGGATGCAGTCCTTATGTTCTTGATGCATGATCTGAAGTTGTTGGGTTGTGCTGTGTGGAGCACGAACAACCGGGCCGCTCACGGGGGAACGGCCCTTAGGCCTAGCCTTACCGCGATCCTTCAACCTAAGGGCAAGTGGTAGCGGAGCGGATATGGGGTCGGATCACCCCAAATAGCGAACGCTTACCCATCGGGATATGTTTGGCGCTCACTTGTGCTTCAACACCACTTCCACCGGCATGCGGCTGAGCTTGGCGTAAATGCGCCCACGACGGCGCAGCGGCCACCAGTCGTAGAAGTAGATCTGCATGGGTCGCCACATGGCCACCCAGCCTGCGATGGTGAGACTTTCACGGACCAGTTCCAGAAAGTGCCCTCCTGTTTTGGGGAGGAGGTAGATCTCCACAAGCAGGCAAACCGCGAGGAACGTGATGCCGATGATCAAGCTGGTCCGGCCCTGCTTCATCAAGTGCCGGAATTCAAGTTTCGTGAACTCACCACGGTACGTGAAATAGTTGCGTACCGCCTCCCGCACCATTTCCGTGGGATCCTCGGCGGGCGCTTCCTGCAAGTGGATACGCAGGAGAAGTGGCTCCTCCATCGGGTACTCCTGCGCCCAGCTAACAATGAAGGCTTCAGCCTCCGCGTCCAGATCCTTGTCACGGAAAGGTGACGGATCAAGCGAGTTGAACAGGGCGCTGATGCTGCGCAGCGTGACTTCGATACGGTGCGGGTCGACCTGAGGAGCGAGTGCGGCCATGGTTTGCTGTTCGGCATTGTGAGATCGGGTGTGGCTCGATCTCATTTTCGGCCTACTTCGTCTCCTCCAGGTCCATCCCGCACTGTGGGCAGGTGTCTCCTTTCTTGCCCGTTACATCCGGGTGCATGGGGCAGGAGAATACCGTTGTGACCCCGTCGGCTGTGGATCCTTCTACCGTTGTCGTGTCGCGCGCATCTGAAATGTGCGCACTGTTCGTGGGGTCTTGGCTACAGGCGCCAAAGGCGAGTCCGATGATCAAGAAAGCAGCGGGCATTGTGCTGTGCATGGGTCAGGGTGATCGTTAGGTTGTGAAGTCGATGGCCATGTAACAGATATTCGTTCAAACGTTGTCTAGCTCATGTCGCATGATCACAATGGATGCACTGGGCCTATGCGGTCAGCAGCGTTCACCCCTGCTTTACGGGATCGTCTGCTTCAAGCTTCCGCAGGTGAGCATCATTGAGCCGTAGAAGGGGTTCTTGATCGGTTTCTCAAGACTGAGCCAATCCGCACCGCCTGCGTACATCGGGCAGTGATCGAGGTAAACCGGTTCTCCACGAGGCGCGACTTTCACCAACGTGAGCATGGGTCCCGTCAGTTCCGCGAACGCTTGGCGCTGTGCGTCGATATCCTTCATTGCGGCGATGCCTGCACTGGTATTCGCCACCGGCTCCATCACCACCATCCACACCCCATGCAGGTCCGGTCCCATGCGTTCCATCTGGACGGCCTTCGTGGCGCTGGACAACTCGGCGGCACGCGCAGCGACGGCCGTTGCATCCGATGCTACGAGCGCATTCTTCAAACCGAAGTAGGCGTCGAAGAGGTCTTTGAACTGATCGGTTTTGGGGTTCGCTGTCGGTGCCGCCATTACGGTATCTGCTGCTGCCTCATGGGCTGTATGCTCGGCCGTGCTGGCATTATGATGCGCATGTTCATCGGTAGCTGTGCCTACGGCGGCATGCTTGTCCGTGCGCTCGTACTGGCAGCAACCGGGCAGGGCTGCGTATGCCGCATCCGGGGCAAGGAATTTCTCACTGTCGTATCCCGCTTCGGCAATGCGCTTCAGCACCGCATCGAGGCTGGTATGCAAGCTATCGTATATGATGCGCGCCGTCTTGGCATCCACGTCCCAATCCGCTGCGGCCTCGCCTTTCACAAAGGCCGCTTTCTCGATACGCTGTTCGCACATGCCGCAATCGCCGTTCACATGTGCGGTGACGGTGCGGGCGTTCTTGATCCCGCTAGGGCTGGAGAGGTCCCCGCCGCTGCGGGGCAGGCTCNNAGGCTCTGCGCACTGCAGCTGGAAAGGAGGAGCAACGTGCTCGTGAATGAGATGATGTTCTGCGTGTTCATGGGTCCGTGTAGTTTGGTACGCCGTGCGCTCAATGTCCGTGAGCGGTATTGCCCGGTTCGGGTGGGGCTATTGTGGTGCCGGTGCGCTCGTACTGGCAACATATGGGCCGATCTGCATATGCCTCGTCGGTCGCGATGAACTGCTCATTGTCGTAACCGGCTTGGGCAATGCGTTGCAACACGGCTGCGGCGCTGGTCGTCATGCTATCGAAGGTGATCTTGGCTTTGCGGGTAGCTCTGTCCCAATCGGCCATTGCAACACCTTCCACCAACGCTGCTTCTTCGATGGTCTCTTCGCACATGCCGCAATTGCCGTTCACCATCACTTCGGTGGTGCTGGCATTGGGGATGCTGGAGCAGCTGACTAGGAAGCTGAACGTGGCAAAGTGCATGAGCAATTCAGTTCTCGTAGGGTTCATTCGTCTTCTGTGGTGTAATGAAAGTTCCGTTGCATCAAGTATCGATACGTGCAGCCCGCAACCGTAGAGCGTTCATGATCACGCTTACCGAAGAAAGGGCCATGGCCGCAGCCGCGATCATGGGCGAAAGCAGCAGGCCGAACATGGGGTACAACATCCCTGCGGCGATGGGGATACCGAGCGTGTTGTAGATGAACGCGAAGGCAAGGTTCTGCCGGATGTTGCGCATGGTGACCTGCGAAAGTCGCCTCGCACGCACAATGCCGGTGAGGTCGCCCTTCACCAGTGTTACACCCGCGCTTTCCATGGCTACATCGGTGCCGTGGCCCATGGCAATGCCCACATCGGCCGCGGCCAGGGCTGGCGCATCGTTCACGCCGTCACCGGCCATGGCGACTACCCGGCCTTCGCGTTGAAGGCGTTGCACCACCGCGCTCTTGCGATCGGGCAGTACACCGGCCTCCACTTCGGTGATGCCGAGCCTGCGCGCAACGGCCTCGGCCGTGGTGCGTTCGTCGCCGGTGAGCATCACCACACGCATTCCTTTTTCGCGCAAGGCTGAAAGTGCGGCGGCGGAAGTGGGTTTCACCGGATCGGCGATGGCGAGGAAGCCGGCCAACTTTCCATCGATGCTGACGAAGATGGTAGTGGCACCCTCCTGCCTTTGCTCATCGGACTGAACAGCCATGGCGCTGCTATCGGTGCCCCGCTCGCTGAGGAAGGCGGCGTTGCCCAACGCGATGCTGTGGCCCTCTACAGTGCCGTACACCCCTTTGCCCACGGGCGAATCGAAATCGGTGACAACGGGCAACTCGATCTTACGCGCGTTCGCAGCGGCCACTACGGCTTGCGCCAGCGGATGTTCGCTCACACGCTCTACGGAAGCTGCGAAGCGCAAGAGTTCCTTCTCTTGGATACCCGCAGCGGGAAAGATGCCTGTGACGCTGGGTTTCCCTTCGGTGAGCGTGCCGGTCTTGTCCACCACCAGCGTATCCACCTTCTCCATCCGTTCAAGCGCTTCGGCGTTGCGGATCAGGACACCCATGGCGGCTCCTTTGCCCACGCCCACCATGATGCTGATGGGTGTGGCCAACCCTAATGCGCATGGGCAGGCGATGATGAGCACCGAGACGGCGGCCACCAGTCCGTAAGCCATGCGCGGTTCAGGACCGTAGATGGCCCATAGCGCGAAGGTGAGGAGCGCGATGCCGATGACCACGGGTACGAACCATCCGGAAACCTTGTCGGCCATGCGCTGGATGGGGGCACGTGAGCGTTGCGCACCGCCTACCATCTGTACGATACGCGCAAGTACGGTATCACCACCCACTTTGGATGCCTTCACCACCAAGGCCCCCGTGCTGTTCAGGGTACCCCCGATCACCGCATCGCCGACCGTGCGCGTTACCGGCATCGATTCGCCCGTGAGCATCGACTCATCGACCGTGGAACGCCCTTCGATCACGTCAGCGTCCACAGGGATCTTTTCGCCGGGCCGCACGCGCAAGCGATCACCCACAGCGATCAGTTCCAAGGCTACTTCGGCCTCCGTGCCATCGGCCGCTATGCGCAACGCGGCACGTGGTGCCAAGCCGAGCAATGCGCGGATGGCACCGGAGGTATTCTCCCGCGCCCGCAGTTCAAGGACCTGGCCAAGCAGGACCAGTACGGTGATCACCGCCGCCGCTTCGAAGTACACGGCAACCGTACCACCCATGCCGCGGAACGCGGCCGGGAAGATGTCCGGTGCGAGAGCAGCCACCATGCTGTACAGCCATGCCACACCGATGCCCATTGCGATGAGGGTGAACATATTGAGGTGGCCCGTGCGCAACGAGGCCCAGCCCCGCTGGAAGAACGGAAGTCCCGCCCACAGGACCACGGGAGTGGCCAGCACCAATTGGATCCATACGGAAAGTTGCGGGGCAACGAGGGTGTGTAGCGCGGGGAACAGATGTCCGCCCATTTCCAAGACGAACACGGGCGCGGTGAGCAGCGCGGCGATGCGGAAGCGGCGAGACATGTCCTGCAACTCCGGGTTGGGGCCGCTTTCGGAGGTCACTGTTTCGGGTTCCAACGCCATGCCGCAAATAGGGCAGTTACCCGGACCTTCCTGCCGGATCTGCGGGTGCATGGGGCACGTGTAGATCGTGCCTGCTTTCATATTGACGGTTGGCACTGCGCTCAGGTAACCAGCAGGTTCATCTTCGAACTTGGTCAAGCAACTGGCGCTACAGAAGTAGTGCGACCGCCCCGCATAGGTCGTTTTGAACCGCGCGGTGCTCGGGTCCACATCCATTCCACACACGGGATCCTTCACCAAGTGCGGGGCAGTGCTGGTGGCATATTCCACTAGGGGATCCATGTAGGTGGACTGCATGTTTGGTAGAACAAAGCTCCGACCAGGCCCAGCATAGTCTCTTACGGCATTATGGAAACGTTTTACACCAACGCGGACAAAGCGCCCGGAGACTTGCGGCGCTCTGGCCTGCGGAGCTAGGAAAGTGCCAGCCTCATCGCTCTTACTTATGCGTTAGGGCCATGCCGCACTTGGGGCACTTGTCGCCTTCCTTCCCGGTGACTTCCGGGTGCATGGGACAGGAGTACGAACTGTCGGCGGAACCCGCACCGGCCTTTTGTGCGCTGCACGCGGCGAACGTGGCGCTGATCGTAGCGGCGATCATGATGTTCTTCAGCAAACGCATGGCTATGTGAGGTTGTTCGTGATGATCATTTTCCTTTCACTGGCGACAGCGCCATACCGCACTTGGAGCACTTGTCACCGGCTTTGCCGTTGACTTCCGGATGCATCGAGCAGGCGTGCGTGGCGGTTGCTGTCGCTTTCACTTCGGTCATGGCCATGCCGCATTGGCTGCACTTGGCACCTTTCGCACCGGTCATGGTCGGGTGCATGGGGCATGCGTAAAGCGCTGCGGGCTGGGTCATCGCCATGCCGCAATGCGCGCACTTGGCATCCTTGGCGCCCATCGTTTCGGGGTGCATGGGACAACAGTACATGGCCGTGGTCATCGCCATGCCGCATTTCGGGCACTTGGCATCCTTGGCCCCCATCGCATCGGGATGCATGGCACAGCAGTACATGGCGGTGCCAGCAACAGGAGCATCCTTCGGTGCTACCAGGGCCATTCCACATTTACTGCACATGTCACCTTTCTTGCCCGTTACTTCCGGGTGCATGGGGCCGCTGTACACGGGGTCTGCGGCCGTAGCTGTAGGGGCGGCGTGTGGATGGTCGTGCTGCGCTACAGCGCCCGACATCCACGGGTTGAAGCAGAACAGCACGAACGCGAGCATGGCACCGCAGAAGGAGATAGAGGTCTTCATGATTGTTGTGTGTTGATGCCGTAGCGCTCCTGCCTATGACCTACAGGAGCGCGTTGGCGGTCCGGTTCAGTTGTGGGTGAGTTCAGCGACACCCATTTCGCGACAGGCTTTGGCGCAGGCCTCGCAGGCTTCAGCGCAACGCTTGCAATGTTCATTGTCGTGCTTGCGGCACTCCGTGGCGCACTCATCGCAGATCTCGGCGCAAAGGGCGCAAAGGCGATGGGCGATTCTATCGCCGAACTTGCCATCGGCGCGCGCCATGAAGGAAGCGGCCATCCGGCAGAGATCCGCGCAATAACGGTCCAGTTGGATGCAGTCGGCCATCGATCTCGCATCGACCTCGCCCAAACAGGCGGTGGCGCAATGCTCACACTCATTGGCGCAGGTCTGGCAGGCCTGGATGCAGTCGTTGTGTTCTTGATGCATGGTGTTGGGTTGTTAGGCTTCCCAACACACCACCAAGTACCATGCGGGGTAGCTCCGCTCCAATTGGGCCAATGCTGGCGTGGGAACCTGCACGACCAGCAATACAGTGCTTGGGCAAAGTGCTCCCCGTGCTGGCACTGGCGGGCAGATCCCACCTCGCGCTGCTCGCTGCGACCTGCTCGCGGGCTGATGTGGTCTGCTATGCGCATCTTCATGCCTACTGCTTGACAATAGTGCCTGTGAACACGCGGCCATCGCTTTCCGCACGGTAGGTGAAGACCCCGGATGAATGACCAACCAGCGATATGCGCACCAAAGGGCCGGGAGCCCCCGTCCGCTGGAATGCAATGCGCCCGGTCGCGTCGTGAACAAGCACATCCATCGTAGCGGAAGTACTGATGTTCAAGATCAACGTCGCTTCATCGCTCATGGGCGATGGAAAGAAGCGCTGGTCGCTGGTGGTGAGTTGGTCGAAGACCACCGACTTCACGGAACTGTACCCGTTGATGCCGAGCTTGATGCGGTAGTACACCGTTGACAATTCAGGTGGGGCTTCATCGAGCCAGAAATAGGGCACTGGTTCCGTGCCGCTGCCGCAGATGCCGTCGATGCGATAGACCTTGGCGAAGCTGGTGCCGTCGGTGCTGCGCTCCACTTCGGTGCCGTTGCAGGTGGTCCCCGCAGCCATGGTCCAATCAATTCGGATGCGGCCTTCCAGTTCCGTGAGCTCGAATGTGGCGATGAACGGGTGCTCTTGGGCGATGCCGTTGAAGCTGCAGACCAGAGCGAACAGGAGGGGAAGGATGACGCGGGTCATGAACGTAGTGCGTAAAGTTAGGCTCGTCATCGGTCGGGGAATATCCCACGGAGAAATGAAGAGAGCCGCATGCCTTGCAACATGCGGCCCTTCACCGGTTACGGACAGCCCTTCGGACCCTCGTTTGTTATTCCTTCAGCACGATCCCGTTCGGTTTCATCCCCACATCCACCGTGGAAGTGACAGTATGGGTGGCGGTTGCCACGATGCTCAGTGTGTTCGCATCCTGGTTGGTAACATAACCGATGCTGCCGTCGGCGTTGAAAGCGATCGCGTGGGCATTGGCACCCGTGGTGAACGAACCCTGCTCGGTCCAAGCACCACCCGAATTGGTGTACCACACCACACGACCGTTGGTGGCATCGGAAACCCACAACTCCTGTGTGCCCGCCAGATAGGCTACATAGCCCGGCATGAAACCCAAGTTGATCGTGGACACCACGTTGAGCCCGCTCACGGAGATCTCCGACACGGTCTCGTCCATTTCATTGTCCACGTACATCATGCCGTTGCTCGCAGGCCATGCGCCTACCGGCATTTGGCCCACCGGAATGGTGGCTACCACTGTTTTGGAGACCGGGTCGATCACCGAGACCGTGCCCGAACCTGTGTTGGCGGCGAAGACCTTGCTGCCATCGGCGCTGAAGGTGACTTCAGACGGTTGCATGCCAACAGGTATCGCGGCTACCTCACTGAAATCGGAAGTGCTGTGTACGAAGACCATCCCATCCAGGCTATCGGCCTGTCCGAACCAGAGTTCGCTGCTGTTGGGCGAGAAGGCGGCATTGTGCGGCAGATGCTCCGTGGGGATGCTGTGGTGCAATTCGCCGGTAGTGGGGTCGATGATCACCACACTATACGCTCCAGGCATAGTGGCGTGCCCGGCATGACCGCCGCTGAGGTCGGTGCCGGTGATGGCAACAGCCAGGAACATGTTGTCCGGACTCTTGTAGATGTGGTGCGGAAAGGTGCCGCCGTTCAAGCCGATGTGGTCCACATGGCTCATATCGCTCAACTTGATCACATCGATGTAGTTGGAGGAGCCGTTCACCACGTAGGCAGCAGGGTAGTTGATGTTGAGCGCCGCCGCGCCACCGCCGTGGCCACCCATATCCTCCATGTCCTCGTCCTTGTCGCAGGAGACCATGGTGAGGGTAAGCGCGGCGAGCACCAGGAGGGAAGAGGGCTTTCTGAAGGGGGCTTTCATGCAAGGGGTTTTGTTTGTTGTCGTGAGTAACGCTGGATACTTACGATCGTGCGCAACCTCTTGGATCGGATATGGGCGGAAATTGGAAGGCTATTGGATGCGATAGGTGCTTGAAGAAGTTGCAAACCGGACCATAGCCCCGGATCCCACGAAGGCCAGAGTACCAGGCTTGACACGCAACAATGGTCGCCTTCATGTTGCCCATCCCTTCGCGTTCAGCCTAAATTTGACACTTCCAACATTTGACCAACCATGCGCTTCTTTACTCCACATGCTGCCGCTGTCGGTCTCTTCCTGTTCATCTCTGGAACGATCCAAGCTCAGACCGGTTGCCATTCCGCGTTCACTTTCAGCATGGGGGCTGACAGCCTTACGTTCAACTTCCATGATGCCTCCACCAGCGGGCATGCGATCACCTCGTGGGCCTGGACCTTCGGCGACGGGGGTACCTCCACATCACAGAACCCTGCACATACCTATGCGCACGATGGCACATTCAACGTGTGCCTGACCATCCACGATGACCACGGCTGTTCGGCGACCACTTGCCACGATGTGGTGATCCATCCCGTAACGGCTGCGACCTGCCATTCCGCATTCAGTTTCAGCATGGGGGCTGACAGCGTTACGTTCAACTTCCATGATGCCT
>DLGQ01000108.1:0-4795 GCA_002482775.1 Flavobacteriales bacterium UBA7690 | reverse complement strand
TCCACATCACAGAACCCTGCGCATGCCTATGCGCACGATGGCACATTCACCGTGTGCCTGACCATCCACGATGACCACGGCTGTTCGGCGACCACTTGCCACGATGTGGTGATCCATCCTGTTCATCACCTGCACCATGGCCAGGTCCACCATCACGGCGACGTTCATGGTCATCATACGGGTGCGGTCCATTACGTGATGCAGCATGATGGCACCTTGCACCATGTTGGCGAAACGCACCATGGTGGTGCGATCCACCACAGCGCGGAGAGGCAAGGAGCATACGCATTGTCCATCGCGCCCAACCCGTTGGCGAACAAAGCCGCGCTGGCGTATGTATTGGAGCAGAATGGGCCTGTGTTGATCACCGTTTACGACCTGTCCGGCAAGAACGTGTTGACCTTGGTGAACGAAAGTCGCACCGCAGGACCGCAGACGGAAGTGATGAATGCCGAAACGCTGGAGCCCGGCGTTTACGTGGTGAGTTTGATCGCCGGGAACAACGCCTCGCTGACAAGGATCGTTGTGACCGGGAATTAAAGGGCGGCGCGGCAATGGAAAAGCCAGTGAGCGCCGATGCGTTCACTGGCTTTTCGGCTTCAACAACATTGCCGTTCGCATGGTGAAAGCGCTTGGGTCATTGCCCGACCACCACTGACGGCCTACTCCTTCATCACGTGGATCACCCGTTGGATGCCGGCCCCGGTGAGTTGGAGCAAATAACAACCTGCGGATATTTCCGGGAACGAGAACTTCAAGACCTCGCTCTCCACAAACGATATCGCCGTGACGGAGCGGCCGGTGGGGTCGAACAATTCGGCCTGGTCAGCGCCCAGCACCTCGGTGCCCTTCACGGAGAACCAATCCGTGAAGGGTTGCGGCCACACGAGCAAAGCAGGCGGTATGGGCGGCAGGTCGATGCGGACCTGGTGACATGTGGAGGCCGCGCAGGTATCCCCGTTGTAACTGCCCGAAACACTGAGGCACACGGTGTAGGTTCCCGTATCGGCGTAGGTGTACTGGTACTCACCCAAGTGCTCGATCACTCCATCGCCGTAGTCCCAGTAGTAGTGGACATCGCTCAGGCTGCTCGTTGTCAGGTCGGTGAACGATGCGACATACCCTTCCACGGTCACGGTGAAGTCCACGTTCAACAGGCTATCACACGCGTTCTGGGCAAGTACCGGGGCACCGAGCGATGCGAAAAGCAAAGCGCATACGGACAACCCCGGCTTGAGGCGGTGGCCGTAGCTCGAACGATCGGGGTATTCCGGTGTGTGCTGCTTCATGGATCAGTGCGGATGATTGGGAACTGCCAGAACCGGCTGCTTGTTCATTGCGGCTGTTCAACGGCCTTGCCTCTTCCTAGCAGTATAATAGCAATACGTCCCGACCCGCGTGTCGATGGCATCCACCTGCGACACTTCCTGAAAGCCCACCATCTCCATGCTCGCGGGCATGGCCCCGCGCACGTTAGGCCCCGTGGTCTTGAACCCATCAAGCAGTTGCACAAGGTAGAAGGCCAGGCGCATGCGGCTACCGGAGGGCTTGCCCCAATCGCCGGTGACCAGCCGCCCCCCGGGCTTGAGCACACGGTAGATCTCACGTAGGGCATGGTGCTTCTCCACCGGCATCAACTGGTGGAACACGAGAGAACTGAAGACCGTGTTGAACGACGCGTCCGGGTATGGGAATCTGCCGCCATCGTAAAGATCAAGCGGCACGCTCATTCCGCAGCGGTCCAGCCCGGCAACGGCGATCGAGCGCACGCGCGGATCAATATCCAGCCCGGTGACCGACGCGCTGGGAAATCGCGACAGGAGGACTTGAAGGTTGCGTCCCGTGCCGTAGCCGAATTCCAAAACCCGTTCTCCGGATCGTGGGTGAACGAGATCGATCAAGCGCCTACGGAACTCCCGCTCCGGCATGGTGACCCGAATGGTGAAGTCGTACCAACGCGTGAGCCAATGGAAGCCGAGCGCTGGCACAAAATCGCGGGAACCCTTGGTTGTCATGGGCGTGATCAGGGGTGCTGCTCAATGCTGGTGGTTGTGGCCATCGGAACTCTGGCGCACCGGGGCTGGTGCGGCACTGCGGGGTCCGGAGGTGAGCCGCGCACTGATCTTCTCGTCACCCTTGGTGAACGTCACTATCACGGTGAACTCGCTGGGGTTGGTGAGCACCAATTCGAAACGGTCATCGCCCTTCACGGTCATGGCCACGTTGTCCGTCTTCTTGTCAGCGAACTGGAACATGGCCTGGCCCGTGACCCCTGCATTGGGTATGGTCTTCTCCGATCCATCGAGCAGGTAGAAGGAGAGCTTATCACCCTTCTGGGCCATTTCAATGTGGTACTTGTCTGCGGTCACCACCACACCACCGTGCGGCGCCGTGTGGTGATGGTCTTGCCCATGGTGGTCTTGGGCGCTGAGGGTGTCGCCGAAAGCCAGCGCACCGGCGAGGGTAAGCAGGCAAGGAAGAAACGTGTAGGTCTTCATGGTGTGTTCGGTTTGCAGGTGTTCGTTGGTTTGTTCACTGTTGCGTTTCGAATGTGTGTGTGTTGGGCAATGCGGGTTGGTCAAGAGACTTGGCCGTGGTCGGTGACCAACTCGATGGTCATGCTATTATTGCGAATGGTCGTGCTCACAGTGAGCAGAAGCTCCCTGTTGAACCGATACGTAACCAACCCATCCTTGTCCGTTTCCACCGGAGGGGTTCTCACAAGCCGTTCGGTCCACCTCTCCGGCAAGACGCCACCATTGACCCCCCGGAGCTTGTGCTTGAGCAGGGTTACGACCGCCTCAGCCGCCCGCCCTTGGAACTGCCGGATCTCTGGATCGGTCCGTCGGTCGTACCCATCCAGCTCGAAGCGGTCGGGAATGGCATATATCTCGTGTCGGTCCTGTTTCGTCATGTTCAATGCGCGTCCTTGATATCAGTATCGGCCTTGGCCAAATACGCCTCCACCGCCTTCTTCCCGAAGCGCGCGAAGACCACCGGCGTTACGATCATGTCCAGCAAGGTGCTGCTGAGCAGACCGCCGAGGATCACGGTGGCCACGGGATAGAGGATCTCCTTGCCGGGTGCTTGCGGGTCGAGGGTGAGGGGGATGAGAGCGAGCGCGGCCACGAGCGCGGTCATCATCACGGGCACCAATCGCTCCAGCGATCCGCGGATGATCATGTCCTTGGTGAAGGTCTCGCCTTCGTGCTCGATGAGGTGGATGTAATGGCTGATCATCATGATGCCGTTGCGGCTGGCGATACCGGTGAGGGTGATGAAGCCAACGAGCGTGGCCACGCTGAAGGTGCCACCGGTGAGGGCGACCGCGATCACGCTGCCCACCAGCGCGAGCGGGATGTTGAGCATGATCTGCAGCACGATGCGCCACGAACGGAAGTGCGTGAACAGCACGAGGTAAATGCCAGCGAAGGCGAAGAGGCTGAGCCAGCCGATCATCTTCGAGGCGCTTTGCTGGGTCTCGAACTGCCCGCCGTATTCGAGGTAATAGCCCTGCGGAAGTTTCTCTTCACCCAAACGCGCCTGCACCTCTTGCACCGCGCTGCCCAGATCGCGGCCCTGCACATTGCAACTGACCGTGATGCGACGTTGCGTGTTCTCGTGACTGATGGTGTTGATGGCGCTGGTGTACTCCACCTGCGCGATCTGGTGCAGCGGGATCAAGGAGCCATCGTTGGAATGAACCAGCGTGTTGCGGAGGTGCTCCACGTCGGTGCGTTCCTCCGGCACGGTGCGCAACAGGATGTCGAAGCTGCGCTGACCATCGAGCACCTGGCCCGTGACGCGCCCGTTGTAGAACACCTCGAGGTCCTCCGCGACTTTCCCCGCCTGTATGCCGTAACGTTTCAAGGCTTCGCGGTCCACGGTGATGATGAGCTGGGGCACCAGCACCTGCCGTTCCACTTGCACGTCCACCACGCCGGGAATTTGCTCGATGACCTTGGTGATCCGTGCCGCGCCTTGTCGCAGTTGTGCCAACTCCGGACCGTAGAGCTTGATGGCCACTTGCGCGCGCACGCCGCTGAGCAAATGGTCCAAGCGGTGACTGATCGGTTGGCCGATGTTCACGCTCACGCCTTGCAACAGGTCCAACTGCGTGCGGATGTCTGCGAGCACTTCCACCCGCACTCGCCCTTCCTCCTTGCGCAGTTCCACTTCGATCTCCGAGTTGCTCACGGGCTCCACATGCTCGTCCAGTTCGGCGCGGCCGGTGCGGCGGCTCACGAACTCCACTTCGGGGACGCGCATTATCAACTTCTCGGCCATGGTGCCGATGCGGTTGCTCTCTTCCAGCGATGTGCCCGCCGGTGTGGACAGGTTCACGGTGAACGAACCTTCATTGAACGGTGGCAGGAACTCCGTTCCGAAGAAGGGCACCACCGCAGCCGCGCCAGCGATGAGCAGCACGGCCATGCCCATGATGGATCGCGGCCTGTCCAAGCCCCAGTGCAGGAGCTTGGTGTCCTGCTTCTTCAACCAGCGCACCAGCCAGCTATCGCCGCCGTGCCGATCGCCCTTTCCGCTGCCGAGCAGATAGCTGCACAACACGGGCGTTACCGTGAGCGATACGACCAGTGATGCAAGGATGCTGGTGATGTACGCCACACCGAGCGGCATGAAGATGCGGCCCTCGATGCCCTGCAACGAGAAGAGCGGCAGGAACACGAGCACCACGATGATGGTGGCGTACACGATGCTGTTCCGCACTTCGCTGCTCGCGCTGTACACCACCGCATTGATCGGCTTGGGGCTGGCCAACGCGCGGTTCTCCCGC
>DLGQ01000078.1:25598-25872 GCA_002482775.1 Flavobacteriales bacterium UBA7690 | reverse complement strand
CGAGGCGCATGGCCTCCTTCATCTCGGGGTCCTGCATGCTTTCCGCTGAGTAAACACCGCTGATGATGCGGATTGTGGCGCTGTAACGGCCGTAGGCTTTTTCGAGGGCGTCGCTGATCTCTCCCAAGGTGGCGCGGGCGCGGGCTGCGGTTACCGCGAGCTCCAGCAAATTGGCCTCGAGCTTCGAGCCTTGAGCCTCGAGCTTGCTTCCGTCCCCACCAGCGCTCGTGGCTCGTGGCTCATGGCTCGCGGCCACATTCGTCAACGCTTGCAA
>DLGQ01000078.1:0-25557 GCA_002482775.1 Flavobacteriales bacterium UBA7690 | reverse complement strand
AAACTGCCCCTTCATCCCGGCTCGCACGGATCTGTTTCAACCTGGCGACTTGCGATTCGCGCACCGAAGTATTGTCCACCTCCAGCAATTCCATCTTCGTCTCATCGTCCGTCACGAACGCGTTCACGCCGATGATCTTGTCCTTGCCAGTGTCGATGCGGGCTTGGCGCTTCGCGGCGGCTTCTTCGATGCGCATCTTGGGCAGACCGGTCTCGATGGCCTTGCTCATGCCGCCGAGTTCTTCCACTTCCTTGATGCGTGCCCAGGCCTTGTGTACCAGCTCGTGCGTGAGACTTTCCACGTAGTAGCTGCCGCCAAGCGGATCGATCCACTTGGTGATGCCGCTGTTCTTCTGCAGGTAGAGCTGCGTGTCTCGGGCGATCTTGGCGCTGAAGTCGGTGGGTAGCGCGATGGCCTCGTCGAGGGAGTTGGTGTGCAACGATTGTGTTCCGCCGAGCACAGCCGCCAGTGCCTCCACCGTGGTGCGCGCGATGTTGTTGAAGGGATCCTGCGCGGTGAGGCTCCAACCGCTGGTCTGGCAATGGGTGCGTAACGCAAGGCTTTTCTTGTCCGTCGCGCCGACCTCGTGCAACATCTTCGCCCAGAGCATGCGGGCTGCGCGCATCTTCGCCACTTCCATGAAGAGGTCCATGCCGATGCCCCAGAAGAAACTGAGGCGTCCGGCAAACTCGTCCACCTTCATGCCTGCAGCGATACCCGTGCGCACGTACTCGATGCCGTCGGCGAGCGTGTAGGCGAGCTCCAGATCGGCTGGCGCGCCGGCCTCGTGCATGTGGTAGCCGCTGATGCTGATGCTGTTGAACTTGGGAATCTTCTTCGCACAATAGCTGAAGATGTCGCCAACGATGCGCATGCTCGGTCCCGGCGGATAGATGTAGGTGTTGCGCACCATGAACTCCTTCAGTATGTCGTTCTGTATGGTGCCTTGCAACTGCTCCGCGCTCACGCCTTGCTCTTCCGCCGCGACGATGAAAAAGGCCATGATGGGCAGCACGGCGCCGTTCATGGTCATACTCACGCTCATCTTGTCCAACGGGATGCTGTCGAAGAGGATCTTCATGTCCTCCACGCTGCTGATGGCCACACCGGCCTTGCCCACATCACCGGTCACGCGCGGGTGGTCGCTGTCGTAACCACGGTGTGTAGCAAGATCGAAGGCCACGCTCAATCCCATTTGCCCGGCGGCGAGGTTGCGGCGGTAGAAGGCGTTGCTCGCTTCTGCTGTGCTGAAGCCCGCGTATTGACGGATGGTCCACGGACGGATGGCGTACATGCTGCCGTAGGGGCCGCGCAGGTAGGGCGGAATGCCGGCGGTGTAATGCAGGTGCTCCATCCCTTCCAGGTCCACGCGGGTGTAGTAGGACTTGAGGGGGATCTCTTCGCGGTTGGGGATGCCAGCCACGGGCTTCGAGCCACTAGCCTGGAGATCGCTTCCATCCCTGTCAGCGCTCGTGTCTTGCGGCTCAAGGCTCGAGGCCAATGCGGAAGTGAGTTGTTCCACCGTGTAAGAACCTCCGAGTGGATCGGCGACACGATCGAGTAAACTCTCATCGCGCAGCAGGTTGTGGATATTGCGCGCCACGCGCCTCGCCAGTGCATCGCCTTCGGGGAGCTTCGGGGTGCGTATCGTCAAGCCATCGCAGCCACCGAGGATGCCGGAGATCGCTTGCAGGGTGGCGCGGATCACGTTGTGGTAGGGTGAATGTCCTTCCGGTTCGGGGTAGGGGAAGGCTACCGTGGCTTGGACCCACGTGTTGCGCGAGCAGTCGTGCTCTGGCTTGAATTCGGCTACCACGGCGGCCCATGCTTCGCGGAACGCCCGTAAGCGTGCGGCTTCCAGGAAGAGGTCGTCGCCGAGCACCAGGCGGAATTGCAGGCGTGCGCAGGCATCATCCACGGAAAGCCCGGCTGCGATCATTTCCGTTAAACAGGTGCGACCGCGCTCCAACGCCAACGCCGTTACCGAATGGCCGTGTTGTTGATCGTCCACTTCTACCAAGCGCACACGCGGATAACCGCGCAGTCGTTCGTTCACCGCGGCCAATTCATCGCTCTTGCAGGTGACGTAGAGGCTCAACTCCGCATCCGGCACGCCTTGCTTCTTCGCTTCGGCCAAGAGCCATTCCAACGTTGCGCGAGAACCAACGGGGATGTGCAGATCGATGGCGCCGAGAAGCACGTCAGCCAACATCGCCTCGAGGCCTTCCATGCTATCGCCGGTCACCACCACGGAATCCGCACCGCCCATCAGGGCTTCAAGCAGCTTGGCGTTCGCGTGCTCCTGCCACGGACCGAGTTCAATGCCTGCGCGCCAGGTGTTGCCGTTGCGTCGTATCCCTCGGCGATGCTTGCCCATGCCAATGGCATCGGAAGCCATACCGAACGGCTTCACCATGGTGTCTTCCACGGCAATGTCCAAGGCGGACGGATCCTTGTCCTTCAGTTCTTTCTTGATCACAGCTTCCCATTGCTCGCGCGTGGCGGGGGGGAAGGCACCGAATAGATTCTCGTTGGCCATCAGGGCGAAGATCGTGCTTGGTGATGAACCGCTCGCCATCCGCCTCGTCAGGACTTCTTCCCGTTTCGTCGGAATGGTCGCGCCGAGGTGCAACCGCAAGGGAACCGGTGTGCGTCAATCTGCCAATTGAATAACCCATGCGATCACTCTCCACCTTGCTCTTCACGCTCTTGTGCCTACCGCAGATGCTTCGTGCGCAAGGGGCTGGTGATGTGCTCTTCGATACGGATCAGGTGATCGAGATCCGCATGACCTTCCCCGATGACGATTTCTGGGTGGAGCTTTCCATGAACCACAACGCCGGGGAGGAGCTGTCCATACCGGTGGAAATGGAGATCACGGATATGTCGGGTACCTACGCCTTGGACAGTGTGGGCGTCCGGTTGAAGGGCAACAGTTCCTACGATTTCTATCCGACCAGTAAGAAACCTATGAAACTCGACTTCAACGAATTCATCGGTGGGCAGAATTTCCATGGGCTGAAGAAGTTGAACCTGAACAACTGCTGGAGCGACCCCACCTTCATGCGGGAAAAGATCTTCTTCGATATGAGCCGGGAGCAAGGTGTGCTCGCTCCTAGGATGAGCTATGCCAACGTGTATCTGAACGACATGTTCTGGGGGTTCTACGCGCTGGTGGAACAGGTGGACAAGACGTTCCTGGACCGTTGGCTGGGAGAGAACGATGGCAATCTGTTCAAGGCTGGCGATAACTACACCCTGGATGGGGCAGGTCTGGGGCAAGAAGCGGATCTGAACCACTATGGGAATACGGCGGCGAACTATGCCGGGCGTTACGAACTGAAGACGAACGAGAACCAGAACGATTGGAGCGACCTGATCCAACTGCTGGACCTGATCGACAATTCTTCGTTCAATGATCTCGTAACGGAACTGCCACAAGCCATGGTGCTGGATGAAGCCCTGCGCTCCCTCGCGCTGGACAACATATTCGGCAATATGGACGCGTACTATGGAAGTGCGCGCAACTATTACCTCTACAATGATAGCTCCACCTTCCAATGGAACTGGATCAAGTGGGATGCGAACATGAGCTTCGGCCGCTACGTGCCGCAATGGATCGATGATCCCGCCACGTTGCCTGCTACCTACACCGCATCGGGCCGGCGCCTCTTGCAGCGGGTGATGCAGAACGCCACTCTGCGTACGGCCTACCTCAACGAGTACTGCGCCGTGTTGGATCGTTTCAGCAATGCCGAACTGGACCCACGTATTGATGCATTACGATCCTTGGTGGAAGAGCATGTGGAGGCCGATAACAACAAGGAGTTCTCCAGTGGCATCTTCGCGCTCGGCATAGACCAGACCGTTACCACACAAAGTGGCCAGAACTGGCATACGATACCGGGGTTGAAGTCCTTCATCGCGCAACGACGGGATCACCTGTTGAGTTCTTCGCTCAACTGCACCACCGCCGGCGTGGAAGAATTTGCGGTGGTGGACCTCGCTGTGTTCCCCAATCCAACTGCTGGTCTGCTGCAACTCACCTTGCCGTCCGGAGTGCGTGATAGCGATGTTTCGGTCTCCGATGCCATGGGAAGGGCGGTGCCGGTCCTCGTCCAATTCGGCCGCATGGACCTGGGCGCACTGCCAGCAGGAAGTTATGTGGTGCGTGCCCTGACATCCGAGTTGGATGCCCGGGTGCTCGTGGTGAAGGAATGATCCTTCCGAGTGGGACTTGGTATTCAACAGCGCTTTTTGTTGGGGCTGACCGTTCGCCCGGCTGATCGAACTTTCTGATCCTGCCGTTGTCTGTAATGTTGCCGATCTGTTAACCGAACTTTGCCCCTGTATGAAGCTGACCACATTATTCTTTGCTGTGCTCATCGCTGGGAACGCACTTTCCCAGACCGCTCCGAGCGACAGCCTGTTCAATACGGACCAAGTGGTGACCGTGGACTTCGACTTTGGCACCCAGGACTTCTGGACGACCCTCACCACCAACTACGAGAACGACCTTGGCGAGACCCTTACGGCTGATGTCACCATCACCGACCTCACCGGAACACGCATGTACTACAACGTGGAGGTGGACCTGAAGGGCAACAGCAGCTACACCCACCCTGGTAACAAGAAGAGCTTCAAGGTCGACTTCAACGACAATATCCAAGGCCAGAAATACCACGGCATGGCCAAAGTGCATTTCAACAACTGTTGGAACGACCCCACCTTCATGCGCGAGAAGATCTTCTTCGATTATTGCCAGGACCACGGTATCCTCGCGCCGCGTGTGTCCTACGCCAACGTGAGCATGAACGGCACTTTTTGGGGCTTCTACAACCTCGTTGAAGCTGTCGACAGGGATTTCCTGGACCGCTGGGTGGATGATGATAAAGGCAACCTGTTCAAGGCTGGGGACAACTTCGGCATGGGCGGTGGTGGTGGCGGAAGCAACGCAGAAGCTGATCTGAAGTACTACGGTGATGCCGCCCAAGACTATGGCACGCGCTACGAGCTGAAGACCAACGAGGCGGAGAACGACTGGACCGAATTCATCGAATTGCTCGATGTGCTGAACAACTCCACGGATGACGTGCTGGCGAACGAACTGCCCGCCCGCTTCGAATGGAACGGCGTGCTGCGATCCATTGCTGTGGATAACCTGATGGGGAATCTGGACTCCTACATCCACAGCGCACGCAACTACTACCTCTACCACGATAGCACCACCTTCCTGTGGAATTGGATCCATTGGGATGGCAACATGTCGTTCGGTAGTTACCCCGCACAGACCCAGAACGCCCTCACCCTCGCACCTACTTACGTGGCGAACAACAGGCCGCTCATGACCAAGATCATGGGCATCGCCGATCTGCGGACGGCCTACCTCGCCGAGTATTGCGATCTGCACACCGACTTCACCAATACCTACCTCGATCCGCGCATCGATTCCATCGCCACCCTGATCGGGCCGCATGTTTCCGCTGATGCCAACAAACAATTCACCTTGGAGCAATTCACCGCCAACATCACAGGCGACATCACCGTGAGCGGGGGAGGACCCGGAGGCTCACAAGCATTACGTGGGTTGAAGTCCTTCATCACGCAACGCAACACGAGCCTCGCTTCGTCCCTGGATTGTGTCATATCCTCGGTGGCCGATGCTCCTGTGCTGAATGCGCTGCACATCTACCCGAACCCCACGGCGGACGTGCTCTTCATCGAACTGCCCAAAGGGGCCAGCATGAAGGATCTACAACTCACTGATGCGCTCGGGAGGCGCGTGGACCTGCGCACTAATGGCAGTTCCGTGGATGTGTCCCATCTTCCTGCTGGCTTGTACAACCTCATGCTCGTGACCGGCAACACCCCGGTGGTGACACGTGTGGAGAAGCAATGACCCCGGAATTGCACGATCTTTGACAAGAAGTGACCACAACAGAACCCATGAAGAAGATCCTCATATTGCTCACGTTCGTTGCCTTTGCGGGTTTCGCGAACGCCCAGACCACTACTACGACCACCGATCCTGCGCCAGAGAAGACGGAGACGGTGGAGCCCAAAGCGCATTCCTGCGCCGGACATGGTGAAGCAAAGGCCGAAAAGGGCGCTTGCTGCGCTGGCCACGGTAAAGACAAAGCCAGTGCGGATGCCAAAGGCGAAGCGAAACCAGCTGGCTGCTGCGCTGGTAAGGCCAAGAGCGGTTCTTCTTGCCACGGTGCGGTGAAGGCCGACGCTGGCGACGCACACGGCCATGCGCGCGGCGAATTGAAGGAGCATGCCTGCACCGAAGCGTGCAAGGACAATGCGCACACCTTCGTCTGTGGCGAGAAAGGCCACGCCTGTTCCGAGGCCTGCCACGCGAAGATGTAGTCCTGTATTTCTTCTCTTTGAACGGCCCGATCCTGTGATCGGGCCGTTCGTCTTTTTCCGTTCATCGGGGCTTTTGCGCGCGATCTTTATCTTGCCAGCCATTCATCCGCGAACCTGATGCAGATCACCCAGAACTCCGTTGTCTCTTTCCATTACACCTTGAACGATGCCGATGGCAAGCTGCTGGATACCAGCGCAGGCCGTGAAGCGTTCGCCTACATCCAAGGCCACAGCATGATCGTGCCCGGCCTGGAGCGGCAGTTGGAAGGGAAAATGGCCGGGGAATCCCTGCTCGCTGTGGTGCCTCCGGCCGAAGGTTATGGGGAGATAGACCCTTCGTTGGTCCACAAAGTACCAGCCGACCGTTTTGGCGGGCAGAACGTGGAACCCGGTATGCAGTTCCAAGCGGGAACTTCGGAAGCTGGCGACATGGGCGTGTTCACCGTTATCAGCGTGGAAGATGGCATGGTAGCGCTCAATGGCAACCACCCACTGGCCGGTGTCACCCTGCACTTCAATGTGGAGATCACCGATGTGCGCGCTGCTACGGAAGAGGAACTCGCCCACGGACACGTTCACGGCGAGGGTGGGCATCACCATTGACCTTGTGATCCAAGCTGATCGGAGCCTATTCCGGTAAGCTTCCACAGGCCGGGCTACTTTAGCAAGCGCCCCAAGCGATATCCGGCGCATGCTCTTCCCCTCGTTCGCCTTCCTGGTTTTCCTGCCCGTGGTCTTTCTGGGCTACTGGTATGTGTTCAACAGGAACTTACGCCTGCAGAACGCGTTCTTGCTTCTGGCGAGCTATGTGTTCTACGGCTGGTGGGACTGGCGCTTCCTAGGTCTGCTCTTCGCGAGCTCCGTGGGCGATATGCTCATTGGCATCGCCATCGACAAGGCGGAAGGAACGGCACGCAAGAAGCGCTGGCTCATCCTCAGCTTGGTGATGAACCTGGGCGTGCTCGGCGTGTTCAAGTACTTCAATTTCTTCCGCGATGGGTTGGAGCAGTTGTTGGGCTCGTTAGGCATGCAGGCCGACCTGCCCACTCTCTACTTACTGCTACCGGTCGGGATCAGTTTCTACACGTTCCAGTCGCTGAGCTACACCATTGATGTGTATCGTGGGCAACTGAAAGCCACACGTGACCCGATCGCCTACTTGTCTTTCGTCAGCTTCTTTCCACAGCTCGTGGCAGGTCCCATCGAACGGGCCACACACTTGCTCCCGCAATTCCAGAGGCCGCGTACGTTCGATACGGTGCGTGCCCAGGATGGCCTGCGGCAGATGCTCTGGGGCTTCTTCAAGAAGATCGTGATCGCGGACTCGTGCGCTCCCTTGGTCAACGATGTGTTCGCGGGTGATGTGTCCACAACGCCAGGCATCACGCTCCTCTTCGGCGCGGTGGTCTTCGCGTTCCAGATCTACGGTGATTTCAGCGGATACAGCGATATCGCCATCGGATGCGCGCGGCTTTTCGGTTTCGACCTTACGCGCAACTTCGCCTATCCGTATTTCTCGCGCAGCATCTCGGAGTTCTGGCGCCGGTGGCACATCAGCCTCAGCACCTGGTTCCGCGATTACGTGTACATGCCCCTTGGTGGGTGGCGCACCAAAGCCGGCCGGTTCCGCAATATCCTGGTCACCTTCACGGTGAGCGGGCTTTGGCACGGTGCAAATTGGACCTTCATCTCCTGGGGTGCATTGCACGGCGTGTACTATGTGCCAGAAATACTTCGGGATGGAAAGGCGCGTCGCGATGTGCCGTCACTCCGCGACCTACCCGCGATCGGCCTCACCTTTTTCCTGGTGGTGATCGCTTGGGTGTTCTTCCGATCGGCCGATCTGGGCCAAGCCGGTGCCTTTATCTACCACATGGGAGCCAACATGGCCACGAGCCCAGGGGCCAGTCTCCTGTGGTGTGCCACTTCGCAGTTCTGGTGGATCGTGTTCCTCGTGGTGGTGGAATGGCGCGCCCGGGAACAGGAACACGCGTTGGCATCGCTACCGCAGAACATCACCTTGCGGTGGGCTGTCTACGCCGTGTTGACCTTGGCGATCCTCCTCCACATCGATACGCAGACCGCGCATGAGTTCATCTACTTCCAGTTCTGACAGCGGACCACTGCTGCTCCTGGCGCGGGTCGTGCTGTTCGCGCTGATCCCGCTCGCGGTGATGATGGGCTGCTGGTGGTGGGGGCCGCACATGTCCCGTGTGGACTATCTCGCGGGGATGCGCGCAAAACATGAACGCCTCAGGACGTTAGCCTCGCCCAAGGTGATCCTGATCGGTGGGAGCAACGTGACGTTCGGGATGGATAGTCCGTTGCTGGAGAAGGCCGCCCGCAGACCCGTGGTGAACATGTCCATCCATGCCAGCCTTGGGTTCCACTTCATGGTGCAGGAGCTCAAGGGCGGGTTGGGCGCAGGTGATATCGTGATCGCACCGCTCGAACATTTCGCATACGCGCATCCGGTGTTGGACAACGACATCCATCTGTTGGCCGTGGACTTCAACCCTGAACTTCTAAGCGGTCTGCCCCTGGCGTCGCGCCCACGGATCGTTGCCGCAGTATTGGTGATGCGATTAAAGGCCGCGTGGAAAGTGATTACCGGAGCCTGGCAGGATGATTCACCACACCCGTTCTTCCGGGCGGATGGATTCAATGCGCAAGGAGACCTTGTTAGCCACCTCGGCCTTCCGGTATGGCCAAAGACGAAGCAGGAGCGGGTACCCTGCACGTATCCTGTGATCGACCCGGTCTTCTGGGAGGTGTTGGCGGAACTTCAGCGGGATGTGGATGATGCCAACAGTACATTGATCATGACCTGGCCGAGCATCGCCCAAAGCAGTTTCGATCAAGCCTGTTCCGATAGCATTCGATCCGCGTTGGAAGGGAGGGGCATACCCATGCTCGGCGAAGCGAGGATGTACGTCCAACCCGATAGTGCCTTCTTCGATACCCACCACCACCTGCGTGCCGCCGGAAGAAGATCCAGGACCGTCCAGCTGATCAACGACCTGTGCTCGAGTGGCCGTATCGTCTGTTACGATCGGCAGATGAGCCCTTAGCGCTTCTCCGGAACAAGAACGAAGATGTCCTCGTTGTCGCGCTTCATCAGGTACTCTTCTCGGGCGAACTTTTCCAGCAAAGCCTTGTCGCTGGAGAGCAGGTGTAGTTTTCCCTTGGTCTTCTCGATCTCCGTCGTGTAGAATTCCTTCTGTTCGATCATGCGCCCCAATTCCCGACTGTTCTTGTACGTGGTCCAAGCATCGTTCCGGTCGAAAAAGGCGATCCAGCACAACAAACCCAACCCTGTCGCGCAATAGCGGTTCCGCAATCGGGCTGGAATACGGTCGAGGATCTTCTTCACGGCCACGAAGCTACCCGGCATGGAAAGAGAACGCGACCGAAGAGCGATCCGGTATTCAACGATCCCGTGTTCGGTTCAGATCGCCCCGCGCTTGCCCAGCTCGATCACCTCCAGGTCCTTCACCTTGCCCGCTTCCAAGCTGAACCTGAGCACGGTACGCACCTGGTTCCAGCCATGCCTGCCTGCCGCGCCGGGGTTCATGTAAAGGCATTTCACCGCTTGGTCGAACTGGACCGCGCAGATGTGCGAATGCCCACAGATGAACAGATCGGTGGGAGAGGAGCGCAACTCTTTCAGCACCTCAGGTACGTACCGCGGTGGTTTCCCGGCTATGTGGGTGATCCACACACGAACACCTTCCAGCGTGAACCTCAAGTGCTCCGGAAAAGCCTGGCGCGAGGGGCCATCGTCTATGTTACCATACACCGCTCGCAACGGTTTCCACCGCGCCAACTCATCGGCCACCTCCAAGCCGCCGATATCGCCCGCATGCCAGATCTCGTCGCACTGCGCGAAGTGCTCCCGGACCCGTGGGTCCAGCCAACCGTGGGTATCACTGATGAGGCCGATGCGGACCATGGAACAAAGGAACGCCCGATACACCACGAGTTGCTTCTTCCGCCCGGTACCTTTGTGCCCCCTTCCGCGTATGGAGATCCTGCCGCGCTACTTTCTGCAACTCGCCTACGACGGCACGCCCTACCGTGGCTGGCAGCGCCAACTGGCCGCGCCCAGTGTGCAAGAGGAGATCGAACGGGCCCTCCGCACCATCCTGCACAGGCCGGAACTTTACGTGGTGGGCTGCGGCCGTACCGATACCGGAGTGCATGCCACGGATTATTACCTCCATTTCGATGCGCCGTCGGACCTCATCGTGGACGAACGGTTGGTGTACAGCTTGAACAGCATGTTGCCGGACAGCATCGCCATCAAACGGGTGATCCCCGTTAGCGACGATGCCCATGCACGCTTCGGGGCCACGGAACGCGGCTACACGTACCTGATCCTACGCCGCAAGGATGCCTTCATGGCCGATCGGGCCCATGTGCTGCATCCCGCGTTGGACGTGGCCGCGATGAACGAAGCGTGCAAGCACCTCATCGGCAGGCAGGATTTCAGCAGTTTCTGCAAGGCCGGTAGCGATGCCAAGACCATGCTCTGCGATGTGCGCCTGGCGGAATGGGTTGAAGAACCGAACGGCTACCGTTTCCGCATCCGCGCGGACCGCTTCCTGCGCAACATGGTGCGGGCCATCGTGGGCACTTGCATCCGCATCGGTCGGGGGCAGGCCGCACCCGAAAGCATGCGCGAAGTGATCGATGCCAAGGACCGCAGCAAGGCAGGTAAAAGCGCTTCGGCACGCGGGCTTTACCTGGAACACGTGGTGTATCCCTTCATACCCACGCGTGAAGCATGAGCAGTGCTACCGCCGCTCCGGCCAAGGAGAAGAAGTCCAAGGCTCCGGATAGTGTGCAGGGGAAAGCGTTCGACCGCAAGTTGTTCGCACGTGTGTTCCAATTTTCCAAACCCTACCGGGGCATCTTCTGGTGGGCTGTAGCGCTCACTTTCGTCCTCAGCATCGTTGGCGTCATCAGGCCCATCATGCTGGGCTGGTTGGTGGATGTGGCCGCCAATCCCTACGGATCGCTCTTCTTGCTTACCGAAGAGAGCAATTGGAACGCACGCAGTATCGCGTGGGCTGCAGAGGTTACCCGATCGCTCAGCGGGCCAGGCACGTGGACCTTGGTATGGGGGATCACCATCACCGTGGTGGTGTTGCTCATCGTGGAGACCGTGGTGCAGTACTTCCAAGCTTACTGGACCGCTTGGCTCGGGCAGGCCGTCACCTTCGATCTACGCCAGAAGCTCTACGCGAAAGTGCTCAGCTTCAAACTCCGCTATTTCGACCGAACACCCATCGGAACGCTCGTTACACGTGTGATCAGCGACATCGAGACCATCGACGACATCTTCTCCCAAGGCCTGCTCATGATCATGGGCGACATCTTGAAGTTGATCGTGGTGGTCGTTGTCATGTTCGTCTACAACTGGAAACTCGCCCTGCTCAGCATGGTGCCGATCCCGCTGCTGCTCTGGAGCACCAACATCTTCAAGAACAGCATCCAGAAGAGCTTCCAAGATGTGCGTACCCAGATCGCACGGCTGAACGCTTTTGTGCAGGAACATATCCAGGGCATGGCCATCGTGCAGCTCTTCGGGCGCGAAACCCAGGAGTGCCGCAAGTTCCAAGCGATCAACCGCGAACACCGGAAGGCGCACATCCGCGGGGTCTTGGCCTACAGCATCTTCTTTCCCGTGGTGGAGATCCTCAGCGCCGTATCCCTCGCCTTCCTCGTATGGTGGGGGGTGAAGGATGTGTTGGCCGGCCACGCCACCTTGGGCGACATCTTCGCGTACATCCTCTTCATCAACATGCTCTTCCGGCCCATCCGCCAGTTGGCCGATCGGTTCAATGTGTTGCAGATGGGCATGGTGGGCAGCGATCGGGTGTTCAAAGTGCTCGATACCGAGGCCACGACGCCGGATAGTGGAACGCGAAGTACAGCCCATCTCCAAGGGCATATCGAGTTCAAGGATGTGTGGTTCGCATACGAGGATGAGAACTACGTGCTGAAGGAGATCTCCTTCGAAGCGAAGGCTGGTGAGATGATCGCCTTGGTGGGAGCTACCGGATCCGGTAAAAGCAGCACCATCAACCTGCTCAGCCGTGCCTATGAATTCCAACGCGGAAATATCCTGCTGGACGGTCACGACATAAACAGCTACGCTCTCGCGGGTCTGCGGAGGAGCATCGGCGTGGTGTTGCAGGATGTCTTCCTCTTCAGTGATACCGTACACAACAACATCACGCTGGGCGATCCCACCATCTCACGGGCCGATGTGATCGCAGCGGCGAAGGTGGTGGGTGCGCACGACTTCATCCTACGTCTTCCCCAAGGCTACGATACCGAAGTGCGCGAGCGTGGTAGCATCCTCAGTCTGGGGCAACGCCAATTGATCGCGTTCATCCGCGCGGCCGTGAACAAGCCGAACGTGTTGGTACTGGACGAAGCCACCAGCAGTGTGGACAGCACCAGCGAACAACTGATCCAGGAAGCCACGGAGAACATCACCAAGGGCCGCACCAGCATCGTCATCGCACACCGCCTCAGCACCATCCAAAAAGCGGATCGTATCCTGGTGCTGGACCAAGGCCGGATCATCGAGCAAGGTGACCACCAATCGCTGCTCGCCCAGAACGGACCATATCGGAAGCTGTATGAATTGCAGTTTCGTTAGTTAAGGTGTTGGTATACATAGGATTAGAGCGCTGTTTCGCGTTCTGCGCCAAAGTTCGCCCCCGCCTCAGGGAACGACTTGTCAAGACGGGGCAACTAAAAGGTGGCACCTAAGCGTCTCCCATGCACCTTAAGTCTCTCTGGATCATGGCATCAACACGCGCTCTCCCGGTCGGTTGTTGCTTTTTATCCCTCGCACTGGATCCCTCCCTTTGACTTGCCAACGGCCACTCTACCAAACGCTTTCCTTGGACACCCCGTGGGACGGTACGTACATGGGCAAGGAAGTGACTAACGACGTCTACGTTTACATTCTGAAGTACACCGGCATGTGTACTGGTCAAGAAGAATTCCAACACAAAGGCCACGTTACCGTGGTACGCTGATCATGGCTCCCGATCACTCGAACTTCTCCTATACGATGAAACACGCTCTTTCCATTGTACTTGGATCATTCGTCGCTGCTGCTGCCGTGGCGCACACCCATGATGGTGAGCACCCGCACGCACCGGCGAAGAACAACTACTCCTTCGTGGAGAACCTTGGACAGTGGCCGGATGCCGTGCTGTTCCGAACGCACGTGAACGGTGCGGCCTTGTTCGTGGAGGAGCATGCATGGACATGGTCCAAGTTTGAAGCAAGCGCCGTGGACCGTATGCACGATATAGCCACCCTTTCCAAGGAGGAACGGGATGCGCTCCAGTTCAACGGGCACGCATGGCGCATGCACTTTGTGGATGCCACGGGCTCAGCGCGGCCGAAGGGTGTGGACAAGTTCGCCCACTACCAGAACTATTTCATCGGCAACGATCGCGCGCTCTGGCATGGACATGTGGGAGCCTACGGTTCATTGGAACAAAAGGACGTGTGGCCCGGCATCGATATGGTGATGCGCACCCTAGAAGGCAACTTCAAGTATGATGTGGTATTGCATCCCGGCGCAGACAATGGCCGCATTGCGCTAGCCTACGATGGCTTGGAAGGCATGGCGCTGGGAGAGAGGGGCGAGTTGATCCTGAAGACCAGCGTTGGTGAGGTGATGGAAATGGCACCCGTCGCGTTCTACGCGGACGATGAAGATGAACGGATCTCCTGCAGGTTCGTGCTGGATGGCAACACGGTCCGCTTCGCATTTCCCAATGGCTACGATGAGGATCGCACCGTGGTGATCGATCCGGTCTTGATCGCGGCTACTTATTCCGGAGCTACCGGTGACAGCAACTACGGCCACTGTGCCACCTATGATGATGCCGGCAACATCTACACTGGCGCACGCAATTTCGGCCCTACCTATCCTGCCACCGTGGGTGCTTTCCAGACCACTATGGGCGGCGGCGGTACCGATATCTCTTTGAGCAAATACAACCCCGATGGTAGCGACCTGATCTGGGCGGCTTACCTCGGCGGTAGCAACGGTGAGAACCCACATAGCTTGATCGTGAATGCCCAAGGTGAACTGATCGTGCTGGGTTCAACGGATTCCAACGATTTCCCGGTCACCGATGGCTCCTTCGATGAGACCCATAACGGGGAGAATGATATCGTGCTGGTGCACATTGCCGCCGATGGTTCTTCTCTGATCGGTTCCACCTACATCGGTGCGTCCGGCTCGGATGGATACAACCAGATGTGGGGGAATTACGGCGAAGCATACAGAGGGGAGGTCTATGTGGACATGCAAGGCAATATCCTGGTCGCTTCGTTCACCAGCTCTGCTGATTTCCCTGTGACCCCGGGTGTATGGCAAACTGAATTAGCCGGTGAACAAGATGGTGTACTGGTGAAGATGGACCCTACCTGTTCCCAAGTGCTCGCTTCCACGTTCGTTGGTGGTTCATCTTCGGACAACGCGATGGGAATTCGCATCGCGCAGAACGGTGACATTTTCGTGGCGGGCATCACCCAGAGTTCGGATATGACCTTTCCCACGGGTGCGCTCATGGACGCCTATCAAGGTGGTGAGCGTGATGCGTACGTATTGCGCCTGACCAGCGACTTTACAACCGCCGTTGCAGGAACCTATTTCGGTACCGCCGATTCCGACGGGGCCTATTTCATCGACACCGATACCGATGATAACGTGTGGATCTTCGGCCAGAGCACCGGTGAGGTGCCGATCTTCCCCACGGGGACGTACGGTTCCAGTGGCGAGATCTTCCTGTTGAAGCTCACACCACAACTGAACGAGACGCTCGTCTCCACCATGATCCCGGGCAACATGGCGCCGGTAGCTTTCTTGGTGGATGTCTGCAACCACGTTTACATCTCGGGCTACAATACAGGTGGCACGCTGCCCACCACTTCCGATGCGCTCTATCAGGACGGCGGTTTCTACTTGGCGGCCTTCGATGTGGACATGACAACGATCCTTTTCGGTAGCTTCTACGGGGGCAGTCACGTGGATGGAGGCACCAGCCGGTTCGATAAGAACGGCATCATCTACCAAGGCGTGTGTAGCGGAGGCAACAGTATGCAAAGCACCACATGGGCTTGGCGCACCACCAACGCCATCGCTTGGGATATCGCCGTGTTCAAGATCGATTTCGCCGTGGCAGGGGTGCAGGCCAACATCTTTTCCACTTCCACCACGGGATGTGTCCCAGTAACTTTCACTTTGAACGCGGTAGGGCAAGCAACACTATTCACTTGGGATTTCGGCAATGGCTTACCGCTTCAAACAGGCAACGAGGTCAACGTATCATATGATACCCCTGGGGCCTACCCGGTCATTCTGATCGGCACGGACCCCAACTCCTGCAACCTGGCCGATACCACGTACATCACTCTGAACGTGTATGACCCCGAAGAACTACTTGCTGATTTCCAACCGACACCGGTGAGCAGTTGCGACGGATATTTCCTTCAAGTGGACAACAGCTCCATTGGTGCCAACCAATACACCTGGAATTTCGGTGACGGAGCTTCTTCAGCTGCCTTCGAACCCGTACACGAGTATGCCGGGCCGGGAACCTATACCGTAGCGCTGGAGGTTCGGAATTCGATCTGCGTGGATACCGCAAGTGTGGACCTGCCAGTAACATTCGTGGTGCCCCAGTTGCCGTTCGATCCACCATCGCCCGTGCCGCTCTGCCCCGGAGGGGATGCGGTGTTGACGGCCGGTACTGGATTCGATTCGTACGCGTGGTCCACGGGAGGGAACAGCAGTTCCATCTCGGTGGATGAACCGGGGTACTACCTCATCACCGTTACCGATGGTGCGTGCGAAGCCGTGGATAGCGTTCAAGTGCTGCAGTCCCTGCCGCACCCACCAATGCCCGATGTGTACAAGTGCGCCGGTGGATCGGTCTCCATTTCCCCGGGATTCGCCGTCTCTTCCATCTTGTGGTCGAATTCCCAGAACACACCCACCATTACCGTTGATGAGGATGGCATCTACACCTTCACCGCCATCGATGATGTGGGATGCGAAGCGACAGGTGCCATCACCGTGGTGGAGATCCCCGTGGACCGTGGCGATGGTTTCATACCCAACGTCTTCACTCCCAACAACGACCAGAAGAACGACCAGTTCTTGATCGTCGGCGAAGGATTGCAGAACTTCAGTATGGAGATCTACGATCGATGGGGCTTGAAGATGTTCGAAACCGCGACCCAGACCAAAGGCTGGAACGGGGGCTTGGACAATGCTACCGGTGACGTGGTCCCCGATGGCACCTACTACTACATCATCAAGTTCCGAGATATCTGTAGCACGGAGCCGAGCACCACGCACACGGGCCACGTTACGTTGTTGAGGTAGACCTACCGTCAGGCCCGGTCGAAGATGCGATCGGGCTATTGACGTTCACCCTTTCCGTAAGGGCTTCACACGGTGGTGCGAATGGCCTTGAGGTGTTGCCCGGTATAGCTCTTGGCAACGCTCTCCATCCCCTCTGGTGGGCCTTCGTACAGTACGGTTCCACCGCCATCACCACCTTCTGGTCCCAGGTCGATGATGTGGTCGGCGCGCTTGATCACCTCGGTATTGTGCTCGATCACCAATACGCTGTGACCATTCGCGATCAACATGTCGAAGGCCTTCAACAACTTGGCGATGTCGTGGAAGTGCAACCCTGTTGTGGGCTCGTCGAAGATGAAGAGCGTGGGTTTCTCGTCCTGGCCTTTGGCCAAGAAGCTCGCCAGTTTGATCCGTTGAGCCTCACCACCGCTGAGCGTGCTGCTGCTCTGGNNGCCCAGCTTCACATACCCCAGACCTGTTTCCTGCAAGGGGAGGAGCTTGTTCACCACGCGCTGGCACGCTGTTGAATTGGGTGCATTCAGTTGGAAGAAGGCGATGCCATCATCCACGGTCATATCCAGCACTTCGGCCACATCCTTGCCGCCCACTTTCACGTCCAGGATCTCTTCCTTGAACCGTTTGCCGTGGCAGGCTTCGCAGGTGAGGCTGATGTCCGCCATGAACTGCATCTCGATGTGGACCTGCCCTTCGCCCTGGCATACATCGCAACGGCCGCCATCCACGTTGAAGCTGAAGAACGCCGGACGGTAACCACGCACCTTGGCCACATCCACTTCGCTGTACAACTGACGGATCTCGTCCCACGCTTTCACGTAGGTCACCGGATTGCTGCGCGAGCTGCGGCCGATCGGGTTCTGGTCCACCATCTCCACGGCTTGGATCCGCTTGATGTCACCCTCCAACATTGAATGTTCTCCTGGCCGTTCGCTGAAGCCTTCCAACTCGCGCTTCAGTGCAGGGTACAGGATCCGTTTCACCAAGGTGGTCTTACCACTGCCGCTAACACCGGTGACCACCGTGAGCATGTGCAATGGGAAGGCCACATCGATGTTCTTCAGGTTGTGTTCGCGCGCTCCGCGTAGGATCAACTTGTCGCGCACCTGTTTGCGGCGCTCGGGCTGCGGGATCACTTCGCGGCCGGTGAGGTAGCGTGCGGTGAGGCTCTCGCTCTGGATCAGCTCGGCATGCGTTCCGGTGAAGACCACCTCGCCGCCGTGCGATCCGGCCATCGGTCCCATGTCGATGATGTGGTCCGCGGCCTTCATCACCTCCTCATCATGCTCCACCACGATCACGGTGTTACCCAGATCGCGCAGCTTTTTCAGCACCTGGATCAATTGCAACGTGTCGCGCGGGTGCAAGCCGATGCTGGGCTCGTCCAGGATGTACATGCTGCCCACCAAGCTGCTGCCGAGCGAGGTGGCCAGATCGATGCGCTGTGTTTCGCCACCGCTGAGGGTGTTGCTGCGGCGCTCCAAGGTGAGGTATCCCACACCCACGTCCACGAGGTACGAAAGCCGGTTGCGGATCTCCTTCAACAACCGCGAGGCGATCTGCTGGTCCTGGTCGTTCAACTTCAGGTCACGGAAGAACTCCGCACACTGCGCGATCGGCATGCGCGCCAGTTCGGTGATGTCCTTGCCAGCGACCTTCACGTACCGCGCCTCGGGCTTCAGACGGGTGCCGTGGCATACAGGGCAGGTGGTCTTCCCGCGGAAGCGGCTGCCCAGCACACGGTACTGGATCTTGTAGCTCTTCTCTTCCACATACTGGAAGAACCGATCGATGCCGTGCAAACCACGCGCGCCTTTCCAGAGCAGATCACGCTGCTCGTCCGTGAGGTCGTGAATGGCACGGTGGATGGGGAAATCGTACTTCGCGCTGTCGCGGATGAAGTGGTCTTTCCACTCGCTCAGCTTTTCGCCTCGCCATGGTGCTACGGCATCGTCGTACAAGCTCAGGCTCTTGTCCGGGATCACCAGGTCGTTGTCGATGCCGATGACGTTGCCGTACCCTTCGCACTTCGGGCAAGCACCCACGGGATCATTGAAGCTGAAGAGGTTGGGGATGGGTTCCTCGAAGGTGATGCCGTCCAGTTCGAACTTGTCGTTGAACCCAAGCTGACGGGCCGCGCCCTTCTTGTCCTCGCCCAACAGGATCAGTTCACCTTGCCCCTCGAAGAAGCCGCTCTCGGCACTATCCGCTGCGCGGCTGTCGTTCTCCTGGTCGCCAGCGGTGACCGTTAGGCGGTCCATCACCAAGAACCAGGTGCCTTTCGCTGCTTTCTTTTCGGCCAACACATCTTCTATCCGGCGCACTTCGGTGCCGTCATGTACGCGCGCATAGCCTTGCTGCTGCAGAATGTCGAAATGCTCTTTCAGCGTGCGTCCGGCAGGCAGGCGTAAGGGGGCCAACATCAGCACCACACTGCCTTCCGGGAAGGTGTGCATGCCGGCCACCACATCTTCCACCGTGTTGCGTTTCACCTCTTGCCCACTAGAGGGGGAGATGGTGTGCCCTGCGCGGGCGAAGAGCAGTTTCAGGTGATCGTAGACCTCCGTGCTCGTGCCCACCGTGCTGCGCGGATTGCTCGTCATCACCTTCTGTTCGATGGCGATGGCCGGGCTGATGCCGATGATGCGGTCGACGTCGGGCTTCTCCAACCGGCCCATGAACTGGCGTGCGTAGCTGCTCAGGCTTTCCACGTAGCGGCGCTGGCCTTCAGCGTACAGGGTATCGAAGGCCAAGCTGCTTTTTCCGCTCCCGCTCAACCCGGTGATCACCACCAGCTTGCCGCGCGGGATATCCACGCTCACGTTCTTCAGGTTGTGTACGCGCGCACCCTGCACCCGGATGAAACCCCCGTGGAGGCTTTTCCGGCTATTCCCAGCACCGTTGGAGGCGGCCGGAACGGGTTCGGTGGAGGTAGGGGCAGGCAAAGGCGGCGCGAAATTAGGTATCGGCAAGCCCCGGACGGACCGCAGACCACTATCTTTGGGTAAGCGCAGGAAGAATTAACCGGACGTACACAATAAGCCGCTCCGAGGCAACGTTCCCAACTCCAACTGCGTCTAACCATCAACGGGCCCAGCCCAGCGTAGCACCTAAACCCCCCAGCATAGCACGGACTCTACCCTCACAGTTTTTCGATCCGCTTACGGACCAAAAAGGGGAAGACCATGCTATCCAAGGTGCTCAACGACCAACAACTCGTACACGCTTATGTAGAAGGCAACGAAAGGGCCTTCGAGCTATTGCTCAGTCGCCACAAGCGGAAGGTGTGGTCGCACATCTACCTGCTCGTGCGCGACCGGGAACTCACCGAGGATCTTTTCCAAGAGACCTTCATCAAGGTGGTACACCAGCTGAAGTCATGCAAATACAACGAGGAGGGCAAGTTCCTCCCGTGGGTGATGCGGATGGCGCACAACCTGGTGATCGACCATTTCCGCCGGGTGAAGAAGATGCCACTGGTGCGCAGCAACGACGACCACGATGTGTTCGCCACCATCGCCCAGCCCAGCAAGAACGTGGAGCAGAACCTGGTGAACGTGCAGATCGATGCCGATGTGCGCAAGCTGATAGACAGCCTACCGGGCGAACAACGCGAGGTGGTGCTGATGCGCACCTACCTGGGCATGAGCTTCAAAGAGATCGCCGAGCACACCGAGGTGAGCATCAATACCGCCCTCGGCCGCATGCGCTATGCCTTGATCAACATGCGCAAGAAGATCAAGGAGAACGAAATGATGCTGGAACGCGCCTAAAGCACTAAGTTCTTGATATTCAGGAGGCGGCTGGGTCCATATGGACTCGCCGCCTCCCCATTTGGGGGGATATCACCGGATTTTTCCCCCACCTGTGCAATACGCCCGTGGGGGGCCTCGTTCATTCAACACCAAACTCTCACGAACCCGTATTCCATGACGAATTCTACTCTTCGTAAGAACACCCGCCGCCGCCCGAAGAAGACCATGACCAACGAACTAGACCTCGGTCCGCGCGCTGCGAGCATCCAATTCATCCTGGGTTACTCCCGCGCCCTGAAAGTGGTTGATGCACCGCCCATCGGGGAGGTGGCCATCATCCTGAACTGAACACGTCGTTCTCCAACGAAAAGCCCCGCTGTTGGCGGGGCTTTTCGTTGCACTCACTTTTTCCGCAATTCGTGGAAGCCGATCAACCGACCGCGCTCCGGGTCCCACACCTTCAGGCGGAGGCAGCGCACCATTTCCCAAGGCATCAGCGAAGTTGTCTTCGCTTTTTGCAACGCCGGAATGGCCTTGAACACCTCGGGCAACCGGTAGAACGGGATGCGTGCGTTGAGGTGGTGGATGTGGTGGTAGCCGATGTTGCCGGTGAACCAGTGCATCACCTTGCTCATCTTCATGTAGCTGCTGCTACCGAGGGCGGCGTTCACATAGCTCCAGCCATCCTTTTCGGCGAAGGTGGCCGTGGGGAAGTTATGTTGGGCATAGAACAGGTAGGCCCCCAGCCCCAAGGCGATGATCGCCGGGGTGATAAAGCCCAGCCAGAACGCGGTCCAACCCAATAAGGCTGCAATGAGCACTCCCATACCCACGTGTACGATCACAGCGATCAGTGAATCCCAATGTTTGTCACGGTTGTTCACGAAGGAACGGATGCACATGCCGTAGAGGAACACGAACACGTAGCCGAAGGTGATCGTGAGCGGATGACGGATGAAGAGGTAGATGGCGCGTTCCTTCTTGTTGAAGCTGTTGAACTTCTCCACTGTCACGATCGGGTAAGAGCCGATGCTGCTGGTGTAGAGCTTGCTGTTGTGCGTATGGTGGTGGTCGTGCGAGCGTTTCCAGATGCTGGTAGGGGCGAGTACGAACAAGCCCCAGAGCGTCATCAACCCATCGGCAAGCTTGCTGTTCTGCAGGATCGCCTTGTGCTGGTGATCATGGTAGATGATGAACATCCGGGCGATCAACAAGCCCGCAAGGATGGCGCATACCACCTTGACCCATAACGGTGAGGTGGGCCAGAAGATGCCGAAGTAGGCACCGCCCAACAAGATGCCGGTGGTGAAGAGGTGCCACCAGCTCCGCCAACGCACCTCCTTTGCGAAGGGCTTGGTCGCGAGTATCAGTTGTTTCTCGTTATCCACGTTCATGTAACAATGACAGGCCGTTTATGTTTCCAACGACGGTGAGTCCAGAGCCAAAGGTCGGGATAGTTGACGATATCCCGTTCCAAACGTTTTGTGTGTATCTGCGTGATCTCTCCATCGGGGGTATTCCTCGGGTGGGCCACCAAGGTCTCTACCACCATGCGATAGTAACCACGGCGCGGCCGTTGGATACTGATATAGATCACCGGATAGCCCAATTTCTTCGAAAGTGCCTCGGTCCCTTGGAATACCGGAGTGTCCTGGTGGAGGAATTCCATCCAATATGCACGCTCGGGCGAAGGCGTCTGGTCGGCGATGAAGGCCGTGGCCGTGTTCAGGTGCCGGTCCCGCAGCATGGCCTTGCTGGTTTCGCGCATGGTGTACAGCTTGGTGCCGTGGCGGGTACGCATATGGTGTACCAGGCCATCGAACCATTTGTTCTGGAGCGGATGGTAGATCACGTACAGCTGCGGCAAGCCCGGCTCGGCACTGTAGCGGGCGCCGGCCAGTTCCCAGTTCCCGAAATGCCCCAGGACGATGATGATGCTCTGGTTCCGCTCGGCATACCCGCGCAGGATGTCGACACCTTCGAAAGAGACCCGCTGCCGAACTTCTTCAGGCTTGAGCGTCAGCGTCTTCAAGGTCTCTAGTGTGAGGTCGCAGAACCACTGGTAGAAGTTGCGCGCGATGCCTTGGATCTCCGCTTCGCTTTTCTGCGGAAAACTGTTGCGCAGGTTGGTGAGCACAACGGACTTACGGTAGCCCACCACTGTGAAGAGCACGAACCGGACCCCATCGCTCAGCAGATACAGCAACGGGAACGGCAGCAGTGCAATGCCGTAGATGAAGGGGAGTGCGAGGTAGTAGCCGAGGGCGCCCATCTAGGGCGGCGAAATTAGACCGACAAGCCGGGTCTAGTGCGCAACGATGAACATACTCCGCGTCGGAATACCACCCTGCAACATCTCCAAAGTGTAAACGCCATTGGCCAGAGCCGAAACGTCCACGCTCCAATTGCCATAACCTGCCGGTGAGGCCGTCAAGTGGCGGGTCCGGCCCAAAGCGTCCGTGATGGAGAATTTCGGGTGCTGAACTGGTTCGCCTGGGATCTGAACATAGATGATTCCTGATGCCGGGTTCGGGAAGATGGATAGGCCTTTTTCCGCCCTACCGGTCGGAGAAGTACCTGTGTTGAATGTGATCGAGCGTTTCAGGATGACCCCATTGTTCCCAACAGCGAGAATGGTATTGGCGCTTGCGGCGAGCGCATGCAACCGTTCACTTGTTCCGCTTTCCTCGCTATACCAATTCAATCCACCATCCAAGCTGGTCATGATGGTACCCTGATCCCCGACAGCAAGAACCTTGTCTTCATCTATATAGAGAAGGTCATTCAATTTGTGGGGTAGTGGCCCTATGACAGGAACCCAAGTCATAGCGGAATCCGTCGTCCTGTAAACTACACTATCACTTCCCCAGGCCAAGCCCCGGGCTGCGGAGTACATACGAAAAGCAGGTCTACGCATCGGGTGATCCTGCGGGTAGGAAGTCCGCCGTAGCCAGGTAACTCCCTTGTCATGGCTGATGAACAAACCACCGAACGCCTCGTATGCGATCGTATCTCCACGGATCACGTGAGACGAGTAGAAATAGGAACTTCGCTGGAACAAGCCTGTTTGAACGGATTGACCACGATCATCTGAAGTTAAGGTCCACCCGTAGCTATAGGTTGAAAAGATCGTGTCCTCCCCGATGATCTCATGAAATGGACAATTCAGACTGCGTGGATGCGGGCAAGTGGAATTCATGTCAGCATACAAGGGAGCAAGCGTTTCAGCCACGAGCAGGCCATCCTGACGTATCTGTGTTCCCGGACTTTCCCGAAAGATGACCTGGTCCGATCCATTGATCGGTATACGCATTCGGTCACGGACCATCTGTTCCGGTGCGATCGTCCAGGTCAAACCTCCATCGTTCGTTCGCTGGTGTTGACTATAAGACGCGCTTCCATAGCCGACGAGGCTATCGTGAAAGGCAAGCATGTCGATCACCGTACTTGGCGTACTGGGAGCATATCCAGCGGTGGCACCGAAGGACTCACCGTCATCCATGGAGCGCAAGAAGGTCAAGCCTCCACCGGCCACCAGAAAACGTCCGTCCACTTGGGTAATGGCCATAAGGCTATCAGTGGTTCCAGAAGCGACCTGTTGCCACTGTGCATGTGAGGGATTGAGCATCAGCGCACAAACCGGGAGTGTGAAGTATACCAAGGTCGACCGCATGGGTCCAAAACTAGAGGTTCACCCGAAAAGCTCCTTTCGACCCACCACCGAACAGATCGGGCATTTCCGTGGATCGTGCCCCTTCGCCGGGCAGTGCTCGCGCCCGAAGTAGATGATGCGCAAGTGCAGGTCGTTCCATGTGTTCTCCGGGAAGAGCTTCTTCAGATCGGCCTCTGTGTGCTCCACGCTTTTTCCGGTGCTCAATGTCCAGCGGTAGGCGAGGCGGTGGATGTGCGTGTCTACCGGAAAGGCAGGTACGCCGAAGGCTTGCGCCATAACCACGCTGGCCGTCTTGTGGCCCACGGCAGGCAGGGCTTCCAACGCAGCGAAACTCTGCGGCACCTTTCCACCGTGCTCTTCCACGATGATCTTCGATAGCCCGTGGATGCCCTTGCTCTTCATCGGCGAAAGCCCGCACGGGCGGATGATGTCCTGGACCTCTTCTACGCGCAGCCTCATCATCCGTTGCGCTGTGCGTGCCTTGGCGAACAGCATCGGCGTGATCTCATTCACCTTTTTATCCGTGCATTGCGCACTAAGGACGACGGCAACGAGTAGGGTGAACGGATCCTCGTGGTCCAGCGGGATAGTCGTGCGCGGATAGAGCTCGGCGAGCTTTTCGGCTGCGAAGGCGGCTTTCTCCTTGCGGGTCATCGTCCGCGAAGTTCGTGCGTTCGATGAGATAAACGGTCGTGGTCCGGCTACTGGGCGATCGCTTTCACGGTGAAGGTTCTGCCGATCGCATCAATGACCGAGACAGTGTAAACGCCGGGCCGCATAGCTCGTCGTTCGATCACCATGTTGTCCTCGGCGAGCCCTTCTTCCATAAAGACCACACGACCAAGCATGTCCCGCACCACGAGCCGATACGGTTTTGACACTTGTGCCGTAGCAACATTGAGCACGTCTGAAAATGGGTTCGGATGGAGGTCCAATACCGTCGTCTCCGGTCCTTCGATGCTTGAGAAGTTGTTCGTGTTGCCAGGTGTAGGGGCCATGGGCTGAAGGGTCGCGCTGCCATCCGGATAGCGGCCGAAGGAAACATCATCCAGCTGAGGCCCGAAGTCCAACTGCTCTCGTTCAATGTAGGTGCTACCATCACGCTGATGTACGGCGAGCACTTCACCATCTGCGCTCAGTTTGAAGTCGGCATGGAGAACGCCTTGGTCCGGATCGCCATCGGCCCAGATCAACAAGAAACCCTGCGGAGGGATCTTGGTACTGACGGGTCGATCCAGCCTTAGCTGCCACCGGTAGGGATCGCTCGCATCATCGGTGAAGCACAACCCACCCACGTTCATTGTATCGTTGGAAGCATTGTACAGCTCGAA
>DLGQ01000081.1 GCA_002482775.1 Flavobacteriales bacterium UBA7690 | reverse complement strand
CACACGATCGTGCAAGCGGCTTGATCGATCGTGAATGCCGCATTCTCGTTCGAGAACATGATCCACACGATCGTGCAAGCGACTTGATCGATCGTGAACACCGCATTCCCGATCGAGAACATGATCCACACGATCGTGCAAACGATCTTCTTGTCCGCGAAAATGGAGGGTAGCGCCAGCGCTGTGCCGTGTTGGATCAAGCCGGTGTTCGGGGTGAACTGTTAATTCTTCAAGCGGCCCCACCATGGAGAACGCAGCATGGGCGGGGCTTCCAGCGCGTTCGCCGTTCTCAACAGCAAATACGGGTGCAACGCGCCATGGGTGCTCTCCGATTCGCTACCTCGGCCAGCAACAGCATCCGGCACCCCAGCACAGGCCGGGGCCGGACGACCGCCGAGGCCGAACGTCAAGCAAAGGACCTGGAAACCGAGCCAACGAAAACAGCAACACGATGAAACTCATCAAAGCAGGACTTACATCGCTGAAACCCGCCCAAGTGGTGAGCAAGAGCGAGTACGTGGAAAGCAAGATGACGGGCAATGTGAACTTCGCCACACCTTCGCCTTCAGTGGCGGATGTGACAGCGGCACGCCTTGCATTGGTTGATGCGCTGAAGGACGCGACCAGTCGCGCCAGTGACGCCGTCGCCCGCAAGAACGCCGCCGTGAAGACGCTGCGGACCCTGCTCGCCCAGATGGCGCGTTACGTGAACAGCGTAGCCGTCAACGACGTGGACAAGGCCGTGAGCAGTGGCTTCGATCTGGCCAAGGCACCGAACCCCGTGGACAAGTTGGATGCACCGCTGGAGCTGGAAGCACGTATGAGCGCCTACGCAGGCCGGATAGACCTGCGCTGGATCCGCGTGCATGGCGCGCGCATGTACCAGGTGTACATGTGCGACGGCGACCCGGCCACCGGTGTATGGAAGGTGGTGGGCCAATGCTCGGCAGCCAAATTCCAGGTGAAGGATGTGGAGCCCAACAAGTTCTTCGCCTTCCGCGTAAGTGCCTTGGGACGTATCGGCGAAGGCCCCGCGAGCGAGATCGCGCAGGCCAAAGCCGCCTAAGGCACCGTTCTACCGCCTTTCCCTTCTTCCAAGCGACCGCCCCGGCCAACTGGCCGGGGCGGTGTGCGTTGGGGGCTGGGGGGTGCGTTGTAGCGCGGCACTTGCTTCCGCACGCGCTGCTGTCCGGAACCGAACGCGGATCAGCAACATCGAGCTCGGGAATATCAACCCGGGGTTCTTGGGTCTGGTAGTGCTGTCCCGCGCCATGCACTTCAGCTTGGATGGACTGGCTGCGGAGAAGTTCGATCTGCACAAGTGCTTATTGGAGGTGGAGGCTGGGTAGCCCTTAGTCCAACGCAGGGTGTCCTCCCCGTACATCCGCAGCGCGTCTGCGGAGCCCCTACTCAATCCATGACACAGCGCACGCAGAGCCCGCTGCGCTGCTGCAAATTGCCGCTTAGCAGGATGCCCGCGGATTGGTAGTAAAGCGAACGGCTCCAGGCTTTGTTCGGTTCAATTGGCGAGGAGGTCCACCAGCTGCCATACACGCGGAACGCTACGAACGCGCCACCCAGCTCGCGATAGCCTCGCGGGCGCGCGTTGAAACCGATCTCGTTCGTGGCACCGGTATTGGGTTGGGTCCAGATAGGCCCTCCATCGAGGTTGGTGGTTTTCAGTTTACCACCCACGTTCTGCGCATAGCCTCTGAAGTCGGTTACCAACAGTTCGTCCGCTGGCATGCCCAAGGCGAGTTCCAGCTCCGCCCATTCGCCGGTGCTTGGCACATGCCACCCGGCGGGGCAAAGCCCACGTGTGTCGTTCACCGCGAACCAATTGTACCAGAGGCCCCCTCCGTCCGCGACACCGAAAAAGGTTGGATGAATACCGTAGGCAGCGCTGTCCAAGCCGGCCCAGGCGGCATCGTCGCTCACATAGGGCAGCTCGCTCCCATCGCGGAAGTGCAGCGTTCGCAGATCATCGTTCATCCAATAGGTCTGCCCGATCAATACCACGCCGTAGCTGTTCCCGTCCACATCGGTAACGCTGGTCACCGGAGGCGGTTGAACGTTGGGCACAGGCTCCTCGTCCTGCCCGCAGGAACAGAAGAGGATAAGCGCCAGTGATGAAGCCCGGATCAGGAAGGGTGAACGGCAGGGCCGTGGACCAGCGTGCATCGGCATCAGGTGAGGCGATCAGTTCGAACCTACGAATTTTACTGTGCAGGGTGCCGCAAACCTGCGCACTGGTCTTCCTTCTTCGGAGGCCGTGCGCCAGCCACGACCACACATCTCGAGGAGGCGTTGGATCTTCTGGCGATAAGTACCCTTTCGCCGATGCGATAGGCTACCGGCTTGGCGCTATGTTCGGCACGCCGCACGGTGCTTCACCCTTAGTTTAGCACCGTTCGCTCTCACGAACAACACGCTCATAACGCACGCTCTCATGCGCAACCTTACCGTATTGATCCTTGCCCTTTCCATGGGCCAGGTAGCCGCACAGACCAACGTTTCCGGGGGCATCTTCAGTGATGTGACCTGGACCTTGGCCAATAGTCCGTACCACGTGATGGATGACCTTGTGGTGTTCGAAACCGCCACCCTCACCATAGAACCCGGCGTGGAGGTGCGTGTGGCGAGCACCAAAGGGATAGAGCTTCGGAACGGGCGGCTAAGGGCGGTGGGCACGGCAGAGCAGCCGATCAGTTTCAGCGGACTGAACAGCCAGTGGGATGGTTTCCTCGTGCGCGGCGTGCTGCTGGCGTGGGATGACACCAACCAGGTGCAAATGGAGCATTGCCGCGGCAGCCAAGCCTTGGTATTCATGAATTTGGATGAGGCCAACCACACGCCCTACAACTTCATCGATTGTGAATTCACCAACAATCAACAGGCCTTTTACGGCGCTAGTGGATGGTTCGCACCGGGCCGTTTCAACTTCGAGCGGTGCATGTTCCAGGACAACGACTGGGCGCTTGGCGATGCCAACTTCTACACCGTAACGGAATGCACCTTCATGGAGAACGGGGTGGCCGTGAGCGGTGCCAACCGTGTGACCGGGTGTACCTTCCTGGACAATGAGTTGGCGCTGATGCCCGCTGGCCTTACCGATGGCAACACGTTCACCGGCAACACTATCGCGGTGGACGGGGGTTGGAACAACGAGAACAACCGGTTCACGAACAACACGGTGGTGGGGAACGGGATCGGCATTCGCATGGGCACTTTTTTCGATACGGTGCAATTCGTGGGCAATCGCATTTGCGATAACACGGTGTGGAACATCGAACGTGTCGCGGGTGCGGTGAACACGGCGAACCTGGCCGGGAATTGTTTCTGCACCGACGATGCCGACGCGATCGAGAGCACCATTCTCCACGCCATGGACAACCTCGCGTTGGGTCTGGTGCTGGTGGATCCGTTCATTGGTGATCCGGACTGCGCGGGACTGGTAACCGCAGTGCCCGAGGCTACCTCCATGGAGTGGTCCATCCACCCCAACCCCACTGCGGACGGGTTCACGCTTACGCTACCTACGGAATTCGGCACCGGCACACTGGACTTGTTCGATGCCACCGGTCGCAAGGTGCGCAGCGTCCTGCTTACAGGCCCTACGACCTACGCCGATGTTACGGACCTCCCGAACGGAATGCTGCAGGCGGTACTGCATAACGCACACGGCGTGACCACCCGGGCGGTGGTGGTGATGCACTAGAGCACCCCTGAACCTCGAAAGGTCTCGGGAAGAACCCCTGACGTATGCATGAGCAGAACTATCGGTGGTTGCGAGGTTGAAGATGACCGAAAAGAACCGGACCTGTGCCCATGCCTCATCCAGGGGTGCGTCCACACAGAACCGTGGACCTATGGAAGCCCAGTTCTACCGCAGCGTGCCGTACGCGACCTCCAAGACGTAAGATCCATCTTTGTTCCACACACACGCATCGCCACCATCAACAACCACATGCGCACACTTCTTCCACTGCTGACCACCGGCACCGTGCTGCTGACCATGGCCTGCGATACTTCTGCCCAGGCACCCATCATCATACCCTGCAACAACGACCCCATCCCCGACATCTATTGCTATGTGGACAACGACAACCATGTGTGGCACTGGCAAAGCGAGTGTGGTGAGCCCTTGGTGCTGCAATTCAACTCAGGTACCCTCGGACCAGACATGGGCGACCGCTTGGCGATCCACGATGGGCCGGACACCCTGGGTACGCCGATGGTCGTCCTCGGTGGACCGGAGACCACGGAACTGGCCGGGATGGTGTTCGTGAGCACAGGGGCCCACCTGGTGATGAAAATGATATCCAACGACACGATCTCCTGCGTTTCGGTGGATGGGTTCCGTGATGCTTGGGATTGGGAGTGGACCGTTGCGGCCAACAGCGGCACGGCTGGCATCGAAGGCATGCTCGGCGAACGATTCACGATGTACCCGAACCCTGTAACGCGTGGATCGCACCTTCGTTTGGCAGACCTCGGCAACACGGCTGTGGACATTCGGATAATGGATATCGGTGGGCGCACGGTGTACGCCAACACGGCCGCAACCACAACGGGCACCTTCATGGATATCGACCTGAGCGGCCTCCAGAGCGGCCAATACAGTGTGGTGCTCTCCACCCCTGCCTGGGTGCGTAGTAGCAAGTTGCAGATCATGCACTGATCGCCCTGGCGCAGAAGGTGGAGCAACGGATCCCCATGCGTATCCTAGGCCTTAGCAGGGTGCGCGCCAGACCCACGCCGGGTGTTCCGTTCTCGCAAGCCTTGCGCAGCGGGGTTGGTCACTGCATCCGTTCCTTCTTATCCGTGTGTCTGAAGTTGGAGGTCGGGGGCATGTGTTGCGCAGCCCTCTTCTTACCGAGGGCGGCTATGCGCCAACCGTGCTCCTGGTAGATGATACCGATCCCGATGTGCCGACCTCTATACAGGAACCGCATCTTGATCAGCTGCTTTTCCATGTATCGGGCTGGGGCGCAAGCCGGAAAAGGCGCCGTTCTTCTGTTGTGTCACGGTAGTTGGCCTGCTACCGTGTGGTGATAACGCTGGCCGCCCCTGGGGCAGCAGTGTCCGGACCACCCCTACCCGGAGTCGCCGTCCGCGGGCCGGGGTCATTGACGAAGGTTGGTCCATCCGCCACCGAGGGCCTTGTACAGATCCACCACCGCGAAGCGTTGGCGTTTCTGCACATCCACCAGTTCCAGGTTGGCGGCGAGTGCGTTCTGTTGTGCCAGGAGCACTTCGAGGTATCCGGCCTTGGCATTGCGGTACAGTTCCCGCGAAACGTCCACCGAGGCCTGCAGCACATCATTCCGCTGGCGGCGGAGGTCACCCGCCTCGCGCAGTTTGCCCAGGTTGCTCAGTTCGTTCATCACCTCGACGTGACCGGTGATGATGCGTTGCTGGTAGGTGAGCACGGTGGCGAGCTGCTGGGCGCTGGCCTCCCGGAACCGCGCCTTGAGGGCGTTGCGGTTGAGCAGTGGGGTGAACAGGCCGCCCACGGCGTGGTAGGCAAGGGATGCCGGGCTGGCGAAGAGCAAGCTGGGGTCGAATGCCTGGTAGCCATAGCCCGCGGTGATGTTCAGGTTGGGCAGGAAGGCGGCGCGGGCGGCCTTGAGGTCGAACCGTGCGGCCATCACCTCCAGCTCTGCGGCGCGGATGTCTGGCCGGTTGCGCAGCAGTTGCGCGGGCAGGCCCACCGCTGGATCGGCGGGCAGCGGCCCCGTTAGGCTGGCGGCCTGGCGTGGCACGGGTTGCGGAAAGCGGCCCAGCAGCAGGTTGATGAAGTTCTCGGTGGCCACGATGCGCTGTTCGGTCTCCTTCTGGAGGGCCTTGGTGCCCAGAAGCTGGGCCTGGAACTGCTGCACGGCCAACTCGTTGGCACGTCCGGCGTCCTTCTGCCGTTGGATCACGTTGAGGGCCTCCTCCTGGCGCACCACCGTTTCTCCGAAGATGGCCAGCTCCTTGTCCAGCGCCACCAGTTCGTAGTAGGCCACGGCCACATCGGCCACCACGTTGGTCATCACCAGGTGGGCTCCTTCACGGCTGGCCAGCATGCGCGAAAGGGCCGCTTTGCGCTGGTTGCGCAGGCGCCCCCAGATGTCCACCTCCCAGGTGGCCTGCAGGGCGATGTGGAGATCGGGCAGGTCCAAGGGCACGAGCTTGCCGGGCTGGATCTCGGTGACGATGTTGCCGGCGCCGTCCATGGTGTAGAGGCCGAAGCGGCGCATGGCCCCCGTGGTGTTGAGGCCCACGGTGGGCAGTTGTGCGCCGCGCGCGGCACGGGCCCCGGCACGGGCCATCTCCACGCGCTGCAGCGCCACCTGCAGGTCCAGGTTGCGGGCCAGCGCGGTGTCGATCAACTGCGCGAGCAACGGGTCGTTGAAGTAGGTGCGCCAGTTGGTGGAGGCGGCATTGGCGGTGTCGGCGGTGGTGCCGGCATAGGTTGCTGGCTGGGCCTGCTGCGGGGTCTTCAGCGGATCCTCCAGGGAGGCGCAACCGGTGAGGAGGACGGCACCCAGGGCCAGGGCGGGAAGGTTGATGCGGGCCATGGTGCTCAAAGCGTTCCGGTGAATGTGACCTCGTCCTTGCGGCCGGAACGCTTGAGGCGGTCTGCCAGGGTGGCGAAGACCACGTAGAGGCCGGGCACCACGATCACACCGAAGATGGTTCCGAAGAGCATGCCTCCAGCGGCTGCGGAACCGATGGTGTTGTTGCCGATCTTGCCAGCGCCGCCGGCCATCATCAGCGGGATCAGGCCCGCGATGAAGGCGAAGCTGGTCATCAGGATCGGGCGGAGGCGGTCGTTCGCGGCCTCCACAGCGGCATCGAACGGCGTGGCTCCTGCGCGGTGGCGCATGGTGGCGAATTCAATGATCAGGATGGCGTTCTTGGCCAGGATGCCGATCAACATCACCATGGCGATCTGGGCGTAGATGTTGTTCTCCAGCCCCATGATCAGGAGGAAGAACAGTGCGCCGAACACGCCCACGGGCAGTGAGAGGATCACCGGCAGCGGCAGCAGGAAGCTCTCGTACTGCGCGGCCAGCACCAGGTACACGAAGAGCAGGCTGATGGCGAAGATCACCATGGCCTGGTCGCCGGCGTTGGCCTGGTCGCGTGAGGAGCCTGCCCAGTCGTATCCGTAGCCGCGCGGCAGTTCCTTCCCGGCCACTTCGCGGATGGCCTGGATCGCATCGCCGCTGCTGTAGCCCGGTGCGGGTTGGCCGTTCACCATGGCGGATGGATACATGTTGTAGCGCGTGATCTGCTCCGGACCATAGACCTTCTCGATCCGCAGGAAGGTGCTGTAGGGCACCAGCTCGCCCTGATCGTTCTTCAGGTAGAACTTCAGGATGTCGTCGGGTTCTGCGCGGAAGTCGGGATCGGCCTGCACCATCACGCGGTACATCTGCGCGAAGCGGATGAAGTTGGTGGCGTATTCGCTGCCGATCATCGTCTGCAAGGTGCCCATGGCATGTTCGGCTGTGATGCCCTTCTCGGCCGCCTTGTCCATGTCCATGTGCAGCAGGTATTGTGGGAAGCTGGCGTTGAACGTGGTGAACGCGTTGCTGATCTCGGGTCGCTGGTTCAGGACACGCACGAAATCATTACTGACCTGTTGCAGGGCACCGAGGTCGTCGCCGCCGGAGCGGTCCAGTAGGCGCAGTTCGAAACCGCTGGAGTTGCCGTAACCCGGCACGGCCGGCGGCGTGAAGAATTCGACCTCGCCATCCTTGATGTGCCTGGTGCGTTCGATAAGCTCCCGGATCACCTCTTGGTCGTTCTGTGTGCGATCGTCCCAGTTCTTGAGGCTGATCAGGTTCATGCCGTAGGTGGCGCCGGTGCCTTCGGAAAGCAGGCTGTAGCCCGCGAGGCTGCTCACGTTGGCCACGGCATCAAGGCTGTCGGCCACCTGCTGGATCTCATCTGCCAAGCGTTCGGTGCGTTCCAGGGTGGCGCCGTTGGGCGCGTTGATATTGGCATAGATGGTCCCCTGGTCCTCGTTGGGGATGAAGCCCGTGGGCACGAACGATCCGGTGAGACCGGCGGCTACGGAGAAGCCGATCAACAGGCCCCACGTCACCGTTCGCCGGTTCGCGATGGCGCCCACCAACGTTTTGTAACGTGCGCCGATGCCATCGTACCAGCGGTTGAATGCGGTGAAGAAGCGGCCCAGGGGCCCTGGACGGGGCGCATGGTGGTCCACCTTCTTCAGGAAGGTGGCGCACAGCGCGGGTGTTAGCGTGAGGGCCGTGATCCCGCTGAGGACGATCGCGATCGCCATGGTGAGGCTGAACTCGCGGTAGAAGATGCCCGAGGGACCTTCCATGAACGATACCGGGATGAACACGGCCGACATCACCAGCGTGATGGCGATGATGGCACCGCTCATCTCCTTCATCGCCTTCTCCGTTGCCTTGCGCGGCCCCAGACCGGTCTTCTCCATCTTGGCATGCACGGCCTCGATCACCACGATGGCGTTGTCCACCACGATACCGATGGCGAGCACCAGGGCGAAGAGGGTGATCAGGTTAAGGGAGAAACCGAGCAGGTCCATGAAGAAGAAGGTGCCCACCAGCGACACCGGTATGGCGATGATGGGGATGAGCGTGCTGCGCAGGTCCTGCAGGAAGATGTAGACCACGAGCGCCACCAGGAAGAAGGCTTCGACCAGGGTCCAGAGCACGCTGCTGATGGAGGCGTCGAGGAACTGGCTCACATCGTAGCTGAAGGTGTAGGTCATGCCCGGCGGGAATGCGGTGGCCTGGATGCGCGCCATGGTGGCCTTGATGTCGTCGATGACCTTCTTCGCGTTGGTGCCCGGGCGTTGCTTCAGCATGATCGCGGCAGAAGGTCGGCCGTTCTCCTTGCTCAGCACGTTGTAGTCCTGGGAGTCGAATTCCACATCGGCGATGTCCTTCAACCGCACGAGTTCGCCTTCCCCGGAGGCGCGCACCACGATATTGCTGTATTCCTCGGGTGTGTTGAACTTGCCGGTGTAGCGCAGCACATACTGCAACGTTCGGGAGCGCTTTCCCGAGCTCTCGCCGATCTTGCCGGGCGCCGCTTCCACGTTCTGCTGTCGCAATTTGGTGAGCACCTCGTTCGCGTCGATACCGTAGAACCGCATGCGGTCCGGCTTCAGCCACACGCGCATGGCGTACTCGCGCACGCCCAGGATGTCCGCGAACCCCACCCCCTCGATCCGCTTGATCTCCTTGAGAATGTTGATGTCGGCGAAGTTGTAGAGGAACTTCTCGTCGTACGTGGTGTCGGTACTGAGCACATTGATGTAGAGCAACATGCTGTTCTGCACCTTCTCCACGGCCACACCGGCCTTGGTCACTTCCTCGGGAAGTTCGTCCAGCGTGGTGCTCACGCGATTCTGCACGTTCACCGCCGCCAGATCGGGATCCACGCCCGGCTTGAAGATGATCTGGATGATGCTCTCGCCATCGTTGCCGCTCACGCTGGTCATGTACTGCATGCCGGGCACGCCGTTGATGGCGCGCTCCAACGTGGTCACCACGGCCTTCACGCTGGTCTCGGCGTTGGCCCCGGTGTAGTTGGTGGTCACGTTCACCTCCGGGGGTGCGATGTCCGGGAACTGTGTGACCGGTAGTTGCTGCAGGCCAATGAGGCCCAGCACCATGATGATGACCGAGATGACGAGGGAAAGGACGGGCCTGTGGATGAAGCGGGTGAACATGGCGGCTCGAGATCAGTGGCTGCCGATCTTCTTAAGGGCCTCGTGTGTGCTTGTTGGAACAGGCATGATGCGGTCTTCGTGCCGCAACCGCTGCACACCCTCGAACACGATGCTTTCGTTCGGCTTCAATCCGCTTTGCACTACGTAGAGGTCTGGCAGCCGGAAGGCGGTGGTGATGTTGCGCTGTTCCACGGTGCTGTCCGGGCGCACCACCATCACGTACAGTTTGTCCTGCACCTCGAAGGTGGAGCGCTGCGGCACCATCACGGCATCCTCCAGCGGACGCCGTAGCTCGATGTTGGCATTGGCACCGTGTTTCAACACCCCTTCCGCATTGGGGAAGCGGGCGCGGATGGCGATGTTGCCCGTGGCCCGGTCGAACTCGCTCTCGGCCACCTCGATGCGACCCTGATGTTGGTAAGGCACCCCGTTGGGCAGCAGCAAGGTCACCCGGCGCAAGGTGGTGTCGCGGAACGAGCTGCGCAGTTGCATGTAGTCCAGCTCCGATAGGTGGAAGTAGGCGAACATTTCGCTGTTGTCCGTAATGGTGGTGAGCACATCGGCCTCCTGCACGATGCTGCCCGTCTTGAACGGGATGCGGTTGATCTTGCCTCTGTACGGTGCCTTGATGTGCGCGTACGAGAGGTTCAGCGCGGCCTGGTCACGCGTGGAAGCCGCTTCCTCCAGGCGGGCACGCAGCGCGTCCACACGGGCGCGGGTCAGGTCCAGTTCGGCCTGCGAGGAGATGTGCTGGTCCACGAGCGAACCGGTGTTGCGCAATTCCACTTCGGCGGCGGTCAGCTCTGCCTGAACGACTTTCCATGCGGCGTTGGCGCGTTGCAGCTCCAGTGCGCGCTCCGCACTGCTCACATTGAAGAGCGGTTGTCCTTCATGCACGAGCTGGCCTTCGTCCACATGGATCTTCTCCATGTAGCCACCGATGTGGCTGCGCACTTCCACGAACTGCACACTGTGGATCTCGGCCACGTAGTTCTTCAAGAGCGCGGTGTCCTGCACCAACGGTGTGATCACCGGGTAGGTTTCCGTTGGCACGGCTTCGGGGCCGCTGGAGCACGTGGTGACCAAGGAGAGGAACACCAGGTGGACTGGGAGGCTGCTTAGGAGGTTCAAGGGTTGATCCAAGTTCTCGTTCGTGGATAAGGGGAAGAATGACCGCCGTGGGGCGGCAATGGCCACTCTTCATGCTGTGGGGGCCTGGTAGCGATCTACGTTCACTTCACGCCTTCAACAAGCTCACATCGCAACGCGAGTTGTCCACACGCTCCAGGGTGATGCTTTCTTCGCCTTTGGGCAGTTGCCAAATGATGCTCGCCCCCTCGCGGTAGCCGATGAGCGCGGAGCCGAGCACGGAGAGCACCGAGAGCTTGTTCTGTTTCAGGTCCGCATCGGCGTGCATCACCACTTGGAGGTCGTTCTTCCGCCCGGCGGGGGTGCCCACATCCACGATGCTGCAGATGCGGACCACATCGCTAGGCATATCCGTTTCCTTGCGCACATCGGCGGTGTCGAGTTCGTTGTACAAGCGGTCCAGGCTATTGCGGACCTGGATATCGGGCGGGTTGTGACCGATGATCCATGAGCGCATCAGGTCGCGTTCCTTTTCGGAGATGATCAAGCGTGGGTTCTTCATGGTCAAATACGTTTCAATTCGTCTATGATGGTGCGTAGGCTGCTGCGTGCGTCGCCGAAGAGCAACCGACAGTTCGCGCGATCGAACAGCAGGTTCATCTCGCCGGAATAGCCGGTGGCCATGCCGCGTTTCAGTACGATCACCTGCTTGGCGGCATGGGCGCGGATGATGGGCATGCCGTAGATGGAGGAGTCGGCATCGGTCTCGGCCGCTGGGTTCACCACATCGTTGGCACCGATCACCAGCACGGCATCGTACCGCCCCATCACGTCGTTCACGTCCTCCATGCTCAGGATGCTCTCGTAGGCCACATTGGCTTCGGCGAGCAGCACGTTCATATGCCCTGGCATACGGCCGGCCACGGGGTGTATGATGTAATGCACCGTTGCGCCCATGCGCTCCAACGCGGTCTGCATCTCCTGGCAGGTGCCTTGTGCTTGGCTCACCGCCATGCCGTAGCCGGGGATGATGGCCACCTGCCGTGAAAAGGCCAGCAGCGAAGCGGTCTCGGCGGCGCTTATGGGTCTGATGTCCTGTTCACGTTCGCTGCCTGCCGTATCACGCTTGATGACACCGGCCAGCACGCTGCGCAGGGTGCGGTTCATGGCCTTGCTCATTTGGAGGGTGAGCAGGATACCGGTGGCACCCACGAGCACACCACCGATGAGCATGACGGTATCTTGGAAGAACATACCGGCCAGCAGTGCCACCAGCCCGTGCAGCGCAACGAGGAAGCAGATCAGCACCGGCATGTCGGCCCCACCGATGGGCAAGGTGAACAGCGCACCGTATACCAAGGAGATCACGGCCATGATCAACAACACGGTGGTGAAGGGGATCACGGGTACCGGGGCGAGCATGTACACGGCGAACAGCGCCACCATGGTCCACAGCAGGATGCGTGCGGCGAGTATGTGGAAGCGCTTGGCCTTGGGCAGCTTCTTGCCTTCCAACTTGGCATGCGCCACGAGGCTGCCGGTGAACGCCACGCCACCGAACACGGCGCTCAGCAGCAACAGTCCACCGGTGGTGCGCATGTCATCACCGATCGGGTGTGCAAGCCCTTCTATCAGGGCGATGATCACTGCGGCCAGACCACCGAAGCCGTTGAGCATGGCCACGAGTTGCGGCATACCGGTCATGGGCACACGCACGGCCAACAGCCTACCGATGATGGTGCCAGCGCCCAGCAAGCAGACCACCAATACGATATTGAAGGTGCCCGCCCCTGCTGCGGGTGTGTAGGACTTGAAGGCCACACCGATCAAAGCGACCACCACGCTGGTGGCGGCCACGGCATTGCCCAGCACGGCTTTGGCGGGGTCGCCCATGAACTTCAAGCCGAGGATGAGGCCGATGGTGGCGATAAGGAAAAGGAACTCCATGTGTGTGTGGATACTATGGGATGTTGAACGCCGCCCCGCATCGCGGAGGCGGCGTTCGCGGATGTGATGGTCAGGCCTTGTTAGTGTCCCGTTTCTTCACCTGGAACATGGCGAGCATGCGGTGCGTGACGAAGAAGCCGCCAGCGATGTTGATGGCGCCCAAGAGCACGGCGATGGAGGAGAACAGCAGCACCCACACCCGGTCCGGCGGCGTGCTCATCAACTGGATCAATCCACCGAAGAGGATGATACCGCTGATGGCGTTGGAACCCGACATAAGCGGGGTGTGGAGCACGGCGGGTACGTTCTTGATCACCTCGAAGCCGAGCAAGAGGCTCATGGCGAGGATGAACAGACCATCGATGGAGGTGATGTGGTAGGTGAATTCCATGGTGATATCAGTTGCCGAGGAAGCGCGCGTTGACCACCACGCCATTCTCCACCACGCGGGTGCCGCGCAGGATCTCGTCGTTGGGCTTCTCAGCGATGTTCTTCAGCAGGTGTTCGATGAAGGTGGTGTAGTTGTTGGAGAGGAGGAAGGATGTGGAGTGTGCGCAACTGCATTCGATGGCGGTGGGCCCCAGTATGGTGACCTCGTTGCGCATCACCGTGGCATCGGGTTCGGTAAGGGCGCAGTTGCCGCCGGTACTTGCGGCCAGGTCCACGATCACGGCGCCTGGCTTCATGGCCAGCACCATGTCCTCGGTTATGAGCAAGGGTGCTCTCTTGCCGGGGATCTTGGCGGTGGTGACCACCACATCCGCCTGCGCCGCTTCGCGGTGTATCACTTCGCGGATGCGCTCCAACTGCTCGGCGGATTGCTCCACGGCATATCCACCCGCACTGCGCGTGTCCACGGCAGCGCTCACTTCCACGAAGGTGGCTCCGAGGCTTTCCACCTCCGTACGGGAAGCGGCGCGCACATCATAGGCGCGCACGATGGCCCCGAGCCGCTTGGCTGTTGCAATGGCTTGCAGGCCGGCCACACCCGCTCCCATGATCAGGAATTTCGCCGGGCGCAACGTTCCTCCTGCACTGGTGATCATGGGCACCGTGGCCAGCGAACGTTCTGCTGCCAGCAGCACGGCCTGGTAACCGGAGATGGAAGCCACCGACGAAAGCACGTCCATGGCTTGCGCCAAGGTGGTGCGCGGGATCATATCCAAGCTGTACAGGGTGATGCCGTCACGGGCATAGGTATCCACCACGGCACGGTCGTTCAGCACGTTGAAGAAGCCGATGAAGGTCTTCGGACCATCCAGTTCTTCGCCCCGGTAATGACTGTCGTGCCCCAGGATGATATCGGCCCGCTGCATCACATCGGCGCGGCCATCCACCAGTTCGGCTCCTGCCTTCAGGTAAGCCTCATCGGTGAATCCGGCGGCGCGCCCGGCTCCCTTCTGCACGATCACCTTCACCTGTACGCCGAGCCGGGCAACACCTGCCGGTGCCAACGCCACCAAACGGCGACGCTCGCCTTCTTTCAATACTCCTATGGTATGCATGGCCTATGGGAAGATCCCGCGTTCCTTGTAGGTCTTTTCCAATCGGCGCAGGGCTACGATGTAGGCGCTGGTGCGCCAGTCGGTATCGAATTCCTTCGCGGTGCTCACCACGCTGTTGAACGCTACAGCGATCTTGTCATGGATCTGCTCCAGCACCTCTTCGATCTTCCACACTTCGCTCCGCTTGTTCTGTAGCCATTCGTAATAGCTACCGATAACACCGCCGCTGTTGCAGAGGATATCGGGGATGATGTCCACCCCATTGGCGCGCAGGATCGCCTCGCCTTCCGTATCGGTAGGGCCGTTGGCACCTTCGGCCACCACTTGTGCGGTGATGGTTCCGGCGTTGGCAGCAGTGATCTGGTTACCCAGGGCAGCGGGCACCACGATCTCGCACTCGATGGCGAAGAAGCGTTGCGGATCGATAGTGGCCGCACCCGTGAATCCGGAGAGGTTACGGCCGTTGGCGGCACTGTGGTCGTTGAGGGCTTCCGGGCTTATTCCGGTAGGCTCGTGGTAGGTGGCGCCAGCGTCCTGCACACCCACCAGGATGGCCCCTTCGCGCTCCAGGAAATGTGCGGTCCAGTAGCCTACGTTCCCGAAGCCTTGAACGATGTAGCGCATGCCCTTCAACGAACGGTTGGACCGCTCGGCCCAGGTCTTCAGCGTGGCCACTACACCGAAGCCGGTGGCGCGGTCGCGCCCTTCCAGCCCACCTGCACCCAAGGGTTTACCGGTAACCACGTGCAGGTTGGCGAAGCGCGTGGATGGAGATTTTGTGCTGGAATACGTGTCCGCTATCCACGCCATGATCTGCGCATTGGTGTTCACGTCCGGCGCGGGGATATCCAGGTCAGGACCGATGTTATCACCCAGGGCATAGGTGAAGCGACGCGTGATGCGCTCCAGCTCTCCGTTGGAATATTTCTTGGGGTCTATCTCGATGCCGCCCTTGGCACCACCATAAGGCAAACCGGCCAACGCGGTCTTCCAGGTCATCCAAATGGCCAGTGCGCGCGCAGAGTCGAGGTCCACGGTGGCATGGTAGCGCAGTCCACCTTTGTAGGGTCCTAGCGCGTTGTTGTGCTGCACGCGGTAGCCGGTGAAGACCTCGATGGTACCATCATCCAGCTTCACCGGGAAGTGGACCACGATCTCGCTGTTGGTCTTTGAAAGGATCTTGCGCACGCCAGGATCCAGTTTCAACACATCCGCTGCATGGGCGAACTGCTCCATCACAACGTCATACATCCCTTGCTTCTTTTCCGCCGCTGCGGTTGTCGTGGTTCCCATGGTGATCATTCGTAATGTTGGCAATGCAATACCGTTCGGTCCGGTTGGCGCAGGACGCAGGTGCGCACATGGTCGCAGTTGCTGCATAGGCCGGCCAACGGCACAAAGGCATATCGGTTCTCTGTTCCTGCGGTTCCGTTCAACACGGCTTGCAGTGGACGGGCCACTTCATGCAGGTCGCAATACTGCACCTGTCCACGTGCGGCTTTGCGCATCACGCAATCCGGTGCGTTAAGGCAGTTGGTACACAGTGACGCCTGCGAAAGGGCGTTCTGGCGTTGTTGGTGGTGCATCGTACCTCGCACCAGCCAATGGATGTGCCATAGCATCGGCTACGCTATCCTTCGCTCCCGGAAAAAGACCTACTCGCTTAGGCCATCAAGGCTTTCCGGGATCCCTGCACGAACGGCGCTCCGTTGCCATCAGGCCGAAGCACCTTGATGGGAACGGTACATTATGTTCCGCTCGGGGCGTTCTGCCCCGGTGCGTTCTTGAGCTTTTCCCGCAAGGTCTTGCGGTCTATGCCGAGCACTTCGGCGGCCTTGGTCTTGTTCTGCCCAACGGCCTCCAGAACGCGCATGATGTGTTGGCGTTCCACTTCGGCCAAGGTGTGCAACTCGCCGCTCGCTGCGGGGCGCGGTGCTTCCATCTTCATATAGGTGGGCAGATCGTCCATACGCACGGCATCGTCCTTCATGATCACCAAACGATGGATGAAGTGCTCCAGTTCGCGTACGTTGCCTGGCCAGGAATAGTGCTGTATGGCTGCCATCACCGAGGCAGGGATGCGTGCCTGTGGCTTGCCCAGTTCCTTGCTGTACCGTTCGTTGAAATGTTGGACCAGCAAGGGGATGTCCTCCTTCCGATCGCGGAGCGTGGGCAATTCCATCTCCAGCAGGTTCAGGCGGTAATAGAGATCCTCGCGGAAGGTTCCTTGGCGGATCATGGCGCCCAGATCGGAGTTGCTGGCGGAGATCAGGCGTACCTGCACCTTTTGTGGCTTGGTGGAACCCAGCATGGTCACCTCCTTGTCCTGGATCACGCGCAAGAGTTTGGCTTGCACAGCAGCGCTGGCGTTGCCGATCTCGTCGAGGAACAGGGTGCCACCATCGGCGGCCTGGAACAAGCCCACGCGGTTGGTAACGGCACCGGTGAAGGCGCCTTTCATGTGGCCGAAGAGTTCGCTCTCCAGCAACTGGTCGGGAATGGCGCCACAGTTCACCGCGATGAAGGGTGCCGCCGAGAACGTGCTGTTGTAGTGGATGGCACGCGCCACCATCTCCTTTCCGGTGCCGCTTTCGCCGCGTACCATCACGGTGGCGCGGTTGGCACTGGTGCGTTCGATCATGCGGTACAGTGCCTGCATCACCGGTGAACCACCCACGATGCCGTGGAACGATGTGCGCCCTTCGGCTTCCTTGGCAGGGGTTACCGTTGGAGGCTGTCGCTGGATGACGTTGAGTACCGCACGTTCCAGTTCGTCCTGCGTGAAGGGCTTGGTGATGTACTCCACCGCACCCAGCTTCATCACCTGCACGGCATCCTGTATGTTGGGATAGCCCGTGACCACCAGAACGGGAATTCCCGGATGGTGCTGGGAGATGTAACGTACCAACTGGATGCCACCTATGCCTGGCATGTTCAGGTCGGTGATCACCAGGTCCACGGCACCTTGGCCCAACAGGTCGATGGCATCCACCACATTGGCGGCCGTGTAGGGTACAAGTCCCATGGCGAGCACATTGCGGCGCAAGAGCTCCAACATGTCGGGTGCATCATCCACAAGCAATACCGAGGGCCGTTGGTTCATGGCGCGTTGTGGAATGGGAACGATAGGGTGAACAGGGTGCCGGTTCCAAGAGCCGAACCCACGGTGATATGCCCTCCATGGGCCTTCATGATCCCATGCACCACGGCCAGCCCCAGACCGGTTCCCTCCCCGGTAGGCTTGGTGGTGAAGAACGGTTGGAAGATCCGCGGTATGATCTCCGGTGGGATACCACTGCCATTGTCGTGTACATGGATGATGGCATGCTCGGGCGCTCGTTCGGTGCGTATGCGAAGCAGACCTTCATGCGGCATGGCCGCCAGCGCGTTCAGCACCAAGTTGCTGATCACTTGGGCGAACTGCACCGCGTCCACCCGCGCCATCAACGGATCCGGGTGAAGGTCAAGATCAAGGTGTATCGCCTTCTCATCCAGGCGGTGTTTGAGCAGGCGTATGACCTGCTGCAGTTCCGTATGGATATCCAACTCGTGGAACTGGGTGGGTATCTCGCAACTGAAGTACATCAGCTTCTTCACGATCTCCCTCCCCACCAAGGCGGAATCGATGATGCGTTGCAGGTCGGCCTTCCGTTCGCTGTCCACCTCGTTCTTCTTCAGCAGTTCGGCGAACCCGAGCACATTGCCCAATGGCGTGTTCAGCTCGTGCGCGATGCCGGCCGTGAGTTCGCTGAGAACGGTTAGGCGGTCGGTGTTCAGCAGGTGCCGATCGATCCGCGCTTGTTGTTCCCGCTGCTCGTAGCGTTCCACGATGGTTGCCACTTCCTGCGCCACCTTGTCCAGCAATTGTTCTTCCTCTGGCAGGAAGGTGGGCATGCCGGGTAGTGCTATGCCATCGGGATAGGCTACCACCAACTGCCCTCGCTTGGTGCCGTTGATCACAATGGGGGCTGACCGCGACCTTGCATACGAACCGGAGGTACCCACGTGATCCTCGTCCAGCATCAATGCCACCTGCACATGCTCTGGCCATTGCCACCCTTGGGGCACCGCAGCTACAACAGCCTCCAACGTTGCGCGCAGAGAGGNNGAGGTATGCGCCTCCTGGGCCACATGTGCCAACGCATACAAGCAACGCAACTCCTTGATCCGCTCGCGCAGTTCCGCAGCAGAATCTTCGTTCAGGCCAACAACAGGATGCACGGTATCGCTCACGGGTCCAAAGTTAGCGGCGACCACATCGCCCACCCTACGGGCGCTACCCGTCGTGCCGATAGCGCCCGCTCACTTCACGAACGTTCCCATCATCACGCCATGCACACGGTCTATCCGGTCCAGTTCTTCCGCTGTGGCCACGTGCTGCAAGCGAGGGAACAGCACTCGTTCCTCGAAACGGATGTGCGCCTCCAGCTCATCCTCGATGAGGCTGAGCGTCGTTCGTGGATCAGCGATACGAAGGAAGAGCCGTGCGATGCGCCGATGTTCAGTGATGGCACGGTGTACCAAAGGATCTTTCGGCCCCAGCACAGGGAACACCACTTCCTCCTCCACGGCGAAGTGCGGCAACAGCTCGCTGTGGAAGAACGCGCGGCATTCCTCCAGCACCGTTCCGAGGTCCGTACCTGCCTGCAGGTCCCGCCTGATGCGCCAACAAAGCAACAGCCCTTGGTGATGTTCGCGGCTTAGTGGCTGCAGTAGTGGATGGCGTTGTAAGGGAGGCATCATGCACGGTATGCTACAGGTCCTAGGCGAACTCTACTTGGCCTCAGCGGCGTGCGAAGTGCAGGTCTGCGGCCCGTGCATTGGCGGCGGCCCATGATCCGATCGGACGTTCGTTGGGGGGTGATCATCGGCGTGCTATTGGATGAAGCGCTCGGGGTGGTCGCGGTAGAAACCGATCCGCTCCATGAACATCGCCGCCATGCGTTCGGCATTGGTCAATGCAAGTTCTGCTACCGGCCCTTGGAACGATCCGCCCACGGTACTTCGGAACAAAACCAGCCAGCGATCGAAGTGCTCCTGTTGCACCGGCAGGTCCTTATGCGGACGGAATGGCGCGCCTTGGTAACTCTGCTCACCGATCAGCACCGTACCCCAGAAGGTGTACATCTTGGCGAGGTGTTCGGGCCAGCGGTCTTGGATCACACCATTGAAGATGCCGCCAAGCATCGGGTCCACGCGCACCTTGCCATAGAAGGCATCCACGAGTTGGCGGATGTGTTCTGGTGTGGAGATATCCGGTCGTTCGCTCATGGTATCAAGGGTTCCCAATACAAGGTGAAATAGAACGCAGCGAAGCCGATGAAGGCGATCAGCAGCACCCATACCCAAGCGGGAATGGCCTTCGGTGTCTCCGATCCCGTGATCAGGAACACATCCTTGCGCTCGCTGCCATAGGCGTTGATGGTGATGGGGATACGGTCCTCCACCACTTCACCGGGTTTCAACCCCAGCACGGTGATGGATGGTCCGTTGCGCACCTCGAAGGGGATGGTGCGTAGCCCTTCCACACCGTTGGTGCTGCGGGCCACGATGCGCAGTGTGTGTGGGCCATCGGGCAATTTGGTGGTGTCGAAGAGGAACTTCACCGGTGGAGCGAACTCCGCGAACGGTGCAGGATCGTCATCGAGGAAGAGTTTGATGTGGCGATCCTCAGCCATGGGTAAGTTCGGTATTGCGTAACGCAGTGCGTTTGATGTGGTCGGGGGCGCTCTCGCCGGGACGTACCAGGTACTTCACCGCGAACGCCAAGGTGATCAACACGATGATGGCCGATACCCAGATGATGGGCATATCCCATTCGCTTTGCGGACCGGTACCGTGGGTAATGCCCTGCAAGACCTTCGGCTGTTGTTTCTGGCAGGCATCACACGCCCATGCAGGCATGGCGGACAACGCGAGGAGAAGGAGCGCGAGCATCCTCATGGTTGCAATGCGGTTCCTGGTGCCACGGTGGATCGCACGGCTTTCACAGCCTCGGCGGTGGTGGGCGGTGCTTCGTTGCCGAAGCTGGAACGGACATGGTTCACCACTGCGGCGATCTGCGCATCGGTGAGCATCTCGGCCTGCGCGGGCATCACACCGAACTCGGCGCGGGCGTCGTAGCCACCCAGCACGATGGTGATCATCTGTGTGGGATCCTCGTTGTTCACGATGCTGCTACCCATAAGCGGTGGGAATGCACCGGCCAGTCCTTTGGCGTCGGCTTGGTGGCATGCCGCGCACGTTTGCGAGAAGATGGCACTGCCATCGGGCAAGGCATCGGGTGTGGTGAGGGCGACAGCCTCACCCTTCGCGCCGGGAGATGGCAGGAACACGGCAGGTGGCGTGCCTTCGGGTAAAGGTGTTTGTTCGAGGGAAATGAGGTAAGCCACCAGATCGTTGGCCGCTCGAGTGGCGATCACCTTGCTCTTCGGATCCTTCAAGCGATCAGCAGGCACAGGCACCACCACCTGGCCGATCGACGCCACGGAATCCACTTCCTGGAACAACCAAGGGTAACGCGGCATGATGGAGCCTTTCACCACCATGCGCGGATCGTACAAGTGCAACAAGTGCCACTGCTCGCCCGGCTGCCGTTGGCCGATGCTGGTGAGGTCCGGTCCGGTGCGTTCGCTCCCGAGCAACGAGGGCGATTGTTGCCACACGTTCATGCGCTGCTTGCTGTAGTGGTAGTCGCTGGGGATGGAAGGACGTGATCCCCAAACACGGTCCATTTCGATGTTGCGTACTTGTTGGGTGTGGCAGGCCACGCAGCCTTCGGAAACATAGATGGCGAGGCCGCGCCGTTGCGCCTCTGTCATCACCGGCATGCCCGGCAACGGCTCATTGTGCTGCATGGTGTCCGCAGGCACCACGGCGATCCCGGTGCTTAGCAGCACGAAGACCAGCAGGGCTACGTTCACCAGGTTCGCGTGATCCTTGTGGAAGTTGATCATGGCTCAAACAGGTTGGGGCAGCGTTGCAGGGACAGGTGATCGGCGCGCCATGGTGTAGAAATTCCAAGCGAAAAGGAGATGCGAGACGAACATGAGCGAACCGCCGATGGCGCGCCAAGTCCAGTAACCGCGCGTGTTGACCACCGTTTCGATGAAGGGTTTGCCCGCGATCCAATCCATGCCCTTCACCGTTCCACCGGCCATCAACGAGACGGTGTAGGCGAAAAGGCCCACGAAGGCCAGCCAGAAGTGCGCACCCACGAGCACCTGGGAGGGTTCGCGACCGGTCATCTTGGGCAACAAGGCATACACGCACGCCCAAAGGATGAAGGTGATGATGCCGTACATGGTCATGTGCGAATGCGCCACGTTGAAATCCGTGAAATGCCACACGTGGTTGGTGAAGCGGAACGCTTGGAAACTTCCTTGGGTGCTACCCACGAAGTAGTAGACAACGCCCACCAGGAAGAAGGGCAGCACGTAGCTCTTGCCGATGGCGCTCCAACTGCCGCGCATGGTCATCAGGAAGTTGGTGGTGCCGGCAATGACCGGAATGAACATGCCCACACTGAAGACGATAGCCACCGTTTGCAGCCACCAAGGCAAGGGCGAGAACACGAAGTGGTGGGTGCCGATCAGCGTGTAGAAGAGCATCTGTGTCCAAAAGGCCAGCACACCCAGCGAGTAGGAATAGATGGGCTTGTTGAGCGACGCGGGCAGATAGTAGTAGATGAGGCCCAGCGTGAAGGTCATGAACCACATGCCCACGCCTTGGTGCATATAGTAGCCTTGGATGATGGTCTCGCCCAAGCCGTTCTGGTACCACGGCAGGTAGCCGATGGTGGCCAGTACGATGGTCCATACCAATGCTGCCAGGATGTACCAGTTGCTCACATAGATCTCAGCGATCCTGCGCCGCTTCACGGTAGCGTAGAAGTTGCGGAAGGTGAGGATGAGACCAAGGGCGAAGAGCAGCGCCACCGGCCAGATGTATTCGCGGTACTCTCCCCCCCCGTTGTTGATCCCAGCCATCAAGCAGATGTTGCCGATCAACACGGAGGCGTTGATCAGCCCCCACGCCCACCAGGCGCGCTTGTAACTGTGGATGACCGTGGAAGAGGTGCGGGCGATGACGAAATACCCCAGCCCGATCATGGCCAGCGAAGCCCACCCCCAGAAAACGGTGTTGGTATGAACGGGCCGTAATCTTCCGAAGGAGAGCCACGCCACCTCGTCCATGTCGGGCCACACGAACTTCATGCCCAGGTACTGCCCCACCAAGGTGCCGAACACCAGCCAAAAGGTGGCCGCGCCCAGGTACCAAAGCACCACCTTCTGCAGGGCCTGCGGCACCGCTAACGTGGTGCGCGAGTAGATCTTCTCCTCCACCAGCGGATTGTCCGGTTCGCTCGTGGACCGACTGATCAAGGCCTTGTCGTCGAACGCCTCCTCTCTTCCGCCCAGTTCATCCCCGCGTAACCTGAACAGCAAAGCAGCTCTACGTCGCGCGAGCGGAGCGGTGAGCACAGCCGTGTCCATGGCCAACAGGTCGTCGTCCGACACCTCCAAGGCAGAGGTCTGGCCCGCCTTGATCCGCTTGATGAGCACTTGTACACGAGCGGCGATCAGGAGCGAGCCGATGAAGAGTACGATGCCCAGGAGCACCAACGTGCCCACAACGCCGGGTTGTGTGAAGATGCCGCTACCGATGGAGAGAAGGAACATGTGTGATCGAATGGTCGGGTCAAATTTAGGATAGTTTTATCCGAATTAGACTTGACGCTCACGAACAAGCGCATCCGTGACTTCCCGATCAAGGCCAGAAAAGGTAGTGGCCGCCTCAGCGCTTCAGATAGGTGGTTCCCGCATCCAGCCCGAGCGATAGCGTATGCATATCGGTGCCCTCCAGCATGCGCCGAAGATCATCCCGCACCTGTTGGAAATGATCGTGGAGTGGGCAGGGTTTCTTGGCATTGCACTGGGGAAGCCCCATTCCGCAGCCCTTGTACACATCGTCGCCGTCGATGGCCTTCACCACCATGCTCAACTTCACCTTCCGGGCTTTGGCAGGTGTCAGGTCGAAGCCGCCGTTGGGGCCTTTTGTGGAATCCAGGATCCCAGCGCGGGCCAGCTGTTGCAGCACCTTCGCGGTGAACGCGGGCGGTGATCCCGTGCTTTGTGCGATATCCACAAGGCTCATCCGGCGCCCGTTACGACCCTCCATGGCAATGAGGACCGTGGCGCGGATGGCATACTGGCAGGCCTTGGAGAACATCGTGCGAAAGTAGAGCTTGGTGATCCGTCGGCAGCGCTACGGCTTCTCCATCAACAGGCCGGTGCCGTGGCGTTCACCGATGACCAGCGCCCCATCCGCAATTGCCGCCTGATGCAGCTGGCCCTGCAATACAGCAGCGGCATGGGCCACACCCCGGTGTTGGTCTTCCCCAACGCCCCCGACCTCACGGGCATGATCATGGGGAGCATACACGCGTGCCGCCTTGGAGCCAAGGGATCCACTTCGACCATATGTACTTGCCCGAATAAGTTCAGCGCGAAAGGGATCCACGTCGCCCGAGAAACTGGTGTACTGATCTTGGACCATCATAGTCGCACCCGCCGCGAGATCTATCACGCGAGCACTTGTCCACACTGCGGAGACTTTGTTGGCCAGTTCTATCTCCTCGCTCAGGATCATGCTCCGAAAGATCATGGCGTCCAGAGATCCACCCGTTTACAGGCGGATCATAACCGCGGCCATTGCCTGGAACGGAACGAAGAAACCGAGGAGTAACGACCGCCGTTCTTGGACCTGCGCCGGTTGTCCAGCTGAACCTCTAGACCCACACAGGTATCCTCCCGAACCTGCGCATCGGTCTTCCGGCTTCGGAGACCCGGTGCCTTCATGTGGGCATGGTCCTCTTCGCGTGATCCCACCAAGGTTCAGGGGACCGAAGACCATGGATGCTTATTGATGCGGATCAAGCAGTGGGGTGGCCTCACCTGTTGACTTTTGCGCAGGCCCGCGGCCACCAGCGGATCCGCTGTTACTTCTTGATGGGCTTCACCGTCAGAGACACCGAGAACACCAACCAAACGACCATGCGAACCCTACTTTCCCTGATCGCGCTCATCGCTGCTCTGCAGCTTAAGGCCCAATGCCCATTCACCCCCACCATCGATCCACCGGACCTGCTCATGTGTCCACTGACCACGGACACGCTAACCACCCAGGAGTACGATAACTATCAGTGGTACAAGGACGGGCAACCCATTCCCGGTGCCAACGCGCAGAGCCTTGTGGTGGACTACTATTCCAGCGTGACCTATGACTACAGTGTGGAAGTATCGCTGGGCGGTTGCACAGCGCATAGCGACAGCACGCACATAGACGGGTGGGCGTTCATAGCACCCAGCGTATTCGCCACCGGCGATGCGCCCTATGACGTTGAACCCGACGGCACGCCCTTGTACTGCTCGGGGGATACGGTGGAACTCACGCTCGGCGCGCCCTACCGCGCGAACATCACGTGGTTCCAGGACGGCGCGGTGATCCCCGGGGCCACCTCTCCTACGCTCACCATCACCAGCACCGGCAGCTATTACGCGCATGCCGCACCGGACGTGTGCCCTCACCTGCTCACCGGGCTCGACCTGGACGTGTACATGATCTTCGAGCCATCGGTGCAGCCCACGCTCACCACCTTGTTCGGGGGGCTCTGTGCGAACGTTGTCGCCGAAGTGTATGAGTGGTCCTTGAACGGCACCGTGATCCCGGGCCTCAACACGGGTTGCATAGAGCCTACCGTGGGCGGCGACTATACCGTACGCGCATTGCCTGCTGGTGAATGCGACCGGCCTTCGGAGCCCTTCACTTATATCGTCACCGGGGTTGAAGCAGGGAATGAGGTGCTTCCCTGGACCGTGCATGTGGATCACGCAGGCGAAGTGCTCACCGTGCAATGGGGCGGGCTGCCAGCAAGCGGTCCTACTTGGCGCATCGTGGATGTTCAGGGACGCACGTTGCGAAGCGGCTTCTTGCCTATGGAAGGTCCGCTGTTGATAGCAACGGCAGAACTGCCTGCAGGTATGCATCTGTTCCAGGCACTGCACCAAGGCAAGCAACTGGCACCGTCCGCGCGTTTCGCGGTGTTGCATTGATGGCCTCGCGCGGCAACGATGGCAGTGAGCCCTTGCGTCCGGTGATGCGCGACGACATCGGAAGTTCCTAGCGCAGGCACAATACCCCATCTGGTCGGAGCCTGTGGCTACGACCTGATACGATCTGATGGCGGTAGCAGTAGGTACCACGTTGTGGGTTGTTGCGAGTAGCCGCAGGCTAAGCGCAGCGTGGGCTGGATACCACGGAGAACAAGGTGCACTTGCGGATGGGTCATTTCATCTGATCCCCGCCCGGGAACAGCACTTGGATACCTACGGAGCATCCATCATCTAGCGCGATGCCTGCTGCAACTGCTGGTTGCACGCGCCCTTGCATTGGGGCATGCCTTCGACCATCTCTTTGCGGCGTGTGGCGAGCGCTTCGCGCCAGAAGCGGATGTGGGTGACCCCGTGGGTGTTGAGGCACACGAAGAGGTGCGGGTCGGCCAGGGTGCGGGCCAGGTGGGTGGTGTGGCTCAGGTAATGGTCCACTGGTGCCATACCATCGGCGGTGTGCATGTAGCTGCACGCCACGAAGACGCAGGGCGCATGCACGTGCATGGCCTCGGCCAGGGAAAGCACCTCGAAGACGTGATCCGCTCCGTTGATCGGTTGGATGTGGGTTTTGGGAACTGCTAAGTGTGACACGTGCTTGGGGCTATTCGCTGTGCTCATGGGCAGACATACGGGAACATACGGCGATCGGATCGGTGAACATCCACACGCTCAGCGCTGGATCAGGGGTACGGTCATCCATGGAAGTTCGGACTTGGTTCACCGGAACATCGGGGATACTGGTTGCATGTGAACGATCGCTCCCTACCCTCCCATACCGCTGCACGGCGGCCCTCCCTTTTCGGAAGCCGTGGGCGAGAGGTGCAGGAGCAGTACATGCCGGTTCACATATGCGGTGTGCGGCGAAGCACATTCCCTTGGAACCGATCAGAGGAACCCACCACGGGAACGTAACGTGGTCGGTGCCCGATCACACAGCACTGGAAGGTCACGCAAATTGTCCAGGTTGTTGATCGTTAACGCCCAGCTTCCAGAGCGTCCAGCCCCGGCATCCTCCGCATTGCTGCGTGGGAGCCGGGGCTGGCCACATGGTGAACAAGCCCTGCTGAAAGCGAGGTGTTGCACCGTTCATGTTCAGCTGCGGATCATCGCACAGAACGAGTGCCTTGTTTCTTCGCAGCGGTCTTCGCCGCTTTGGCAGGAGCACGCTTCTGTGTCGTGGTGCCTCCCTCCTCATCCTCTTCGTCGGCTTCTTCCTCTTCGTCGGCATCCACGTTCACCACTTCTTCGGCGATACCGGTGAGCTTCTCGTCGGCGGCCTTCTCCTCTTCCAAGGTCTCCTCGATCAGCCCCACCACCTCGTCCAAGCCCAGTTGCTCGGCCCACGCTTTCATGCTGCCGTAGGAGGTGATCTCGTAGTGCTCCACCTTCTGTGCTGCGCTCACCAGTCCGGCATCGAGTGCCGCATCATCGGCGAACTCTTCCATGATCTCCTTGCCTTCTTCCAAGATGCCATCGATCGCCGGGCACTTCTTCGCTTTCACGGGTTTCCCCAGGATCCCGAAGATCTCTTCCAGCCTGCTGAGCTGGGTTTCGGTCTCTGCCAAATGCTCCGTGAAACACGCGCTCAGTTCTTCGTTGGTGGCCTTCTTGGCCATCTTCGGAAGTGCCTTGGTCAGTTGTTTCTCCACGTAGTAGAGATCTTCCAGTTGGTGCTCCAGCAACTTCATGAGGCCGGTGCTTTCTTCTTTCTTCGCTGCCATTGTTGGTGATATTGATACTGTTCTTCTTTCGGTCCGTACGGTCTTGGATCAGCGCTTCTCAGCGTTGCGCTGTGCGCCTTGTTCGGCACGTGCCTCGGGCTTACGGGCATCCTCCTCATCCGTGCTCAAGGGTTTCGCCGCATCGCGGGTGGACTTGCCTTGCGCGTCTGCTGCACGGGGCTCTTGGTTGCCGCTGGACTTGCCGTGGCCTTCCTGCCCCCCTTCGTTCGGCTTCTGGCCGGGAGCGGATGTACGCTTGTCATCGGACATGCGACCATCATCCTGACGTTGCCGATCACCCGCAGGAGTATCACGCTTCTGCGGATCAAGGATGGTATCCTTTTCATGCAAAGTCGCTTTGGGGTCGTTCGTACGCTCGGTCCCTTGTGCTGGCGTGTTGCCTTGGTTCGCACCGGTGTTGTTTCCTTTTCCTTCGTTCTGCGTAGCCATGTTGTAGCGTGTTAGTTAGGTTACCGGAGCACCGTTGATGTCTTCATCCATCCAATGCACCGACACTCTCCACCCAAATGGCTCGCCAAGGTGCTGAAGACGGTGCACTGAACTTGGAACAAGCACACACGCCCCCTACGCGTTGTGCAGTTGGTACCCCATGTGTTACCGGTATGCCACGGATCGGGCAATGCGACCGATGTCTAGATCCACAAATGATGAAGGGCGAAGGTGCTTTTGTATTGATCGTGGACATTCACGATCCTCGTTCATTCCTACTGCATCTTGTTCTCAGAGCCGGAAGTGGCATATTCGTCCATCCATCCAACGCTTAGCGGCACCAACGAAGCATCCATGCGCAGCTACCACCACCTTTTCCTCCTTCTGTCCTTGGCCCTGTCCACTGCGGCCATTGCCCAGCTGCCACCCTACACGCTGCAGTTCGTACCGGACGGTTTCGATACATGGCCACGTACAGCGAAGTCCGCGTATTATTCCTTTAGCGAGGTGGTGGCCACGCCGGAGCATCTGGTGCGCATGGAACTGCCAACGGCGGGCAAGGCGAAAGGGATCCTCTCCACCTTCGTGAAGGACAATGCCACGGGTAGGATCGTAGCGCAGCACGACCGTGTGCAACCGGGTGGGAAAGAAGCCTATTGCGACCGACTGGTACAGATCGGGGGTAACCTGTACCTGATCTACGAGACGCTTGACGAGAAGACCGGGGAAGTGGTGGTGTATGCGGAACGGATCACACTGCCCACCGGCCGGCCGGAAGGTGAAGCGAAGAAGATCGGAAGCATCAGCTTCGATCCGAAGAGTTTACAGTGGAGCGGGAAATTGGGTGTTACCTTATACACCAGCAGCGACGGGGAGTACACCGCGTTCTACTTCGATCGCCTGCGATCCAAGGAAGATGAACAACTGGTACTCGTGTTCATGCTGGACAAGGACTTGGACCCCGTGTGGCAACAGGGCTACCGCATCGCGTTCGACTCCGAGAAGATCAGCACAGCGGGTGTCACCGTTAGCGACGATGGCCTTGTTTACGCCCTCATGGGTGCACGTTTCAAGAACAAGGCGATCACCAACAAAGAGGTGAACTACGATTTCCAGTTGTTCGGCATGTCCAAGGAAGGCATGGCCAGCCAGACGATAGACCTGGACGGAAGCAACGATGTGGTGACGTGCGGCTTGGTGCTGCGCAACGGGACCCTGCCCACCGTAGGCGGTTTCTATGTGGAGACCGGCACCTCCACGGAGATCACGGCCGGGTATTTCATCTGCAATGTGGACCCCGGCATGGAAGCCGTACCGATCCCACGCAACTACTTGTTCCGCACACCGGTGGAAGAGCGGATGTACGGGGCCAAGCTGTTCGCCAAGCGCGATGGATCGGTCTACCTGACCGGCAACAGCAGGATCAACAACGGTACAAGTGCCTCGGAATCGAACCTCTTCGCCGCCTCGTTCGATGCGTCGTTGGTGGAGGAATGGAGCACCGTGGTGCCCAAGACACTGATCACCAGCAAGACCGATGAGGACTATAGCTACCGCACCTTCTTCGGGAACGACCAGCTACTGCTGATGGTGCCCGAGTTGGACGAGAACATCATAGCGCACCAGCAGAAGGGGGAATTGAAGAAGATCCGCAAAGGAGCGGATGTCCGGATGATGGTGGGGTTCTCCGACACCGGCGCACCCACGTTCGCCAAGTTCGGTGTACCGGATGTCTATGATTTCTTCCTCAAATGGCTGCCGGCGGATATGGAGGTTCAGCCCGGTGTATATGTGATCCCGTGTACCAAGAAGGAGGGCAAGAAGGGAGTATTGGGCAAGCTGGTGCTCACATTCGAGTGAGGGGCGCCTGGTCGTGTATAGGATTTGAAAGGAGGCGTGGTTGCGCTGCCGTTCCCTTGTGTGGTACACTGCGCGTACCAAGGCGGATCGTTCGGCCATGAACGGATCCGTGGCGATCAGCAACCCACTTTGAAGAGCTTCGTCTTGAAGGTGGAACAGCCGCTCTCCATCCTCCTTCGAACTATCTTGCCCCAATACCATTCGTGCTGATGCTACGCCACATACTCCCGATCCTGTTCTGCGCCCTTGCGGGTTCTTCTTCGGCCATCTCCGTGGATTGGGAGATAAGGTCGCAGGCCTTCTGCGGAGCGAACACGGGTGAAATCGTTTCTTGGGGGAACAACGGAACTGCACCGTACCGCTACGACTGGTACCGGTTGGACGGAAGCACACCCCTAGTGCATTGTTCGGATTGCGACCCAATGCAAAGCGAGCTCGCTTCCGGTGTGTACCGCGTCGTGGTAACGGATGCGAACATGGAGGAGGCCACTGAGGACATCGAGATCCATCCCCTCGACTTTCTTCTTGCTCCAGAAGTTATCGATCAGTATCACTTCTTACCTTATGAGGAAGGAGCGCCACCAGTAATGCGTATTCATGGGTATACGGACCCACAGGGTTCTTCCTATGATCTAGCTTTCCAGGATCATCAAGGAGAAGAATATCCGTTCGATTTCGAATCACCGTCCATTATATATCGGTCAAACCCGTTCCCGGGTCCTGATCTTGGCCATCTTCATTATCAGTTCGTGGCTCTGCAACCGGGCACCACCACAGCCACCATCTTGGTCAGACCGACGATCCCACTCGCCTCACACTGTCCCGCCGCAAGCATCACCTTCGAAGTACCTCCACCGACCGTTCGGGAGGTGACCATAGCCGAGATATCGCCCTCCTGTACTGGTTCGGCGAGCGGGCGCGTTGAGCTGTTGATCCAACCCGCGAACTATGGATATTCCCGGATCATCGTCAATGGAGAGCAGTACTCGGAAGTGTTCAGCTATGCGGGCAGCAGCCTCACCATATCGCTAGCGGCTGGCTCTTATGACCTGGAATTGTCATCCGTGTCAAGTAGCTATGGCACGCCTTGGATCGAGTTCCAGCCTGCGGAGCTGGTCGATCCCTGGGGGGAGATCGAATGGCCCTCAACCCCGCCGGTGTATACCTATGGACCGTGGTATTCCACACAGGTGACCGTACCGGAACGCACGGACTGCCGCACTATAAGCGGCAATGTCTTCATCGATGCCAACAGCAACTGTACCAAGCAAAGCAGCGAACCGGCCGTGCCGAGCGCCAAGGTACAGGTGCTGCCCGGCCCCTATTTCGCTACCACGAACAATGGCGGCGCTTATGTGATACAAGTGCCGCCGGGCAGCTACACCGTGCAGGAGGCTGATGAACTGCTCGCGCCCACGTGCAACCCCGGTGGGGTACCCGTAACCATCAGCACCGCCAACGCCACCGTGCAGCTTCCGTGCAGCGCCACCGTGCCGATGGACGTGGGCATTAGCATGAGCAGCGGCCCCGCACGCCCGGGGTTCGAACTGCAGTATGGCATCAGTATCAGGAATCACACGCCGCTCAATAGTGGAGCCATCACCGTGTCCCTACAACTCGACCCCGCCATCAGCTACCTCAGTGCGTCGCCTGCACCGACCAACGTGAGCGGACAAGTGATCACGTGGAGCCTTTCCGCCTTGTCGCCCTTCCAGTCACACCTGATCAGCCTACGCACCCAGGTTCCTGCGGACATCGCCCTGCTGGGCACGGATTTGACCAGCACAGCCACGGTGACCACCGCCTTCACCGATGGCAACCCCGCCAACAACACGGCCACCGCGGTGCGCACGGTTACCGGCAGCTACGACCCCAATGACAAGCTGGCCACCACCAGTTTGGGCAACGGCGCTGTGGTAGGCTATGATCCCGCCGTGGACGACTGGATCGATTACACCATTCGTTTCCAGAACACAGGCACGGACACCGCCTTCCATGTGCTGATCACCGACACGCTACCCGCCGGGCTGGATCCTGCGAGCTTGCGCATGGGAGCTGCATCGCACCCCTTCACCTGGGAACTGCTCGGGCAAGGTGTGCTCAAGTTCAGGCTTTACAACATCCTGCTGCCGGACAGCAACGTGAACGAACCGCGCAGCCATGGCTTCGTCAGTTTCAGCATGCGGCCCGTTGCTAGTGCGTTGGATGCACCCGGGGACCGCGTGGACAACATCGCCAACATCTACTTCGATTTCAACCCGCCGGTGATCACCGAGCCCAGTGTGGTGCAAGTACCGCAGCCGGTGGTACTGCTGCAAGCCAAGGTCTTGCTGGAAGGTGTGGCCGGCGCCGGAAGCGGGCTCATGAGCGATGCCCTGCGCAGCCAAGGCAGCCTGCCACAGCAGGAACCTTACACGGGGTTGGGCTACATACACACCGGTGGCGGTGGTGAACAGACCTCCCCCGCCGTGCTGGGCACCACAGGCACCAACGCCATTGTGGATTGGGTTGTGGTGGAAGTGCGTGCTTCCACTGCGCCCCATGCCGTGGTGCGCAGTATCAGCGCCTTGTTGCAACGCGATGGCGACATCGTGGCGCTCGATGGCACCTCTTCGCTGGGCATTGCCGTGCCACCCGGCAACTACCGCATAGCCGTGCGCCACCGCAACCACTTGGGAGTGATGACGGCCAACGCCATCTCCTTGCAGCAACACACCCCGGCCGTGGTGAACTACACCGTGGCCACCACCACCACCTACGGCACCGCCGCGCGCGTAGCGGTGGACGGCCGCCTCTGCCTCTGGTCCGGTGATGCCGATGGCAACGGGCAGGTGAAATACACCGGCACGCTGAACGACCGAGACCCGGTTCTGCAGGGCATTGGCGGTATGGTGCCGACACACACGGTGAGCAACGTGTACAGCCCGCTGGATATCAATTTGGATGGTGTGCTGAAATACACCGGAAGCAACAACGACCGCGACTTCATCCTGCGCACGATCGGTGGTAGTGTGCCTACAGCGGTACGCAGCCAGCAGTTGCCGTAGGTGCCATGGCGTGATGGACCGATGGATCCTTGCTTGGGGTCCGAAGGATCCCAGAACCTACTACTAATCCACCCGCTGCACCAACGCCGCCAGTTCCAACTGGGTATCGTGGCCTGCATTGGTGGCGTACCACGCATGTAGCTTTTTGGCCAGCGCATCCTGTGTGGGGCGTTCCGCTTCGGGCTTGGCCTTTTCGGTCATCACCAAGGTATGGGCGGCCATGGGGCGTGGGCCCCAGGTGAACAGTTCGTTACCCTGTGCGTCGAAGGCCACCAACTTGGGGATGCCGCGGCTGCCGTTGGTGGAGGAATGAAACACCGTAGTGCCCAAGACACTGATCACCAGCAAGACCGACGAGGACTATAGCTACCGTACCTTCTTCGGGAACGACCAGCTACTGCTGATGGTGCCCGAGTTGGACGAGAACATCATCGCGCACCAGCAGAAGGGGGAGTTGAAGAAGATCCGCAAAGGAGCGGATGTCCGCATGATGGTGGGGTTCTCCGACACCGGCGTACCCACGTTCGCCAAATTCGGCGTACCGGATGTGTATGACTTCTTCCTCAAATGGCTGCCAGCGGATATGGAGGTGCAACCGGGTGTATATGTGATCCCCTGTTCCAAGAAGGAAGGCAAGAAAGCGGTGCAAGGCAAGCTGGTGCTCACCTTCGAGTGAGGGGGCTTGGTCGTGTATAGGATTTGACAAGGAACGTGGTTGCGCCGCCGTTCCCTTTTGTGGTACACTGCGCGTACCAAGGCGGACCGTTCGGCCATGATCGGATCCGTGGCGATCAGCAACCCACTTTGAAGGGCTTCGTCTTGAAGGTGGAAAACATCTTGGCCTCACCCTCCCAGGCCTATCTTGCCATACCATCGCTTCTCCAATGAAATGCTTACTACTTCCTTGTGCGCTCCTCGCGTTCAACAACACCGCGTCGGCTATCAGTGTCTACGTCGCGGTATATGCCGAGGCATTCTGCGGTCAATCCACCGGAGAGTTGATCGCGTTCGTGGACGGCGGCGTAGCTCCTTACCGCTACGATTGGTACCGCGAGGTCGGTGGCGACTACGAACCGCAGTGCATGGACTGCACCGATCGCCTCGCTAACCTGCCAGAGGGTACATACCGCTTGGTAGTTACCGATGCCGATCAGGAAAGCGTCGAGAATTTTAGCACGGTACAGGCCATTACGTTCGGTGAACCCAATGCGACCGAATGGACCGGGGATTGGGGACACTTCTTGCCTTACCAGAATGGAGAACGCCCGGTGCTACAGGTGGATAATCCCATGTTCGGTTATATCTTCTATGCCGGTGTCGATACGGTGTATCCGTTGACCATAGAGACATCGCCGGCCAGCTTTTGCACCGAATCCGCGCGTTGGGGATTCCGCCGCTTCTTCTCCTTTCCACCTGGCACCACCAGTGTCACCCTCACTTTTTCGCCACTCCACCCCTTGGCCCAGCACTGCGCAAGCGTTTCGCACACCTACACCGTTCCGCCACCTACTACGCCGCCTAGCATCACCTTGGGGCCGGTGGACCCGGTATGCCCCAATGGCTGGAGCATGGGGGATGTTTTGATCGACGATTTTACTGCTGGAACTCCTTACAACCTAGTGGATCCGGATGGGCAGTGTGTTGGTACTTCTGTATCCGCCTTTTCCCAATTCGCCTTCCCCGCTGGCACTTCCACGCTGAAATGGACCGGGTTGAGCTGCGCGTTCTGGCCGTTTGGGGACCAATTGCCGTTCTATGAGCCCTATCAAGTAGAGTACAGCATCTACGATCCTTTCGCCGAACCACAGGGTCCACCAGCTTGGTTCCTCGAGCCCATCGTCGCGGTGCAGGTGACCGTACCGGTACGCCCCGACTGCCGCACAGTGAGCGGCACGGTCTTCATCGACAGCAACAGTAACTGTACCCAACAGGGCAACGAACCAGCCGTGCCCAGCGCGAAGGTGCAGGTTGTACCCGGCCCCTATTTCGCGACTACTAACAGCGCAGGCAATTACACTGTGCAATTACCGCCGGGCAGCTACACCGTGCGCGAGGCCGATGAATTGCTCGCGCCCACCTGCAACCCCGGTGGGGTACCCGTTACCATCAGCACCGCCAACGCCACCGTGCAGCTTCCATGCAGCGCCACCGTGGCCATGGATGCTGGCATCAGCCTAAGCAGCGGCGCCGCACGGCCGGGCTTCGAGCTTCTGTATGGCATCGGCGTCAGTAACCACACCCCGCTTGGTAGCGGCGCCATCACTGTTTCTGTGCAACTCGATCCTGCTATCGGCTTTCTCAGCGCTTCGCCCGTGCCCACCACGGTGAATGGGCAAACCATCACGTGGAACCTCTCCGCACTGCCGGGCTATCAGTCCACCAGCCTCACCATCCGCACCCAGATTCCTGCGGACATCGGCCTGCTGGGCACGGACCTGACCACCACCGCCACCGTGACCACCGCCTTCACCGATGGCAACCCCGCCAACAACACGGCCACCGCAGTGCGCACGGTTACCGGCAGCTACGACCCCAACGACAAGCTGGCCACCACCAGTTTGGGCAACGGCGCTGTGGTAGGCTATGATCCCGCCGTGGACGATTGGATCGATTACACCATCCGTTTCCAGAACACGGGCACGGACACCGCCTTCCATGTGCTGATCACCGACACGTTGCCCTCCGGGCTGGACCCTTCCACCTTGCGCATGGGAGCCGCGTCGCACAACTTCACCTGGGAACTGCTCGGGCAAGGTGTGCTCAAGTTCAGACTCTACCACATCCTGCTGCCGGATAGCAACGTGAACGAACCGCGCAGCCATGGCTTCGTCAGCTTCAGCATGCGGCCCATTGCGGGTGCGTTGGATGCACCCAGTGACCGCGTGGACAACATCGCCAACATCTACTTCGATTTCAACCCGCCGGTGATCACGGAGCCCAGTGTGGTTTCCATTGAATTGCCCACCCGCATATCTGCACAGCCTCTACAGATGCCGAACACCTACCCTAACCCAGCACAAGCGGTGTTGAACGTGGTGCTCCCCACCCCTGAGGCGTATACCGCCGACCTGGTGAGCATGGATGGTCGTGTGCTGCGGTCCTTAGGTGTGATCCGTTCCGGCACCACCATCGATGTGGCTTCATTGGCCTCCGGGGCCTACCTGCTTCGTCTTGCCTCGCCCATGCACGGCGTTAGCCAAGCGCGTTTCGTGAAGGAATAGTTCCATTGTCATCGCAAGGTTCCGGCGTTGACCAGCGCCCAGGTGGTTCATCCTGCTGAGCTAACCACGGACGTATGGGATGCACCCGGCTCGGGTCCCCCTCAACATCGGTTGCCCACACCGGGCTCCACATGCACATCCAAGAACTGGACCTGGCCTTTAACACCAGCCTCGTGCAGGATCCGCCGTACCACGGCCATCACATCGGCCTTTTCCGTGACGGTCAGTTTTTGCAACCGCAGTACCAGCACGCCGGTGGTCAGGCACACGTATTCCACATTGGTGTTCGCCTCCTTCCCCACCCGCGCGTTGATCTTCTCCCAAAGTGCATCGTCCATCGGTTTCACTTGGAGGGTAACGATGGCGTCCAGGGTCTGTCCGGAAGGTTCGTCCTGTGCGCTGATCGGGAACACACTGGCCGAACAGAGCAGCAGGGTCAGGATCCATTTCATGTGAAGCGACTTCTGGGTGATGGATATGTTCATCATGCGGGATGCGGGATACTGGTTATGACTTGTTCTTCTTACGCTGCCCCTCCACGATGGCGGTCTTCTTATGGGCACGCGCCGCCGTAACGCTCATGAAACGACCGGTGATGGCGCTACGCCCTATCCCCGTGCTTTTTCCGGTGGTTGGTTGTCGCTTACTGGCCATGATGTTGGAGATGTTGATCGGTATCCTACCCACAAGCTTAGCATAGGCCAGACCGGAACGCACTGACAACGATCAGTAGCACCGCACGAGGGCTAGCCTCACCCCTCAACCAAAACCACGTTATACCGGTACACGAAGCTGCGTTCCGGCGCATCGGGAAAAAGGCGGTTCACGCTGCTGCTGGGTTCGCAGGTGAACGGTACGCTTTGGCGCCAGTTCCAGAGCCAGTCCGCTTGGAACTCGATGGTACCACGATCCTCGATGCGTTGCAAGGGGCGCAGCAGCAGGTTCTGGAACAGGATGCGTTCGATGTCTTCCACCCGATCGCTGTGTATGTGGTCCACGGTGATGTAAGCGAACTTGTCTGGCCGCACCACCTCGGCGGCACGCAGCACAGGGCATAGGTGTAGAACGCGATCCAGCGTATTGGCCCACTCGGCCTGCACGGCAGAGAAGGAGAGCATGGTGTGTGGCAAGGGGAAGCGGAGCATGTGACAGGTATTTCGTCGATCGGCGGATGATAATATAAGCAGACTTTGAAATGTTTGCCCTTGAATTCCACAGGATGAGCAGCCTGTTCGATCTACAACGGGAAGTACTGTTCCCACATTAATGATCAAAGGAGTTGGTGCATTCCACCAAGGCTCTCCTTCACCAATGCGCATTGGCCAATAGCCAGCAACGCAACAAGGCCACCCTATCAAGGTGGCCCTGTTCTCCCTGTTCGTGCTCTGGGAGTGGTGCTGTGCGGATCACTTCAGTTTCACGGGCAATACGGGTACTATGGTGTGCAGCGATGGTTTGGGTAGGACCAGAGCAGCTCCTCCATGGTTTGCTCGGCAGGCAGCAAGGCACTCATCCAACTGATCGTCGCAACTGGAGACGGTGGGTGGTTTGTTCGCGCGGCAGTTGGAGACTTGTGAACCACACCGTGTAATGCATCCGACAGCCGTGCCGTTCTTGGGTACAGTGGCGCCGGAACTCGACCCACCGGTGGCAGGTTTCGCCATTACTATGGGATCATTGCTGAATTCGTAGATCACCAAACCGTTGCCATCTGGGATCAGCAAGGCGGCCACCTTACCGTTGAGGACATAGTTCACGGTAGTGCCATCCACGGTGTATTGGTACACGGTACCGAAGGACGACATTTTGCCCGATGCTACGAACGCTTCGTACTGCGCTTGTGAGAACACGGTACCACCGAAAGTGTTGTTGGACCGGATATAATTCTCCGTGGCCTTGGAGGTGGCGGCCTTCACCGCATAGAATTCCACACCCGGTGAGAGTTCCTTCTTCGCTTTCACGACGAAGGCGGTGTTGTTGATGGTGACGCTTTGGCCAACGGTAGCCGATGTGGCCATGGATACGCTGGTGACCGCCATACTGGTGTTCGGGGCCTGGGAGAAGGCGCCATATGCGGCGAAAAGGAATGCTCCGGTCAGGAGCGTGGCAGTGGTCTTCGTTCTCATGATCATGTGGTTTTGTAGTGTTGTAGGTCTGTGGTTATTGGAGATGGTGGCGGACATTGACGTGGTGTGGTATTGACCCGTTCTCAGGCATACCCGGGAGATCAAACGAAATGCCGTGGGCAGCTTTTGCGGACCATCGTACCGACTAGTGGGTATGAAGAAGAACGCAGTGGCCCTTCGTGATCGGTGGCGGTCCGTACCTGCATATACGCCGTAACTAGGATGTTGAACATCACTTCCGGGGCACTGCAATGGAACATCGTGCTCATGGCCGAATGGTCGTGTATCCGTTCTGTGATCGGCCGCCTTTCTAAGGGTCCGGTCGGCCAAAGCAACCACCACCTCCCCAGCGCCACAATACCACGAAAGTGTAAGTGGTGGAGGAAGGCGCGGGGCTTTCGTACAGTGCGTACCTGGGGATCCACGCACGGACCGGGGAACGATCACCACGTCTGACCCTATGCCTACCACGCAGCTCTACAGGGTAGTGCACGGACAAGCAGTAACCCCAAGCCCATCTGCGTGTGGCCCGGAGTATGCGTTAGCTGAGGCATCCTAACCTCTACGACCATGAAACACCTGATGACCCTCGCTGTCCTTTCCCTTTCCGTTGTGCTCTCGGCACAAACCACCCACGTGCTCACCGCGATCGACTTCGAGTTCGTACCCGATTCCATATTCGCGGCGCAGGGTGATTCGTTACATATCGTTTTCGGCTCTACGGAACACACGTTCACCCAGGTCAGCGAAGAGACCTGGAACGCCAATGGGGATACGCCTTCCGGTGGTTGGAACTTGGGTCCGGGGATCACGGAAACGACCATCGAGCTGTTCGGCACAGGCACCATCCATTACATCTGCCTCCCACATGCCACCATGGGGATGAAAGGCATCGTCCATATCTCGTTGGAGAACGCCATCGCCGAACGCACTCCACTGTTGCAGGATCGCTTCTACCCGAATCCCACGTCAGGCCAACTTTGGTTGCGCGAAGCTTACACAGGCATGTTGGACCTGTTCTTTACCGACCTCAGCGGTCGCGAGGTTCTGCGCACCCAAGTTGTGGCCGACCGGCCGGTGGATGTGAGCACCTTACCAAGCGGCTTATACACGGTGCGTGCGGCGGACAGCGGCGGTGAGGACGTATTCCGTCAGCGGATAACGCGGAAGTGAGCTGCGGTGTTGGCGCGCAGTACGAAGCGATCGTATAGTGGTGTACAGTTCCTGCGCACCGACCAGCATTATGGTGAACGTTGGAGCCCGGACCGTGTATTCACGCCGGATCAGCCCACCTACTGAGAGTTGTTCGGGACGCCCCCCCGTCAGTTCCGAGGAAGCACCAACACACGTTGATGTAGTCGCCCCACGCGCACCACATACGTACCAGCACGTAGGTGCGCCAGATCCAACTGGACCGAAGCACCGGAAATGGCAGTGCGCATGCAACTGCGGCCTTCCGCATCCAACACGTCCACTGGCATCGAAGAACCATTCCCAATCCGGCTCACGTTTACAGGTCCATAGGTCGGGTTCGGTGCCACCGAGAAGTCGTCGCTCTGCAATTCCACCAACCCCATCACCAACTCGCAACTCGGGCCAGGCTCAGGATAGTAGGCTTGCCCTCCAAAGCCATAACAATCCAAGTTATAGCTGCATTCGAACGCACTGGAGAGCGGTTCGAAGAGTCCCATATCCGAACCAACGCCTTCAATGATCCGTTCGGACCAGTCGCCTTGCACGGTGAACGTACGTTTCCAAGAACCGTTCATTTCCACACTGTCCAGTTCAGTTACCAGGATCTGGTCGTTCCCATTGTTCGCGGTCAATGGCAACATCTCCCCCACTTCCAGATCGAAGTCGTAAAGGAGGACTTCTTCATTCCCATCATGTGTGTACAATACACGGCCTTCCTGGCGCAACAGTCCTTGGAATAGCGGGCCGTAGGTGATGTTCTCATCGCACAATTCCGGTGGAGGCAATGGCCCTATCCAGACATGGCTCACAGACCCCGAACGCATGACCACCTTGTAAGAGACGCCCCCCACCAACGAATCGCCATCAATTCGATAATTGTAGGTGTCCGTGGTGATGCACGGTCCGCCGCCCATTCCTGCTTGGTTACACACGGCGGTAACCGTCCATATCGGATCGTTCGCGAAGTAGTCCGGTTGTGCTGCGAGGAGCGTTGGGACCAGCAACGTGGGGAGAAGCCGTGTTCGCATGGCAGTGGGTTTTGAACTGTAGACGCACAACGCGCCCGAAATGCTGCCTTTACTGTTCATGACAACAATTTCGGATTTTTATCGCGCCATGCCAAGATAGCGCTCTACGACTTCGGCGTTATCCCGAAAACACAATTCACGTTCGCCACGATGGTGATCCGTGAGAAGTTGACGCCGAGATCCTCGTACAAGGCATCGGAATCCATGAAGCGGGCGTTGGAGAAAGCCGTACTGGTCAACCGCTGCACATTGCCGCGTCTCCGTGGCACGCTGGTCTCCACAGCCGCTTCGCTCACCTCCAGCGCAGCCCCTGTCCTTTCGCCGATCGCCGCGAGCAAATAGTCCGCTTTCTCCTTCGCAGCGGTGATGGCTTTGACGCGCATTTCGCGGCGGCATTCCACCTCTTTGGAATGGGAGACATAGTGGATGGAGGCATCCTCTATCTGGAGCCGATCCAGTTCCAAGAACACCTTGCGCACCATTTCTGCATCGGCCACTTTCAACATGTAGCCTTTTCGGGCGATCACATCATCCTCCCTGAATTTCTTCGGCACGAGGTCGGCCATGGCATCGCTCAACGTGAGCGCTGTGGCATCGATGCCGAGGTCCTTCACGGCATTCTTGAGGTCCAACTCCTGCTTGTCCACCGTCACCTTGCTGCCACCATTACCGCGTTCGCGCAGGTTGATAGCGATGTGGATCTGGTCCGGCACCACCTGCATTTCCGCCGTACCGGAAACTTCGATATGGGGTATGTGCCCGACGTGCTGTGCGGGGACGGCCTGGCCCGAAAGCGCAGTGCCGGTCAAGAGGGTGGCAGTGAGAAAAAGGCAGGTATTCATGGTGGCTCCTGTTTGGTGAACAGGAACGACCAGATCGGTGAAAATCGTACGTTCTATGGAAGGACCTATCCGCGCTTCTTGTTCCCCGCATTGGGTGTGCCGGGTCGGGACAAGCGCGCACGGGTCTTGCGCATGGCCGAGACCCGTTCAGTTTGCGCGAAGCGATCCGGGCCGGTATGCCCGCGTGGTGGAACGTTCGTATCCGGCGTAGGGTCGAAGGTGGCTTGGGGGAGTGCGTTCTTCTGCGCACGACGCTCGTCATCCTTCAACTCACCGCCTTTGCGCTGTTGATGGTCCACTTGCTCCATCTCCTTGCCGTAGAGCGCTGGTACACGTTGGGGTGCTGCCTTCTTGGCGGTCGGCTTCGTGATGGACTTCCGCGCCTTCACAGGTGCCTGCTTGTGCGCGGGTGCTGTGCGCAGCGGTGCGGACTTCTTGCCGGGCGGCACTTTCCGTGGAGAAGCCTGCTTCGGTGCGGCTTTCTTAGCAGCCTTCTTCGCGGGCCGGGCCACCTTCTTCGCCATTCTGCTCGCAGGCTTTGTGCTCTTCTTCGCCGCCTTCTTGCGTGCAGCTGTCGTCACTTCATTTTGCGGAGTGCGTGCCATGGTGGTGTTGTTTTGAATGCAGCACCCCCAACGCAGTGCCACTTCGGGATCGTGCGTGAGTTGCTGAACGTGCGCACGAACATGTGAACCTCGCACCCCGAAGCATGTGGGATCAGTTGCCCAACACGACATGCATCGCTCGGCCTTCTTGATCCATCTCGAACACAAAGACCCAAAGGGGAATGATCTACTTGGCTTCTGCGACCAACTTCGCCAATTCCAGTTGTGTTTCCACACCGCCGTTGGTGGCATACCACCGGTGCAACGCTTCGGCGAGCGCGTCCTTGTCCAACCGTTCAGCTTCGGGCTTCGTCTTATTGCCCAACACCAGTTCCGAAGCGCTTGCGGGGCGAGGGCCCCAAGAGAACAACAACGCACCACTCGCATCGAAAGCCACCAACTTCGGGATGCTGCGCGTGCCGTTCGTGAGGTAGAGATCGATCAGGTCCAAGTGGGTATCGCGCCGCACGATGCGCACCTCGATGGCTGGTGCCAACGCTGCCATAGCTTCCATTACCGGTAGGTTCTGGGCACTATCGCCACACCACATCTCGGTGATCACGAGCCAGGTCTGTGGTGGTGCTTGTTCCATGGTTGCCTTCACCGCGGGCAACACCTTCAGAGTCTTCTGGATGCGTCGCGAACGGGCCAGGTTCAGCTTGGTGTAATCCGCGGAATAACCACCGCCAGGTGGAAGAGGTGCTGTGCCGTCCGCCACGCGCTGCTCGAATTCCGTACCATACGCGATCGGATCCACGGCATCGGCCAATGCCCCCTTCGTAACCGTGTCCATCATTGCACAGCTGGCGTTCCGGCTTGGGCGGCCTCCACGCTGTCCTGCATGGCCTCGAACCGCTTGATCAGCTCCTCGTCGGAATACTGCAGGTTGTCCATCATGGCACGCGCATCCTTGGCGAAGGCATGATCAGGAAAACGGCCGATCACCTCCTGGTATGCGGTCAGGGCCTCACCCTTGTGACCAAGTTCGCTGTCTATGGTGAAGGCTTTGAGGTAGTACACATCGGGCAGTCTGCGCCAGCTGGGGAATTCGCGGATGATGCGGTCGTAGAGCTTCAGTCCTTCTTCTCCATCGTGCATGGATTTCGCCACGTTCGCTGCGCGGAAGAGGTACTCGGCGGACATGGTATCGCCGGGGTTCGCGTTGGCGTAGGCCTTGTACACATCCACCAAGCCTTGTGCCTTGCGCTTGTCGAAGGTGAGGCTCTCGAACACCGAATCTTCCATGGCGCGGATGCGGTCGGAAACATCGGCCGGTGTTTCGGCCTTGGGGCCACAACCGAATAGCAATGCAGCAACGGGGATCATCAGCAGGTACTTCATCACTTATCTTATTTGGTCGGGGCGAAACGCATCTTGTACTTGGCGTCGGTACGGCCTTGGGAAATGTCGCGCAGCTTGCCGTTGAGCAGTCGTTTACGCAAAGGGGACAGGTGGTCTATGAAGAGCACACCGTCCAAGTGGTCGTGTTCATGCTGGATCACACGTGCCGCGAATCCTTCGAACTCCTCTTCGTGTTCCTTGAAATTCTCGTCCTGGTATTGCAGCACGATCTTCGGCTGGCGATATACCTCCTCGCGGATGTTCGGGATGCTGAGGCAGCCTTCTTCGAAACCCCACTCCTCCCCTTCTTCTTCCACGATGTAAGGGTTGATGAAGACCTTTTTCAACCGGGGCTCTTCTTCCGAGTCTTCCGGAACCTTCTCTGCGTTCGGGTCATCGCTGTCCGGACTGGAGTGGGTATCCACGATGAAGAGGCGGATGCTTTGACCGATCTGCGGCGCTGCGAGGCCTACACCACTAGCGGCGTACATGGTCTCGAAC
>DLGQ01000096.1 GCA_002482775.1 Flavobacteriales bacterium UBA7690 | reverse complement strand
ACCAACCCATAGCAAAGCCCCCGCCCCGAAAGAGGCGGGGGCTTTTGCGTGGGGTACGAGGAACGTGTTTGCCAAGCGTGTTCGAAGACGTGATCGGATATCGGTTTCATAATGCCCTACTGAACTCATCAAATAGATAGCATGTGAATGCCTTTGGTATTGTTCCGCAGGACAATGGCAGGGTATGAAAGCCGGGTGGGGCCCGTGCTGCACGCGTGTTCAGGTTGGCTGGTCACGCTTCGGCTAGTGATGTCCGATGGTGGAAAGCCAGTGATCCTGACACCTACCGTGCGGATGATGCAGCGGGTACAGTAGTCATTTCGTACTGGAGAGCTTGATTCCTGGGAACTCTTTGCGCCAATGGTACGGTGGTCATTCAGCCCACGCGGAATGTGGTGTACCGGGAATTTTTAGGGCCAAGGGTGGGATGCTGGTGCGTGGGTTCAGAATGAACGTACACTGCATCCACAGATCAACGGCAAATGCAAGTGTGCGCAGCAGAACACGATCGAGGAGTCAGCGATCCGGAGGAGAGGCCTGATGTTGCGGGCAAGTGCCTCTAGTCAGTTGATGAGAGAGGTAGCCAAGGCGAACGCCAAAGGATCTGAACCACGAGTGGCCATGGCGAAAAGGCATGGGAAGGTCCGCCTTTATTCTCCGGCATTACGAGCATCTAGTACGGAGTCCGCCAACGCGTCCCAGTTCCATGGAGGTGAATGGGCGTGCGCCTCGTTCAGGATATGATCATGCTCCGGTTGATCCGTGTGAACGGGATCGCTGCAACGCATCGAACTCTGCCTGCTCAGCACCTTGGATCCTTGAGGTCCATTTGCGCAGGGGTAAGGCGAAGGAGAGACATCCGCAGCGTACAGCCGCCGTCCCCGGATGTCCACCAAGGCTGCTGTTCGTGAAGGGCCATACTTGACCGACTTTTCGGACGGATAGTATGCTCCTCGGTAGTGAACTTCCTACCCATCAATGAAAGGAAATACAGCCCAGGTAGCCAGCATGCTTTAGAGGAACTGGGGTCCTTCATCGGCATGGAAGATGTTCGCTGCCATTTCTCAGGGGCCATGCCAACGCATTCCTAAGCGCGCGGTGTCTGCCTCACACGTGGTCAATACAGGAGAGGTACGCTGACGCCGCCGCCCGATCTCCTAGGGATACGTGTGGCCTACTTACTGCTTCACGAACCGTAAGCGATACATCCCGGCCGCACCACCGGACAGTTCCAGGATGTAGGTATCGGCCGCAAGATCACCCACGAACAACTGCCCATTCACAACACCGGTCCCATGGTTCAATAGTCGGCCCTGCATATCCAGGATGCGCCAATTCCTCCACGTTCCCTCACCAGCGATGTACACCACATCATTCACCGGATTGGGGTGAAGGCTGGGTGCTGCCGTTGAATGTTCGCCGATGCCCACGCCGAATTGAACTTCGACCTCGGTCTCTACCATGCAACCATTGGCATCGGTGACCGCCAGGTCGTAGGTCCCAGCTGAAAGCCCGGAAAGGGAGGTGCCCGTGACCTCAGCGCCATCCACCGTTTGCGTGTACGGACCGGTTCCGCCGAAGATGGTCCATGCCAAGGCGCCATCGGTACCGCTCGTGGTATGCTGTGGGATCGCAACCACGAAGAGCGGATCGGGATCGATCAATTCCACCGTTCCGGCCGCGATGCAGCCATTCACATCAGTGAACGTGTATGCATATTGCCCTGCGGGTAGTTCGGTCAGTTCCGCACCTTCTGCACTGGTGTCCCAGATCACGTTCTGGGCCGGAACACCGGCAGCGTTCTCCAAGGTGATGCTGCCATTCCCTTCTCCGGTACACAGCGGATCCACTTCACTGGCCATCACGACAGGGACAGGGCCGATGATGACCTCCACGGTATCGGTGAGTTGGGTGATGCCGAACGCATTGGTAACACTTGCATGATAGCTTCCACTGGATGCCACAGTGATCGTGCGTGAATCTGCGCCATTGCTCCATACATGGATATCGCCCTCGCCTGCATCCAATGTGATCGTGGCCGGTTGGCACACGACAAGATCCCCATCGCTGGTGACGCGCGGCGTGAAGGTTTCTCCTTCCTTGAAATGATAGACCGTGTTCACGGCCAGGTCATAGTAACGATCCGTATGGCCACTGAGGTACTGCACCACAACAGAGTCCAACACGGGGGCGTTACCCAATCCGAAGTGGACGTCATGCGAGCTCTGGCCCAGGTAGTTCTCGCCACAGACCGTGTAGTGGGTATAGGTCTTTCCCCCTGCGTGAACGTGGATCCAGGTGCCGATCCCTTGGCGGTTGGAGACCGTGCCTTCCACGCCGATCCGAACATGGTTGGCTTCACCACCACCATTGAGCCATAGCTGGGGCTGGTGGGTGTTCTGGCCATGGACGATCATATCCGCATAGCCATCCCCGTTCAGATCCCCGCGGGCCACTGAATGCGTATTGCGTTGCAGGCCACCGGGGAACAACTCGGGTGCCTCAACGAATCCTGTACCGCCAACATTCTTGTAGAACAAGTCCAGCCTAGGCTCCACTTCTGGAAAGACATGCTCCTGACTGGCGATGTACAGGTCCTGGAACCCATCATTGTCATGATCTATCCAAAGCGCTCCCCAGGTCCATTCGAAAACGTCTATACCATAAGCCTGTGAAGATTCCGTGTAGTTGCCCGCCCCGTCATTCACCATGAGCATGCTCCTGGCATTGTTGACCTCCGGATAGATGCCCGTGTTCGTGATGAAGAAGTCCTGGTCACCATCCACATCGAAATCACACATCGATATGCTCATGCAATGCTCTGGACCTTCGCTCAATCCCACACCAACGGCGATATCGGTGAAGGTGCCATCGTGGTTGTTCCGGAAGAGCGTGTTCGCCCCGGCGAAATCATTGATGATGAAGATGTCCTGCCATCCATCCCCATCGGCATCGAGCCACATCGATTGGAAGGAGGCTCGCATGTAGGGGCCGGTGCCGGAGGTCACGGTCACGTCGGTGAACGTCCCATCTCCATTGTTGTGGTAAAGGTGGCTCACCTTGTTGTAGGCGAAGGGCTCGCTCTGGGCGATGTAGGTGCAGACGTACAGGTCCAGGAAGCCATCGCGATCATAGTCCCCAAGAGATGCTCCTGAGTTCTTACTGGTCGTTTGTAGAATTCCGGAGTTCAGTGTCCGATCCGTGAACGTGCCATCGCCATTGTTGTGGAACAAATGGACTTTGCCTTGGTACTTAGTGGTGACCAGGTCCGCGTCACCGTCGTTGTCCAGATCGGCCCAAAGGATGGATTTTGTGGTACCGGCACCGGTGGTCAAGGACGGCATAGGGACCAGTGAACCTTGGACGTTCCGGTAGAACTTCAATTCATTGGTGCGATCACCGATGGAAAGATCGTCCGAACCATCGCCGTCGATATCATGGAAGCTCACCCCGACTCCAACATCATAATAGTCAGGTCCGAAGGGAACGATAAGGTCCAAGCCGTTCTGTGGGCCTACATCGGTGTAGCTCTGGGCTACCACGTGGGAGACGCCGAGCGCCATGGAGAGCAGGGCGGTCGGGACGCGGTGGATCAAGGAGGTGATCATGTGGCGGGAGTAGGGTTGGTGTACTGCGGGATCATCGGTGTTCACGGGGCCATCACCACGATGCGAGCGGTAAATCGGTTCTTAGGCGTATCAAGCAGGATCTCGTACGCGCCCGAAGCCATGGCAGGCAGATCCAACACCGATGGCCCGACGCTGCTCAAGTTGATCGTGGACGTATGCACGCTCCGGCCTTGGGCATCGATCATGCGCACATCGCATAACCCCAACGGTACTTTGGTGTGAATGAAGAGCCGCTCCTGTTGTGCGAGCGGGTTCGGGCCGAAGGAAGGAGCAGGTGTCCTCCCGTTCTCCGCGATACCCACTCCGCTCAATTGGATGGCGAGGACGCCCGGTGTGGTGGTACCGACCATCGCGTTGCCCGCTTCGTCGCGCGCCGTGGCAACAAGGATCCCGAGATCGGTCTCGTCCACGATGGAAGCTTGTACATCATAGACCGCGCTATAGTCCGTTGCACTTGCCCATTGTGACCCCGCCTCGTTGAAGAGCAAAGTGCCGCTTAATCCACCATCACCGATCACGATCGTAGGTGCCGTGCCTGGATCCATGGGTTCGTCGAACATGGCTGAAAGGATCAAGCCACCTGCACCAAGCTGGGCATCGGTCACGGTGGAAGGGTCCGCCGTGATGGATTCCAGCACAGGGTTCCGCGTGTCCACACGGATGCTGGTTCCCACCAGCGTGCCTGGAGCGATGCTGTTACCGCTCGCATCCTTGGCCACGGAGAGCTCCACGTCGATATCTGCTACTTCAACACCCCGGTCCACCACATGGAAGGCCGCTTCGAACACGTTAGCACTGGACCACGAACTGCCCGCAGCATGATACACGATCGAGCCGTCGAGCTCGTTGTCCTGCGTGGTTTGCAGATGTGGGATAGCATCGGTGTCCATGGGTTCGGAGAATTCCACCTGCACTACGAGGCCATCATCACCAACATCCGCATCTGCCAAGAGCGGGGTGGATGTGTTCGAAGACACGATCGTCGGCCGCAGCATATCGATGGAGAAAAGGTCATCGTTGATGATGGGTTCCATCGTATTGCCGGCAACGTCCCGGAACCCATCCACCAGTACATCAAGGCCGAAGTATTCTTCAGCGGAAAGAGCAAGGGAGAAGACGACCTGGCAGGAATGGTCGTCGTTCCAAACACATAGCGCGCCGAGACGCGCCAGAGGACCCGCAAGGGGGTCGGCGCCTACGAAGGAGATCGTGGGGTCGAAGCTTTGGTCCATCGGCTCATCGAACGCTAGCAGGATGGTTTGGCCGATGGAGCCCACATCAGCGGAGCTCAACATGGCGACCTCCGGTGTGATAGAGATGTTCTGTGGTGCGCGGGTATCCACAGCGAAAACAGCGGGTGCCGCGTGGGGTGCCTGCGTGTTCCCTGCAGGGTCCGAAACGCCGGTGGCCGTCACTTGGATCGACGGTACCTCGATCGCGCCGCTCAGCAGATCGAACACGGCAACGTATTCCGAGCTGCTTGCCCAACCACTTGCATCGGTATCCAGCATGAGGGCCGTGGAGGGGTTCGGCGTGCCGATGCAGGTAAGTGCGGGCTGTGTGGAAGGGTCGACCGCTTCATCATAAAGGACGTGCAGCCGTACTGCTCCGGGGCCGATATCCGCACTGGAATACACATCACGCTCCGCTGTGATCGACACGATGCCCGGCGTATGCGTATCGATCATGTATGCATCGTTCATGGCGAATGGAGCCATGGCCTTCCCTTGTGTGTCCATCGCGCCGGTGATCAGGATGTCGATGTCGGCAAGATCATGGTCACCGGTCAACAGCGCGGAAGACACCTCGAGCTGATCAGCTGCGGTCCATTCGAAAGTGTTGGCGGCGATGCTCGGAGCGGCAGTAGGGTCGTCCGATGGATAGGTCAACACAACGGTCGATGAGGGGTCCATCGCCCGGTCGAACTGAAGGGTGAGCGTGAACGGGGCGCCGATGTCCACAGGGCCGAGCACGTTGTCCGATACGGATGCCTGGACCACCCGCGGAGGACCACCGGTGAACAACTGGTTGGCCACATCAACCACCTGCGGCCCAAGTTGCATGCCGATGACGCGACCCGGGATATCGTCCATGGGCGGATGGATACCACCCCAGATCCGGGAGAGGCTGCAGGCATCCGAGGCATCGCGGTACGTGGCCCATTGCAGACGCACTTCTTCATCCGGTCCGTCTTCGAAGACCAGGAATTCGTTCTGGGGGATCACGTACTCGATCATGCCACCCGGGAAGAACTCGCTACCCGTGAAGGAGGTTAGGACTTCAGCTGCTGTGCGCGAATAGGTGCTGTGTCCAGAGACGTATCCTGCGAATGGCGGCGTAACGAACGTGGGACGTTGGTAAGGCCACCAATCCTCGCTGAGGATCCAGCCTACGCCAGCGACATCGGTGGCGGGGTTGCTCACGTAACCGGGGCCCTTGTAGGAGTACAGCTTCATCTTGTACAGATCTTCCGGGTTGGCCAACGCGATCGGGTCGCCCGGGAGAACCAGTTCAATGAAGCCCGGTATCAACGGTAGACCCGATACGTGGTAACGCGGTAGCTCGGGGTCGGTACACTGGCCACGGTCGCCCATGTAGCGGATCGCGCTCACAGGACGCACCGTGTCGTAGTACCCTTTGATCCCCCATGCCACGATGGCCGCGTCGTGCATGGCACTACCCAAGGCGAAGTGCGACTTCACATCGTACTCGAGAGCGTCCAGCTCCGGCCCTTGTCCCATCCAACGCCGGTGGAAATCCGGCATGTCCATCACATTATGTAGGATCTCGAACCAATGGCCCGGTGGCGTTTCACTATCCACTCCATCGGCCCAGAATTCGGCCAGCACACGGGCGTAGTTGCCACGATCAACGAAATTCGGTGGGTATGACTGTCCTGTGACCGGGTTCAGCACATGTCCTGTGGTATGGTCTCCGCCATTGACCAGGTCATAGAACGTGGCGTATTCCGCAGGGGTCTGGGGATAGGTGTTGTTGTTCCCGCGCGCACCCGGGGATATGTTCCACATCACATCCTGAGCGGGGTCCAGGTGCGATTGCCATACGCTCACCAGGAGATGGTTCCATTTGAAGAACGACTCCAGTCCGTCCGGTGAAGTAACGTCCAGCATCCCAGGGGGGCCTGGGTCTAGATAAACGGGCCATTGGTGGCCATCACGCTCATGGTCCGTGCGTTGCGCTGGGGTAAGGCTGAAGGGTACCACGTTACCCCACTCAGCTCCCACGAAACCCGGTGTTGAAGAAACAGGATTGCCTGCCTGATCGATGGACGTGGGCAGGGTGATCGGCTGCCAGCGGTTCGGATCGTTCATGATCAGGTTGCCGCCCTGGATCATCTGCAAACTCGCGTTGACCGGAGCATAGTATTGATTGCCATAGTTGCCGTTCTCGTTGCTACCGTCCTGCCGCCCGAAAGCGATATATTCTTGGGCGATGTAATTCCCCAAAGCAGCTGCACCACCCGTGCTCGGATCCACACCGGTGAAGTTGCGGTCGTATCCCAAGCTGTCCATCAGGTGGTTCAAACGGCCATAGGTGACCAGGTAACCAGGCGAGTTCAAGAAACGGTGACGTAGGATGCGGTATACGGCGAAGCTCATGGCCTCTTTGCGGGCCGCTTCAACATCCGCTGGTGCCGGTAGCGCAGGGAAGGCACAGGTGTAGTTCCCGTTCGTACGGCCCAAGAGCCACGGTTGGGCTTGGGTGTCATAAGCCGCCCAAGCATCGTACATCGCGGCGTTCACATGGAACAGGTTGCGGGCATGGATCGGCGGCCGGGCCAGGTCATTGCGAATGGCCTTCAGCGTTTGTTCGTTCCACACACGCACCAGACTGTGCTGGCCCAGGACCATTGTTGCCGATGAGATCAGCATCGCCAATAAGGACCCTTTTCGAATGAATATTCCGAGATGGGCGCCGAGAGTAGTGTGTGCCATGCGTGTGGGTGATGATCGGGTGGGGGAGAGAAGATGTATCACGTTCCTGGCCACTAGGTGGTGGAATGAGATCGCGGTGAGTGGTTGTGCTGAGGAGCCTGAGCGACACTCGCGCACCTCCGGACAGGACCAGGAATGGTGGAAGTATGCTCGTTCCGGAAACAGGTCACGGGTCGTGAACCTGTTCCACAAGCAAAGCGCGATGAAGACTTCATGGATCGAGAGAAGAGATCGCTACGAGAGAGAACTGCATGGTGAGAACATGCAGTACACAAGAATAGGAAGATTTCCTTGTCTTGGGAAGGTTTCGTCCACGAAAAGTTAGCTGCTTCAGCCCTTGACCCGCACAGGTCCCTTCAAAGACCCAAGGTTCTGGGGAGAAGAAGGGCCGTCCAAGGACCACCGCGCTAGCCTACCGTTTGGGGAACCGCTTCTTCCAGAGCCACTTGGGTCGCCAACAGATCCTCGATCGTCTCGCGCCTCCGGATCAGCTGTGCTTTTCCATTCGTGATCAGGATCTCCGGCGGCCGCATACGGCTGTTGTAGTTGCTCGCCATGGAGTGCCCGTAGGCCCCAGCGTTGCGGATGGCGAGCAAGTGCCCCTCCTTGATCTCGGCGATCTTGCGGTCCCAGCCGAAGGTGTCCGTTTCGCAGATGTTGCCAACGACCGTGTAGATGCGCGGCGTTGCGGTGGGGGCGCTCACGTTCTCGATGTGGTGGTACGAGCCGTACATCATCGGGCGCACCAAGTGGTTCAGGCCACTGTCCACACCGGCAAAGACGGTCGCGGTGGTCTGTTTCAGCAAGGTGACACGCACCAAGAGGTTGCCTGCTTCGCTCACCAGGAATTTGCCGGGTTCGAACCACAGTTCCACGGGCGTGGTGCGTTCCGCATTGAAGCGCTTCACCCGTTCGGTGATGCGTGCGCCGAGCTCTTCGATGTCCGTGGTGATGTCGCCTTCCTTGTACGCTACTTTGAATCCGCTTCCGAGATCGAGGTAGCGCAGTTCCGGGAACATCGCTGCCGAATCCAGCAGGAGCTCGGCACCGCGCAGGAACACATCGGCATCCAGGATGTCGCTGCCCGTGTGCATGTGCAGGCCGTGGATGTGCATGCCGTGGGAGGCTACGATGCGTTCCACATGCCGCAGCTGGTGGATGCTGATACCGAATTTGGAATCGATATGCCCCGTGCTGATCCGTTCGTTGCCACCGGCCATGATGTGCGGGTTCACACGGACGAACACCGGCGTGCGGCCACCGTAGGCATGCCCGAAACGCTCGAGCATCGGGATGGAGTCGATGTTGATATGGACCCCCAGCGACACCGCTCGTTGGATCTCTTCGAAGGAGACCATGTTCGGCGTGAAGAGGATCTCTTCCGGCTTGAAACCGGCGCGAAGCCCAAGTTCCACCTCGTCGATTGAGACCGTGTCCAGTCCGGTGCCTAGCCGTTTCACCAACCGCATGATGGAGAGGTTGGGCAGGGCTTTGCAGGCGTACATGAAGCGGGTGGGGGTGCCCGCGAAGGCGTTCTGCAGGCGCTTAACCTGGCGTGCGATGATCGCGCTGTCGTAGACGTAGACGGGCGTTCCGGCCAGAGCGGCCAGGTCGTCCACGGCAACACCGGCGATGTGGGAGAGGTCTTTCCGTTGTTCCATTCGGGGCGCGAAGGTAGCCGCGCCGCGCATGTGCGGTTCTGGTGCTACTCCCCGTTACCCGCAACATCCACCACGCTTTCACCGGTCTGCATCATCGGTAAGTGCCGCATCCGCCGCAGCTCTTCCCAATAGCGGTTGTGCATCTTCCGCGCCAACGCCAGCAGATCTTCCGCAGCGATCCGTTCGCCGTGCAACTGGATGGAACGGCGCTCTTCGAACACACGGCCCTCGTCATCCACCGTGTACACGCCGGCGTAGGGTGGCAAGAGACCCGGTGGAAGTTTCCGGTAGATCGCGCACGGCATGGCGAAGCAGAAGTAGTTCGGCCTGCGACAACTCACGGCCCCGCTCCGCTTGCGATCATCCTCGTGGCTTTCATTGCGCGTCTTGCTCTTGCCGCTGCGCTTATCCATGAAGGCCCCGTTCATCAGCATGCCTTGGCTGTGCTTGGGTTTCTTCAGGTCGTTCAACAGGTCGTTGCGTGAACACTTGATCTCGATCTCACACACGAAACCATCGCGCGTAACGGTGAGCAGGTCGCTCTCCCACGCGTACAAGAGCGCGTTCGGTGTCACCCATTCATGCTGCAACCCTTGCGCGAAACAGCGCATGTGCCAAGCGATGTCGGTGGCCGTAAGGGTACCCATGGAACGTACCGCCAAGGTAGTAACACGTTCTAGTGTGTACCGAGCCGAGCAGAAGCACGCTGGGCATAGAAGCCGCCTGAGTTGGCGATGCGCTGGAAGATCGCTTGGGCATCGGACTTGCCTCCGAGACGCTCCATCGCCAATGCATGGTACCATTCCGCTTCCTCGTCGAAGACCTGCACCGGATGTGTAGCAGCACGGTGGAAGAAGCGCTCGGCGTATTCGTTCAACCCCAAGTTGTAGCAACACAACCCGGCATAGAACAACGCGTTCACATCCTGCGGATATTGATCAAGTACGAATTGCAACTCTTCCAACGCTCCACGGTGGTCGTTGTGGACGAATTTCTCCAGCGCCTCGTCCATGAACGTGAGGTAGGCCATCCGCCGTTCCTGCGCCTGGGCGGCCTGTTGGTCCGCTGCGGAAGAGAAGCGTGCATCAACGCCGGTGGGCATGGCATGAACGAAAGGTGATCGACCATACAGCTCTTTCGGATGCACCAGTTTCAGGTCGTGCAGATAGACCAGCTGCAACGATGTGCGTTCCCGACGCGCGGGTGCGGCTCCCGGCTTGGAGATCGTGTCACGAACAACGACCGTGCGCGGGTGGACAGGGTCGATGCTGGTGCGGATCACGCTATCTGCTCGCGTGATCAAGTTGGAGGCCGCTGCCAATGCATGGCGTTCCGTGCTGGCATGTCCGATGTGCAAGCTCTCGGGGATCTCCACCGCTGCTGCGATCTCGGCCGCTTCAAGGGTGAACGGAGCCAAGGTGTCCATGGGCAGGACGATGGCGGATCCTTCTTGTTGCTGTGGTGTGCTGGCTTGTTGGGCGGTGTCGCGCTGGGCGAAGTAGAACACCGTACCTGCTGTAGCGACCACGATGGCGGTAAGTATCCACGCGGCCCATGTGGTGCTGCTTCCTTTGGGTTTGTGCGAAGCCAGTGAAGGCAGACCGGCCATCGCTCCCGACATGCGCAATCCTTCTACCGCGTCGCGCAACAACGGGTCAGCCTCCAAGTGCAGTTCCACGTCGTGTGCGGCATCGGCTTCCAGGCGACCGTCAACATAGGCTTTCAACGTTTCCGCTGAAAGAGCGCTGCTTGGCTTGAAGTGATCAGGCATTGCGCTGCGCATGGTGCTGTCTGTTTTGAAGGATGATGCGGAGGTTGCGGCGTCCGTTCTGCAAATGGCTGCGCACCTGCTCCACGGTGTAGCCTGTGCGGTCGGCCACTTGCTGGTAGCTGCCGCGTTCCAAATGGAACAGTTGGATACACATACGTTGTTCCGCGTTCAGCTGCGTGATGGCTTGTTCCAACTGCTGCAAGGTGGCCTCGTGCAAAGCGCTTTCATCGTCCGGTTCCGTGATGTGCAACTCGTCGCTGATGTCGCTGGTGCGATCATGCTTGCGCAACAGATGCAGGCAACGGTTGCGCATCACCGTGTGCACCCACGGCCGGAACCGTTGGATCTCGTGTTTCACCACCAGGTCTTTCAATCCCGCGAAGAGTTCCACCACTTCGTCCTTGCTGCGTTCGGTGTCTTTCAAATACTTCATGCCCACGCCGTAGAGCAGTTCCGCATACCGGTCCCACAGGTCGCCCAACGCGGACCGGTGCCCCTCCCGCAGGAGACGCACCAGATCCTCATCGGTGTGTACGGCTATGGTCTTGCGGCGCAGGAACATGTTTCATTGGTCCATTCGGTCGCTTGCCAAATTCATGCGGCGGCGCTCTTCATACACCTCGGCGTAGCTCTTCGTTTCGATCACGATCACTCCGCCGGTCACATCACCGTAACGTGCGGGTAGTCCACCGGTGTACACCGAAATGCTGCTGATCGCGCTGGGTGGGATGTTCGGCACAGAACCCGGGATCTTGATACCGTCCAAGTACGTCGCCGTGTTCTCCGTGCGCGAGCCGCGGAAGTAGAGGCCGTCGCCGTTGGGTGCTGCTGTCACACCGGCGAAGTTCTTGCTTATGAACTGGATCGGGTTCTTCCGTGTGGGATCATCTTCGAATTCGGAAGCGAGCAAGCTCATGCGGCTAGGGTCGTCGCGGTCGATCAGCTTGCGTTTGTAGCCGATGATCTCCACTTCGCCGATCGCGTCGATGTAGGCCATACGCTGGTCGTCCAGGTACGTGGCCCGATCCGGCACCACTTCAACACCCGACATTTCCTTGGTCTTGAACCCCGCGAAGGAGATGGTGATGCCGTTCTTCCCCGGAGGAAGCGGCTTCAACACGAATTTGCCATCCATGTCGGTAGTAGTGCCCACCAGTTCACCGGCAACTTTAGTGTAGACGTTGGCTAGGAAGAGCGGCTGGCCATCAGGGTCCAGTACCCGCCCCCTTATCTCGCCCAGGTTCTGCCCGAAGGCACCCGCCCCGAGCAGCGCGGTCAGAAGTAGCATCGTGTAGCGCATCGTCGTGTGTTTCCTTTAGGATGAACGCGGGAGCACGATTGCATAAGAAGATCAGGAATGGCTCGTATTCAGTGGCTGGTCTACCGTTCGTACAGCACGCCAAGTAGGTAATGAAAGATCAACCACCAACCACTGAACCTAGAACTTCAATACGACCTGAGCGGCCCCAAGGAGGTGTTCAATGTCCACATGAACACATTCCCGCATCCGCCATTTTGCGGAATGCGGGACACATGGGCACATGTCCTAAAGCTCCTCCGCCACCACTTCCCGCACCCCCGGCACCTCGTGCTTCAGCAGATTCTCGATGCCTTGTTTCAGCGTGATCATGCTGCTTGGGCAACCGCTGCACGAGCCGCGCAGCGATACCGTGACCAGGCCATCCTCGAAACTCTTGAACGCGATATGGCCACCATCACCTTCCACAGCAGGACGGATGTATTCTTCCAACACGCGGATGATCTTCTCGTCTTCCGGGCTCTTCGCTTCGGCGTGCGTACTAGCGCGCTCGTTGGCATCGGCCAAGGCTTGTGCGGGAGCATCTTCATACACCACGCGGCCGTCCGTGTTGAGGTATTCCATGATGTATTCCCGCAGCTCCAGGTTCACCAGGTCCCAGTCCACGCTGTTGTTGCGCGTAACGGTGATGAAGTTGCTGCTGATGAAAACGCCTGTGACGAAGGGCAGGTTGAAGATCTTCTCCGCCAACGGCGATACGCCCACCGGTTCTTGCGGCCCACGGAATTCCAACAGGCGACCATCCTGCACCAGCATTCGGCTGCTCACGTACCGCATCGTAAGAGGGTTCGGGGTGCTTTCGGCATAGAGACTGATAGGGGGGAGCTTGGTGAGTTCGGACATTTGGAGGATGGAGGGCAACAGCCCTTTGCTGGTGACAAAGGTAGGGGACCTGAGGGCCGCGCTTTCCCCGCTCAGGACCATGTCCGCCGGGTTCTGCGCGACGGACCAATTGTATAAGGATGTGTTAATTCCTACTGCCCCGTTCCACCCCTGGCCTACGTTCGCACCCGGATGTTCCCGACCATGAAGGCGAAAGGCAGTTCCAGGACCATGCTGTTGGCGTGTCTCCTCGTGCTCGGCTTTCAGTTCCTTTTCCCCATCGCACTGCGCGCCGACCAGGCCGCCATGGTCCTGGATGAATGCCCTATTCCTCTAGAAGCGCCGGAGGAAGAGATTTCTCCTGGGGATGGCGATAGCGCGATCGAACCTACATCCGCGCATGCCCGGCAGCTCTGCGGATGGTTCGACCATGAATGTGGATCGGCCTTCCTCCATGCGGATCTTGACAGAGTCGGTCTGTCGTTGCTCCCCGTCGCCGGGCTGCATCCCTCCGCGCCCTGATCCTTTGCTCGTCCGGCTTCGTCCGGCGAAGCGGTGCGCTCCAAGCCCCCGCTGATGCCTTCGTCCGTGCAGAACGGGATGGCGTCACCCAGGCCACACCTATGCGGTGCTGCGCCGATCCTCCTGTTCCAGTCCCCATTCCGTTCGAGCACACGCGCAGATCCATGCATCGTTCAAAAGCCATTTCGCATCCCGCCCTCCGCGCCCTATCAGCGCGGTCCACCACGCCCTTGATCGCCGGGCTAAGCCTTGCCGTCCTGGTGTTGACTAGTTGTAGCGGCCACCACGACGAAGACCACGAAGGACATGAACACGGTCGGTATCCTGCTACCACCCCGTTGCTGAAAGACACGGTCGTGCAACACGACTATGTGTGCCAGATCCATTCCGAGCAGCACATCGAACTACGCGCGTTGGAAGAAGGGTATCTGCAAGCGATCCTCGTGGATGAAGGCCAGCACGTGAAGGAAGGCCAGTTGATGTTCCGCATCCAACCCGTGCTATACCAAGCCGAAGTGGACAAGGCGAAGGCCGAAGCCGAGTTCGCGGAGATCGAGTACAACAATACCAAGGCGCTGGCCGATAGCAATGTGGTATCGCCGAACGAGCTTGCATTGGCGAAGGCACGTTGGACCAAGGCCAAGGCTGAATTGAGCATGGCCAACGCACACCTCGGCTTCACGGAAGTGAGGGCGCCGTTCGATGGCATCATGGGGCGATTGCATGTGCGGAAGGGAAGTATGGTGGACGATGGCGATCTGCTCACCGAACTCTCGGACAACAACGCGATGTGGGTGTACTTCAATGTGCCGGAAACGGAGTACATCGCCTATCAGAAAAGCGCGTTGGCTGGACAAGGCACGAAGGTGAAACTGGTGATGGCCAACGGCGAGATCTTCGATCAGCCGGGGGAGATCACGGCGATCGAGTCCGACTTCAACAACACCACGGGGAACATCGCCTTCCGTGCCACGTTCCCGAATCCGCAACGGTTATTGCGCCACGGACAGACGGGCAATATCCAGATGACGTCGCGCCTGAAGGATGTGCTGATCATCCCGCAGAAGGCCACGTTCGAAGTGCTGGACCATCGCTACGTGTATGTGATCGGTGCCGACAGTGTGTTGCACAGCACGCGCATCGAGGTAGGTCCTGAACTACAGCATCTCTTCGTGGTAACGGATGGTTTGAAAAAGGACGATAGGTTCCTGTTGGAAGGCTTGCGCAAAGTGAAGGACAAGGCGAAAGTGGACTACACGTTCGTGACACCGGATTCCATCGTGGATCACTTGGGTCTTTACGCCGAGTGATCGGTCAACACTGCGAACCATGTTCAGGAACTTCATCCAACGGCCGGTACTGGCCATCGTCATCTCGGTGCTCATCGTGTTCATGGGACTGTTGTCCATTGAACGCTTACCCACCGCACAATTCCCGGAGATAGCGCCCACCACGGTGAACATCTTCATTGCCTATCCCGGCTCCAGTGCGGACGTGCTCACGAAGAGCACCATCATCCAACTGGAAACGGCGATCAACGGTGTGCAGGGCATGCGCTACATCGCCAGTGATGCCACCAGCGCCGGCGAGGGCACCATCCGCGTGATCTTCGAGCCGGGCACCGATCCCAACGAGGCCGTAGTGCGCGTGAAGACGCGTGTGGACCAGGTGATGCCCAACCTGCCACTGCTCGTGCAGCGCGAAGGTGTCATCATCACACCCGTGCAGCCGAGCATGCTCATGTACGTGAACCTCTACGGCAACGGCGAGGATGCGGATGAGCTCTTCCTCTACAACTATGCGTTCACCACACTGATCCCCGAGATCCAACGGATACCCGGTGTGGCGCAGGCGCAGATCCTCGGTAGCCGCAAGTACGCCATGCGCATCTGGATGAAACCCGATCGCATGCGGGCCTACAACATCTCTGCGGAAGAGGTGATGAAGGCGATGGAGGAGCAGAGCTTGATCGCACGACCCGGACGTCTTGGACAGAGTTCCGGGATCAACGCACAATCGCTGGAATATGTGCTGATCTACCAAGGCCAGTACAACGAACCGGAGCAGTATGCGAACATCATCATCCGCGCCAACGAGGAAGGGGAGATGATCAAGTTGAAGGACATCGCCGAGGTGGAACTGGGCAGTGAGTTCTTCGACATCTACTCCAACCTCGATGGCAAACCGTCGGCCTCCATCGTATTGAAACAAACGCTCGGTAGCAACGCCAGCGAGGTGATCGAACAGGTGAAGGCGAAGCTGAAGGAACAAGCCGAGTTCATGCCTCCGGGCATCGAGTACAAGGTGAGCTACGATGTGTCCACGTTCCTGGATGCTTCTATGGAACAGGTGCTGCACACGTTGCGCGATGCGTTCATCCTTGTGGCGCTGGTGGTCTTCCTCTTCCTGGGTGATTGGCGATCCACCTTGATCCCGATCATCGCCGTACCGGTCTCGTTGATCGGTGCCTTCTTCATCATGCAGTTGTTCGACCTGTCGATCAACCTGATCACACTGTTTGCCTTGGTGCTGGCTATCGGCATCGTGGTGGATGATGCGATCGTGGTGGTGGAAGCGGTCCACGCCAAGATGCAAGAGAAGCATCACCTCACGCCGTATGCAGCGGTGAAGGAAGTGATGGGCGAGATCGGTGGTGCCATCATCGCGATCACGCTGGTTATGGTGTCCGTGTTCATCCCCATCTCGTTCATGACCGGCCCGGTGGGCGTGTTCTACCGACAGTTCTCGATCACCATGGCCGGCTCCATCATCCTCTCGGCCATCGTGGCGCTCACACTTACGCCGGTGTTGTGCGCAATGATCCTGAAACCGCATCCCGGCTCGGGGGCCGGGCCAGGCGCGCACGGTGGCCGGAAGAAGTCGCTCATGGATCGCTTCATCGATTCGTTCAACCGCGGCTTCGAGAAGATCACGGGTCGTTACATCGCTATCTTGAACAGGACAGTTGCACGACGGCTCGTCACCTTCGGCCTACTGGGTGCGTTCTGCGTGGGCATCTATGTAACCGATAAAGTGTTGCCTGCGGGTTTCATCCCCAGCGAGGACCAAGGCACCATCTACGCCATCATCCAAACGCCGCCGGGTTCGACGTTGGAGACCACCAACGAAGTTGCGCAAGACCTGCAGAAGATATGCGCGGAGATCCCGGAGATCGCGTCGGTATCGTCGTTGGCGGGGTACGAGATCATGACCGAAGGCCGCGGATCCAACGCGGGCACCTGCCTCATCGACCTGAAACCGTGGCACGATCGCGACAAGAACGTGCATGAGGTGATGGAGGAACTGGAGCACCGGACGAAGGACCTCGGTGCGGTGATCGAGTACTTCGAACCACCCGCCGTTCCTGGGTTCGGTAGCTCCGATGGCTTCTCGTTGCGCATGCTGGACAAGACCAACGGTACCGACTACCACGAGTTCGAGCGCATCAACAACGATTTCATGGCCGCACTCGCGAAGCGCAAGGAACTCACGGGCCTCTTCACCTTCTACGCGGCCAATTTCCCGCAGTACGAGATGATCATCGACAACCAGGTGGCCATGCAGAAAGGGGTGTCCATTGGCAAGGCGGTGGAGAACTTGAACATCCTCATCGGCAGCACCTATGAACAGGGCTTCATCCGCTTCGGCCGCTTTTTCAAGGTGTATGCGCAAGCAGCACCGGAGTATCGTCGCTATCCTTCCGATCTCGAAGGTCTCTTCGTGAAGAACGATGAAGGGGAGATGGTGCCGTATTCCTCGTTCATGAAGTTCGAGAAGCGTCTCGGCCCGAACGAGATCACGCGTTACAAC
>DLGQ01000014.1 GCA_002482775.1 Flavobacteriales bacterium UBA7690 | reverse complement strand
AGGGCAGAACGCCCAGCTAGCAAGCGCGCGGGCAAACGCCCGCCGAAAGCCGTTCGCGATGGCGAGCGCACCGGACCTCCACGCGCAGAACGCGGCTTCCGCGAGCGTGATGCAAGCACCAAACGTTATGTGGGCCGTGGACCGGACCGCGCCAGCAAACGCGGCAAACGTGCCGAAGAAGAAGGAGCTGGCGATGGCCGCATCCGCCTGAACCGCTACCTGAGCAATGCCGGTGTGGCCAGCCGCCGCGAAGCCGATGAGCTGATCGGGGCCGGTGTAGTCACCGTGAACGGCAAGGTGGTCACTGAAATGGGGATCAAAGTGGGCCCCGGCGATGTGATCCATTACGGCGGACAAAAGCTGAGCACCGAGAAGAAACGCTACGTATTGCTGAACAAACCGAAGGACTTCATCACCACCACGGACGACCCACGCGACCGCCGCACCGTGATGGCCTTGATCGACGATGCCTGCACCGAACGCCTCTACCCCGTTGGCCGCTTGGACCGCCACACCACGGGCGTGTTGTTGATGACCAACGACGGAGACCTGGCTAAGAAGCTGACCCACCCCAGCCACGGCGCGGAGAAGATCTACTACGCCACGCTGGACAAGTCGCTCACCAAAGCCGACCTGGAGAAACTCGTGAGCGGCGTCCACTTGGATGATGGTCCCGCCAATGCCGACGAGGCCAGTTACGTGGTCGGTGGCAGCAAGAAAGAGGTGGGGCTGAAGATCCACATGGGCCGCAACCGCGTGGTACGCCGCATGTTCGAAGCCCTCGGCTACGAAGTGGTGAAGCTGGACCGCGTGGTATTCGCCGGCCTAACGAAAAAGGATCTGCCGCGCGGGAAGTGGCGACACCTGACGGAGAAGGAGGTGCTGTTCCTGAGCAAGAGGAAGTAACTCAATTAAGCAGTTCGCAGCGGGCAGTCGGCAGTAAATACCGTGATGGTATTTGCTGCCGACTGCCCACTGCCTGCTTCATGAAAGCCTGCGATCGGCGAATAACATCACTCTGTGAACGAACAGCACGGCTTTTGCCGTTAGTCGTTCATGGGGCGGGATACCTTTCGCATCTTCCGAATGGTGCGCAGACTTCGCAATGCCGTGCTCGTGCTCGCCGCGCTATTCGTGGTGTGCTTTGGCGCGTTGGTGGTACTGGCCAGCGTGTACGAGACGGAGGTGAAGGTGAAGCTGATCGGGGCGCTGAACCAACAGCTGAAGGCACCGGTCACCGTGAGCGACATGGACCTTACGCTGGTGGCGCGTTTCCCGCAGGCCAGCATGCGCTTGCACGATGTGCTGGCCAAGGAGGTGCGCACGGACTCGGTACCGCCGGATACGCTGCTCTACGCCCAGGAGCTTTTCCTGGAATTCAGCCTGTGGGACCTGTTCCGCGGCAGCTACACGGTGGAGCAGATCCACGCATCGCATGCGCGCCTCTACCCAGCCTTGGATGGGAACGGCCACGGAAACTACCTCGTCTGGAAGGTGGACAGCAGTTCCACGGGATCCTCGCCCATCAGTTTGGACAAGGTCAGCTTCAGCGATCTGCAGGTGCGTTACCGCGATGACCGGTCAGCGCTGGAGATCAATACCCACAGCAAGGCCCTTTCGCTCAACGGTCGGTTCAGCGAGGAGTTGAACACGCTCACCCTGAGCGGCGATGCGCATCTACGGAGTTGGAAGGACGGCCCGGAGGTGATCCTCGCCGACCGCCAGGCGCACTTGCGGCTCGCGTTGGAATTCGGTGGAAGCGATGCGATCTTCAAGATCACCAAGGGTGAAGTACACACCGGTTCCGTGCCGCTGGAATTGACCCTCGCCGTAACGGACGGTCCGAAAGGCGAACTCATCGACCTCCGCGCCAATGGCCTCGGCCTCGGATTGGCGGACGTGGTGAACCTGCTTCCGGAAAGCATCACCAAAGATCTGCGCCGCTACACCATGAAGGGCGAAGTGGACCTCGCTGTGAAATACGCCGGACCGCTCTCCGGGCCTTCGCTGTCGGTGGGGGCCAAGTTGGTGCAAGGCAAGTTGAAAGAGCAACGCAGCGGCACCAGCTTCACCGATGTCTTCGGCGAGCTGTCGTTGGACCTTTCGCCCCAAGGCACCCCGAGCAAACTGGTGTTGAAGAATTTCTCCGCGAAGAGCGCGAACGGTTCGCTCAGCGGCAACTGGCAGAGCAACGGCCTCACCAATGCCAGCGTGAAAGCGGACCTGCGCGCGGATATCGCCCTGGCTGAACTTCTCCGCTTCGCGCAAGTGGATACGTTGGAACAGGTGAGCGGCCGTTTGAAAGCCGACTTGCACATGCAAGGCAAGCTCCGCGATGTGGGCGACATCCGGCCGAAGGACCTGCGCGTGCTGAGCATCACCGGCACCTTGGCTTCCCGCGATGCCACCTTGAAACTGAAAGGCGTTCGGCACACCATCGAACACCTCGACGCTGATCTCAGCATCCACGGCAACGATGCCACCGTGCAAGGGTTGAAGGCCGAACTACAAGGCAGTGCCGTGGTGTTGACCGGCACCTTGCGCAACCTGATGCCCTACCTGCTCTTCGACGACCAACGGTTGGTGATCGAAGCGAAAGGCAGCTTGCCACGCATCGATCTGGCAGCGCTCATCAGCAGCGAAGGCGCCAGCAGCAACGCGAAGGACTACACCCTCACTTTACCGAACTCCATCGAACTCGATCTGCAAGCGCGTGTGGACGAACTCGTTTTTGAAGAATTCAAAGCCACGGGCATCACGGCTTCGGTGAGCATGAAAGGCCAGGTGCTACGTGTCTCGCCCATGAGCTTCGCCACAGCGTCCGGGAAGGTGAACGGTGGGTTGGAACTCGACGCGCGCGATGCATCCCGCTCCTACCCGCTGGCCATCAACGCCACGTTGAACGACATCGAACTGCAACAGCTCTTCCGCGAGTTCCAGGACTTCGGCCAGGACTTCATCGGCCATCGGCACATCAGCGGACGCACCAAGGCGCAGGTGGCCTTCAACGCACCGCTCTCGCCGAGCATGAAATTGGACATGGACCGCCTGGTCTGCGTCATCGACATCGGTGTGGACAATGGCGCCATCAAAGGGCATGCACCCCTGTTGGAAGTCGCTGACCATCTCCAGAAGAACAAGCTGGTGGCGCCTTTCGTGGACATCCCGGAACTGCGTCGTCGATTAGGTGATATCCGTTTCGCGCGGCTGGAGAACCAGATCGAGATCCGCGATGGTGCGGTACACATCCCGCAAATGTTGGTGAGCAGTACGGTGATGGACATCGAGCTCAGCGGTACGCATTGGTTCGACGACCGCATCGATCACCACCTCAACTTCCGCCTGAGCGACCTCTTCCGTAAAGCCACGAGCGATGATGAATTCGGCCCGGTGGTGGACGACGGCACCGGCATGCGCCTCTTCCTACACATGTACGGCACGGCCAACGATCCGCAGTTCGGCAACGATGGCGCCATGGCCGCAGCGAAACGCAAGAAGCAGTTCCAGGACGAGAAGCAAGAACTGAAACAGATCCTGCGCGAAGAGATCGGCCTGTTCAAAGGGAAGACCGATCCGCCAACTCCTACTGACGTTGGCACCACTTCCACAGCGCCGCGTTTCCAGATCGAAGAACAAGGCACGGACACCAACCCCACGGCCGGTGCACAAGGCCCGAAGCCCCGCGAGCGCAAAGGCCTGGGCCGGTTGATGAAGGAGGACAAGGACGAAGAGGAAGTGATCTTCGAAGTGGAGTAAGAAGGTCGGGGAGGGAAAAGTGAAAGGGTGCGAGAGTTCCCTGCTCCCGCACCTTTCTCCCTTCAAGTCTTCCACGGATCGCACGCAGGCCCGAACTTCACGCCGTACATGGATCTCTACTCCCGCAAACAACGCTGGAAACTCGTGCTCGCCGTGGTGGCGATGCTCATCGTGGGTGCCTCGTTGTGGTACAGCAACACCATCGTGGAACGCGTGCGTGCGGAGGAGCGCCACAAAGTGGAGATCTGGGCCGAAGCGGTGAAGAACAGGGCCGAACTGGTCAACTACACCGAGAAGCTCTTCGATCGGCTGCGCGAAGAGGAACGCAAGAAAGTGCAGCTCTTCGCCGACGCCATGCAACGCTTGGGAAGCAGCGACGACACCGACTTCTCCTTCTACCTGCGCGTGACCAGCGACAATACCACGGTGCCGGTGGTGATCACGGATGAGAAAGGCAACAAGCGCTTCGAGCGCAACATGGACAGTACCATCGTGAACGACAAGGAGCTGCTCGCACAGGAGATCAAGGCGATGGCGCGGGTGTATAGACCCATCGTGATCGACATTCCCGGCGTGGAGAAACAACTGCTCTACTACAAGGATTCCAAAGTGGTAACGGAGCTCCAGGACGTGATGGACGGCATCATCCGTTCGTTCATCTCCGAAACGGTGATGAGCACCGCGGCCGTCCCGGTGATCTACACCGACAGCACGAAACGCCACGTGATCGAATATGGCCACATCGACTCGTTGGTGGCCCGGGACAGCTCCGCCATGCAAGCCCGCATCCGCGCCATGGAGCAGGCCAACAAGCCCATCGCCATCGATCTGCCGGGCAAAGGGCGCAACTACATCTTCTACGAAGAATCGTTGGTGATCACGCAACTCCGCTACTTCCCGTACGTGCAGCTCGCCATCCTCGGCCTCTTCCTCATCGTGGCCTACGCGCTCTTCAGCATTTTCCGCAACGCCGAACAGAACCAGGTGTGGGTGGGCATGGCGAAGGAGACCGCGCACCAACTGGGCACGCCGCTGAGCTCCCTGATGGCGTGGATGGAACTGCTGAAGGACGAGAACCCCGAAGCGGTGAACGAAATGCGCAAGGATGTGGATCGCCTCGAAGTGATCACCGAGCGTTTCAGCAAGATCGGATCGGCACCGGACCTCACCGCCGAAAAGCTCTACCACACCTTACGCGCGACCGTCCTCTACCTGCGCCCACGTTTGCCCGGCCGCGTGAAGATCGACGTGCAGCAACCGGAGAACGCCGACCTGCAAGTACCGTTGAACCGTGCGCTCTTCAGCTGGGTGGTGGAGAACCTGATCCGCAACGCCGTGGATGCCATGGAAGGCGAAGGTGCGATCACCCTGGAGATCATCCCCGAAGGCAACGCGGTACACATCGACCTCACGGATACCGGCAAAGGCATTCCCGCTGCACAACACCGCACCGTTTTCCAACCCGGCTTCACCACCAAGAAACGCGGCTGGGGACTGGGCCTTTCGCTCAGCAAACGCATCATCGAACAATACCACGGCGGCAAGATCCTCGTGAAGAAAAGCGCGCCAGGCAAAGGCACCACCTTCCGGATCACCTTGAACCAAGGGGTGTTGAGTTCGGCGTTGGTGAGTGAATGAGCAGTCATCGACAAATGCCCGGCCTCTACCTCCACATCCCCTTCTGCCGCCAGGCCTGCACATACTGCGATTTCCATTTCAGCACATCGAAGGACCGCACCGTTGTCTTGGATACGATGGAGTTGGAGCTGATCCGCCGCAGCAAGGAGGTGGGCGATGGGCGGGTCTCGACGATCTACTTCGGAGGTGGAACGCCGAGCCTGCTGGAACCGGGGCGTATAGCGGCGTTCATCCAGCAGGCGCATGACCTGTTCCGGGTGGAGCGCGATGCGGAGGTGACCTTGGAAGCGAATCCGGACGACATCACGGCGGAACGGCTGGCGGCATGGAAAGCTGGCGGCATCACGCGCATCAGCCTAGGCACACAGAGCTTCCGCGACGATCGTCTGAAATGGATGGCGCGCGCGCACGATGCACAGCACGCGTTGGCCAGCATCGGCCTCATCGCCAAGGCGGGGTTCGCGAGCTGGACCATCGACCTGATCTACGGGCTGCCGGAAATGACCCTCGCCGAATGGGACGAGCAGCTCACCATCGCGTTGGACCACGGCATGCCGCACCTCAGCGCGTATTGCCTCACGGTGGAAGCGAAGACCGCATTGGCCCACCAAGTGAAGAAGGGTAGCGTACACATGCCGGAAGACGATGCCCAAAGCGCGCAGTTCGATCGCTTGATGGAGCGCATGGATGCAGCAGGGTTGGACCATTACGAGATCAGCAACTTCGGCAAGACGGGGCACTACTCACGCCACAACACGAGCTATTGGGAAGGTGTACCGTACGTCGGCATCGGGCCTTCGGCGCATTCGTTCGATGGCACCACACGCCGCTGGAACGTGGCGAACAACGCGGGTTACGCGAAGGCGCTGCAAGAAGGGAGCACATACTGGGAAAGCGAAACGCTCTCGCCCGCACAACGCACCAACGAACGCTTGATGACCGGCTTGCGCACCGCAAAAGGCGTGGAGCTTGCCCGGCTGGAAGTGGATGCGCTGCGGATCAACTCGTCGGCCTTCCAACGGCATGTGTCGAACGGGAGCATGCACGTGGCGGAAGGCCGCTTAGTTTTGAGCAGAGCGGGTCGTCATTTCGCGGACCGCATCGCATCGGACCTCTTCGTCACCGACGATGATCGCTGAGATCACACACCACGGCCGCGCTTTCCGCGTGGACCTCTCCAAGCCCATCGACCTATCGCATCCGTTGCACGAGGGCGAGAACCAGTTGCGCGCTTGGTGGGTGGAACCCGTGCGCATGGAACCGGTCCGTTCCCAAAACAGTGCGGGAGGCGAGATCGAATACGCGGTGAAGTCCGGTTCGCCCGTGAACTTCCGCAACATCTTCTTCAACCCGCACGGCCACGGCACGCATACGGAAAGCGTGGGGCACATCGCACCGGAAGTGTATCCTGTTGGCGAGCAACTGAAACGCTACTTCTTCACCGCACAGCTCGTCAGCCTACGACCCGAGGAACGCCGTGCCCCGGATGCGAAGAACGACCAGGTGATCACCTTGGAACAACTGCGCCACACGGTGAACGAGCGCCCACCCGAAGCATTGGTTATCCGTACCCTTCCGCAGAAGGACAACGCAGCGAAAGATTGGAGCGGCAGCAACCCCACGTACCTGCAAAGCACGGCCTGTGCGTGGTTGCGCAGCATCGGCGTGAAACACCTGTTGCTGGACCTGCCCAGCGTGGACCGCGAAGAAGATTGCGGCGTGTTGGCCGCCCACCATGCTTTCTGGGATTTCCCGAACACCGTGGACCGCGAGCGCACCATCAGCGAACTGCTCAACATCCCGGCCGAAGTGCGCGACGGCGACTACCTCTTGGAACTCCAGCTGCCGCACTTCATGAACGACGCGGCGCCGAGCCGTCCGATCCTTTACGCGCTGTTGCCATGACGCTCGAAGCCTTCCGTGCGCACTGCCTCGCGAAAGCCGGGTTCAGTGAGGACTTCCCGTTCGGTCCGGAAACGTTGGTCTTCCGCGTGGCGGGCAAGATCTTCGCGTTGATGGACGCTGACACCTTCGTGAGCGTGAATTTGAAGTGTGATCCAGAAAAGGCCATTGAATTGCGCGAGCGCTACGAAGGCATCCAGCCGGGGTACCACATGAACAAGCAGCACTGGAACACGGTCGTGACCGATGGTAGCGTACCCGGCAAACTGCTGCTGGAGCTCGCGGACCATTCGTATGACCTGGTGCGGGCTTCGTTGCCGAAGAAGTTGCGCGACACCATTTGAACCAATGGGTTCCGCAGGCTCATCTAGCTTTGCGCGCGCAGCCATGAGCCTCACCACCCGCCGTATCGGTCGCATCATCCTCAGCTTCTTCTTCCGTGGGCTGCTCCTGCTCGCACCCATCACCATCATCGTTTGGGCGGTGTGGCACTCGTTGCAATTCCTCGATGGGATCATCCCGATCGAGATCCCCGGCCTCGGCCTGCTCGCGCTACTCACCATCATCACGGTGGTGGGTTGGCTTGGTACCACGGTGCTGTACGAGCCGCTCGCGCAATTCGGCGAGGACCTGTTGCAGCGCATCCCTTTCTTGAAGACGCTCTACGACGCGGTAAAGGACCTGGTGGAAGCCATCGTAGGCAGCAAGCGCAAATTCGACCGGCCCGTGCTGGTGAAACTGGGCGGGAACACGGAGGTGGAACGACTCGGATTCATCACCCAGGACGACCTGAGTCACCTGGGCCTGGGCCCGGAGAAAGTCGCGGTCTACCTGCCGCACGCCTTCAACTGGAGCGGCAACCTGTACATCGTACCCGCGAAGAACGTGACACCCGTGGAAGCCCGCGCCGCCGACGTGATGAAGTTCGTGGTCAGTGGCGGCGTATCCCAAGTGGATGAGGAGGTGTGACCAAGTCCTGTTCGGCACGTCCATTGCTTGAAACCAGCCCGATGAGACCGATCCCTACGCTGCTCTTCACCCTGCTGCTTGGTGGCACGCTTGTCGGCCAGGTCACCGTGGAGCCTTCTTCCTACGGCTACAGCAACGGGGTGCATCCCTCGTTCAGCTTCGTATACGAAGGCACCGATGCCAAATACGTGGAAAGCTACTGGCGCGATGAGCTGAAGAAGATCAGCGCATCGGTGAGCAACAAGAAAGAGGTGATCGGCATCGCCGCGTTGGTGCCACAGGTTTCGCCGGACACCGTGCGCATCTACGTGAAAGCCGAACAGCGCAAAGGGCAACCTTCCGTGGTGGCGCACGTGGCGATCTTGACCACCGCTGGTTTCGTGAGCCCGAACAGTGAAGCCCGCGCCTACGATGGAGCGCTGGCCTTCGTGCAACAACGGAGCACGCAACTGCGTCGGCAACTCGCCGAGCAGGAATTGGGGCTTGCCGAACGCGGCCTCACCAAACTGCGCAACGAGCTCAACGATCTGAAGCGCGAAAAGGAACGCGCCGAAGCGAACATCGAAAAAAGCAAACAGCGCGCTGCGGAAGCCTTGAACGAACAGGACCGCTCGCGCAAAGCGGCCGACGAGCTGGAGCCACGCATCACCGCGCTGAAAGCTGAACTGGGTCCAACGCCCGCGAAGGAAGGCGAGAAAGAACTCAGTGGCCTGATCCGTGATCGGGACCGCGCGCTTAGCGACAACCGTAAGGCCCAGGACGACGAGCGCAACATGACGAAGAAAGCCGACGACCTGGCGTGGGCGATCAAGAAGAACGTGGAGGACCAAGCACGCAAAAGCGAAGAGATCGCGCGGCAGGAAACGCTTGTGGCGACCTTGAAAGAGAAGTTGAGCACCATCCGGTAGGTCTTCCACTCGGTGGTGCCGTGTACCTTTCGGCACCCCATGCATTCCCGCCGGAACGCCCTGCTCCTGTTGCACCTCACGGTGTTCATCTGGGGTTTCACGGGCATCCTGGGCAAGCTGATCCAGGAACACCAAGGCACGTTCCAACTCGTTTACACACGCACGATCATCGCCATGGTGGGCTTGATGATCGGCGCGTTATGGTTGCGCCGTTCGCTCACTCCGCTAACGAAAGATCTGAAGCACTACCTGCTCACGAGCCTGATCATCACCGCGCATTGGATCACGTTCTACGGGGCCATCGAGATCAGCACGGCGAGCATCGGTGTGGCGTGCCTCAGCACCAGCACGGTGTTCACCGCGTTACTGGAACCGTTCTGGTTCAAGCGGAAGATCCGTGCGTACGAGGTGGTGTTGGGCCTCGTGGTTGTTGCCGCGTTGCTCCTGATCTTCGGTCTAGAAAGCGGTTATCGCGAAGGCATCATCGTGGCCACGCTCAGCGCGTTGTTCAGCGCGTGGTTCAACATCGTGAACGCTGTCCTGATCAAACGCGGTGACGCCATGCGCATCGGGTTCTACGAGATGGCCGGCGCGGCGATCACCATGGCCATCTACCTCTACGCCACCAACGATCTACCGCCACCCGTGTGGGAACTGCCGGACATGACCATCGTGTGGCACCTGCTGCTCGGCCTGGTCTGCACCTCCTTCGCGTTCGTGGCAGGCATCGTCGTCATGCGGCAACTCTCGCCGTTCACGGTGATGCTCACGGTGAACCTGGAGCCGATCTACACCATCATCATCGCGCTGCTGATCTGGGGAAGCGAAGAGAAGTTGCGCACCGGTTCCTACTTCGGCATCGGGCTCATCCTTGTTTCACTCTTCGTGAACGGCTGGTTCCAGCGGAAGCGCGACCGGGCGGAAGTGGTGGAGCCCGACCCATTGACACAAGGCTGAACGATCTTTGCACCGATGAACAACCTGAAAGGTCTCCTGCTGCTCGTGGGCGTTGCGCTGCTGGTGTTCTTCATCACCCGTGCGGTGTACGAGCCGGAGCAGAAGACCGAGCAGGTCACTTCCACGGTGTTGCTGGAACGCATCCGGCCGGTGTTGAAGCTCGTAACGGTGGAAGGTGACTTCAACGAGGTCTTCAGTTATTCCAACGCCGAAGCCTCGATCGATTGGTTGAAGTACTTCACACCGTTCCAGAAGAAAGCGATGCTGCGCGTGAAAGCACGTGTGAGCGTGGGGTACGACCTGGAGGGCATGGATCTGAACGTGGATGAACGGACAAAGACCATCACCCTTCGCGGGATGTCCGCACCGCAGGTCCTTTCCATGGAGCACGACGTGGACTACTACGACATGGAAGCCGGTACATTCAACCCATTCACCGCACAGGACCTGACGAAGATGGAAGCCACGGCCAAGAACATGATCCGCGCCAAGATCCCGGAAAGCGGGCTTTTCAGCACCGCCGCCGAACGCAAGCAGGAAATGATCACGGTGATCCGGGTGTTGGTGGAAAGCTCCGGCTGGACCTTCGTGGATGCTTCCAGCGAGACCACACCGGTGAAAGGCTAACACGCACCCCGGTATCTTCGCCTCCCGATGTCCGAGCCCCGTATCATCTCCCCCTGGACCTACTGCCCCAGCCTAACGCGTTACGAACGTTGGAAGACGCGCGCCGTGCGCATCGGCGACATCGGCATCGGCGGCGACAACCCCATCCGGGTGCAGAGCATGACCACCACGGATACGATGGACACGGCGGGCACCGTGGCGCAAAGCATCCGCATGATCGAAGCAGGATGCGAGCTCGTCCGCATCACCGCACCGAGCAAAAAAGAAGCCGAGAACCTCGCGGAGATCAAGAAGCAACTGAAGGCCGCTGGTTTCAACACACCGCTTGTCGCCGACATCCACTTCACGCCGAACGCGGCGGAGATCGCGGCACGCATCGTGGAGAAAGTGCGTGTGAACCCCGGCAACTACGCCGACAAGAAGAAGTTCGATGTGCGCGAGTACACCGACGACCAGTACGAAGCCGAACTGGAGCGCATCCGCGAACGCTTCACTCCTTTGGTGAAGATCTGCAAGGAACACGGCACCGCCATGCGCATCGGCACCAACCACGGCAGCCTCAGCGATCGCATCCTGAACCGCTATGGCGACACGCCGCAAGGCATGGTGGAAAGCGCGTTCGAGTTCCTGCGCATCTGCCGCGACGAGAACTACCACGAGATCGTTCTGAGCATGAAGGCCAGCAACGTGCAGGTGATGGTGCAGGCCTACCGTTTGCTCGTCCACCGCATGATGAGCGAGGGCTGGGACTACCCGCTGCACCTCGGCGTGACCGAAGCCGGTGATGGTGAAGATGGTCGCGTGAAAAGTGCCGCCGGCATCGGTGCCTTGTTGGAAGATGGCATCGGAGATACGGTACGCGTAAGCCTCACGGAAGATCCGGAATTCGAGATCCCTGTTGCTAAAGCGCTCGTTGCAAGATATTCTGATCGTTCAACGCATGACTTGATCCCAGCAGTGAGTTTCTCCCCTTCTCCTTCGGAGAAGGGGTTGGGGGTTGAGGGGCATTCCCCTTTCACCCATCAACGCCGCCACACCACCGAAGTCCTCAACATCGGTGCGCGCCATGTCCCCGTGGTCATGGCCGATCTCAGCGGGAAGGACAAGATCACACCCGCAACGCTCTTCGCGTGGGGCTATCGGTACAGCGTTCCGTTGGACAAGTGGAATATCACCGATCAAGCGTGCGACTACGTTTTCATTGGAAAGAACAGCATCGACTTCGCGACCCCGGGAACCTTGGGCATTGTGCAAGAACATCCTGTTTGGTTGAAGGACAGGAACAAGGACAGGCACTATCCATTCCATCAGCAGGCAGCATATCTCGCTGGCGCGGCAAGGCATCCGCAGCTGAACATCGTGTACACCACGTTGCCGAATTTGAGCGCAGAGCTGATCGCTGCGCTGAAGAACGACCCCACCGCCGTGTTATTGATCGACAGTTACAACACGCACGGCATGGCAGAGCAGCGCCGCTTGTTCTTCTCGCTGTTGGAAGCCGGTTGCGAAACACCGGTGATAATAGGGCGCGCTTACGGCAACATCAGCAACGACGATCTTGTACTGCACAGTAGCACGGACATTGGTCCGCTCTTCATCGACGGTTTCGGTGATGGCATCTTCATCGCCGATGAACATCGAGACGAGTCCGGTGCGACAAAGCCGCGCGAAGACCTTGTGTGTCGTACCGCGTTCGGCATCCTTCAAGCCACACGTACGCGCACCAGCAAGACGGAATACATCAGCTGCCCGAGCTGCGGCCGTACACTCTTCGACCTACAAGAGACCACCGCGAAGATCCGTGCGCGCACCAGTCACTTGAAAGGCATCAAGATCGGCATCATGGGATGCATCGTGAACGGTCCCGGCGAAATGGCCGATGCCGATTACGGATACGTGGGCACAGGTCCCGGCGTGATCACGCTCTACAAGGAAAAGGAAGTGGTGAAGCGGAATGTGCCGAGCGAAAGAGCCGTGGACGAATTGATCGGCCTGATCAAGGAACACGGGGACTGGGTGGAGGTCGGAAGCGACACTTGATCGGTATGTACGATCCAGTTGGTGGAGCACTGATCCGCCACCCACAAAAGCAAAAGCCCGCGCAGGAGAATACCTGACGGGCCTATCGCTCGGATTGGTAAGTATCAGCGGTGCGCGCGTACCGTCTGCTGGGCTACGGCCTGCTCGTTCTTTTCCACGTTGTGGTGAAGTACGAGAACAGCCAGCGCGAGTACCATGGCAGCGGCTTGAAGGAGGGTTTTATACTTCGGTTCCATGTTATTGCTTGTTGGTGGTCTTGTTGATGCGGGAGAGGTCTCGACCCCATGTATTGCAGCATGGGAATCGCGACACGAAGCTGTCTACGGGACGGTATCGGCAGGGTGACGCCTCATCGGCACAAACATGTGTGCGACCGACGAACACACACCAAATTCCGACGAATGGCTGATCATCCTTACCGAGCAGGAACTGCCGAACTACGATGGCTGGTCCACGCTCAGGATCCGAGGTAATCCTTGATGGCTTTCACATACGCCTCGAACGCGGCCAAGCCCTTCGGCGTGATGCTGCACTGCGTATTCGGGTAGTTCTCCTTGAAAGTCTTCTTCACTTCGATGAAACCGGCCTCCTTCAATTTGCTGATCTGCACGCTGAGGTTGCCGCGCGTAGCCCCGGTCTTCTCCAACAAGAAGTTGAAGTCGCCCTCTTCCACCGCCACCAGCAAGCTCATGATCGCGAGCCGCAGTTGGTTGTGCAGGATCGGATCAAGCGGTGCGAAGGCCATCTTCTTGGCGTTTCAGTAGGATCCCCGGAACGATGTACCCGAACAACAGCGCCAGTCCGAACAACAGCGCACCGTGGTCCGGCCAAACGAAGAGCGAGAGTAGACCGAACGTCCAGAACAGGATACCACCGATGATGAGTGGACGGAAACGCAGGATGCCGCCGGAGATGATAGTGGGCATACCGGTGATGATGCTCACCCAAGGCCCCGGTTTGGAGCCGACCGCGACACTGGAAACAATGACGATGACGAGCGTGATGGTGAACGCCACCCACACCCAGATGAACACCTTGTCCGTGAACGTTCCCACGCCGGCCTTCCGCCCTTCGCGCGCACCATCCCCCCTGCGATGATGCCACCCAACGTGCCGAGGATGGGCCAACCCAGCCAACCGTTCGGCAGACCAGCACGACCCATGCAATATTCGGTCAGCGTGGCCACGAGCAACAACCCGCCCCAGAGCAGGAAGTAGAAACTCATGCGTTGGAAACTGCGCTTGGCTTGGCCTATCATGCTTTCGATCAGCTTCAGGCTTTGCTCGGGTGTGAGGTTGGCATCCATGGTTCAATGTTGTTTACAGTGCAAACATAAACTGGTTTACTTCATAAACACAACAAGTGGCGTACATTTCTTCCATGGCACGAACGCTCCTTATCGCAGGCGCCACTGGGTTGATCGGCACGGCCGCGACCCATATGGCCCTGAACGACACCCGGTTCCAACGTTTGATCACGTGGGGTAGGAAGCCCTTGGAGAACACGCAGGGAAGGATCGAGCATTGGGGGCCGGTGAACGGTGCCCTGGTAGCCGGGCTGCGCACAGAACCGGTGGATGCGGTGATCTGCTGCTTGGGCACCACCATCAAAGCTGTGAAAGGCGACAAACAAGCCTTCATCCACGTGGACAAGGATCTCGTGCTGGCGCTTGGTCGCTGGGCCAGTGGAAAGAACATCCATTTCTGCGTGGTAAGCGCCTTGGGTGCCGATGCGAAAAGCATGATCTTCTACAACCGCGTGAAAGGCGAAATGGAGAACGAACTGCGGATGCTGGACTTCGCAGCATTGCACATCTTCCACCCTTCCATACTCGATGGCCCGCGCAGCGAGAACAGGACCGGGGAGCGTATTGGCCTAGCGGTGATGAAGTTCTTGAAGCCTCTGTTACCGTATAACTCCCGGCCGATGCCGAGCGCGATGCTGGCGAAAGCACTGCTTGCTACTGCGGCTGCGAACGATAACGGCACACACGTACACACCTATCGCGGGATCGCCACGTTGGCGCAGTAGGATCAGAAGTTGACCACCCTACCGCGCGCGGTCTTCTCGGCGGTGAAAAGCTCTTCGCGGATCGGTGCCTTGAAGTCGTTGAACGATGCCATCAGCTCTTCGGCCAGCGGCTCCGTGTTCGGGAACTCCTCTTTGCGGTGATCCACTTGCACCCCGTTCTTCCAGAAACGGAAACACACGTGCGGCCCCGTGGCAAGCCCGGTGCTGCCGACCTCGCCGATCACTTGTCCCTGTTGTACCGCAGCGCCTTGTGCCACCAGGATTTTGCGCATGTGCAGGTATTGCGTGCTGTACGTCCCGTTGTGGCGGATCTTCACGAAGTTGCCGTTGCCACCCGTGCGGCCGGTCTTCTCCACGATGCCATCGCCCACGGCCAGGATCGGTGTCCCGTACGGTGCGGCGTAATCGGTACCCAGGTGTGCCTTCATCACCCGCTGCACCGGATGTAAGCGTTTCCCGCTGAAGCCCGATGAGATACGGCTGAACTTCAACGGCGCTTGCAGGAAGGCTTTCTTCAGGCTCTTGCCTTCATCGTCGTAATACTGCTCCACACCATCGGACTGGGCGAAGCGGTACGCCTCCTTCACCACACCACCGCTGATGTAACGCGCACCCACGATCTCCGGCTGGCCGTACGGCACACCATCCACCGTTCTCTCGCGATACACCACCGAGAACAGATCATCTTTCTGGATGCGGTAGAAGTCCACCGTCCACGCGAACACATCGGCGAGTTGCATGGCGAGTTGCGGATCACCGCCCACGCGTGCGATATCGTTGTAGAGCGCACCGGTGACCGAGCATGCCAAGCTGTGCTCTTCCACCTTCACGGGGCGTTCGCCCACATCCACGGCGATACCATCGTGTAAGCGGAACACCACGTACTTCACGGGATCGGCCTCGTACACGAAGTAAGCGGGGCTCAAGGTGTTCTCCTCGTCGAAGATGAAGGCGTACGGATGACCTGCCCGCATCTTCCGCACATCGAAATGCGGCAACGCCAGTTCCACCAATCCGTGGATACTGCTTTGGTCCACACCACGAGAAGTGAGCAGACCGCCGAAGGTCTCCCCGCGTTTCACCGACCCATGTTCCAGCGCGTAGCCGGCCATGGGGATGCCGTATGCATCGGGAGGCAGCGGTACCGTATCCTCCACGGCCACCGGCGCGACTTCCGGGGTGTACTCCTCGCGCGGGCCCACATCCACGGCCAGGAAGAAGAAGCCCGCACTGCTTGCCGCAGCGAACGCCGCCAATCCCTTCTGCCACAGTTTCATCGGAGCGCAAGGAACAAAAGAGGAAGTCCCGCACAGCGGGTGTGCGGGACTTCCTTTCCACGTTGCGTTGTTCACCTCAAGGCCAACGCATGCGGATCTATTGTTTCGCGATGGGGTGGATCAGCCCTTCGTAGTCCGTCAATTCCAACTTGATGGAACCCACCAGCACCTTGGCTTGAGCCAGCACTGGGATGCGGTTGCCGTCATCGGTGATCCACACATTCAGGTCGTCGTTGCCTTTGAACACGCGGCCTTCCTGCACCACGGGTTGGAACTTCATGCAGCGGTACTTACCGTTGCGCAGCTTGATGGTCTCCTTGCCGATGTAGCGCATACGCAGCGGCCATAGCTCATCGTCCAAGAAGGTCTCGATGGTGAACTCGTCCCCTTCCTTCACGTTGGTGAAATCCATGGTGCGGGCGAAGTAGAACGCGCTGAGCATATCCTGCACGTTGGCGGGCACCTTATGCGTCTCCTTCTTCTGCGTGGTCACTTCCTTTTTGTGCGGATTGTACATGTAATCCTGGCTGAAGTTGTAGCCACCCTCGCTCACCCGGCGGATGAAGGCGTACGGGAACATACCCTTGGCATCGAAGTGCGTCTCGTAATAGTCGTCCACCTTGTAGAAGGTGTTGAAGGCACCGATGCTCTTACCCGTGCCCGTGGCCACCCAGATCTTGCGGCCGCCCACTTCACGTTCGCTCTCCTTCAGCTCCACCACGGCTTCACCCGCGTTCACCCAACCGTAGTGTACCACGTAGGTGAGCTTCTCGCCGGGTTTGAACGCATTGTGCTTCAGGTCGCGCAAGATGCCATGGTCCTTCCCGAGAACATTACCCGGAACACGACGGTCCATCTGCCCGAAGCTCATGGTAAGCATAGCAAGACCAGCCAGAACGAATGAAGTTGAACGTGCCATGGCCTGGGGGATGCAAAGGGGATGCCAATACCGGGTGAATACTACTCCTAGCCCTGAGCCATGAGCCGCGAGCTTGACCTGTTGGGCTTCGCGAGCAGCTCGAGGCTCATGGCTCAGGGCCAGGGGCTTGAGCTCATTCATACCACGATATTGACGATGCGTTTCGGGACCACGATCACCTTCTTGGGGGCTTTGCCTTCCAGGCGCAATTGCACCTCCGGGTTTGCCAGAACGGCAGCCTCCACGCTTTTCGCGTCCAGGGCGATGGGGAATTCCAGTTGTAGACGTGTTTTCCCGTTGAAGCTGATGGGGTAGCTGAAGTTGTCTTCCACGAGGTACTGCTCGTCCCACTTGGGCCAAGGCGCGGTGGTGATGCTGGTAGTGTGCCCCAACTTCTCCCAAAGCTCTTCGGCGATGTGCGGCGCGAAGGGCGCCAGGGCGATGGTGAGCGGTTCCAGCACGTCGCGTTTGTGGCACTTCAACGTTCCCAATTCGTTCACGGCGATCATGAACTGGCTTACGCTGGTGTTGAAGCTCATCTTCTCGATGTCTTCCGTCACTTTCTTCAGGGTGGCGTGCAACACTTTGAACTCGGCCTTGGTGGGCGCTTCGTCGCTTACACTGAACACATCGCTTTCGTAGAACAGGTTCCAGAATTTGCGCAGGAAACGGAAGGTGCCCTCGATGCCATTGGTGTCCCAGGGTTTGCTCTGCTCGATGGGGCCTAGGAACATCTCGTACAGCCGCAGCGTGTCGGCGCCGTACTTCGAGATAATGTCGTCGGGGTTGACGACGTTCAGTTTGGACTTCGACATCTTCTCGACCAAGGGATGAGTCCGCACTTCTTTCGACGCTGCTTTATCACGTAGGGTTAGATTACCCTTGTGCCAGTAGCCCCCGTCAACAAGAAAGACGGCATCGATGTGCTTCCTTCCTTCAACCGTTCCCAAGTATGCTTGAATGTTCAGGACACCGTCTTCAATACACTGAATCGGTACGTTCACTTCCTGCGCGTACACGTGGTTGTAGCCTTCGAAATCCCGGAGGAATTTTACTTCAGGCTCGAAAATCACCGTTTGTGCAATCGGGACACCATCATCATTGAAGCGCATGTGCTTCGGCGAATTCAGTATCTCGAAGTAGCCCGCATCCTTCAACGGTATCCAAACGCCTCGATTCTCTTCACTAACCAACTTATTCAAACTCACATATGCCACGGCTACCGTCTGAGATACCCCCTGTATCATCCCCTGGTTCACCAGCTTCTTCGCCGGTTCATCGAAGTTGATGTAGCCGCGGTCTTTGAGGAACTTGGTCCAGAAGCGGAAGTAGAGCAGGTGGCCGGTGGCGTGTTCGCTGCCGCCCATGTAGAGGTCCACTTGCTGCCAGTAGTTGATGGCTTCCGGCGAAGCGAAACGATCCGCGTTGTGCGGGTCCATGTAGCGCAGGAAGTACCAGCTGCTGCCGGCCCAACCGGGCATGGTGGTGGTTTCCAACGGATGGCCGTTGTAGTTCCAATTCGCGGCACGCGCGAGTGGTGGTTCGCCGTCTTCCGTGGGCAGGAACTTGTCCACCTCGGGTAGCTTCAAGGGCAGCTCGCTCTCGGGCAGCGCATAGGGCACGCCTTCCTTGTAGTAGATGGGGATCGGCTCGCCCCAGTAGCGCTGGCGACCAAAGGCGGCATCGCGCAAGCGGTAGTTGATGCGACGCTCTCCGGCAGCGCGGTTTTCCAATTCATCGATGGCGCGCGTGATCGCCTCGGGCACCGCGAGGCCTTTGAGGAAACCTTCGCTGCAGATGATGGCATCCTTACGCTCATCGGCCTCCTTGCTGATGTCAGCGCCTTCCGTCACCGCGATGATGGGCAGTCCGAAGTGCGTGGCGAAATTCCAGTCGCGCTGATCGCCACCGGGCACGGCCATCACCGCACCGGTGCCGTAACCGCCGAGGACATAGTCGCCTACCCAAACGGGCACTTCCTTTCCAGTGAAGGGATGGATGCACGTCGCACCGGTGAACACGCCGCTCACCTTCTTCACATCGGCCATACGATCGCGCTCGCTGCGGTTCTTGGCGGCGGTCACGTAGGCCATCACTTCGTTGCGGCGCTCGGCGGGCGTGATCACTTCCACCAGCTCGTGCTCGGGGGCCAGCGTCACGAAGGTGACACCAAAGAGTGTATCGGGCCGGGTGGTGAAGACGTCAATGAAATACCCCTCACCCCCAGCCCCTCTCCCAGGGAGAGGGGAGGAGCTCACTTCTTCCGATGGATCCTCGTTCCAAGCTTGTTGGTCCTTACCTGCCTTGTGATCGGGACGAGCTGCGAGTGTGGCTTTGATGGTGTCAACAACTCGGGGCAGGTCGGTAAGCACCTCCTCATTGGTGAACCGGATCAAATCAAAGCCCAACTCGTTCAATCGCTCAGTGCGTGCCGCATCCTCAGCCTGTTGGTCATCGTGTATACCACCGTCAACTTCGATCACCAAGCACTTGGGCAATGAGACAAAGTCCACGATGAACGTATCAATGGCATGTTGACGCCGGATACGACCCCCAGTAGTGTAGCCGCGCAGTTGCTGCCACAACTTCTCTTCTGCCTCGGTAGGGTCCTTACGCATCTCACGCGCAAAGCGCTGAAGCTTCCCTGCACTGCCGACATTGGCGGTCATGAAGCCTGGTCGCTCCGCCCATGAAGGTGGCTTGACCTCCCCCCTCTCCTCGGCCGAGGTGCTGGTGGTTAGGGGCATTCCTCCCCTCTCCTCGGGAGAGGGGCTGGGGGTGAGGGGCATTTTGAGCTTGAAGCGAACAAGTGCCCCTTCGCTCCTGCCGATCCAGTTGCGCTGTGCTTCCTTGATGCTGTCGCTCCATTCAAGCGCATCCAATCCGTCGATCAAGCGTTGTGCATAGGCCGTGATGCGCATGCTCCATTGCGGCATGCGTTTGCGTTCCACGGGATGTCCGCCGCGTTCGCTCACACCGTCCTTCACCTCGTCGTTGGCGAGCACCGTGCCCAATGCGGGGCACCAGTTCACCCAAGCCTCGCTGAGGTAAGCAAGGCGAAAATGTTGCAGGATGCGCTGCTTCGTGCGGTCGTCGAAGGCGTTCCACTCGTTGGCCGTGAAGGCGCCGAGCTCCTCTTCCACATCACCGGTGAGGGCGCATGCATCGTTGGGGTGCCAGCCTTGTTCGCCGAACCGAGCGATCAACTCGGTGATGGGTCGGGCGCGTTGTGCTTCGTGGTCATACCAACTCTCGAAGAGTTGGATGAAGATCCATTGGGTCCACTTGTAGTAGGCGGGGTCGCTGGTGCGCACTTCACGGTCCCAGTCGAAGCTGAAGGCGATGTTGTCCAGCTGCTCGCGGTACCGCGCGATGTTCACTTCCGTGGTCTTCGCAGGATGCTGGCCGGTCTGGATGGCATACTGTTCCGCAGGCAACCCGAAGCTGTCATAGCCCATCGGGTGCAGCACGTTGAAGCCGTTGTGCCGCTTGAAGCGCGCCACGATGTCGCTGGCGATGTAGCCGAGCGGGTGCCCCACATGCAGGCCCGCGCCGCTGGGGTACGGGAACATGTCGAGCACGTAGTACTTCGGCTTGGTGGTATCGTTCTCGACCTTGTAGGTCTTATCGGCCTTCCACTTCTTACGCCACTTCTGCTCGATTTCCTTCGGATCGTACTGCATGGTCCTGTGCTACGGACCGCGAAGGTAGAAGGCGGAGAGGCGAGAGTAAGGGCGTTGCGGCCATCGCCCTTACTTTCGCCGCCTGATGAGCGACCAGCGCTACCTGAAGTCCCGCACCCGCAGCTCCAATGTGAGCACGGTCATCGGCATCACTTTGGTCCTGTTCATGTTGGGATTCCTAGGGTTCGTGATGGTGAACGCCCGCGCCTTGGAGCGCTATTTCAAGGAGAACGTGCGTGTGGAGCTCTTCCTGAAACGCGACTTGAAGGAGGTGGACGTGATGCAGTTCCGCAAGGAGTTGGACACCGAGGCCTACGCCCACGAAACGCGTTATATAACGGCCGATGAAGCCGCCGAACAGCTGAAGAAGGACCTCGGCGAGGATTTCCTCGGTGTGCTGGGCAGCAATCCACTTCTCCCTTCTGTGGAGCTTCGGTTGAACGCCGACTACGCGCAGGCGGATAGTTTGAAGTGGATCGTGGAACAGTTGAAGAAGGACCAGCGCGTGCAGGAGGTGGCCTACAATGCGGCGGTGGTGGAGAACATCGATAAGAACGTGAGCAAGCTCGGTCTGGTCGCTTTGGGTTTTACAGCACTGTTGCTGATCGTAGCGGTCGCGTTGATCAACAACACCATCCGCCTGGCCATCTACAGCAAGCGTTTCCTGATCCGCACCATGCACCTGGTGGGCGCTACGCAGTGGTTCATCAAAAAACCGTTCCTGGGACAAAGCTTGTGGCAGGGGATCTTCGGGGCGGTGCTGGCCATCGGGTTGCTCGTGGGTCTTCTACAGCTCACCAACCACTACATGCCGGACCTGCTCGCCTTCACGGACATGCCTACGCTGGCCATGCTCTTCGCGGGGGTGCTTGTGCTGGGCGTGCTCATCTCGCTGATCTCCACCTGGTTCGCGGTGCGCCGCTACCTTCGCATGAATTCCGAAGACCTCCATTGGAGTTGAACACCTAGTGCCATGGCCAAACCCGAGCTCAACAACGACATGCCGTTCACGGCGATCAACTACCGTTTCCTGGTGATCGGCCTGGCCATCGTTACCATCGGTTTCATCTTGATGAGCGGTGGCGGCAACGGCGACCCCAATGAGTTCGATGCGGCCGAGCTGTTCAGCACACGCCGGATCACCGTTGCGCCGATCGTGGTCGTGGTGGGCTACATCTTCGTGGCCTTCGCCATCCTGAAAAAGACCGGGGCGAACGAGGCGGGCAAATGACGATCATCCAAGCGATCATCCTCGCCATCATCGAGGGGATCACCGAATTCCTGCCCGTCAGCAGCACGGGCCACATGATCATCGGGTCCACCATCATGGGGATCCAGCAGGACGAATTCGTCAAGCTTTTCACCGTCGCCATCCAGTTCGGCACCATCCTTAGCGTTGTCGCACTGTACTGGAAGCGCTTCTTCCAGAGCTTCGACTTCTACTTGAAGCTGCTCGCGGGGTTCATCCCGGCGGTGATCGCGGGCTTGTTCTTCAAGGACTACATCGACATGTTGTTGGAGAATGTGGTCGTTGTAGGCGTGATGCTGTTCCTCGGTGGCATCGTGTTCCTCTTCATCGACCGCCTCGCTCCGCAGGTTGAAGAGAACGCCGAACAGCCGATGTCCTTCAAACAAGCGGCCACAATCGGAGTATGGCAATGCCTGGCCATGGTGCCCGGTGTATCGCGTTCGGCGGCCACCATCATCGGTGGTATGACACAGGGTTTCACGCGCAAGAACGCCGCGGAGTTCAGCTTCTTCCTCGCGGTGCCCACCATGTTCGCGGCCACGGCGAAGTCCATTTACGATTACGTCAAAGACGGTGGAGCGTTCACCACCGAGCACTTCCAACTCTTCGCCATCGGCAACGTGGTCGCGTTCATCGTAGCGGTCTTGGCCATTCGCTCCTTCATCAGCTACCTCACCAAGAGCGGCTTCAAAGCCTTCGGCTGGTACCGTATCGCGGTGGGTGGTGTCATCATCGCATTGCACTTCGCCGGTGTTTCGATGCAGATGATCTGATGGCGGTGGAAGACTTCATCTACACGCCGGATACCGGCGGTTTCCTTTTGGTGGACAAGCCGCTGACGTGGACGAGTTTCAACGTAGTGGGGAAACTGCGCATCGCTGCACGCATCGCCGCCGGGCGGAAGATGAAAGTGGGGCATGCTGGAACGCTGGACCCGCTCGCCACCGGATTGTTGATCGTCGCCTATGGTCCGTTCACCAAGAAGTTGCCCATGCTGCAAGGCGCGGGCAAGACATACAGCGGGACCATCACTTTGGGGAGCACCACGCCCAGCTACGACCTGGAGACCACGCCCGACCACCACCTGCCGTGGGAACACCTGGATGAAGGCGCCATCCGGGCAGGCTTCGCGCAGTTCGAAGGCGACATCATGCAACGTCCGCCGAACTTTAGCGCCAAGCGGTTCGAGGGCGAGCGCGCGTACTTCCTTGCGCGTGATGTGGAGCGCGCACACCTGGTGGACATGCCGCCCGTTCAGGTGAACATCGGTCGCCTGGAAGTGGTGGCCATCCGTGGTGCCGAAGTGGATTTCGAGGTGGACGTGAGCAAGGGCACCTACATCCGTTCGTTGGCGCACGACATCGGGCAGGTGTTGGGTTGTGGGGCGCACCTCTCCGCATTGCGGCGCACGCGGATCGGCGAATTCGACGTGAAAGACGCGCTAAGCCCGGCCGAATGGTCGCAGCGCATCACCCCTGGGGCGTGAATTGCCCATTCCGCGGCTTGGCGGAATTGCGTTATCAACAGGATAACGGACTGGCCATCAGATAGTTTAACATTCGCTTCGCGATCATGCTATCTTCGGCGCCCCAAACTCTCAGGCCCGGCCCAGTAAGCCCGCCCAAACAGCATGAAACTTACCGCGTTCAAATTCGACCTGCCCAAGGAGCAGATCGCCCTGTACCCTACCAAGGACCGCGACGGCAGCAAACTGATGGTGCTGCACCGCAAAGACGGGAAGATCGAGCACAAGAAGTTCAAGAACATCCTGGACTATTTCGATGAGGGTGACACCTTCATCCTGAACAACACCAAAGTTTTCCCTGCCCGCATGTGGGGCAACAAGGAGAAGACCGGCGCCAAGATCGAGGTGTTCATGCTGCGCGAACTCAACCGCGACAGCCTCCTGTGGGATGTGATCGTTGATCCCGCCCGCAAGATCCGGATCGGCAACAAGTTGTACTTCGGCAAGGACGATGAGTTGGTCGCCGAGGTGATCGACAACACCACGAGCCGTGGGCGTACGCTGCGTTTCCTGTTCGATGGCACGTACGATGAGTTCAAGGCCGCCATCACCGAAATGGGCGAGACGCCACTGCCCCGTTACATCAAGCGCGAGACCGAGCCGAGCGACGCCGAGCGTTACCAGACCATCTTCGCCAAACACGAAGGTGCCGTTGCCGCCCCCACCGCCGGCCTTCACTTCAGCCGCGAGCTGATGAAGCGCATGGAACTTAAGGGTATCAACTTCGCGGAGGTCACCTTGCACATCGGCCTGGGCACGTTCCGTCCGGTGGAAGTGGAAGACCTTACGAAACACAAGACCGATAGTGAGCAAGTGCTCATCGATCGCGAAGCCTGCGACATCGTGAACAAGGCGAAGGACGCGAAGAAGCGTGTTTGCTGTGTAGGCACCACCACCATGCGCGCCATCGAAAGCAGCGTTAGCACGCTGAACCACATGAAGCCTTACAACGGGTGGACGAACAAGTTCATCTTCCCGCCTTACGACTTCAGCATCGCCGACAGTATGATCACCAACTTCCACATGCCCGAGAGCACGCTCTTGATGCAGGTGGCGGCCTTCGGTGGATATGACCATGTTTGGAACGCGTACAAAGTGGCCATCAAGGAGAAGTATCGCTTCTTCAGCTACGGCGACGCGATGCTGATCATCTGACCAAAAGAATTCAAGCGTGTGAGGGTGCGAGGGTCCAGACTCTCGCACCCTTTCTCTTTTGCACCCGCTCACCGACCTTTGGGCCTCATGCAGCGTTCCACCATCATCGTAGCAGGCGGCTCCGGCAAGCGTATGGGCGGCCCCATTCCCAAGCAGTTCATGCTATTGAAGGGCAAGCCGCTGTTGTGCTGGACCATCGAAGCGTTCCATGCGTTCGACCCCGCGATGCCGATCATCGTGGTATTGCCCGAAGCGCAGATCACGATCTGGAAAGCGCTGTGCATCGGGCACGGGTTCCTTGTCGAACACGAGGTAGTTGCTGGTGGTGAAGAGCGTTTCCATTCCACACGCAATGGGCTAGCGGCGATCACGGGCGATGGTGTCGTTGCCGTGCATGATGGTGTGCGTCCGCTGGTGAGCAAGGAATTGATCGCACGGTGTTTCGCGGCAGCGGAAGAACATGGCGCCGCGATACCGGTGGTGCCGATAACTTCATCTGTTCGGCGCGTGGATGGCGGAACCAGCGAGCCCATTGACCGGGCCGAACTTCGGGCTGTGCAAACGCCACAGTGCTTCCGCACGGACGTGCTTCGCAAGGCCTTTGAGCTGCCCTACGATGTTGCATTCACCGATGAAGCGACCCTCGTTGAGCGCACGGGCGCGATGGTCCATTTGGTCGCGGGAGAAGAGCACAACCTGAAGGTGACCACTCCGGCGGACCTGCGCTTCGCCGAACTCCTGCTCTCCTGACCCGGTATCTTTGCCACATGACCACCAACATCCGCGAACTCACTCTGGACGAGATCAAAGCCCTCGTCGCGGACCTTGGTGAAAAACCTTACCGCGCCAAGCAGCTGTGGGAGTGGTTGTGGAAGAAGAAAGCGCGCTCGTTCGATGATATGAGCGATCTGCCGAAGGCGTTCAGGGAAAAGCTCGCTGAACGCACCTTGTTCCGTCCGTTGACCTTGGTGGAGGAACAGCTGAGCGAAGACGGCACGGTGAAATGCGCCTTCAAGACCTGGGACGGGCATGTGGTGGAAGGCGTCTTGATCCCAACCCCTACGCGCCTTACCGCGTGCATCAGCAGCCAGATCGGGTGCAGCCTGACGTGCAGCTTCTGTGCAACGGGCAAGCTGAAACGCATCCGCAACTTGGATTCCGCTGAAGTGGTGGATCAGGTAACGATGATCGACGACCTCGCGCTGAAGTACCACAAGCAGAGCGTCACCAACATCGTGTACATGGGCATGGGCGAGCCGTTGCTCAACTACGCCAACACCTTGCGCAGCGCGGAACGCATCATGGCGCAGGACGGCCTAGGTCTTGGCGCACGCCGCGTAACCGTGAGCACAGCAGGTATCGCGAAGATGATCCGCAAGTTGGCCGATGACGGTGCCCGCTTCAACCTGGCGTTGAGCTTGCACGCCGCCAACGACGAGAAGCGTGACAAGATCATGCCCATCAACGAACAGAACTCGCTGGCCGACCTGAAGGATGCGTTGCGCTACTACACACGCGTTACGCGCAAGGAAGTCACCTTCGAGTACATCCTGCTACGCGGCTTCAACGATTCACTGGCCGATGCACAGGAATTGGTGCGCTACGCCAGCGACGTACACGCCAAGGTGAACCTGATCGAATACAACCCGATCGACGGCAGCGAATTCGGTCGTACGGACAGTGCAGATGCCGTGGCCTTCATGTACTACCTGGAGAAGAAGGGCATCGTGGCGCGCATCCGCAGAAGCCGTGGCCGCGACATCGACGCCGCGTGCGGGCAACTGGCCAACAAGAACGAGCCAGCATTGAAGGACGGCGAACGCGTGATGAAATAGCGGCGAGACCTTAGTCGGCAAGTGGCACGTGTTGGGCGCATAACTTGCCGCTGGAGCACTAGCCGCTCGCCACTTCCTCAAAAGCCCATCCCGATCTTCACGCCGAGGAAGAAAGCCACGGTCTGGTCCTTGCTTTCTTCAATGGTATAGGCCCACGAGGGTCGTTCGCCCGTGAGATCAAGTCGCTCTTGAACCTTCACGTTGAAGCGGTCGCGGAAAGCCGGGCCACCATACACATCGAACATCCAATTGCTATTGCTGCTGAGCATCTGGTACCCGATCAGGAACCGCACATCGTTATAGGTACGATCGTCGCGCAGCTTCACATCGGTGAATTCGCCGGTGGGTCCTTTGGTGCGGATGTCCTTGGTGAAATTCAGGTGCGCGAAACTGATCTGGCCGTATGCCCCTTGCGGTTCCAGGTCATCGGTGAAATAATACCGGAAGCCGGCGTTGAAGCTCAGTCGCGGAACGATCTCCGTGCCCGCGCCGAAATCATCGGCATCGTCACCGGTGAAGGACAAAGCGAGGTAGTTGCGCAGGGTGATCCCGATCCCGGCTTCGAGGCTCAACTTCGGGGTGATGGCCCGCTCGTAATAGATGGGCACCTCTCCGCGGAAGAACACCAAGGGATTGATCTTCACCACGTTCTTCACGCAATCAACGGTATCGAAGGCAGCGGCCAGTCGGTCCTTGTACAGCACCACCTTGGTCTTGCCAGGTTGTGCAAGGGCCTGTAGGCTGACCAGCAGCAGTGTCAGTCCAAGGATGCGGCGCAAAAGGGATGTCCAGCGGATCATGCTCAGCGAAGGTAGGTGGCGGCCTCGCACTTCCCAATGGACGAAGCAAAGCGAGAAGGGTTGTCCTTTCCCAAGGCACGATCCCCATCTTTGCCCACCCCGGCACTGCGGGACCTCTTCACCAGCATGCGCTCCTTCGACGAACTGCAGCGGCCCATTGCCGCCGAGATGAAGGCTTTCGAGCCCCATTTCCGCGAGGCTATGCGCAGCAAAGCGGCGTTGCTGGACAGGATCATGCACTACATCGTGAAGCGCAAAGGCAAGCAGATGCGGCCGATGTTCACCTTGTTGAGCGCCCGCCAGTTCGGGGAGGTCAACGAAAGCGCCTTCGTGGCCGCCAGCCTCATCGAACTGCTGCATACCGCCACACTCGTGCATGATGATGTGGTGGACGATGCCAACATGCGTCGTGGCTTCTTCAGCATCAACGCCCTGTGGAAGAACAAGATCGCGGTGCTGGTGGGCGACTACCTGCTCAGCCGTGGACTCCTTCTGGCCATCGACAAGGGTGAATTCGAACTTTTGCGCATCGTGAGCCATGCCGTGCGCGAGATGAGCGAGGGCGAATTGCTACAATTGGAGAAGACACGCGGGCTCAACTTCAGCGAAGAGGTCTATTTCGACATCATCCGCAAGAAGACCGCCAGCCTCATCGCTGCGTGTTGTGCGAGCGGCACCAGTGCTGCGGGACGTCCCAAAGAAGAAATTGAACGCATGCGCCTCTTCGGGGAATACACGGGCATCGCGTTCCAGATCAAGGACGACCTGTTCGACTACGGCAGCGGGAAAGACACCGGCAAACCCACGGGCCTGGACATCAAGGAGAAGAAGCTCACACTTCCGCTGATCCATGCGTTGCAGCAAGTGAACAGCAGCGATCGCCGTTGGATGGTGGACGTGGTGAAGAACCGCAACGAAGACAGCGATGCCGTTGCCCAGCTCGTGGAGAAAGTGGCCGCAGTGGGTGGCATCGCACACGCGAACAAGCACATGTACGCCTACCGCGACAAGGCCCTCGCCGAACTGCGCACCTTCCCGCAGAACGAAGCGCGCGATGCCTTGGAAGGCTTGGTAGAACTCACCGTAGAACGAACGAAATGACAAGGACGACCCTGTACTTCGCCCTGGCCACCAGCCTGCTCTGCGGCTGCTCGGAAGGCACGAACAACAAACAAGCGGACCCGCCAGCGCAGGACACCGCGAAGAGCCCTACCGTGCAACCGGACGGCCACCATGTGGTACCCTTGCGCAATGGCGGCGAAATGGAAGGCATGATCCGCGATGGCAAGCGCCATGGGCTCTGGGTCTCCCGCTTCCCGAACGGTGTGCTTCGCAGCCGCACCAAGTATGTGCAAGGCGTGGAAGAAGGCCCTGTGGAAGTGTTCCATGCCAACAGCCTTACCTACTACAAAGGCCAGCACCTGCACGGCATACCCGTTGGCGAATGGGTGTTCACGGATAGCACGGGCAACGAGTTGAAGCGGGTGCTCTACGACAACACGGGGAAGGTGATCAGCAAGTGAGCGGGTATCGGCACGTTGTGGAGATCAGGCTAGCATCAATTTGGCGGCACTGGCTATTGCGCTGAGCGTCAAGGCGGCATCGGATATGCGATATTGACGATCGCGGGCTTCCGACCCAAACTCTGAACGATCGGCCAATGGTCACGCCTAGGCCGGTAAATTCACGGCCCCGTTGAACAAGGCGCAACGATCCCCGCAAGCGCCACGAAGTCGATGATCGTCCCGCACGCCATACAACAGGTGAAAGACGCCGCCCGCGTGGAGGAGGTGGTGGGCGAATTCGTAGCGCTGAAACGCAAAGGGCCGCGCTTCCTCGGTCTATGTCCGTTCCACAACGAGAAGACACCGAGTTTCAACGTGAGCCCGAACTTGGGCATCTACAAATGTTTCGGGTGCGGCGAAGCCGGGGACAGCATCACCTTCCTCCAGAAGCACGAGCACCTCAGCTACGTGGAAGCCATCAAGTGGCTGGCGAAACGGTACAACATCGACCTGCCGGAAGAGGAACAGTCGCCCGAGCAGGAGATCGAGCAGAGCGAACGGGAGGCGCTCGCCGTGATCCAGCAATGGGCGCTCAACTGGAGCGTGGAGCAACTGTGGAACACGGACGAAGGCAAACGCATCGGCCTATCCTACTTCCACGAGCGCGGCTTCTCGGACAACACGATCAAAGCGTTCCAGCTGGGTTATGTTCCCGAATACGGCGGCGCGTTCGCACAGGCGGCCATCGCCAATGGTTTCAACCCGGAACTGCTGGAGAAGGCCGGCTGGATCAAACGCCGCGAAGATGAAACCCGGACGCCATGGGACTTCTTCGCCGGGCGCGTCACCTTCCCCATTCTCGGCCTCAGCGGTCAGCCCATCGCCTTCGGTGCGCGCACCCTGAAGAGCGACAAGAAGCTGCCGAAGTACTTCAACAGTCCGGAGAGCGTGCTCTACAACAAGAGCCGTTCGTTGTACGGGGTGTACCAAGCGAAGAAGTCCATCGTAGAGAAAGACCTCTGCTACTTGGTGGAAGGCTACACAGATGTGATCAGCCTGCACCAAGCGGGGATCACAAACGTGGTGGCCAGCAGCGGCACCAGCCTCACGGAGGAACAGGTGCGGTTGATCAAACGGTATGCACCCACCGTAGCCATCCTTTACGATGGCGATGCGGCGGGCATGAAGGCCAGCTTACGCGGCATCGACCTGGTGCTGAAGGAAGGCCTCAACGTGAAGGTCGTCACCTTCCCGGCGGGCGAGGATCCGGACAGCTACGCGAAGAGCCACAGCAGTAGCGAGGTGATGGCGCACCTCACCGGCAACGCACAGGATTTCCTCGTGTTCAAAGCCACCCTGCTGATGCAGGAAGTGGGCGATGACCCGGTGAAGAAAGCCGGAGCCATACACGAGATCGTGGAGAGCGTTGCATTGGTGCCGGACCTGGTGCTGCGTTCGTTGTACATCCAACAATGCAGCCGCTTGTTGCAGGTGAACGAGCAGGCGCTGATCAGCGAGATGAACAAGGTGCTGCGCCGGCAGTACCGCAAGCGGATCGGTGATGACCAGCCGATCCCCGAAGAACACCTCGCCCCGGACATCGCCGCACCGCAGCCCACGTTGGAAGATGTGGGCACCACACCCCAAGAGCGGGATCTGCTCCGCATGCTGCTGAGCTACGGCCACGAGCGCATCAACGTACCGGTGCAGGATGAAGAAGGCAACACGACAGAAGAAGAGACCAGCGTAGCCGAACTGATGTTCGAGCTATTGGCCCTTGACGACATCCTCTTCGACGAGCCCATCTTCCGCGAGATGTATCTGGACTACCGGCACACCAGCAACCTCGGCAATACCATCGACACCTCACGCTACGTCACGCACGTGCAAGAGAACTGGCGCAACACGGCCATCGATCTGCTCACCGAGAAACATGTGCTTAGCCCGAACTGGAAAGACAAGCACAAGATCCACGTGAAACGGGAGAGTGAAGTGCTCTACGATGCGTTAGAGGAAGCCGTGGACATCCTCAAAGAGCGCCGAGTGGACCGGATGATCATCGAACGCCAGCTGGAACTGAAGACCGCCGATGAGTTGGGTGTGATGGCGGTGCTACAGGAGATCATGCAGCTGAGCGAGGTGAAGAAGAAACTGTCCAAGAAGACGGGGCGGGTGATCGTGGGGTGAGGCCGGACCCCCGCTCCTACCTTCGCCCACCGCATGGGCCACGCGCATCACGAACATTCTCACGACCACACCGGTCATAGCCACGGGCATGTCCATGAGGCTGGTGCGAAGGCATTGGGTCTGGCCTTCTTCATCAACCTAGCTTTCACGCTGGTGGAAGTGGTGGGTGGGTGGTGGACCGGCAGTATCGCGGTACTTACGGATGCCTTCCACGATGCGGGCGATTGCCTCGTACTGGGCACGGCGTGGTACCTGCAACGTGTGGCGATGAGAGGGCGGGACGCGCACTACAGCTATGGTTATGGGAGGTACAGCATGTTGGGCGGCTGGCTCACGAGCGTGGTGCTCATCGCAGGTGCCATCGGCATGTTGGTGATCAGTGTGCCGAGGTTGTGGGCACCGAGCACCCCGAACACGGTAGGCATGATCGGCATCGCGGTGTTCGGCTTGGCGATGAACGGTTTCGCGGCGTGGAAACTGCACGGTGGCGGCACGCTGAACGAACGCGGCGCTTACTTGCATCTGTTGGAAGATGTGCTCGGCTGGGCGGCGGTACTGCTCGGCGGCATCATCATCCACTACACGGATTGGGCCATCGTGGATCCGTTGCTCAGCGTAGCGATCAGTTGTTTCATCCTGTACAACGCGGTGGGTACGTTGCGGCAAGGCACGGGCATCCTCATGCAGGAGATCCCGGCACAGCTGGACATGCAGGCCGTGCGCAGCACCTTGATGGCGATCCCCCACGTGACCGATCTGCACGACCAACACACGTGGACGCTGGACGGCAGCTTCATCATACACACGGTACACCTGGTGGTGGCGGACGTTGATCTGAAGGCGGTGTTGGAGGCGAAAGCGGCGGCGCGTAACGCACTTCAGCAGATGGGGATCCACCACGCAACGATCGAACTGGAATGGGCCGAGGAGCATTGCGGTCTGCAACATCACTGACCATGAAACGATCGCTTTTCCTTTTCCTCGCACGCGTGAACAAGGCCGTGCTTCCCAAAATGTGGCACAAGGATCTGCTGCGGCTCAGCAAGATGGAGAAGCTGATCGTGGGGTGGCGGATCTGGGTGACGAAGAATGCGCTGTGAGGAATGAAATGCATCCGCAGATGACGCAGATCTCGCAGATGCTGGACGGGAGGCACCGTGCTCCGTATCGATCCCTGAACATCCACTAGATGTTAGAATAAAGGCTTGGGCTTTCAACACTGCACGGTCTGATCGTTGAAGACTTGTTGTGCTGAGTTCCGCAGTGCGGTTGAGCAGCCGGGTACCTTCGGTGCGTGTTCCGGCTGATGTTCCTCTCCTTCGTATTAGCTCCGCTGTTGGTGGGCGCGCAGAACGGTGTTGTGATCAACGAGTTGCAGGCGGCGAACCGCAAGACCCACGTGGCGTTGGACGGCAGCACACCGGATTGGGTGGAGTTGTTCAATCCCACATCAACGGTGGTGGACATAACGGGGATGCGTTTCGCGGTAGTGGGGCGCACGCATGTGATCGACGGTTCGTTGACCATCGCCCCTGGAGAACACCGCATCATCTGGTTCGACGGTGCTCCGGACCGCGGTCCGGATCACGCGGGATTCACGTTGCCGCGCAAAGGAGGTACGTTGTTGTTGATCGCTGCGGACGGCCTTGCGGTGCAGGACGTGTTCACCTACCCGGCCATGGCGGGAGACCTCAGCGTAGGGCGTTTGCGCGATGGCAGCAAGGCGTGGAGCTTCTTCAGCCAAGCCACACCGGGCGCGCCGAATCCTGGCGACATCGCCGTGCATGGGCGCACTGCTCCTCCAGCTTTCGACACGGCATACGTTGCGGCAAGCGACAGTGTGTGCCTACCGCTGATCGCTGACGAAAGCGCCGTGATCCGCTACACCACCGACGGCACGGAACCCACGCAGTTGAACGGCCTTGTTTATGATGGTCCCATTCCTGTTGTGCGCGATCTTGTTGTGCGCGCACGAGCGTTCGTTGAAGGCCGCTTGCCGAGCAAGGAGTTCTGTTCCACCTACCATAACGGTGGCGCGCCGCAGGAAGGCATCACCATCGCCATGGACCAGGCCGGACTTTCGGATGACAGCACCGGCATCAACGTGGAAGGCGCGTTGGCGAACTTCAGCCGGAAAGGACGCACCTGGGAACGTTTGGCCATGGTGAAGTTCAACGGCACAACGGACGCACCCATCCCGATCGGCATCAGCATCCACGGAAGTGGATCGCGCGGTTTGGCGAAACGGTCGTTCAAATTGCATGCGCGCGATCGGTATGATAGTCCGGTGAAAGGCTTGCGCCTGAACGAGAGCGAGCATTTCCAAGAAGGCATCCTGCGTGCCGATGCGGGCGCACACACGTTCCTGCGTAACCGTTTCCTGGAAGTGATCGCCGCCCGCCACACGTTGCATGTCGATGTTCAGCCTTCGCGCCCCATGCCGCTCTACTTGAATGGCCAATACTGGGGGTTGTACCGGTGGATGCCGCCCAAGGACAAGCAATGGCTGGAACACATCAGCGGTAGCGAAGCGGTGGATGTGTTGGAAGGCCCGGCCGCGGTGATCCGTTCGGGAAGTGATGCACACTTCAAACCGGCGATAGAGAAGTTGATGGCACTGGCTCCGGTGGATACCCTCGCTCGTTATTTCGATCTGGACAACTTGATCGATCTCGCGTGTTTGGACCTGTACACCGGCCGCGCGGATCACGACCTGAACGTGCGGCTCTACCGGCCACGTCAGCACGGTGGCAAATGGCGCTGGGTGATGTTCGACATGGACCTTTGGGCTCCGGCCGAGGAGAACAGCGTGGAGCGCATGGCTTCCGGCACCTCGGCAGAAACGCCGTACATCCCGCAACTTCTGCAACAACCGGAACTGCAACAGAAGTTGCTCGCACGCATGACGGCCTTGGTGGCTACTGCACTTTCACCGGAAGCCGCGACCCGTGTAGCGGACAGCCTGTTCGCGAGCCACCGCGCAGAAATGCAGGCCGACCATGAACGCTGGCACCGCGAAATGGAACGCCCGGACCCTGCGGCTTCCCACGCCGAACTGCGCCACTTCATCCTTCAACGCCCGCCACATTTGATGGAAGACATCGCGACGCGCACGGGCCGCAAACTGAAGACGATCACGATCGATGTGCCTGCAACGGAAGTGGGTACTTTATCCGTGGAAGGGATGATGCTTTCGCCCGGCGCACATGACGTCATCGCCTTTGCGGGAGTGCAGCTGCGGATCGATCTCCAGTTGACCGACCGTCATGAGTTGGCCGGTTGGAAAGGCTTCGAAGAGGATGGTACCACGATCGCGATCGACCCAGCCGAGGTGCGTTCGCTTAGGCCGATGATCAGGCCGAGCGTTCCGTAGGATCAGGCCAGCACCGCCTGTAGCAGCGACTCGAACAGCGACTTGCCATCGGTATTGCCGAGACGTTCGTCGGCAGCACGCTCCGGGTGGGGCATCATGCCGAAGACATTGCGGCCTTTGTTGCACACACCCGCGATGTTCTCCTTGCTCCCGTTGGGGTTGGCGGTATCGGTGATCTTCCCCTCAGCATCGCAGTAACGGAAGAGGATCTGGTCGTTATCCTTCAAGGCCTTCAACGTGGTGGCATCCGCATGGAAACGGCCTTCGCCATGGGCGATGGGGATCTTCAGCGCACGATCCGGAACATTGCTCGTAAGGGCTGTCTTGCGCGTGGCGGAGCGGATGTACGTGTTGCGTGCCACGAACTTCTGCACATCGTTGTGAAGCAGTGCACCTGGCACCAGACCGGCTTCACACAGCACTTGGAAACCGTTGCATACGCCGAAAACGAGACCGCCTTTTTTCGCGTGGGCGGCCACTTCCTGCATGATCGGCGAGAAGCGCGCAATGGCGCCACTGCGCAGGTAATCGCCGAAGGAGAAGCCACCGGGTAGCACTACCATGTCCACCCCTTTCAGGTCATGATCCTTGTGCCACAGGCGTTCCACGGGCTGGCCCATGATGGTGCCGAGCACATGGACCATATCCTCATCGCAATTGGAACCGGGGAAGGTGACGACACCGAATTTCATGGCTCAGGAACGTCCTGGTGGAACGCGGCGCGAAGGTAGCCGTTAGACCAGCGGCGAACCATATTGCATCCAAAGCGCCATGGCAAGTAGCGCCACCACCGCTGTTTCGCCCAGCCAAGCCCGGCGTGTGCCGATGAACGCGAAGGTGAAAAGCATGGAAAGCGGCACCACTTCCAGCACCGCCGGGTAGCGGCTGTTGATCAGTTGCATGAAACCGCAGATGATCCCCAGGGTGATCCCGAACGCGATGAATGCACTGCGAAGGTTCTGTTCGCGCACTACGCCCCGGCCGTAGTGTTCGGCGAAGCGGAGCACCGCCACCAAGGTGATCGGCACTAGCAGCGCGATCAACGTCCAGCGGTACACGCTTTCCGGCTTGCGCAGCAGACCATCCGGCACGCTCACCGTACGCAAAGGGCGCCATTCGTGCATACCGTTGAGGGTAAGGAAACCCCAGGCCAGGTAGAACATCAGCACCAGGCCAAGCACGGGAACGATGTACTCCCTCCACTGGAACGGGCGCACCACGGAAATGGAGGCCCACACCACCACGAGCAGGAAGGCGTAGGGGATGAAGAACATCGCCGCGAAGCCAACCAGCAAACCCGCATCGAACAAGGCGGCCAGTGCGGGGCCGGTGTTGGAGATGCTCCATGCGCGCCGGATACCCCACAGCAGGAATGGCATGCCGAACAAGGCCGGCCCGAAGGTGCCCGGTGGTGCAGCGGTGGCCAGCAGCACTGGGAAAAGGAGGGCGGGCAGGTGGTTGCGGGGGGCCACCAGTTCGGTCTCGTTCATGAACACGGCGAGCTGGACCGCAAGCACCATGATGGCCAACAGGACGAGCGCTCCGTAGGTCCATGGGGCGGCCAAGAACAGGTCGTTGAGCAGCCCGGCCAAGGGCATACCGGCGTGCATATCCGGCGGTGCGGCCCACAAGTGCCTGAGGAACAAGGGAGGTAGCAACAACAACACAAGCACCAGTATGCCTGGTTGGTTGCTGCGGAAGAGTCTGGCGAACATCGGTGGTGGTTCCGGGGGGCGAGCTATCTTTGGCCGGTCAAGTCACCATCCACGATGCAAAAGATCGTCTTCGCCATCGGCCACTTTCTAGAGGAAACCTTCAAGATCCTTTCCTGGATGGGGTGGATGCCCGTCACGGTGATCAGCCTCTTGCTCGGGTTCGGCTTAGTCTACTGGTTGATGTTGCAGGGCCGGTACAACCGCAAAGCTGTCAAGGACGGCACCCTCATTTAACGGGTTGTGTTGCCGAGGCGGACTTGGATGAAGGTTGCTTCACCAGGTCCAGGCCGATATCCGTACGCAGGTATTTCCCTTCGAAGTCGATAAGCGCTGCACTGCGTTGTGCGGAAAGGATCGCCTGTTCCAGGTCCTTGCCGAAGGCGGTAACGGCGAGCACACGGCCACCGGCGGTCTCCAGAACATCGCCTTTGAGGGCGGTACCACTTTGGAACACATACGCATCGCGCACCAGTTCCAGACCGATGATGCGGTGGCCGGTAGTGAAATCGCCGGGGTAGCCTTCGCTGGCCAGCACCACGGTAACGGCGGTACGATCATCCACGTCCACGTGGCGTTCGCTCAGCGTTCCGGAAGCGATGCCTTCGAACAGATCCAACAGATCGCTGCGCAAACGCGGCAGGATGGCTTGTGTTTCGGGATCGCCCAGGCGCACGTTGTATTCGATCACGTAAGGTTCGCCGTTCACGTTCATCAGGCCCATGAAGAGGAAGCCGCTGTAGGCGATACCATCTTTCTTGAGGCCACGGATCGTGGGGGCGGCCACGCGATCGTGGACCTTCTGCATGAAGTCCTTGTCGGCGAACGGGGCCGGAGAGACCGCACCCATGCCACCGGTGTTGGGGCCTGAATCGCCCACGCCGATGCGTTTGTAATCCTTGGCCGAAGGCAGCATCTTGAACGACTCGCCATCGGTGATGAGGAAGGCCGATAGTTCGACCCCTTTCAGGAACTGCTCCACCACCACACGTTCACCCGCCGCGCCGAAGCGACCGCCTTCCAGCATGTCCTTCAATGTCTTGGCGGCTTCCTTCTTGTCGCTGGTGATCACCACGCCTTTGCCGCTCGCGAGGCCATCGGCTTTGATCACGTAGGGTGGTGCGGAACGTTCGATGTGCTCGATCGCCTCCTTCAGTTCACCCTTGCCGAAACTGCGGTGCGCTGCGGTGGGGATGTTGTGGCGGAACATGAACTCCTTGGCGAAGTCCTTGCTGCCTTCGAGCCTTGCGCCTTCCTTCTTGGGGCCGATCACGGTGACGTGTGCCAATTGTGTGTCGGCCGCGATGTCGTCGTGGAGGCCATCCACCAGCGGGGCTTCCGGGCCGACCACCACGATCTGGATCTTCTTCTCCAGCAGGAACGCGCGCAGCTTCTTGCGGTCGTTCAGGTCCACGGTGACATTGCGGCCATGGCGCACGGTGCCGGGGTTGCCGGGCCACACATGCAATTCATCCAACAAGGAGCTCTGCGCGATCTTCCATGCCATCGCATGTTCCCTGCCGCCACCACCGATCAAGAGTACGTTCATTCCCAATGCCTTTGTTACAAAGGAACAGCCCACCCATGCGCGTGGGAAATGTTGTTTTCAACAAATGAACAACGCCGCGCTCCCCTAGGGGAACGCGGCGTTGTTCGCACGTGGATCCTAGTGTTTATGCTCCACGGCCACGCGCTTGATGCTGCAACCGATGTTGCGCGTGGTGGCCGGATCGATGGGTTTGCCTTCCACCATGAAGGCGATGGCCTTCTCCAGGTACTTCTCCTTCACCTCGCCAGCCTTGCCCACGTTATCGTCGATAGCGCCTTTGTAGGCGAGCTTCTGGTCCTTGTCGAACAGGAACACATGCGGTGTGGTACGCGCACCAAAGGCATCGGCCACTTTGTTCCCGGCATCAAGCACGTAGGAACCGCTGTATTTCTTGTCCTTGTAGCGCGCCTGCATGTCCGCGAAACTGTCGCCCGCATCGCGTTTGGCTTCGTTGCTGTTGACGAACACCACACCCACACCATGGCGCTGACTGAAGGCAGCGATCTCCGGATAGCGTCCTTCCCAGCCATCACTGCCTTCGCTACCCACCACGAACGGGCAGGTGTTGCACGAGAATATCACGAGCAGGCCGCTATTTCCTTGGGCCTCTTTCAGGGAGATCTCTTTTCCGCTCACATCCTTCATCTTGACATCTGCAGCAGGCAAAGCGCTTCCGATGGCGAGGTCCGGGAGTGGGTCGTGAGGCATGAACGAAAGTCCGCCGATGGCGGCGATGGAAGCGAGTTTAAGCAGCATGGTGCGTTACGTGTTGAATGGAACGAAGGTAGCCTTGAGCGCACTTATCGTGCCGGAAACCCGGACCGATCGTTCGGCCGGTGTTGGATGGCTGCAACTACCTGACCAGGCCTGCCTTGATGGCGATACGCACCAGACCAGCGACGTTGTGGGTGTCGAGTTTGCGCATCAGGTTGGTGCGGTGGGTATCCACAGTGCGCGGGCTGATGAAGAGTCGTTCGCCGATCTCTTTGTTGCCCAAGCCTTCAGCTAAAGCGCCCAACACTTCCACCTCCCGTTCGGTAAGGTCCTTCAACACCTCGGAACCCTGTGCGGCCGCCGTGCCCTTGTTGATGAAGGCTTGCATCACCTGACTTCCGAAATGTTTCCGTCCGGCATGCACCTCACGTATGGCGAGCAACACTTCGTCCCGTCCGGCACTTTTAACCAGATAACCGTGCGCTCCACTTCCGATGGCGCGTTCCACCACGGCAGGTTCGTCATGCATGCTCAGGACCAGCACCGGCGTTCCGGGGAACTGCACGCTGATCCTCTCGGAGAGCTCGTATCCGTTCATTCCGGGCATGTCGAGGTCGGTGAGCACCACATCGGCCTGGATATGTCCGAGCAGGAAGAGCGCCTCGGTCCCGTTGGTGGCGGTTCCTACGCATTCGATGTCGGGCACTCCGTCCAAGAGCGTCTTCAATCCATCGTTCACGATCCGGTGATCATCGCAGAGCACCACTCTTATCTTCTTCATGGCCTTTCGTTGGTGTTGAGCGGAACACGAAGCGTAGCCACTGTTCCACGCGCTGATCCGCGTTCGATCTGCACTTGGCCGTGCAGGATCCGCGCTCTGTCATTCAGGTTCTGCATGCCCAGTCCACCCTGTTCGGCCTTGCGATCGAAGCCGACGCCATCGTCCTCCACGATAAGCACCAGCATGCCTTTGTTGCGCAGCAGTTGCACGTGGACGTTGGTCGCTTTCGCGTGTTTGATGATGTTGTTCACCAGTTCCTGCGCGATGCGGTACACACCGGTCTCGATGTTCCCGGGAAGGCGCTGCTCCAGTCCGAAATGGTCAAAGGTTTGTTGCATTCCTGTTCCGTTCAGCGCGCGATCCAGCATATCGGCAACAGCGGGGACCAGCCCTGCTTCTCCCAGTGCCCGAGGCATCATGCGGTGTGCGATCCCGCGCACTTCGCGGCTGGCATCTTCGGCCAACGACCGCATACCATTCCAACGCGGATCGTCCTGGGCGGCGGCTTCGATGCGGTAGTGCAGGCCGGTAAGCAGTTGGCCCACTCCATCGTGCAGGTCGGCGGCGATCCGTTGGCGCTCTTTGTCAGTGTTCTCTACGATAGCCTTCAGCCCCGATTCACGCTCGGCGATCACCGCGGCATCCTTCGCTGCCCGCGCTTTTCGCCGTTGATGTTGCAGCACGAGCAAAGCCGTCAAGACCATTGCTCCAAGGCCGACCACGGCCAATGCCAACAACAAATTCCGTCGTTCGGCCTTTCTCCCCAGCTCGGCTATCTCCAGGTTCTTCACACTCAGGTCCGCGCGCTGCAGTTGCAGTTCATGTTCCTTCCTCTCCAGACCGGACCGCACTTGCAGATCGGCCAACCGTTTACCCATGTCGGCACTGAAGACCGAATCGCGCAGGGTGGCATAACGTTCATGGTAGATCAGGGTGCTGTCCGCGTGGTCCAACGCCGCGTGTATGCGTGCGAGCAACTTGTAGGCTTGCATCACTTCACTCGTTGCGCCCACGGAGCGAGCGATGTTCAAAGCGCGCGCTGCTGTTCTTCGGGCCTCTTTCGTCCGGCCCAGGAAGAGGTTCGCATCGGCAACCCCCGCCAATGACGAAGCGATGGCTTTGCGGTCCTCGGCCTGCTCGCGTATCCCAAGTGCCTCGGTGTACAATGCAAGGGCCTTCTGCGCCTCTCCCCGCGCGAGCCTTATCCCCGCTTCGTTCTGGGCCTGCACCGCGTATTCACGCCAGAGCTCATGTCGCTTGAAATAACTGGCCGCTTCATCGAACGAACGCAATGCACGCATCGTGTCGCCAAGGGCTGCCAACACGTTCGCCATATTGCCCTTGGACTCGGCAAGTCCTGTGCTATCGCCGATCTGCGCCCGCACGTTCGCCGCTGCTTCGTGCATGGTCAACGCTTGTTCGTACTGCCGCAGGTTGAAGTGGAGGATCGCGATGTTGCCCAGGATGAGGGCTTCTTTGGCGGGCGGGCCTATCTGCTGGAATATCCGCAAGGCGTCCCGGTTCTCGGCCAGTGCTTCTTCCAGTCGCAATTGAGCTTGGTAGAGGTTGCCGAGCTTGTTGTGGATCGCCCCCATGCCGGCTTGGTCACCAAGGCGCTGCCTGATCTTCAACGCTTGGTGTAGCGCACTATCAGCCTCAGCGAAAGCGCTGCGATCGATGTGGATGATGGCCAGATCGTTGAGCGCTTGTGCTTCACCCTTCGGGAACTTCAACTGACGGGCAAGTTCCAAGGCGCTATGGCCGAACCAAAGTGCTGAGTCCACATCCTTGCGCCGGTAATCGAAGCAGAGATCGCTTAGCGCGAAGACCTTGGACGTGTCGTCCGGCAGGGATGCGATCCGTGCGGGCGAAGGACCACTGGTGTCTTGTGCACTCGCGCCGACGCAGCAGCACGCGAAGAAGAAGAATAGTCCGAACGAAGCACCGCGCGAAGGCCGCGCACGAAGGTCGATCATGGGAGAGCGGGAGAGGAACCGCGGGCAAGTTACCGGCAACTCACGTAGTACCGACCACGGTGATCACCGTAGTCGCGCCAGTTCCAAACAATGCACGATCAATGCGCCCTGCCCTTCCAGTGCCAGGTGGGCTTGGCCACATGCCGTGTGCGCCGCTGGGCGGAAACACCCGAGGGCGCGTTCGTGTCGGTATCGTAGATCGCGTAGTCGAACGGCTTCTGCGAATAGTAGCCATCCATGATCTTGCGGGCATAATCCGCGCCACGCACGAGGTACTCGGTTGCCCGGTGCCAAGGCGATAACGCACCATACACGGCACGTGTCTCTTGCACGGCGCGCGGGCTCATGCCGAGGTTGCCGCCGTCATCCACGAAGGTGGCCAGGAAGCGTGGCAAGCGGAGCATGCGTGCACCGCGTGCGTCCTGATCGCGCAGCCAAGCCCAGTCGCCCATGGCTTTCCATTGGGGATCGAAGAGGATGCCGCCTTCACCCTTCACCAATTTGGCGCGGAAGAAGAGTGAGCAGCTCTGGACAGGCGTACGGCCCAACCGAAGGATCCCGGTCGTGGGTACGACAGCTTTGCGGTGACAGTGGTATTCACCGCTGGAATCCACAACGAGCGTGTCACCCGCCACCATGTCGGCTTCCGGGTGCTGCTCGAAGAATCCACGCACGGCGGCGAGCGTTCCGGGCAGGTATTGTTCGTCGCAGTTCAACCAGGAGAACACCTCACCACCACCCTTCTGCAAGCCGCGGTTGATGGCGTCGTACATGCCGTTGTCGGCTTCAGCGATACCCCGGATATCGGGCCGTGTCAACAACCACTCGCGAGTTCCATCCTTGGAACCTCCGTCCTGTACGATGTGCTCCACCTCCACCCCCGGCGCGCGTTGATCGGCGATGGATGCTGCGTTGAGGCGCAGGTAATGGAGCTGTCCGAAGCTGGGTGTTACAACGGTGAACTTCATCCGTGGAATGGCGAGGACCGTGTTACGCGGATCACAGCGGGATGTTGCCGTGCTTCTTGCGCGGCAATGTGGCCACCTTGTTGCGCAGCATGTCCAGCGCGGAGATGATGCGTTGGCGGGTCTCGGAAGGTTTGATCACGGCATCCACGTATCCGCGTGCTGCGGCCTCGTAGGGATTGGCGAACTGCTCTTTGTACTCCGCCTCCTTCTCGGCCAGTTTCGCAGCGGGGTCGGTGGCTTTGGCGATCTCTCCTTTGAAGATGATCTCCGCCGCCCCCTTCGCTCCCATCACGGCGATCTCCGCTCCGGGCCATGCGAAATTCATGTCGGCCCCGATGTGTTTGGAATTCATCACATCGTAGGCACCACCGTAGGCTTTCCGGGTGATCACGGTGATGCGTGGTACGGTGGCTTCGCTGAAGGCGTAGAGCAGTTTCGCACCGTGCGTGATGATGCCGCGCCACTCCTGATCCGTGCCGGGTAGGAAACCGGGCACATCCACGAAGACCAGCAAGGGGATGTTGAACGCATCACAGAAACGCACGAAGCGCGCGGCTTTGATGCTGGCATCGATGTCGAGCACTCCCGCAAGTGTAGCGGGTTGGTTGGCCACACAACCCACGGTGCGGCCGGCCACGCGTGCGAAGCCGATCACCATGTTACGCGCATATTCCGCATGCACCTCCATGCTGCTGTCCGGGTCTATCACCGCGTTCAACACCTCGCGGATGTCGTAGGGCTGGTTGGGGTTGGCGGGGATGATGGTGTCCAGGGCAGGGCGCGATTCATCACCCGGCGTATAGTCCAGCGCGGGTGGTTCTTCTTCGCAGTTGCTGGGGATGTAGGAGATCAGCTGGCGCAGTTGCCGGATCGCATCCAGCTCGTTGGGTGCTGTGAAGTGCGCTACGCCGCTCTTGGAAGCATGGGTGGAAGCGCCGCCGAGGTCTTCGCTGGTCACCTCTTCGTGCGTCACGGTCTTCACCACGTTGGGTCCGGTGACGAACATGTAGCTGGTTCCCTCGGTCATCATCACGAAATCCGTGAGGGCCGGGCTGTACACCGCACCACCGGCGCACGGGCCCAGGATGGCACTGATCTGCGGCACCACCCCGCTGCTGCGTACGTTGCGGTAGAAGATGTCGGCATACCCCGCGAGGCTCACCACACCCTCTTGGATGCGTGCACCACCGCTGTCGTTGAGGCCGATCACCGGCGCACCGTTCTGCATGGCGAGGTCCATGATGCGGCAGATCTTGGCGGCGTGGGCTTCGGCCAGCGAACCACCGAGCACGGTGAAATCCTGGGAGAACACATACACCAGGCGCCCATCGATCCGTCCGAAACCGGTCACCACACCATCACCCAGGAACACCTGTTGGTCCAGTCCGAAGTTGTCGCTGCGGTGGGTAACAAGCTGGCCGATCTCTTGGAAGGTCCCTTCATCCAGCAGCAGATCCACGCGTTCGCGGGCGGTGAGCTTCCCTTTCTTGTGCTGTGCGGCGATGCGGTCGGTGCCACCGCCCAGCAGGGCTTGGGCGTTCTTGGCGTCGAGCGTGTCGAATTGTTCCTTCATGATCGGGTTGCCGAGGGGTGCTGTTCGGGTGGTGGCCAAAGGTAGAAGGCCGTGGCAAGCCGGAGCGCTGTATTTTCGGGCCGATGCGTTGGCGATTCGCGGACCTTCCGGTACGCACCAAGTTCATGTTCACACTGGGGATACCCGTGTTGGGCATGGTGCTGTTGATCGGCAAACAGGTGGACTCCAGCATCAAGCGGCGGGAGGTGATGAACTACGTGAACGAACAGTCCGCCATCATCGGGCTGTACTCGGAAGTGATCCACCAGGTGCAGCGGGAAAGTGCTCTTTCTGTGGGTTACCTCACGGGGCAGCCGGTCAGCTCCATCAAGCTCACCATCCAACAACAGCACACCAACAACAGCATCACGAACCTGAAAGACCCGTCCCGTCCGGATGATCCGCGACTTAGCGAAGGGCTGCCGTTCGATGGGTTGAACATCTTGCGCAAGCGGGTACTGGACCGCAGGATCGACGCGGCTTCCGCTGCACGGGCCTATGCGGCGATGGACAAGAAGTTGCTGGACGAAGTTGGTCACATCGTGCGCACGGGTCTGGATCCGGAAACGCAAGGCTGGACCTACGCCCACCAACGCCTGCTGAACGCGAAACAGGCGCTGTGCGTGGTACGCGATCGGCTGAGCGTAGGCTCCGAAGGGGTGATGGCCCCGGACGACCAAGGCGAGCTTAGCGACATGATCTCGCAGTACGAGACCAACCTCACCCTCTTCGAGCGCGACGCACAACCGGAAGTATTGGCCGCCTACCGGGAACTCTTCCAAGGACCGGACGTGAACTTCCTGCGTGCCTTGATCGGTACGGTGAAAGAGCGCCGCACCATGGATCCCGTGGGTATCGCACCGCGGCAATGGTGGGAACTCTCGTTGCAGGCGCTGGAGAAATTGAAACAGGTGGAAGACCGTTCGCTGGGGTTGATCCAGGAGGTCACGGCCGAGAATTCGCGCAGCGCCGAGATCCGGTTGTTGGTGGTGCTGGCGGCGCTGTTGGGGGTGATCGGTGCGGTAACGGTGATGGGGTTCGTGATCCTGCGTGGTGTGCGCAACACGGTGAACGAGGTAACGCATGCAGCGCGCTCCTTGGCCATGGGCGACATCCGTGGCGAAGTACCGGTGAGCAGCGCGGACGAGATCGGGCAGATGGCGCTCTCCTTCAACGGCATGATCGACAACATCCGCTCGCAGGCCAGCAGTGCGGAAGAGATCGGCAAGGGCAACTACGACACACCCGTAGCTGTACGCGGTCAGCAAGATGTGCTGGGCATCGCGCTTACCCGGATGAAGGAGAACCTGAAGGCCGCCCGCATCCGGGAGAACGAGCAGACGGCGGCGTTGCAGGCGGAAAAACGCAAGCTGGAAGAAGCCAACGAACGCATCACGGTGCTGATCAAGGAGATGCACCACCGGGTGAAGAACAATCTGCAGGTGGTGGCGAGCCTGCTTCGGTTGCAGGCAGGCACTATCGCCGATGAGCGGTTGCAAGCCGCCTTCGACCAGAGCCAGAGCCGGGTGACGTCCATGGCGTTGATCCACGAGAAACTGTACAAGGGCGATGAGCTCACCACGGTGGATGTGGCCCTGTACATACACGAGCTATTCTCCGAGCTGGTGCGCGTGAACGATGTGAGCGATAGGATCGACTACCGCACCCACATCGACCCGGACCTTTCCTTCGACCTGCACACCATGGTGCCGCTTGGGTTATTGCTGAACGAGCTCATCACCAATTCGTTCAAACACGCGTTCACGGATCGGGAGTCCGGCCACATCAAACTCACCATCGCCGACGCGCAGGAAGGGGCCTTCGATCTGGTCTACACCGATGATGGTGTGGGGATGCCACTGGATAAGATGCAACCCGACGGTGCAACACTGGGCGTCTCGCTGATCGAAAGCCTGGTAGAACAATTGAACGGTCGTATGACCGTGCAGGGCGGTGCGATGGGCACCAACTACCACATCCGTTTCAAGCCGCTTCGGCCGGTCACATAGCGCTAGGCGTTGGCCAGCTCGGCCTCCACCTCTTCGCTCAGTTCCATGTTGTGGTAAACGGCGTTCACGTCCTCGTCGTCTTCCAACATGTCCACCAACTTCATCACGTTCTTGGCTGTTTCCAGGTCGGCAGGGATCATGGTCACGGGGAAACGTTTCAGCTCCGCGCTCTTCGTTTCCACGCCTAATTGTTCCAGCTTCTGGGCCATGCTGCCGAAGGACGTGTACGGCGCGAGGATCACCATGCCTTCCTCATCGCGGATCACATCATCGGCACCGGCATCGATGCATTCCATCTCGAACTCGTCGGCGTCGCGGCCTTTGAGGGCTGCGGTCTCCACCACGAATTCCGCTTTGCGGTCGAACACGTGCGCCAACGACCCACTGGTGCCCAGGGTGCCATCGCACTTGCTGAAGAAGCTGCGCACGTTGGCCACGGTACGCGTGGTGTTGTTGGTGGCGGTCTCCACGAAGATGGCCACACCACCCGGTGCGTACCCTTCGTAGGTGACCTCGGCGAAATCGACGCCTTCCCCCCCAGCGGCTTTCTTGATGGCGCGGTCCACGTTGTCCTTGGGCATGTTCATCCCGCGCGCGTTCTGGATGGCCATCTTCAACCGCGAGTTGGCGTCGGGGTTGGGCCCACCGGCTTTCACCGCCATGGCGATCTCTTTCCCGATGCGGGTGAAGAGCTTGCTCAGCTTGGCGTTGCGTGCGAAGATCTTGTGCTTGCGTTTCTCGAAGATGCGGCCCATGGCGTGCGGATGTTCCAGTATGAAGGGGCCGTAAATGTAAGTGGAACGCTTGGAGGGCACCCGCTGAAGGGTTCTAGGAAAGCACCTTACGGCCCCACGAACCTGACGCTACCCGCCTTCGAGCCGATCAGGTACACTCCACCACCCAACGGTGGCATGGACCACGTGGCAGGTTGATCTTCAGTGGCCACAACTGAGGTAGAGAACACCAGCCGACCAGCATCGTCGAAGACCTCAACGTCGTGCTTCCCTGACGGTAGGCCGCTCACCTGCACCTGTCCATCACTGCGCCGATAGGCACGCAACGTGGAGCGCGGAAGCGCGATGCTGTGCTCCATGCCCACCGCCATGGAGCAGGTATCCGCATACACATCGCCTACGAACTTCACCGCACAATTCACCGGCTCACCGTTCAGGTTCACGTGGCAACTGGCGAAGAGCGTATCGTGGAAGAACTCGATGGTGTTGATCTCGGGCTCCGGACCCATGGGCAAGCCGCACCACCGCACACCATCCCAGTAAGCAATGCCCGGACAGGGCACATTGCCCGCGTAGCTGAAGGTACCGCAGGCCCAGAGTTTGCCGTCGTAGACCTCCAGTTCCGTAGCTCCAATGGAGGTGTTGTATGTGTTGTTGCCGTCTTGGAAACCTGTACCAACCGGATGGAATTGCTCCCCATCCCACCGCATGATTCCGTGACCAGCGTTGCCGGAAGAAATGGGTATGCCACCGCTCACATAGAGTTCGTCGTTGTACACGGCAAGGCAACGGCCAACGCCGAAACCGCCTTGGATACCCGGTCCAAGTGCCACCCATTCCCCACCATCGGCGAGATAGGCAATGTCGCTGGGATTGGGTGAGCCGTAGCGTATAACACCAGTGACGTAAAGGACTCCATTCCAAGAAACCAAGTCCTGAATGTTCGGTGGGTCTATCACGTTGAAATGCCCTACAGGTACCCATTGCCCGCCTACGCGCTTGGCAATGCCTTGGCAGCTTTGCCCGTCCATCACATCGAAGGCCCCGATGGCGTACAAGGACCCTCCCACGAGCTTCAATCGGTATATGCCATTCTCTTCAATTGTGCCAAAAGGCATCCATGACCCATTCACCAAACCTGCGATCCCGAAGAACGGGATATCGGTAGATGGCGAGAAATTGCCCGCCACCACTAACGTGTCGCCGTAACGTGCTACAGAATTCGAATGACCGCCAAAAGTGTGGAGAGTATCCCACTGGCCATTCGTATAATAAGGGAGAGCGCCATCACTGATGTCGAAGTCATTGTTGAGGGAGGAAACGCCGTTGAAGTAGATCGCATCGCCCACAAGATCCGTGTTGATGTTCTTCATCGTGGTGATCCTAAAGGGTACCCCCGCAGGTTCCCATTGGCCGTAAGCGCAAACGCACATGGCAAGCCCAACGGTAAAACCAGAGGCATGTAACATGGCTCGTCAGCGTATGACGGCGAACCGTGCCGCGAATGAAGCAGTGTTCAGCACATAGGCGCCGTCCGCTAGTGCTGGGAGTTCCGTGATCAAGCTGAATCCGTTGCTCACCGTCGTTTGGCTGAAGACCAGACGTCCGGTCGCATCCACTACATGTATTTGATGAGAGCCTCGCGGGAGGCCGAACAACGTAAGACCTGCCTCCGACCAGTGGGCTGAAAGCACGGTGCGTTCCCTTGATCGTGTTTCATCCAGACCCACTTCGTTCAACGCCTCTGCGCATATGGCTGCGAGGAAACCCTCGTGCAACCCACCATGCCATTCGTCCTCGAAGTAAGGCACACCGCCACCATCGTCCAAGGGGAAGTAACTGGCCGCATTGTTGGCGCGGCTGGTGATGCCCCCGAGGTAGATGTTGCGATCGCCCATGTGATGAGTCGTAAGAAGTGGTTTATATGCTTGCTGAAGATAGGTCACCCGAACGGAACTAAATAGAACCGTGTTCGACTGCGATAGAGCGTTGACCACCCTACAAAGTGCCGCGGCCACCCTGTTCCGGATGACCGCAGTTCGTTCTTCTACCTCGCCATATATAGGC
>DLGQ01000029.1 GCA_002482775.1 Flavobacteriales bacterium UBA7690 | reverse complement strand
CAATGCTCGCCCTCGCCGCTGCTGGACTGCTCACGATGACGGTTACCGCACAAGGCATGAAGAAAGCCGATACGACCAAGGAGAACACCGTGATGGTTGGCGGCGAAGCGATGTACCCGATGAAGGACATCGTTGAGAACGCCGTGAACTCCAAGGACCACACCACGCTGGTGGCTGCGGTGCAGGCTGCCGGATTGGTGGAAACCTTACAAAGCGCTGGCCCCTTCACCGTGTTCGCGCCTACCAACAATGCTTTTGCGGCGTTGCCAGAGGGGAGCGTTGAAGGCCTGCTGAAGCCAGAGGCGAAAGGAACGCTCACCGGTGTGCTTACCTACCACGTGGTTGCCGGCAACATGGACACGAAAGCGTTGAAGGCCGCGATAACCAAAGGCGATGGAAAGGCGAAGCTGAAGACCGTACAAGGGCAAGAACTCACGCTGGTGATGAACGGGCCCAACAATATCCAAGTGTGGGATGCTACCGGTGCGTATGCCAACATCAGCACCTACGATGTGATGCAGAAGAACGGCGTGATCCATGTGATCGACCGCGTGCTGTCGCCGAAGATGTGAACCATGGGCCGCAAGGCCTGAGGTTTGGTGGGGAGCCGTCTCCGATCCCATGGAGAGTGGGTGACGGGGCGGCTCTGGCGTGCTACCCCAGGAAGATCAGCTCTACCCATTCGTCCTCACCCAACCGCAGATCGCGCAAACGCATCTCCACGGTCCACGAGATCACAGGCGCGTTCTCCTTCAATTCCAACGGCGTGTACGGCCAACGTTTGATGTCCAGGAACACCGGCTCGGGCCAGGTGGCGTTGTACAACGAGGCGAACCGGAAGCTCTGGTGGTCCACGGCCAGCTTGCGGTTATCCACACCGTTGGCCGTGGTGGTCACCACCAACGCGGCGGTGTACAAACGGCGTTGCCATTCAGGCTTAGGGGAACGGAACAGGGCTTGTCTGAATTCAAGACGCGGCATGGTGTAGCCCGTCATGCGTGCGTCGGAGTTCTGCCTATCGAATCGGATATGGTGTACGGCCATCCTTCAGAAGATCCAACGCACCTGCATCTTCAGATCGCTGCGCACATTGCCGCTGACCTCCTGCAAGCCGCTCCCCAGCACCGTTTCATCCTGGAAGATGAAGGCGCCATAACGCACCCACACATCCACGCGACGCATCGGTGTTACACGCGCCATGGCGTACCAACGGATGCCGCGTCCATAGTACGGCGGTATGCTGAAGACTCCGATCAAGTCGTTCTCGTACGCGTAGAGGCGCGGGTCATAACCCTCGGTGTCGAACAACGCGAACCGCAAGGTCAGCTCCAACGGACTGCTCAGTGGGCGGTGTACGATGTCCTGGTACATCAAGAAGCCATGCTCCAGCGGCGATGATCCGCGTTGGAAATCCACCGTTTCCACGCGGGTGCGCAGGCTCACGCTCTCGCTCACCTTGTAGCTCGCGTTCACCCGGTAGTTCGTCTGTTCCACACGCGCGAGGAAGTCGATCCCATCGATGTCCTCATCCGTGTTGCGTGCGCGGTCCTGGTGGCGCACACGGCCGTAGATCTCCACCTGTTTGCTCGGCCGCCAGTTCACTTGGGCGAGCCAGTCGTAACCCGCGCTCGGTGCGTCGGTCAAGAACCGGAGCCACGGGAACGTGAACTGATCGAAGTACGCGTTGATGGTCCACTGTCTGTTGGGGCGGATCTCGATACCGGTGAACAAGCCGCGCTCGTTCCAGGGGTTGGTGCCTTCGGCGAACGCCACGCTGTACAGACCATGGTAGTCGCGGCCGTAGTTGCGGTAGAGCAAGCTCATGCTCACACGTTTGTCCAACGACACCAGCAGGCCGGTGTTCATCGCCATGCCGCCATTGGCGCTGGTGGCCGCCTCGCCGAACCACGTGAAGTTGCGGTAGAGCACGTTCCAATCCACACCGGCGGTGGTGTTCTCTTGACCGTTGAAGTCGAACTGGTTGTACGGTTGCGCGTTGCGCCGTAGATCACCGTCATACGCCACATGCGCCGCCGTGGCACCGATGCTCAGGTTGCGTTGTTTGTACACGGCATGCCCACCAAGGATCGTTTCGCCGAGCGCATCCTTGTTGTCCAATTCATTGTACGTGCGGTNNGTCTTCCAAAAAACTGCTGAAGATGACCTCGGTGCCCAAATTGGTGCCCAAGCTGTCGTCCGCAGTAGGCGCGGAGAGGTTGGCATCGATGCGTTTGCGCGAACCGAACGCGGTGAGCTCGAAGTTCTTCCCCACTTCGTAAGTGGCCGCAGCACCGCGCAGGAATAGGTTCTCGTTCACGCTGGTGTAGGGCGCCAGGCCTGGTGCGTTACGCTTCACGTTCATGGTGAAGCTGCTCTTGGCCGCGAAACCCAAACCGTTCCAGAAGGTGAGGCCTTGACCGAATTGAGCTTGGTAGTCGCCGATGGCCAGGGCTTTCAACCGGCCTATGTTGCGTACGAAGAAGTGGCCGCTGTAATAGTCGAAGCCGTTCCGTTGTGTGCCTTTGAAGAACTGTTCACCTTCATCTTTTTCCGCCGTGAAGCCGAAGCTGATGTTCTGCCGGTAACGGAAACGGTAGCGCGTGTACACACGGAACGGACTGCCGAGGTAGAGCCGGTTGTTGCGCCGCAACGAATCCAACACCATGGCATTGCCGAAGTCGGGCAATGCATCACCATCGGGATCCGTGTAGTCTTTGCCGAACGCATTGGCGCGGTCCATGAAACCACGGCGAGATTCAATGGTCATGGTGCTGCGGACCGTGATCTCGTTGGTGCCCTGCTTCATGATCTCGCGGAACGAGGCTGTACTTCCCAACGGGTTCTCGCGCACTTGTACGAACGGACGGATCAGCGCGATGGTGCGCGCGTCCATGCTGTTCACGGATTGCAGCTCGTAAAGGCTCAGCAATTTGCCGTGGCGCCGGATGTGTTGCAGGATCGCGCTGATCTGTACATCGGTGAGCAGGAGTATGGTGCTCAGCTCCTGCGCATCGGTATGGTTCAGGTCGATCGGATCCAGGTACCGGTCGGTGAGCAGTTCGAAGAGGTTGCTCAGATCAGCCTCGCCACCCAACTGTTCCGCCGCCGCTTCGATGCGTTGCTCGATCACGTCCTTGGGCACACCATCCACCTGCGCGCGCACCGTGATGCCCAGCACTAGTATGCCGCAAACCCCGAGGAACGCTCTCATTTGAAACGGTAGTTCAACCCGATCATCGGTGTAGCGCCCAGCTGCGAACGGATGGAAACGGCCAGGTCGATGTCGATCTGCTTCAACCGCACACCCGCGCCGAAATGCCCTTGCACGGGACCTGTACTTACTCCGGTGCGCAGGTAGAGCACCTCGTTCGGGTGGTATTCCACACCCGCGCGTATCCGCTCTGCCCGGTCGATGTCCTTCTCCGCTTCCAACGTCATCAGCAGTTTCTTGCTGAAGGTGTAGCCGAAGCCAGCACGCAACAGCGTAGGCACACGTTCGTCGTACGGACCACCGAGCAAGGCACGCGTGGGGTTGTACACATGCGCACCGATCCACAACGCATCCGTCAAACGCGCTTGCACACCCACTTCCGCGGCGAAGGTGCTCGCACTACCATAGTTCTCGCCCAGTTGCACACCGAGGTAGTCGAACTGCACAGCGGCGCGCAGTCCTTCGCCGAAACGCATGGCATAGGCCGCGCTCACTTTCGTCTCGTTGTACAGGCTGTACCCGAAACGATCACCGGCAAGACCGAACGTGCCTTTGCCCAACGGAATGGCCACCGCTAACCCTTGTTGAGCCAGATCGGGCGAGAGCCAATGGCTTTGGTAGAACACCCCGGCCATGGGCTTGTCCAGACCTGCAAGGCCCGCCGGGTTCAGGCGAATGCTCCAGAGGTCGGCCATGGTGAGGCCAGCGTAACCCATGCCAGCGAACCGCGCACCGGTGGGCAGCGGCTCTCCACCAGCGAAGGCATGCAGGGCCACGGTGGTGCCCAGCGCGAGGAATAGTGAACGCATCGCACCGAATGTAGTGGGTTCCCGCGTTCGCTGGTCATTCGGCCATGCCCGGTCAGCCCCGAAGCGATCATTACCGTGAACCTATGCGGGAACTTTCGCTTCGAGACCCTGCGTTCCGTGGAAGAGATCCTGTTCTCATTCCACCACCAATTTAGCACCGCTGATCCAACGCCTCTCATCGCTGAGGTGCAGGTGATAGAGGCCTGTTGTCAGTTGGGTGTTGACGAAGTTGAGGGTGGTAGTGCCCTGTGCTACAACTTGTTCCTGCACGAACCTGCCCAACGCATCGGTTACGGTAAGCCGCAGCTGGCCTTGCACAACGAATTTCGCGGGAAGCTCCACGCTCACCTGCACCGCACCACCCCGGGCCACTGGGTTGGGCCACACGCGCAACGCATCTTTCAAATTGGTGATCTGGCTATCAACGCCCGTG
>DLGQ01000072.1 GCA_002482775.1 Flavobacteriales bacterium UBA7690 | reverse complement strand
AAGGATCCCGGACCCGGCTGCTTGGCGCACCACATCCGTGAGTTCGATGGAACCGGCCACCACGCCGAACGCTTGTAGTTCCTTCGGGTCCAGCGCTGGGCTATGATCGCTCCCGACAGGCGGCAACTGCGCGGGATCACCGATCAACAGCAGGCGCGTACCATGAACGGAAAAGATGTGCTCGAACAGGTCGTGCATCAGATCGCGCGAGCCGAACGGCCCTTCACCCACGTTCCCACGACCGATCATGGACGCTTCGTCCACGATGAAGAGCGCTCCGGCATCCTGGTGAGCAGCTACGCGCATGCCCGCATAACCGTCATCTTCCCCTGCCGCGCGGTAGATACGCCGGTGTATGGTGGACGCCGGTTGCCCTGCATACGCCGACAGCACCTTCGCTGCACGTCCGGTGGGCGCGAGCAGGACCACCGGTCGCCCTTCGGCCCGCAACACTTTCACCAAAGCCCCTACGAGCGTTGTTTTCCCCGTACCCGCATAGCCTTTCAGGATGAGCGCGGTGTGTTCCTTGGTGGTCGTGAGCAACCGTTGCAACGCCTGCGAGGTGCGCAATTGTCCCGCTGTGGGTTCATGGCCCAAGGCCTGGAGCAGTCGCTCGCCGAGTTCGTTGCCGGGAAGTGCGATGGGAACGCGCCGGACCATTGGATGTCACATGCGCCGGGCTGAAGTTAACTCCGTTGCAGAACCCTACTTTTGGGCGCCTTCGCGGGCTGTGATGAAGAAGATCCTCAATTACCTCCTTTCCGTGTTCCTGCTGCTCTTCGGCGGCTCGCTGCTGGTGATCGGGCTTCTGGAAGGCCAAGGGGTCTTCATGCTGCTCGGCTCGGGACTCGCCTTCCTTGCCGGGCTTGTCGCACTTCTATTGCAGGTGGGCATCATCGGGCGGAAGGCCGGTTTCATATTGGGTATCGTCTTCGCTACACTCGCGTTAGCCCTGGCCTACCAGAATTTCCGCAACCCGCCCAACGAGGCTGCCAGTGGGATCCCCGCCACACGAACAGGTAACGGCATTTGACCATGGAACGGGGCCACCAGAACGTACCGGGATACGATGCTTCACGCGAGCGCGAACATCATTTGGGTATCCTCATCGGCCAAGATGTTTCGGCCTGGGTGGCGCATGACCTGCGGACGTTGCAGCCCGTGGCCATGGGTTGGGGACCCGATACCGATGCACTGCGCAGCGCGGACCTTCCGAAACAGCCGCGATCCGTTACCTACGTTTCACTGCCCGAATGGAGCACGTTGGTGCCCGATGGTGCGTTGGAACCAACCGCTGCCGCAAGCCACCTTTCCCTGGTGCATGGAAAACTGCCCCATGACGCTGTGCGCGATGAGCCCGTGCGCACGTTAGGGGCCAGTTGCATCTACGTACACGATGAAGCCCACGTACGTGTCGTACTTGAGCGCTTCCCCAATGCGCGCAGCCTGCCGTTGCAAGCTTTGTTGGTGCGTGGGGCACAGGCGCGCTCCTCATCCGCACCTGTGATCCTGGTGCATCGCGGCAAAGATCGCGCGGACATCGCCGTGGCTCGTGGTCAAGAGATCCTATTGACCAGTTCGTATCCTGCACGCACCGCGGAAGACCTGCTCTACTTCTGCCTGATGGCCGCCGAACGTTGCGGACTTCAACCTACCTCGGCGTGTTTGCGCAGTGGTGGTACGCACCTTCAACACAACGAACGCGAACTGCTGACGCGCTACTTCGCTGATCACGACACGGCCGTTCCGTTCCGCTGGCCTGGCTCGCGCACCAACGAACACGAGGCGGACCGCTGGCTGGCTGCCTTCGATCAATTCGCATGCGTATCGTAGGCGGCAAGTACCGCAACCGCAGGCTGCATCCTCCCCACGAAATGGAGGCCCGGCCCACCACTGACTTCGCCAAGGAAGGCTTGTTCAACGTGCTCCAACACAGCGTTGCATTGGACGGTATCCGGGTGCTCGATCTCTTCGCCGGAACGGGGAACATCTCGTTGGAATTCCTTTCACGCGGTGCGGTGGAAGTGATCTCCGTGGACCAGGACCGCGACCTCTACGCCTTCATGCAACGTACCGCGCGCGAACTGAACGAGACGGGTTGGCGCATGGTGAAGGGTGACGTGTTCACTTTCCTGGGCAGCCACCGAGGCTTGTACGATATCGTCTTCGCCGATCCACCGTTCCACCTGGAGAACATCGAACGCATACCAACACTGGTGCGCTCTGCGGGGTTGCTGGGTGAAGAAGGCACCCTGATCCTGGAGCACCACGAGAAGTTGGACCTGAGCGCCCTGCCGGGCTATCAACGAACACGCAAGTACGGGTTGATCCACTTCAGCTTCTTTGGACCGTAGGGTGTTGGGAGCAGTTGGCAGTTGGCGGTCACTTCGCTCGCGACAACTCGCTCGGCATGGGGACTGACGCTATCTTTCCGCCTACCGATCAACACCTTCGCTGTATGAACCGACCGATCGCCGTTTTCCCAGGCACCTTCGACCCGATCACCGTGGGCCATGTGAGCATCGTGGAGCGCGCGCTTCCCTTGTTCGAGCGCATCATCATCGGCATGGGCGTGAACAACACGAAGAAGACCATGTTCGGGCAAGAGCAGCGGCTTGAATGGATCCGCGAAGTGTTCAAAGCACATCCGCAGGTGGAACCCATCGCCTTCGAAGGATTGACCGTGGACCTGTGCAAACGCGTGGGCGCTGGATTCATCGTGCGTGGTCTACGCAACAGCACCGATCACGGCTACGAACGCAGCATCGCGTTGATGAACCGCCAGATCGCCGGCGTGGAGACGATCTTCCTGCCCTCGGCTTCGGAACATGCGCACATCAGCAGCACCATCGTGCGCGAGCTGCTCGCCAATAAGGCCGATGTTTCCGCGTTGGTACCGATGGACATTTCCCGCACAACGCGATGAGATCGTTGTTCTTCGCCTTCGCGCTTCTCACATCGACCATACTTCTTGGTGGCACCTTCACCATCCATGTCACGGCACGTGGCTTCGGCGATGATGTGGTCTCGCTCTACCGCTACAGCGATCTCTTCACACTGCGCACCGAGCTGATCACGCGTGGCATCCTGGACAACACCGGAAAAGCAACCCTGGAAGGCGAAGCAGAAGGAACGCTGAAAGTGCAACTCCGCATCGGCGAACGCTTCGCTGATCTCTACGTAAGGCCGGGCAGTGTGCTGAACGTGGCTCCGTTCGACCTCGGCGGTGCACGCAGTTTGAACGGCACCACGCGCATGGGCTTGGACTTCACCGGTATCGATCCGATGGACGTGAATGCCTTGACCACCGACGTGAACGAACGTATCGATGCGTTCATCGCTGAAGACCTCGCCACGGATGAAGCGGCCGGTATGCAGGTGCTGGACATCCAACGTAAAGCAGGCAGCACGAAATCGGATACCGCCGCGCGACCAGCCACGCTCTTCGTAACACCTGTACTTTCAAAAGCCAAGGTGGATTCGTTCGCCCTGAAGCTGCGCAGCTTCTACAAGGATGTGAACGACCCTTGGTTCGCGCACTACTTGGACTATGGGATCGCAGGGCTCTACGTGGGGCCGCGCATGCACGAACGTGAGCTCTTCGAGGCCTTTGTGAAGGACAAGCCGGTGCTGTACGACGACCCGGAGTACATCCGCCTGACACGCAACCTCTTCACCGATGGTCTGGAGCAACTGCACCGGTACAAAGGCGATTCCTTGCGCATGCTCGCCACCACTGGTGATGCCAACACCTTGCGCGAATTGTTCCAACGCAACGACTTCCTACGCACCAATGACCGGCTGGCGGAACTGGTGATGATCGATCAGCTCTACTTGAACCACAAGAACAGGTTGGTACCAGCGCCCGATGCGGAGAAGATCATCGCCGATGTGGCGCAACGATCCACCTTCAGCGAACACCGCACCATCGCGACCAACATCCTGTGGGACCTCACGCTGATGCGCGTGGGAAGCACCTTACCCGCCATGCGACTGGAAGACGAACGTGGACAAGCCGTGTTGACGAGCGTACTCTTCTCCGGGCCGGTGTGCGTTGCGTTCACCGCTGGCTGGTGTACCTATTGCGCCTCGGAGATCGGTAGCGCGATCAAGTTGGCCGATGAATACAAGGGCGTGGTGAAGGTGGTGGTCATCGGTCTTGACCGAACGATGGAGGAATTCAATGCCGCGCGCAAGAGCATGCCTACTTCTGAACATGTGACCTGGGTGCATGCGGTAGCAGAGCAACAATTGCGCGAAGACATCCGCCTGAAGAGCCTGCCTGCGTTCTATCTCCTGAACGATAGTGTCATCGCTCGATCACCGGCACCACTACCTAGCAAAGGGCTCGGCGAACTTTTCTTCAAAGCGAAAGCAGAAGCGGAAAAGGGACAGCGGATGAAGGTGTGGGATGAGTGACAACACATGATGACATGTGCCCATTGGGGCATGTGCGCATGTGGACATGGAATACCTCCTTGGCGCGAAATACCCTCACCCTTATGACCTCTCCGTCCCGCAGTCCCGCAAGTGGGCGGGATGCGGGAGAGAGGGGGACCTGAACCCTTCTTGGCCAGCCTCGTCCGTCGGCTATGTGGCCTCAGGTGCGCTTGGAGCTCAAGGCCTTGAGCACGGGGAGGAGCGATGGATAGGTATCGGCTTGCATCATGCGCATACCTTCGTCATCCAGCCAGCGCACTTCTTCGATGTCCTCTTCGGACTGAGCGGTCAACTGCTGCTTGGATGACGCGCGCATCAAGAACCAGTCGGTGCGCTTGAGGTGCTGTTGCCCTTTGCGTTCGTAAGTATGCCACGTGCTGATAAGCTGGTCCTTCAGCAGGATCCCGCTTATGCCGCATTCTTCCTGCACTTCGCGCACGGCGCCGACGTCCACTGCTTCGCCTTTTTCCACTTTGCCTTTGGGCAGGTCCCATTTACCGAGGCGTTTGATCGCGAGCAAACGGTCGTGTTCATCCAAGACCACACCACCCGCTGCGAGCACGAACACATGTTCCTTCTGGAATTCCTTCCACGCATCGAAATCCTCCGCTACGACAGCGATACCGCCCTCCTCTTCGCCACTGTTCATCCGCTCCACGAGCGTGCGCAATTCCTTCTTGGAACGTAGGTGGATCATACGGCGATCGGGATCAACGATCGACCCGTCGGTGAAACGGATGGAACGTCCTGCTATGTAAACGTCGTAGTTTTGCGGCATGTCGTCTCAACTCGATCCAGCGCTCAAAGTTGCGGAGTTCCTGCTCCAGATCAAGGCCGTCAAACTTAGTCCGAAGCAGCCCTTCACCTGGGCCTCCGGCTGGCAGTCGCCCATCTATTGCGACAACCGCAAGACCCTCTCCTATCCTACCGTTCGCACCTTCATCCGCCAGCAGTTCGTACACATCGTGAACAGCGAGTTCGGGCGGCCGGACATGATCGCTGGTGTGGCCACGGGCGGCATCGCACACGGTGCGTTGGTGGCGCATGATCTCGGCCTACCCTTCATCTATGTGCGCAGTGGAAGCAAAGAACATGGCTTGAAGAACCAGGTGGAAGGCGATATCACCGTGGGCCGCAACGTGGTGGTGGTGGAAGACCTCGTGAGCACCGGTGGCAGCAGCCTCAATGCGGTGCAAGCCTTGCGTGACGCGGGGATCGAAGTGAAAGGCATGGTCTCGATCTTCACGTACGGTTTCGACCAGGCACGCGATGCCTTCGCCGAAGCCAAGGTGAAACTGCATTCGCTCACCAACTACAGCGTGCTGTTGGACCAAGCGCTGCGGAGCGACTACATCACCGAAAAGGACGTGGTGTCGCTGAACGAATGGCGGAAGGATCCGGCGAATTGGGATGCTGTTAAAGCTTAAGGCACGTTAGTCAGGTAACTGGACCTCTTCGCCCTCCTGAGTCTCGCGGTGACCCAATTCCAAGATGAGGCAACAACTGTAACAAGACCGCTTCACTCCGTTCGCGGTGACCGGCTACGACAAGAACAAGAACATGACGACCATCGAGAGCAAGCACGTGGAGATCGCCAAGGGCGCACAGGAGTTGTACACCTTCCTCCAGGACATGAACAACTTCCAACAGCTGCTGCCGCAGGACCGGATCAGCGAGTGGAAGAGCGATGGCCAGAGTTGCTCCTTCAAGGTACAAGGTGCGGCTACGATCGGCCTCCAACTGGATGGCGGAACAGCGCCTTCCCATGTGCGCCTGAAAGCCACCGAACGCAGTCCGTTCCCCTTCACGCTGGATGTCTACTTGGAGGAAAAAGGCGGTATCACGGAAGCCCGGCAGGTCTTCAATGGAGAGATCAATCCCTTCATCAAGATGATGGTGGAGAAGCCCCTGAAGAACCTCTTCGACCACATCGCCGATAAGATGAAGGCGATCCATGGGTGAGGATCCCGTGAAGACGAGACAGGTCGTGAGCATGCCGCTGAGCTGCACATTCCTGTTCGGGCGGAATTCGTTCAGTTCATTTTCGCCTATGGTCCACGACCATCCACGAGGGACCGGTTCCTGCTTTAAGGCCTGAACTTGGCCGGCCTTCCGAGCCAATAGCTCGCCATCTTTGCGCCCATGGCTGGCAGACCCGGTTCCAAGGCTTTCGCTGACGCACCACGCGCTAAACTGGACAAGGCGACGCTGCGCAAGGCGGTACGCATCTTCCGCTACCTGCGGCCGCACCGGCTGTCCATGGTGCTGGGCTTCGTGCTACTGCTGATCACCACCAGCCTCGCGTTGTTGTTCCCCGGCCTGTTGGGCGAGTTGGTTGACGCCGCCAAAGGGGATGCCACCGCGCAACAACAACTTCTCGTGGACATCGACCGGGTGGCCCTGACGCTCTTCCTCGTGTTCCTGGGCCAAGCCGTGTTCGGCTACTTCCGCATCGTGATCTTCAACCGGGTGACCACCGACATGCTCAACAACTTGCGCACGGACACCTACGAGCACCTGCTGCGGTTGCCCATGATCTTCTTCGCGAAGAACCGCGTGGGCGAATTGAACAGCCGCATCAGTGCCGATGTGAGCATGGTGCAGGAAGCGCTGACCAGCAACCTCGCCGAACTGGTGCGCCAAGTGCTCACCGTGGCGGCCGGGGTGATCCTGCTCGCCACCGTAAGCTGGGATCTTACGCTCACCATGCTAAGCGTGATCCCCGTGGTGGCGATCGTGGCGGTATTCTTCGGAAGGTTCGTGACCAAGTTGAGCAAGCAGGTGCAGGACAAGATCGCCGAGACCAGTGTGATCGTGGATGAGACCCTACAAGGCATCCAGAACGTGAAGGCCTTCGCGAACGAACGATGGGAAGCCTTGCGCTACGGACGCGTGGTGGGCGATATCCGTGTCCTCGCATTGAAGAGCGGACGCTGGCAAGGGGCGTTCGTCTCGTTCATCATCCTGTGCATGTTCGGCGCTATCGTACTGGTGATCTGGCGCGGTGTACGCTTGATGGCGGCTGGCGAGATCAGCACCGGCGAGCTGGTCACGTTCATCATGTATTCCATCTTCATAGGTGCCAGCATCGGCGGGTTGCCCGAAGTGATCAACCGTATGCTGAAGGCCATCGGGGCGAGCGAACGCTTGATGGACATCCAGGAAGAACAAGCAGAGCCGGTGTCGTTGGCCGCGAAAGGACTTCCATTGACCCTGCACGGTGCCGTGCGGTTCGATCACGTCTCGTTCCACTACGCCACCCGCGCTGACATCCCCGTGTTGCAGGATGTGAGCTTCGATGTGCGCCCGGGAGAGCGTGTTGCGCTGGTCGGCCCTAGCGGCGCAGGGAAGAGCACCATTGCTGCACTCGCGTTACGGTTCTACGATCCGGTACACGGCAGTGTCACCATCGATGGGAAGGACGCACGCGAATACGACCTCACCGCTTTGCGCGATCGCATGGCCATCGTGCCACAAGAAGTGTTGTTATTCGGCGGAACGATCCGCGAGAACATCGCCTATGGCAAACCCGACGCCTCGGCAGAGACCATCGAAGCCGCTGCGCGCAAAGCCAATGCGCACGACTTCATCGCGAGCTTCCCGCAGGGCTACGAGACCGTGGTTGGCGAACGCGGCATCCAACTGAGCGGTGGTCAACGGCAGCGCATCGCCATTGCCCGTGCGGTGTTGAAGGATCCCGCGATCCTTATCCTGGACGAAGCCACCAGCGCGCTGGACAGCGAGAGCGAGCGCCTTGTCCAAGAAGCCTTGGACAAGTTGATGAAAGGCCGCACCAGCATCGTGATCGCGCACCGCCTGAGCACCGTACGCGATGCCGACCGGATCCTCGTGCTGGACAAGGGCCGTGTGCTGGAGAGCGGCACGCACGACGAGCTGATCGCGGATGTGAAGGGTCTTTATCATTCGTTGAGCCGGTTGCAATTGGCGTGATCAGCGGAGGCCAAGGCCCGTATTGCTGAGCTTAAAGCCCTCGTTGATGCCTACAACGCGATGAAAAGCAGAACAGCAGTTCCTCGCAAGCAGTAGTTCCGGTTGGGATCATCCTCTTTCAGGCATCTCCATACCGCAGCGCGTGCGACAAGGCTCGCTCCCTACTCCACCACCAACGCCTTGCCTCCCACCAAGCGCCCTTCGTGCATGAGGTTCAGACGGTAAAGACCGGGAACCACGCCACCAAGATCCACGGAAGCACGACCCGAACTCACAGGTAATAAGCGTACGGCTCTTCCGAGCGCGTCCACCAGCGCGATGGACATGCCGGGCCGCAGCACATCACTCTCCAGGAACACACGGTCGCGCGCGGGGTTCGGGTAAAGTTGTAGCTCGTCGGGGTTGAACCGCTCAGCGATAGCCGCGCTGGAACACGTATTGAGGAACCACGCATCCATGTAGGCCGTGCGTTGGTCGATCCATTGTGCGACCCGTTCCAGCTCGCCGGGATCGTACGTGTATCCGCTCCACGCCAACTCTTCGCGTGCGTAAACACCGGTACGTGCGAGATCCTCGTGGGCATCGTGGAAACGTGCGGTCAGTTCGTGCGCACTGAAAGCCCCTTCGCGCAAGGCCGCCCAGCGTTGACGAGCGCGCTGCATGAATCCATCCGGGGCACAATCCCAGCGGAGCCGTTGATACATCCCGTTGAACAACATGCTCGTCGTGGCCGTGTCCACCGTACCATCATGCACACGGCTGAACGTGCCATCCAAGTCCCACGGAACATAGAAATACCCTGAATAGGCGTTGTGCCGTGCGATGTAGGTGTTCTTGCTGGTGTTATCCACGGCGCGCATCAGGTTCAGCAGCAGGAAATAGTCCACCGCGTTGTCCAGGTGGAAGTGCAGCGGGAACTGATCGGTGAAGGCCACATTGCCCGATGTGACGACGAACGACACGAAGGCATGCAGGTCGCTCCAATCCACCACCTCTTCCGGATACTCGTACTCGAAACCCGCCCACGTAAGGCTATTGTTGTCGTACGGCAGCACGCCCGTCATCTCCACACCCGGGGCCCAATCCACGGCTTTGTACAGCTTGCCGCGCACATTCCCATTGAAGGATTTCAAGCGGAGCTGCTTGCGGTCCACCGGCTCACCGAGCGTGTAGACCCCGTTGTAGCGACCGTTGAGGATCAATTCCACATGGGCCATGCGCACGCCGCTCAGGGCTTCCGGCTCAATACCCGCATAGTGCGGTGCATGGATGTCCATCCACAACTCCTGGCCCAACTTACTGCGCATGCGCAACGGTTCGTTGTACACGGCGTTCAGGTTCCAGTCATCGTCACTGCGCATGCCCAACAGTGATACGTCGCGTGTGCTGGTGCCCAGCGCATCACTACGGAACCCGATCCTGTACGACTTCTTGGGGAAGGTCTGCGATGAAGCACCCCGGTATTCGACCCCGATGTCGCACACCGGGACTTCTTCACCCGGTGCGATCATGCGGAAGACCGCATCCACCTTCGGTTCATCCACGATGGTATGCGGGGTGTCGATCCAGATCAACGGGAGATCCGTGAAGTACAAGGTGTACGGCGTTCCCGCAGTATCCACCACGGAATACTCCACGCCGATCTCCACATCGGTGATCTGCGAAGCGAAGGAGAAATGCCTGTCCAGGGTGATCACACTTTCACTGCCGGGATGTACACCGTTGATCAGCTGTACGTCGGCAGCGACCAGCACCAGGTCCAGGACCGTATCCACCACGTACCGATGCTGGGCGACCACGATGGTATCGTTGGCATGCAGCGCATCATGCCCGACAAGGAGCGCCACAAGAACGGCAAGGGGAGTGCCTCGTGACATGGTTCTCTATCTGAAGACAGCGATACGGCCCAGCGTGCTGCACGGAACCTAAAGAACGGCATTCCGATCCATGTAGGATCCAGTGGGATGCGTCCGGCATTGGGTACGGGCCTTGGACCGCTAGTCCAAGTGGTAACGGAGTCGTACTACAGCCGCACCTCCACCACCTTCTTCGTCCCGAAGAACTCGCCGCTGAAGAATTCCTTCAGCTCATGCACCTTCACGGCGTTGCGCACGGGCAGGATCTCGTCCGCTAGCTCACCGCCTTTGAGGTAGTACATAGCGCCCTGCCGGATCGGCACCAGGTGTTTGGTGTCGCGGATGAATTCGGGCAAGGTGGTCACCGCGCGGCTCACGATCACATCGTAGCGCTCTTGGTGATCCATGCTGCGCACTTGTTCGGCGGTGCAGTTCTTCAGGCCCAGGCCTTCCACCACGCCTTTCACCGCCGTGATCTTCTTGCCGATGCCGTCTATGCCGTGGAAGGTACACTCGGGGAACAGGATGGCCAACGGCACCAACGGGAAGCCACCACCGGTGCCCACGTCCACGATGCGTGTGCCCTTCTTGAAGGCGACCACCTTGGCGATGCCCAACGAGTGCAGGATGTGCCGCTCGTAGAGGTTCTCCATGTCCTTGCGCGAGATCAGGTTGATGCGCTCGTTCCACTCCGGGTACAACGTGCCCAACTGCGTGAAGTGCGCACGCTGCTGCGCGGTGATCTCCGGGAAGTACTGGAGGATGAGGTCGAGACCGGGAGGGTTCATGTGCTCATGGGACCATGTGCGCATGTGCTCATGGACGTTCTATTAGCGTTGTGCGACTCCACTAGGTCATGCATTCCTAGTTGGGAACGGAGCACTTTCATATGGCCATGTGCACTGAAGACCAATGAGAACGCCTTGGTGAGAGGCTGGGATCGCCGTGCATCAAGAACGCATTCCGTACACCAAAGGTGACGGCGGCAGCGCATTTCCATGACCACATGAGCGCATGTCCACATGGGCACATGCGATCTAGATGTGGTCCTTGTGGTTCTCCATCAGGTTCAGGAGGAACTCGCGGGCGCGGAAGAGCTGGGCTTTCACCGTGCCGAGGGGCAGGTCCAGTTCCTCGGCGATCTCCTCGTAGCTGTACTCCTTGTAGTAGCGCAGTTCCACCAGCGTGCGGTAGCGGGGCTTCAGCTTCTCCACCACTTCGCGCATGATCAGGTTCTTCTGCTCCTTGATGGCGATCTCCGCCGGATCCAGGCCGGTGCCTTTCAGCTCGATGGTCATCTCATCACCGTCGTCGGTGCCGATGGGGTTGTCGATGCTGAAGGTCTTCTTCTTCTGTTTGCGGATCCAGTCGATGCAGTTGTTGGACGCGATCTTGAACAGCCACGTGCTGAACGCGTAGTTCGGCGTGTACTGCTTCAACCGGTGGAAGGCCTTGCCGAAGGCTTCGATGGTGAGGTCCTCCGCATCGTCCTTGTTGTTGATCATCTTCAACAACATGAAGTAGATGGAATCCCGGTAGCGGCTCATCAGTTCGGCGTAGGCCTTCTGATCGCCTTTCTGCACGGCGCGCTGGACCAGGATATAGTCGTAGCGGGCCTTCTCGCTGAGGTTCTCGTTCACTTCCATCGTTTGGGCTTGACGAGGATCGTGCTGGTGTACAGCAGGGGATCCAAAAGTAGGAACAGCCATTCTAAAGGTATGGCGAGCCACACCAATGCACCCGCATGGAGGCGGCGCATGGCGAGCACGGTTATCGGGAGCAACACGCACAGTTCCACGGCCAGGCCGATGGCCACCTCGCGCCATTGCATGCGCAGGGCGAACCACAGCAGCAACAGCCAGAAGGCGGTTCGCGCCAGGGGCAACAGCATCAGCAGCACCTGGTGGCCGAGGCGGTAATGCGCCGCGGTGGTGTAGTGCCGGCGTTTGCGGCGCAGCCAGGTGCCCAGGTCGCGCGTGGGCAGGGTGGTGACGAAGGCGCGCGGATCGGCCACTACGCCGGTGTTCTTCGCACGCGCCACCTCGTTGATGAAGAGGTCGTCGTCGCCGCTCATCAGGTGGTTGTGCTTCTTGGATCCTTTGGCGTTGAAGAAGAGCTCCCCCGTGTAGCCCAGGTTGCGGCCCACGCCCATGTACGGGAAACCCGCCATGGCGAAGGCCATGTACTGCATCGCCTTCATGGTGCCATCGTAGCGTTCCAGCACGTTGGCCACGCCGGGCTGGTACGCATAGGGGCTGTGGCCGATCACGATCTGCTTGCCTTTGCCGAAACCCGCCGCCATGGTGCTGATCCAGTCGTTGCCCGCGGGGATGCAGTCCGCATCGGTGAGCAGCACATGCGGGTACTTCGCGGCACGCACGCCCACGCCCAACGCCAGCTTCTTGCCGTAGTTGAACTTCTCGTCCGCCTGGATGTTCACCGGACGCAGGCGCGGCTGGCTCGGCTTCATCCATTGCAGTACTTCCCACGTATCGTCCTCACTGCGGTCGTTCACCACCACCACTTCGAATTCCTTGTGGTCTTGCTGCATCAACAGCGGGATCAAGCGTTCCAAGCGACGTGCTTCACTGCGCGCGCAGATCACCACGCTCACCGGCAGGTCGCGATCGGGCTGCACCTGCGGCTTGCGGAAGGCGAGCCGGGCGAACATCACCAGGTGGAAGAACAGGAGCACGACGAGCGCGCCTGCCATGACGGAGAATTCAACGGACCACATGCGGAACGTGCTGCACGGTGGCGAGCAGCTACGACGGCGAAGCTACCCGCACGCCTTCTGCCCCTCCGCACCACCGGTAGCCAGTTATGAACAGCGCAGGCGGGGATGGGAGAACAGGATGAAGGCCCTTCTTTCCGACCAGGCGTGCATGTGGCTGAAGGCTACGGCCTTCCCTCAGTTCGTCCACACCGCGTACCCCTTGCGGCGCAGCTCCAAGGCCAGCCCCTTCTCCACCTCCAACGCCTCTTTCCGGCTCAGCGGACCGATGTCCTGGTACAAGCTGGGGCGCAGGTACCGGCCGTACTTCTTCACGATGGCGGCCGAGAGGTCGTGTCCCTTCTTGCTGAGGGCACCGGTCTTGTGTTGCCTGAACCGTTCCTGCGGGGTCTTGCTGGTCATGCCCACATAGAGGCATTCCAACACCCCGTTGAACTGCGGATTCGCCTCGCGGAACCTCCGGTCCTCGGTGTAGACCTTGCGGCTAAGTTCGATGACGTAGACGGTGTAAACGGTGGGCATGGGGGGAACGGCAGCCAAAGATGCGCACACCGGGATGCCCTCCGCCGCGCAACGTCCGCTTCCTTTCAACACCGCATCAACCGCACGCCACACGGCCAGCAGCGAACGCGTGTCCGAGATACGTCCTTCGTGCATGCGCTACCTCATCGCACCCTTCGCCTTGCTCGTTACCTGCGCCGTAGTGGCACAGCCCACCCTCGGCCCGGCACAGTTCTTCCGACCGGACCACAGCTACCTGCGCTACAGCTACGACATCAGCCCCACCAACTCCGCGGAACTGATCGCCGCTGACGGAGACCTGTACACCATCGACCTCGCGTGGGTGAACACCGCCACCTTCTACACCAGCGATTCCATCGCATGCATCACCGCCGTGGGCAACTACCCCTACTTCACCGACTACTACGATACGGCCAATGTGCAGCTCTCCATCCGGGACCGCGAGCTCGGCGGCGTACGCACACACCTCTTCCTCGTACACAACGACAGCGTGCAGCACGTGGGTGGCCAACCGTATGGCACCGGTGGAACAGGCGACGACCTCGTGTTCCAACGCTACCCGGACCATGCGTTCGAGACCATCCTCTTCCCGGGCATCGCCTACGGCACCGCATGGACCGATACCATCGACGGGGAATTCCAGGATGCTTCGGGAAGCGATATGCACTACCTCTACGGCAACAGCACCACCACCGCCGATGGTGCAGGAAGCATCACACTGCCCGATGGCACTTACCTGCCACATACACTACGCCTGCGCACTGTGCGCGACTACATCGACAGCAACGACTTCTTGGGCGACACCCACCGGCAGGATACGCTCTACACCTGGTGGGTGGATAGCTGGGATGGACCGCTGATGACCCTGCCCATCGGCGATTACGGCATGGCGCACGGCTATGTGTCCCCCCTGCCCTTCACCTTCTACATCCGCTTGGGCGTTGTACAACACGTGGCCGTGAACGAACAAGCAGCCACCCCGGTGCGCTTGGGGCCCAACCCTTGTACCGACAGGCTGCAGGTGCATGGCGCTGCGAACGCCCAGTACGCCGTACACGATGGCAGCGGACGCGTGGTGATGCAAGGAAGGTTGAACGGGGACATGCTGGATGTGCGCGACCTGGCCATCGGCAGCTACACCCTCCAGCTCGGCGCCGATCCGCTCGGCCGTATGCACTTCGCGGTGGCGCGGTGATCGCGAAGGGCGCACATCGTTCGTGCGCGCACATCGGTTGCCGCTTCCTACTTTCACTCCGTGTGCCTCATCGTCCTCGCCTACAACGTCCATCCCCGTTTCCCGCTGGTGCTCGCCGCTAACCGCGACGAGTTCCATGAACGCCCCACGGCACCAGCACATTGGTGGCCCGCCGCACCGCACATCTTCGCGGGCCGCGACCTGCGTGCCGGTGGCACCTGGATGGGCATCACGCGCAGCGGACGTTTCGCCGCGTTGACCAACCACCGCGACCTGCACCGGCCCGCCGTACAAGGCCCATCGCGTGGACTGCTCGTGCACGACGCGTTGGATGGTACGCTGGATGTGCGCAACACCGCTGGGTACGAAGGCTTCAACCTGCTGCATGGCACGGTACACGAACTGCGCTACCACAACAACCTGGAACCGGTGGATGTACCGCTGCCACCCGGTATCCACGGCATCAGCAATGCCTTGCTCAACACCCCGTGGCCCAAAGTGGAACGCGCCAAGGAAGCTGTGCGAAAGGCGTTGGATACAACCGATGGAACATTGAACGAGCACCTCTTCGCCCTGTTGCGCGATGATGTGCGTGCCGCCGATGAGCACCTGCCAGCAACCGGACTTCCGGTGGAAATGGAACGCGCCGTGTCACCGGTGTTCATCCAGACGAACGGGTACGGCACACGCTGCTCCACCGTGTTGCTGGTGGATGCGAAAGGTGAAGTGTGGTTCGAAGAACGGACGTGGCCCGGCGAACGGCGGGTGTGCGAACGGTTCGGTCTTTAATGTGCCGACCGGGCGAGGGACAGTGCTGCCAACGCCTTGTACAAACCCGCTTCCAAGGTCTGCAGCGCCAAGGCCTCCTGCTGCAGTTGCGCGGGTCCATTGCGTTCCAGCGCATCGATCAACCGGCCCCAGGTGTAGATACCATGCACATGCAAGGTGCGCAAGGCGATCTGCAAGGCCACGGGGCGACCGTTCGCCGGATCCTTGTGGTGGTTGGCATAGCGCACTTCTTCCAACAGGCCAGCAGCGATCACGTTCGCACTGGGGCAAGGGGTGAAGCCGATGCAACGCGCACCGTCCAGGATGCGCTGCGCGATGGTCTGGCCACCGGCGTAGTGGTCCATCAACAACGTACGCAAGGGCTCGTTGCCCTCACGCCCGATCATCCGCGCGAGCAGCACACCCAAGCGCGAATGCAGGAAATACAACTCGTTGATCAACACCGAACAGGTCCTACGCTCCTGCTCTTCTTGTGCGTATGCGCGCTGCGCGATCCCTTCACCGCTCTTGGGGTCCACCGCTAGGACTTGGGGCGCGCGGTTCATGGTGTGCGTTGTGCTGGCGCGAGTGGTGCAGATCCAAGCGCCTTGTAGAGCTCGTCCAGCTTCGGTATCAAGATGATCTCCGTGCGCCGGTTGCGCTGCTTCCCTTCCGCACTGTCGTTGCTGCTGATGGGCACGAACTCGCTCCTTCCGGCAGCGGTCACGCGTTCCGGACGCAGCCCTGCCGTCTGCAGGATCCGCACGATGCTGGTGGCGCGCGCGGTGCTCAGGTCCCAGTTGTCGCTGAACCGTCCGCGCTTGATCGGCACGTTGTCCGTGTGCCCTTCCACCATCATATCGATGTCGGTGTTGCTGCTCATCACAGCGGCGAGCTTCGTCAACGCCTCGCGCCCTTGGGGTTCCACCGTGGCGCTGCCGCTGGGGAACAATAGTTTCTCAGAGAGGGAGACGTACACCTTGCCATCGCGCATGCTCACGCTCAGGTCTTCAGCGTTGAAGTTCACCAGCGCATCGGCCACCTTCTGGCGCAGGCTCGTCATCGCATCGGTTTGTGCGCGCAGGCGACGGTCCAGCTCATCCATGCGCTGTGCTTTCTCTTGTAGTTCGGCATCCTTCGCCTTCAGCTCCCGCTTGCGCGCCTCCAGCTCTTCCGCCGTCATGCGTGCACTGCCGGCCATGCCGTACAATTCCGCACGCAGGCCACGCACTTGTTCTTCGTAGGCCAAGCTGTCTTGTCGCAGCTTGTCAACGTGTGCCGTAGCAGCACCGTATTTCTTTTTTGACACACAGCCGGTGATGGTCAAGGCCGCGAAGAGGAGCAAAAGGGTGGTTCGCATGCGTGGCATACCGACCATTCGTATGCCACGCACGATCCGCGCTCAGCATGCACACTTCCAACACGAGCAGTGGGCAGATCACGCCCCGCTTCCGGGAAATTCGGGGCGCTGTCCTGCAGGTGCTTCATTCCGGCACGCGATCGGTTGATATCCGGTCATGACCCGCGTAACCTACAACGAACGCTTGCAAGAAGCACTGGAGCGCAGCACGCGCCGGACGCTACGGCGGATGTGGATCACGCTCACGGTGGTCATCGGCGGTTGGAGCGTGCTGATCGCGTTGTTCGCCTGAAGGCGCTGCCCGCGTGAACGCGTGACTTAGCGCTCGATCCGGGAACCACCTCACCGATCTCCTCGCTCCGAAATGGCGAAGGCCCCATCCCTGGGGCCCTCGCTATCGAGAAAGTGACACGGCGAGGGGCAGCCCATACGGGTCATTCCGCGGCACGTCACTTGGATTGTTCCTACGCGCATCCGGACATTCAAGTTCCCTGCCGGGCGGTGGTGCCAGAAGACCTATCCGCGCGAACCCCGCGACCACCAAGGCGATGGTGCCAATTGCGCAGCAGCGACGATACCGCCGCAGTGTGGCGTCGATGCCATGGCGTGTGCAACGTGTGCCACACCAACACCCCGATCGCGCCTGACCGGTGCGGCTACTTCGGCAATACCAACCGCGCTGTATCCTTCCCCAGTTCCACCTCCACGTCTTTGCTCTCCACCTTCACACCATCGTCACCGAACTCGATGGACGTTCCCTTGGCAGCGGGGCTCGGCTGTGCTGGCGGCGCTTCAGGTGGCAGGTTCGGCTTGGGATCTTCGCGGCAGGCACCTAGGGCGAGCAGCGAGAGGGAGAACAGGATAGGGCGTAGCATGATGTTCGTTCTTCGTGAGTTGTAGCTAAGCTTCCACATACCATGCCCCGGGTATAACGCGGCACGGCCTTCGCCCCATGATCTGAAACGACTTGGCCATGGACACCCGCAAGACCGACAAGGACCCCAACGCGAAAGGATACGCTGCACACACCCCCAAGCCCACCACGCTGCCCGATCAACGCAGCGCAGAGGACCAGGCCATGGACTTCCAGAACGAGAACGAACTGCCCGCTGGCATACAGACCGGACAGACCACACGCGGCTCCTACAGCACAGACCCCAGCACCGGAGCGGGAACGTATGCGGACCATACCGGGGTGGTGGGTAGCGATCCTGTGGCACAGCCCGGCAACGACGAGGATCTGGAACCCGATGCCGTGGACCCGAAGATCTGAGCGCTCGTTATCTTGACGCATGCCCCAACTGTTCCTGGACCTGGACGGTGTGCTCGCCGACTTCGAAGCCGGTGCGCACGACTTGTTGAAGATGCCCGCGAAGCAGTACCAGGACAGGTACGGCCCTGGAGCTTTCTGGAAGAAACTCGCCACGGCACCGGACTTCTACGGCACGCTGCCGCCGCTGCCCGATGCGCATGAACTCGTGAACGGTGTGGTGCATCTGGACCCCATCATCCTCACCGGCCTGCCCATCGGCAAGTGGGCCGAACCCCAGAAGCGCGCATGGGTGCAACGCCATTTCCCCGGTCTACAGGTGATCACCACACAGGCCCGCAACAAGTACACGTACTGCTCACCGGACGATGTGTTGGTGGACGACCAGGAGCGCTACGCCGATGCGTGGGAGAACGCCGGTGGGGTCTTCATCCTGCATACCGACGCGCGGAGCTCGCTGGCGGCGATACGGAAGTCGGGGTTGTGACCCACGCGGCTGGATCCCGGAAGCACCGCTGCGGTGGGCTCAGCAGAGCACTTCAGCTCTCCCCCTTCTTCTTTTTCTGCCAATGCAGTTCCAACGATCGGTTGCACGCGTTCATCAACGTCATGCCCTCGCGCGCCAGGTCGTGGTAGTCGTTCTCGCCGCGGCGGTAGAAGCGCGCCATGTCCTTGAACTGGATCATCGCCGTTTCCACCACGCTGTCTTCCACCAAGGGTAACACGCTCCAGTAGCAGGTGCGGAACCGTTCCAAACAACTGTCGAAGGCCAACGTATCATCGGCGCTGATCCACAGCTGCTCGTCGTGCGGCACCACCAGCAGATCGCCCACGGCCTTGCCCACCTCTTCGTAGGCCTGCAGCTTCTTGTTGTACAAGCTGCGCGTGAACTCCATGGTGCTCTCGTGGCTCATCTGGCTGCTGAACTGCCATGCACCCACCGAGATGCCCAGCACCGTGAGCAGCGGCGCCACGGCCTTGCTCATATCCCAACTCCGTTTCGCAGGCTTCTGTTCCATCAGCGCGAAAGGTAGAGGGTGCGCGTGGCATCCGTCTTCCCGTCGGGCACGGTCACCAGCCGCATGCAGTTCGCATTGCCTTTGCACGCCGGTGCCGTGGCCGGCAAGGCCTTCACCTCGTACCGCGCCCCACCGAAGGCGATGCCGCTCTTGCCATTGGCGCTCCAGTTCGTAACCGCCTCGGTACGCGACTTCATGGCACCGGCCTCGCATTCCTTCACCACCACTTGTGCGGGTTTCAGTTGAAAGGTGTACTGCGCCTCGCCCGGTACGCATTCACTGATCGCGGCCGACTTGGCGCCGATCACGTTCCACTGCCGGGTGGTGGTGCCGGCGAGTTCCGCCAAGGGATCCGTGGTCTGTGCGCTCAGGTGCAGGGCGAAGGAGGACAGGGTAAAAAGGAGGAGGGTGCGGAGCATGTTCGGTTCTGTTCTCGGTGGTATTGCAAGCACCGGGCCCGAAAGGTCGGGAATGCCTGGTGATCATGTACGGCACACGTTCCGCGCTGCATTCGCCAAGGCCCGCAGGCATACGAACAGCCCTACCCTGTGAAGTCCAACAGCATGGGCGGATCACCAACGCTGCGCTGAGACGCCACCAACGGAACCGACCTGGCTCTTCGCGCGCGACCTCAGAACGACATCACGATGACGTCCCGCTCCCTCTTCGGGTTCAGCGTAGGTGCCGTGGTGCTCAGGCCCAAGTGGTCGTTGAGGGCATCGCCGGCCAGTCCGATGTATTCCTTGGTGGCCAGCTGTTCTCCGGTGGTGCTCCAGCGCACCCATTGGCCGGACTTCACACCGTTGACGAAAACGCCCGTGGATTCCTTGCGGCCGTTCGCGTGGAAGTAGCTGAATTCGCCGTGTGCCACGGTAAGCGCACTATCCAAGTACCGACCCGTCATGCGCACCACCTTCATAGGGTCGTTGGCGACGATGCACACGTGGTACGTACCATCTTCACCCGCCAGCACAAGGCGCAAGTAGGCGCTCTCCGCCGTGTTGGGTGTTACCTGTTCCATATCCGCCATCAACCCTTCTACACGGGTATAGCGGTCAACGGGTGGTGTTGTCGCCAAGGCTTGTAGCGGAAGGGCGAAGGCGATCGCGAGTGCGGGGAGGAGGTGTGAACGCATGGCTGTAGGTGTTCAGGTTTCCATGCATATTCCTAGCAATGCCGTGCCAAGCCGCGCTTCAAGCAGAAGTGGGGAACGCCTTGGTACACCGATCGTGTAAGGCCGGGGAATTACGTGGCGGGCCTTCCACGCACTCCCCATCCGTGGCCTCCACCGGCCATCCGTCGGGCTGTGCTTCCCGCTGGTCGAAGAACGGTGCAACGGCCGCAGCGCCAAGCAGTAGCCGTGGATGCACCATTGAAGAAGCGCATCGCACCCACCCGCGGACCCCGCGCTGCCACGGTGCGGCACGTCGCTTGGCAGCAGGAACACAGCTCCATTCCTATTCCTATGCGTGCAGCTTTTCTACTCCTTATCGCAGGTCTCACCATGTCGTGCCCGGTGCTCGCCGAGGTGGTCCACATCGATGGTATCGTACGCGTGAAAGGCGGCGCCTGGAAAGGCGTGAAACTGACCGTGGTGCCCGAGTACAGTGCACCGTTCGAGGTGGCCCTCACCTCCAGCCGCTTCGACCTCGAACTCCCGCTCCAGTCCACCTACCTCCTGCGCGCCGAACATGCCGGATGCCCCACCAAGGAAGTGTTGTTCGATTGCAGCGTACCTCCGGCGTTCGGGCGCAATGCCTTCGAGTTCCCCGTCCTGATCGAACTGGCCTTGGAACAGCCCGGCACCCACTTCGAATACGCCGGACCCGTGGGCCTGGTCACCTTCGAAGAAGCGCAGAAGGACTTCACCTACACCACGGACTATACCCGCA
>DLGQ01000041.1 GCA_002482775.1 Flavobacteriales bacterium UBA7690 | reverse complement strand
TCGGCCACGTAGAACTGGAACAGGCAGTGGCAGGGCGGCAGCGCCATGTTCGGCACATCGGCCGGGTTCCACGCGCTCACGATCAAGCGGCGGCTGTCCGGGTTCTTCTTGATCATCGCCACCAGGTCGCTGATCTGATCGATCGTGCGGCCATCGGGAGTGGCCCAGCTTCGCCATTGGTAGCCATACACCGGACCCAGGTTGCCGTTCGCATCGGCCCACTCGTCCCAGATCTTCACGCCGTTCTCTTGGAGGTACCTGATGTTGGTATCACCCTTCAAGAACCACAGCAGTTCGTGGATGATGCTCTTGAGGTGGAGCTTCTTGGTGGTGAGGACGGGAAAACCCTCGGCGAGATCAAAGCGCATCTGGTAGCCGAAACAACTGATGGTGCCGGTGCCGGTGCGGTCGGTCTTTCGCGTGCCGTTGTCCAGAATGTGCTGGAGGAGATCGAGGTACTGTTGCATGTGTACGCCGCGAAGGTACGGGCGCGGCAGAGCGTGCGAAGTGTTGTTGAAAAGCCGTGAGCGCTCACTCCATCACCTCTTCCGTGGGCGGCCTACGCAGACCGGGCACCGAGTCGATCAGGCGGTTCTTCATGCGGTCGTAGAACGATCGGCTATCAACAGCGTGGGCCACTACGGAAGCGATCATGCCGGCGTACATCAACTGGAAGATCACGCTGTGGCGGTCGGTCATCTCCAGTACGAGGATCGCACTGGTGAAGGGTGAACGCGTGACACCGGTGAGGAAGGCGCACATGCCACCGAGGATCATCATGTTCAGTTCCCCACGATCCTCTCCGAACCAATGGCCGAACAAGCCGCCGATGGAAGCGCCCGTGGTGAGCGAAGGCGCGAACATGCCGCCAGCGCCACCACTGCCACTGCTGATGATACCGCCGAAATAGCGGCCCACCACGTTCTGCCACGTGGGTGTCACATCGGGCGCGAAGAGGTAATGGTCCAGCAATGTTTCGCCGCTGCCCAACGAGTAGATCCCGAAGGACCATGCGATGCCAGCGAAGCCGAACGCGCACGCCAGCACGAACGCGCCTTGGGTGCCCCAGCTCTTCAGCGAACGGCGGATCTTGTCGAGCAGCAACATGAATTTGCATGACAGGGCACCGAGCACACCGCACACCACGCTGATGGCAAGCAGCTTGTACATGAACGAGATGCCCACCGTGGCCACCTTCGGATAACCGAGCAACAAGTAGGGGCCCAGCAGCCATTGCGCCGTCATGCCGCTGAGGATCACCGAGCTCAACACCGCCGTGCGGAACTTGGCGATGTGCGTGCGCGTGAGCTCTTCGATGGCGAACACGATACCACCGAGCGGCGTGTTGAAGGCCGCGCTCAAACCCGCAGCACCACCGGTGATCATCATCACTTTGCGGCTCACCTTCGGCCAGAACGGTGGCAGCAGTTTGTGTACGGTACGGTAGACGCTTCCCGCGATCTGCAGCGTGGGTCCTTCTCGCCCCACAGCGCCACCACCGAGCACCATGGCGATGCTGCTCACGATCTTCACCAGGATGATGCGCACGTTTAGGAAGCGCCAGCTGCCATCGTTCTTCTCTTCATCATTACCGACCTCCACCGCCGCGATCAACTGTGGAATACCGCTGCCACCGGCCATGGGCGAGAAGAAGCGAACGAGCCACCAACTGGTGAGGAAAGCGATCGGCGCGGTGAGCCAGATCAACTTCGGGTTGGCGGCGATGAAGGTGCTGTTCCAATGTTCGGCCCACTGGAAGAGCTTCGCGTAGCCCACGGCCACCAACGCGGTAAGGATGGCACTGGTCTGGTAGGGCAGTGCAAGCAGTATGAAATTCTTCGCTTGGCTGTTCCAGGCCCACAGGCGTACACGCTCCAGCCAAGCCCAGACTGTCTTCTGGATCTTGGCGGGAATACTGCGGTAGTCGTGCGCGGCCATGGTGCGGGGCCAAAAGTAGCCGCACAGCGTTGGGCACTTCCGCCCGCGGCTGCAAAGTGATCAACAACACGGACGGCGAAGCGGGGCGCTACTTTCCCACCACCGAGGCATCGATCAGCGCGAAGGAATAGCTGTTCTTCCGGTCGAAGGTTTTCACCACGAACACCTTGCCCGAGGTGCCTGCCAACGAGCCGACGGGGCAGGGCATGAAGCCGTCCGGGTGGATCAACGCGGTCCCAGTGGCGACCACGGTACCACGCGGGTCGAGCGTGACCGCCTTCAGCACGCCGGATTCCGCAGGCGCAGCGATCTTGTCCTTCTTGCTCTTCTTGTCTTCACCTTCGGTCACCGGTGCCGAACCCGACTGCAAGATCGCTTCCAAGCCTTTCGGCGTGTGATCGTAGAGCAGCGTGAGGCCGTTCGCGGAAAGGTGAACATCCACACCATCGTACGACTGACCAGCGGTGGTCATGAACGCGCGTTCGGCGATGTGTTGCCATTGGATGGAATCGTTAGCTGCGATGAAGCTCGTGCGCACATCACCACCAAGGCGGCGCATGGCGATGGCCTCACCCATGGGCACTTCGAAAGCCGTTTCCAAAAAGGTCTCAACGAGTACGAGACCATCCCATGTCGGGATCAGCTCCACCACTTCGTTGGGCACTTTCGCGGTGCGCGAAACCACACCCTTCTTCGCCCCGGGTTCAATGGATCCGTAGGCCATCAACTTCGTCTTCTTGATGGATGCGATGCGCTGATCCACCAGCGGAGTGGTCTTCAGTTTCGGGTCCAGTGGATCGAAGGTGAGCACCCAGCCGGGTTGCCCGGTGAGCGAGCCGTAGCGTATGGCCATGGACACCTTGCCGCCATCGCGTTCGCATAACCGTGCGCTGGAAACGAAGTCCTTGTCCACGAGGATATCCTTCACCGTCTTGCCGCGATCGGAAAGTGTGGTGAGGTGTGTCTCGTGGCAGAGCTTGTCGCTTTTCTGGGCTTCGGTCTCGCAGGGGAACAGGTAGGTGAGCAGGTGTATCGTGCCATCGTTCGCCAGGCTGATCTGGTGTATCGTGCTCTGCGTATCGGAATAGGGTAGCGTGGCCGTGCCGCTCCACAGCTCGGTGAATTCCTTGTCGAGGTACGCGAACCAGAAACGCTTGTTCCCCTTTTCGTCGCTGGTGTAGTTGTTCAGCAAGAAGTGTTGCCCGTCGGCCGCTGCGATGATCCGTTCTTGGTGGGCATAAAGCAAGCCTTTGGAAAAGAGGATCGGGTCGGGCTGCGGGCGGTTGGGAAGTGAGTTCGTGGGATCGTTCTGGAAGAGGATGTCGCTGCTGGCCACGCGGCGTATCACACCCAGCGCAGGTACGCCGCGCGAGTCCACTTGTGCGACCGCGAAGTCCGTGCTTTTCTTGGTGTTGGAAGCGAGCAGGCAATGCAAGGTGCCATCCACGATGATCGGTGCCACACCGTTCCAGACCGCCGCATCGAAGGGGATATTCTTCAGCACCAGTTCCTCGGCGGTGTTCATCTGGCCATCCAGGCGCACCACCTTTTGCACCAGGTTATCTTCCACGTATACCAAGCCCTCTTTATCGCCCACGAGCACGCCACCCATCACGGCATACACATCGCCATTGGCATCCTTGGCAACACGCGAGAACGACTTGCCCACTTGCAATTTGGCGGCTTGGCCCTGTACGAGAACGGCCATGCAAACGGCGATGAACGGAAGGAGGTAACGAAGCTTCATGATCGATGGATGATGGTTTGAAGATAGGCTGATCAAGGCATCCGGAGCCAACCGGAGACGCGCTTGCTCTCGATATGGTAGCGCCCGTCGGTATGGTCCAGGTCGTAGCTTGTACGTGTGGACCGTGTGTTCTGTTGAATGACCTCCACCTCGCCGTTGTCCACCGCGCTTACGATGGCGACATGGCCGAAGGAGTTGCCTTTCCATGCGTCCAAGACGACAAGATCGCCCACGCGTGGCTTCGTAGCGCTCGGGTTCGTGAATTGAAGCAGCCCGCGGTCGGTGTTCAAGGTGCTATCAACGAGTGTCGTGTCGAAGAAGTCCTTCGCGTGGCCGTAGCTGTTGGGCATGCGGTGGCCGTAGTGTTCCAAGTAATAGCGCTTCACGAACTCCACACATTGGTATTTCAAGCCGACGTTGTAGCCGTCCACCACGTTGCGGCCGTGGATCGCGCCGAAGCCATCGTTGTAGCGGACGATGACCCCGTGGAGGGAATCGATCGGTTCACCAGCGATACGTTCAACAGGAGCGACAAGCTCTTTGATCTCGGCCTTTCTGGACCAGATGAACCAACCTGCGCCGATAAGCAGGCAGAGGATGATTAAAGCAGAACACTTCATGACCTGGTCGTAAACGATTCAGCAGGTCGTTAGACCGAAGAGCGCCCCAAGGAATAGAAGGCCGATCAAGATATTGTTGAATCGATGGGCATCACCATCGAAGAGTTTGTCCCTAGGAACCTTCGGTCCGTTCAAATACTCTTCGTATGAGAATGACTGGCGCTTTGTCAATCGCAAGGCGCGGATAAGAGTTCCATATGCGAAGCGGACAGTGCCCCCGATGGCATTGAACAACCATTTCCCTAAATCGAACAAAAGGCCATCCATGGTCGCTGATCCGGGCCGTGGTCAGTTGGGAAGGCTCACATCAGGATCCCCGCCAACGTCGCGCTCATGTAACTGGCCAGCGTTCCGCATAGCAAGGCTTTCAGGCCCAGCTTCGCCAGGTCGGCCCTGCGTGAAGGAGCCAGTTCGCCGATACCGCCGATCTGCATGCCCACACTGCTGAAGTTCGCAAAACCGCAGATGGCGATGGAGACGATCAACAGGCCTTTTTCCGTCATCACGGGTCGGGTGCCGTCGCTCAGGTGTTGGAAAGCGAGGAACTCGTTCACGGTGAGTTTCTCGCCGAGCAGTGTGGCAACGCTGTTGAGGTCTTGGGAGGGCACGCCCATGGCCCATGCCATCGGGGTGAAGAGTTTTCCGAATACCCAGTCGAGCGTGAGCGCGAAGTCCAGACCGCAGGCATGACCGATCGTCGTCATCAGGTAGTTCACCAACGCGATCAACGAGATGAAACCGATCAGCATGGCGATCACGTTCATGGCGATCTTGAACCCGTCTCCAGCACCGTGGCCGATGGCATCGATGATGTTCACGTAGTTGCTCTTCACCTCTAGCTTCACGTTGCCCATCGTCTGGCTTTCCTCCGTTTCGGGCCATACGATCTTGCTGATCACCAGCGCGCCGGGCGCGGCCATCAAGCTCGCCGCGATCAGGTTGGCGGCGAGGTCCATGCCGGCACGTTCGGCCATGCCCACGTACACGATCAGGATGCCACCGGCGATGCACGCCAACGAGCCGGTCATGCTGGCGAGCAGTTCGCTGCGTGTCATGCCCGCGAGGTAGGGGCGTATCATCACCTGCGCTTCCACTTGGCCCACGAAGGCGCTGGCCACGTTGCTCAACGCTTCGGCGCCGCTCACGCGCATCACGAAGTTCATCGCCTTGGCCACTATGCCCACGATGAACTGCATTACGCGGATGTGGTACAGGATGGCGACCAGCACACACACCAGGATGATGGTGGCCGTGATGTTGAAGGCGAAGATGAAACCGCCGCTGGCGAAGGTGCCGATGGTGCCATCGAAGTGATCCACGCCGACACCACCCCAGACGAACTCAGCACCCCGGCGTGCGGCATGTTCCACATCGCCCATGCGCCGCCCGAGCCACTGGAAGCCACGTTTCACGGCATCCACTTTGAAGATCAACAGCGCGATCAGGATCTGCAGCCCCAGCCCGCTAAGCACGAGCCGGTAGTTGATCGCCTTGCGGTTGTTGCTCGCCAAGAAGGCGATGCCAAGGATCAGTGCGACGCCGATCAATCCGGTGAAACGTTCCATAGAAAATGGTTGGTGGAGCGTGAATGTAGAAGGAAGTTCGGATCAAGCCCGCCCCAGCACCTTCGGCACGATGTTCCGCCGGATCCACCGTGGCAGCAGCACCAGCCCCATCACGATGTAGGGGTAGTAGCTCATCAGGCGCCACACCAGGGCCAATGCGGGTGCGAGACCCGTAGCGATGAAGAGCCCGAGGAAATCGTTGAAGATGAATTCGGCCAGGCCGCTGCCGCCGGGCGTGGGGCTCAGGAGCACGATGATGCCCATGATCACTTGTTTGCCGTAGATCACGCCATCGTCGCGGAAACCCATGTCCGGGTGGAATGCATGGAGGATGCAGTTGACGATGGAGTAGCGGGCGGTCCACGAAACGAAGGTGGCGATGAGGGCGGGCCACCAATAGTCCCAGCCGCGTTTCTTAAGTCCGTTGGCGGCGGTGATCAGCTGGTCGCCGGTGGTCACCATGCCGCGTCGCCAGCGCCGGAGGATGGGGGCGGAGAAGATCCCCACGAGCGCACGTTTCACGAACGCGGGGTTCACGAAGAGGGCATACCCCACGAAGAGCTTGTAGCCGAGGATGCCGAAGTAGACGATCCAGAACCAGACGAAGAAGCCGGTATCCCACGGCCCGGAGCCGGTGTCCATCCCCGCGAAAAGCGCATCGCGGCCCACGGCGAAATAGACCAGCGGTGCCATCACGGCGAGGAAGATGCCATCGAGGAACGAGGTGAAGGTGATGATGGTGATGCTCTTTCCCGCTTCGATCCCTTCGCGAGTGAGGATGAGGATGGCGAAGAGGAATCCACCGCCGATGATGCCCGGTGCCAAGGCCGAAGCGAACTCCCACAACATGATCACCACGAACGTGCGCCACCAGCTGAGCTCGCGATCGGTGAGGTGCCGCATCCGGATCATGTAGGCGTAGTCGCGCACCACCACGCTCAGCGCGGCGAGGATCATCCAGAAGGTGGTGCTCCAAGTCCACCGGACCCGTTCCAGCGCATCCCAATCGGCGTTTCGCCACACCAAGAACGCGGTGATGGAAAGGCCGATGACCACCGGCAGCAGAACGCGCCGCGTGCTGAACGATCGCAGGATCTGGGTGTCGTCGAGCCGCATGCGGGCCCCAAAGTACCCATGTCGCGGCCAACGTCGTACGTCATTCGTCAAGGTCGTTGTTCATCGTGCGTGTTGATGCGCTCCTTTGGCGGTGTGCGTTCAAAGCCCCATCTTGGTGCCGCATCCCATTCAACTCCATGGCGAACAAGCTCTTTGCTACCAAGTCACTGGAACGGATCATGGCTTCTGGCACCGACGAACGGGGCCATTCCATGAAACGGACCCTCACCTCGTGGTCCCTCATCGCCTTGGGCATCGGGGCCATCATCGGCGCGGGGCTCTTCGTGCGTACGGCTGCCGCAGCGGCACAAAGCGCGGGTCCGGCGGTCACGATCGGCTTCCTCATCGCGGCCCTCGGCTGTGCGCTGGCAGGCCTATGTTATGCGGAATTGTCATCGTCGATCCCCATTTCGGGAAGTGCCTACACCTATACCTATGCCACCATGGGCGAGTTGCTCGCGTGGGTCATCGGCTGGGATCTGGTGCTTGAATACGCCGTGGGCGCTGCAACCGTGGGCATCGCCTGGAGCGAATACCTCAACAACTTCCTGGTGGAGATCATGGGCATGGCACCCGTCCCTTATGAATGGTGCCACTCGCCGTTCCAAACTTCGATCGATGGCGTGGGTGGTATCATGAACCTGCCTGCTTTGTTCATCGTCTCCATCCTTAGTCTGTTGCTGATCCGCGGCACACAAGAGTCGGCGCTGGTGAACAACCTGATCGTGATCGTGAAGGTGGCCATCGTGGTGCTCATCATCGCGTTGGGCTGGGGTTATATCGATATTGCCAACCACACACCATACATCCCCGATGCCACCACTTATGTGGACTACGAAGGCCTGACGCACAACTACGGCGGACTGTTGGGCATCTTGGGTGCGGCGGGTACGGTGTTCTTCGCCTTCATCGGTTTCGACGCGGTAAGTACGGCGGCGCAGGAGACGAAGGATCCGAAACGGTCCATGCCCATCGGCATCCTGGGTTCGCTCTTGATCTGCACGTTGCTCTATGTCCTCTTTGCGCACGTGTTGACCGGTCTTGTCCCCGTGGAATTCTTCCGCGACCCCACGAAAGGTGGTGAAGCATCCGTGGTGGCGGCGATCCAGGAAGCCATGCCGGGGTACAGCTGGCTCAGCAAGTCGGTCACCGTGGCCATCCTCGCCGGTTTCTCTTCCGTGATCCTGGTGATGTTGTTGGGCCAGAGCCGAGTGTTCTACTCCATGAGCCGCGATGGATTGCTGCCGGGACTCTTCTCGGAACTGCATCCGAAATACAAGACGCCCTACAAGGGCAACTTGGCCATCCTTGTTCTTGTAGCGCTGTTCGCGGCCTTCGTTCCGGGCAACGTGGTGGGGCACATGACCAGCATCGGCACCTTGTTCGCCTTCATGTTGGTATGCCTCGCGGTGATCATCTTGCGCAAGACCGAACCCGATCTGCCACGCCAATTCAAGACACCCTTCGTGCCGTTGGTGCCCATTCTGGGGGTGATCGCATGCGGTGCCATGATCTTCGGGTTGGGCAAGGAGAACTGGATCCGTTTGGGCATCTGGCTCGCCATCGGCTTCGTGATCTACTTCGGGTACAGCCGCAAGCACAGCAAGCTGCACAAGCACGACTAGGCAACCATGAGCGGGTTCAAACGATCGCTCGGGCTGTGGGATGCCACCATGCTCGTGGCCGGTTCCATGATCGGGTCCGGCATCTTCATCGTGAGCGCGGGCATGTTACGCGACATCGGTTCACCGGCGTGGATGCTGGTGGCGTGGGTGGTGGCGGGCCTGCTCACCGTGATGGCCGCGCTTAGTTATGGCGAGCTGGCCGGTATGATGCCCAAGGCTGGTGGCCAATTCGTGTACCTCCAACGTGCGTATGGAAAGCTCACCGCCTTCTTGTACGGGTGGACGGCCTTCACGGTGATCACCTCCGGCATCATCGCGGCGGTGGCCGTGGCGTTCGCGAAATTCAGCGCGGTGTTCTTCCCGGTGCTTTCACCGGACAACATCCTGTTCGATCTCGGCTTCGTGAAGGTGAGCGCCGCACAGGTCTACGCGGTATCCACCATCATCCTGCTCTCGCTCTTCAACACACGCGGGGTGCAAAGCAGCAAGACGCTCACCACCATCTTCACCACGGCCAAGATCGTGGCGTTGCTCGCGTTGATCATCGTAGGCCTCGCCGTGGGGTTGGACACCGATGTGCTCGCCACCAACTTCAGCACGGGTTGGCAGGCGGCCACTACGGGCAGTGATGGCGTCATCACGCCGCTCACTGGTGTCGCTTTGCTCAGTGTGCTCGGTGTGGCCATGGTGGGTTCGCTCTTCAGCAGCGATGGTTGGAACAGCATCACCTTCATCGCCGGTGAAGTGAAGGAGCCCCAACGCAACATCCCGCGTAGCCTCGCTTTGGGGACGTTGATCGTCACCGGTCTTTACGTGTTGGCCAACATCACCTACCTCGCGTTGTTGCCGAGCGAAGGGATCATGAACGCTGAAGCCGACCGTGTGGGCACCGCAGCGGCGCAGGTGATCATGGGGCCCGCTGCTGTTTCGGTAATGGCCATCCTGATCATGATCAGCACCTTCGGCTGCATCAACGGCTACGTGCTCGTGGGGCCGCGTATGTATTACGCCATGGCGAAGGAAGGGCTGTTCTTCAAGCAGGCGGGCGAGTTGAGCAAGCGCGGTGTGCCGCAATGGGCCATGTGGGTGCAATGTGTTTGGTCGTGCCTGCTGTGCTTCAGTGGCACCTACGGCGACCTGCTGGACTACGCCACCTTCGCATCGCTGCTCTTCTACATCGTCACCATCATCGGCATCTTCATTCTGCGCAAGCGCGAACCTGATGCCGAGCGACCGTACAAAGCGGTAGGGTATCCGTGGATCCCGGCGCTCTACATCGTGTGTGCGCTGGCGTTCTGCCTCAACCTGCTCGTCTTCAAACCCACGTTCACGATAGGCAGTTTGGTGATCGTCGGGCTAGGCGCGGTAGTGTATTTCGTCACCATGCGTTCCGGGGCGAAGGAGGCATCCGCGAATTGAAACGAGGGCTGCTGGAAAGAATTCCGGCTGCCATGAACGACGACCACGAGCAACGCGGTCTTCCTACTTACCTCTTCCTACTTCAACCTTGATCCTTACGATCGCGGACCGATGCGCTGGGCGCTGATCAGTTCGTCCCTTCGCGCTTCTTGATCTCGTCGCGGATCTTGGAAGCACGTTCGTAATCCTCGTTGTCAAGAGCCTCTTCCAGCTTCGTGCGCAACTCGTCCAGCGTCATGGAACCAGCCGACTTCTTCTCCGCCTTGGACTTGCTCTTGGTCTCTTCTGTTTCCGATTCGCTCTCTTCACCTTCCTCCACCTTCAGGCCAGCAGCGCTCAGGATGAATTCGTAAGTGGAAATGGGACAATCGAAACGCAAGGCCAGAGCGATGGCGTCACTGCTACGTGCATCGATCTCCACTTCACGCCCCGCTTGTTCCAACACGAGCTTCGCGTGGAAGATCCCTTCCACCAGGTCGTTGATGATCACCTCCTTCAGATTGATGGAAAGTGTATCGGACACGTTCTTGAAGAGGTCGTGCGTGAGCGGCCGTGCAGGTTTGATGTTCTCTACCTGGATAGCGATGGCCTGTGCCTCTACACCACCGATGATGATGGGCAGGCGGCGGTCGCCTTCCACTTCGGACAGGATCAGCGCATAGGCCCCTGCGTGGGTGTGGCTGTACGTGATCCGAAGAAAGCGTAGTTCGACCTTATCCATCCTTGCTCAGCGGGGCCGTGAAGATAGGTAGGAGATGTGAGTTGCTGGATCGAAAGGGAGCAGGGGCAGGCGCAGTAGGCATTGCCCCTGTTCCTGCCCCTGCGCTTCAAACTCTACCGTTCCGCGTTCACCTTTTTCGCCGCTTCCACCAGTTTCGGCAGGATCTGGAACGCATCACCCACGATGCCGTAGTCCGCTGCTTTGAAGAACGGTGCTTCAGGGTCGTTGTTGATCACGCAGATCACCTTGCTCTGGTTCACCCCAGCGAGGTGCTGGATGGCTCCGCTGATGCCGATAGCGATGTACAGGTTCGGGCGGATGGCCACACCGGTCTGGCCCACGTGCTCGTGGTGCGGACGCCAATGCATGTCGGCCACCGGACGGCTGCAGGCCGTAGCGGCACCGAGCTCTTTCGCCAGTTCTTCCACCAGACCCCAATTCTCCGGGCCTTTCATTCCGCGACCGGCGCTTACCACCAGTTCCGCTTCGGGCAAGGGCACACCTGCACCGGCCTTGCGCACTTCTTTCACGGTGATGCGTGCTGGGCCGAGGTCGCCGCTGTACTCTTCAACGGTCGCGCTGCCACCGTCCTTCCCCACGGGGATGGAGTTCGGCATCAGGCTGATCACCTTGGTGGCGCTGGTCACTTGCAACCAAGCCTTTGCTTTCCCGCTGAAGACGTTGCGTTTGAATTTGTCGCCTTCGGGAAGGCCCAATGCTCCGGCCACATGCCCGGCTTTCAACTTCGCGGCCACACGTGGGGCCACGCTCTTCCCGGTTCCGTCATGCACGAACACGATGGTGTTGGCGCCTTCTTTGGCGGCCACGTCGGTCACCAATTTGGTCAGCTGCTGTCCATCCACCGCCATAACGCCGCGCGCCACGATCACCTTCGCAGCACCTTGTGCGCCGAGGCTTTCCAGTCCGCTCGCACCACCGAAGGTGATGGCTGTAACGGGTCCGCCGGCGAGTTTGCTGGCGTAAGTCACCGCTTCTTGTGCGGCCTTCGGGATCTTCTCGCCCCGGGTGTCGATGAATACGATCGTGCTCATTTCAGTATGGGTTGGGGCCGATGATCATCGGCCCGTACATCGTTCTTGTTCAGATCACCTTCGCTTCGTTGTGCAGCAGCTCGATGAGCTTTCCGGCCTCGTCTGCGGGGATCATCTTCACGGCGCCTTTCGCGGGAGGAAGTTCGAAGGAGGTGGTAGCGGCAACGTTGTCGGTCCCTGCTGCGGGCACCACGGTCAACGGTTTGGTGCGTGCCGCCATGATGCCGCGCATGTTGGGGATGCGCTGTTCGGCCATGCCTTTCGCGGCGCTCAGCACCAGCGGGAGTGGAGCTTCCAGCACTTCCACGCCACCCGGCACATCGCGCTCGATGGTCGCTTTGCCCGCGGCCACGTCGAGTTTGCTGGCGAGGGCGATGTAGGGGAGGTCCAGCAGTTCGGCCACCATGCCGCCCACCTGGCCGCCGTTATGGTCGATGGTCTCTTTTCCGGCGATGATCAGGTCGAAGCCTTTATCCTGCGCATAGGCCGCCACTTGTTCCGCCACTTGCAAAGCTTCGGTGGGTTGGGCATCCACGCGAACGGCTTCATCGGCACCGATGGCCAATCCCTTGCGGATGGTGGCTTCGGTATCGGCACCACCCACGGTGATGGTGGTAACGCTGCCTGCACCTGCGGCTTCCTTCAGCTCCAAAGCACGCACGAGGGCGTACCACTCGTCGTAAGGGTTCACGATGAAGGTCACACCGTTGGCATCGAACTGGGTGTTGCCGTTGGTGAACGCGATGCGTGCCGTGGTATCGGGCACTTGGCTCAGGAGTACGAGGATCTTCATGGCAGGGGCCGGTTCTTCCCGGCGGGCCGCAAACTTACGCAGCTACCGTTCCACGGCCAGCGATATCTTGGTTGCATCCTTCAGGGCGGACATCCTTTCTTTGGAATGGACCGTCTCCCTACCAAGACCATCACCATGCGAACACCACTATGCTCCCTCTACCTCGCTTTGTTTGCCAGCCTGTGGCCAAGCCTTTCCCCCCAAGCCCAGGACCAGAACGCCTTGGACTTCGACGGTATCGACGATGTCGTGACCGTGGAGAACGGGTCAGCGCCTATCGCGGATGCTTCCGGATTCAGTCTGTCTTGCTGGCTGAAACCCTCCGATAGCGGGCTTGGGCACAATGGCATTGCGGGGTTACGGGATGAAGTAGAGGCGGACTTCTACCTGCTCCGGTTGGATGGTACCAATTCGGTTGAAGGGCGTTTCCGCAACAGTGAGGGCATGGCCTTCACCTTGGTCTATACCGGCCTCGACTTCGATTCCTGGCAGCACTTGGCCTTGGTCTACAACGGCTCGGAGCTGTTGCTTTACCACAACGGCGTCGAGGTGGCGTTCGCCGCCGCATCCGGTATCATCACGAGCACGACCGGCACCTTCCGGGTAGGTGGACTGGTGTACAACAGCGACAACTTCAGTTTCACCGGGCAGTTGGACGAGGTGGGCCTTTGGAGCATCGCACTTTCCAGCGAGGATGTGGAATGCCTTGCGTCATCGCCCATGGACGAGACCTCCGCTGGCCTGGAATTGTACTTCGACATGGATCAGGGTGTAGCTGGTGGCGACAATACGGCAATCAGCACGCTCACGGACCAGATCGGCAATACCGACGGCGAGTTGCAAGGATTCGGGCTTACCGGAGGGTCGAGCAATTTCGTTACCGGCCCTGTCATCGGCGTCGCGGTGGAAGCGCCCCTTTGTGATGGAAGCACGTACGTCTTCAATGGCCAGACGTTGACCACACCGGGAACGTACACGGCCACCTTCACCTCCAGCAGCGGCTGCGATTCCACCGTGGTGCTAGTGCTGTTCCAGGGTGAAGTGAATACCAATGTGGTGCAGAACGGCGCTACGCTGATCGCCACGGACGCCACCGCGGATTGGCAGTGGTTCCAGTGCGATCGCAGCATGTACACCTTGGTGCCCGGTGCTACGGCACAGTACTACGTGGCCACCGAGGTGGGCAGCTATGCTGTGCAGGTCACCGATGGTTGTGTGGCCATGAGCGACTGCTACAACGTCACCTCCATCGGCATCGAAGAACGCGAGCTACCGCTGTTCACCCTGGCGCCCGTGCCAGCCACGGATGTCCTCAACGTGGAATTGACACGAGCCGCGCGCAACGCCCAACTCACCGTGCTGGATATGACCGGCCGGGAAGTGCTCCGCCGCAACCTGGGCAGCGACCGCAAGGCCCGTGTGGATGTTTCCAGCTTGGTGCCCGGTGGCTACTTCATCCGCCTGCAAGCCGATGGTGCCGCCCGCGTGGCCCGCTTCGTGCGCGAGTAAGCCTTGTTACCTTCGCCCCTCGAACGAACGTCAAGTTCATTTCTCCGTGTTCAGGCCAGCAGGCATTGAACATCGAGCATTGGACATTGAGAACTGAATATTCACTCCATGCGTACAGTCCAATTCCGCGAGGCCCTGAACGAGGCCATGAGCGAAGAGATGCGTCGAGACCCCAACGTGTTCCTCATGGGCGAGGAAGTGGCGGAGTACGATGGTGCCTACAAAGTGAGCAAAGGCATGCTGGCCGAGTTCGGCGAGAAGCGCGTGATCGACACGCCGATCGCAGAGCTGGGCTTCACCGCCATCGGTGTGGGTGCGGCTATGAACGGCCTGCGCCCCATCATCGAATTCATGACCTGGAACTTCGCCGTGCTGGCCAGCGACCAGATCATCAACCATGCGGCCAAGATGTTGCAGATGAGCGGTGGCCAGTTCCACGTGCCCATCGTGTTCCGCGGTGGTAACGGTAGCGCGGGTCAGCTCGCCGCTACGCACAGCCAGAGCTTCGAGGCCATGTACGCCAACGTGCCCGGCTTGAAGGTGATCACGCCCAGCAACCCGATGGACGCGAAGGGTCTGCTGAAAGCCGCCATCCGCGACAACGATCCGGTGCTCTTCATGGAAAGCGAGCGCATGTACGGCGACAAAGGCGAGATCCCCGATGGCGAATACCTGCTGCCGATCGGTGTGGCCAACGTGGTGCGCGAAGGCAAAGACGTCACCCTCGTCTCCTTCGGGAAGATGATGAAGATCGCCATCGCTGCTGCGGACGAACTCGCGAAAGAAGGCATCAACGCAGAGGTCATCGACCTGCGCACGATCCGCCCGATGGACTACGCCACCATCATCAAGAGCGTGAAGAAGACCAACCGCTTGGTGGTGATCGACGAGAACTGGCCTGTCGCCAGCATCAGCAGCGAGGTCGCCTACCGCGTGCAGAAGGACGCCTTCGATCACCTCGATGCGCCCGTCTTCCGCGTGAACCAGGCCGACGTGCCGCTGCCGTTCACACCTACGCTCATCGATGCATCGCTCCCCAGCGTTCCCCGCGTGGTGAAGGCAGTGAAGGAGGTGATGTATGTGGTGAAATAGTCGGGATCATTTCGCGTTTGTTGCGTTGCTGCTCAACAGTCCGGCCATGCGAACGCTCATATCTCGTGTGATCATCCATGCTACTGTGATAGTGGGATGGTCGCAACACTCAAGTGCACAGGATTGCCGCACGGAAACGCACATTTTTTGGCAACCCGGATCATTACTCGAAGCGGGAGATTTTCACAGAATGAAAGCACCGAGCGAGAAGGAGCGACGTTACTGTGATTCGATCGGCCTATGCACGGTGGCATATTTGGGCCTCTGGTACAAGGTGGATGTTCCAAAAAGAAAGCGCGATCGTGGAAAGCAGTCTGAGAAGGTGTACATAGTCCCGGCATTCGAGATCGGCACATCTTACCGGATCGGTGATACAAGTGCTGGAGTTCTTGAGCAGCAGGTGGTGTTCGATATTCATGAGTATGCTGCGCGTTCCGCCCGCAGGGATCTGAAAGAGCTACATGATTCTATTCCGGGATACGGCGTGGACTACATTTTTCTGGAGACCGTTATGGCAGACGCGATGGGGATGAAACGAGCCATGACGGATGCTTTCACCCAACAGGTCTACTTGAAGAAGGAGCCGGATGCGTACGAACGGTGGAGGCGGGATGTGGACAAGGGACTTGAAGAAACAAAGGAGTTCGCTACACGATCAGAGGATTGCCTACGATTCAAGCTCGGGAAGCCCCTTTTAGAGAATTACATCGTCTCTCCAACATTGATGGGGGCAATGTCTGGGTCAGAGAAATAGACAACGCTACCATTCGGATACGCAGAAGCTCATCGATGCATCACTGCCCCAGCGTTCCCCGCGTGGTGAAAGCGGTGAAGGAGGTGCTGTATGTGGTGAAGTAGGGGTCGTCACTCCTTCATCAACCGGAACACCGCCGGACCGTTCTCCGAAGTCACGTGTGCGGTGTAGCTCCCCGCTGGCAATACACCGAGGTCCAGCGTGAGCGGCAACGTTCCCGAAGTTTCGGCAGCCACACGTCCGGTAGCGTCGAAGATGCGGACGCGGATCATGCCGCCCCAAGCCCCGTTCAGTGTGATCCGATCCATGAACGGATTGGGGAACGCATTCAGTTGAAGCAGGTTCGTCTCATTCAGGCCCGTGGTGGAGTTGGACCAAGCATAGCGTGCACAGAAAGCATCGGAGCTGCTGGATCCTGCGTTCTGAAGGTTCACAGCGGGCCCTTGCGGAGAAACGTTCAACACGGACGAGCGGAATGCGCCCGCGATCAGCATTTGCCCGGCGGAATTGATGGCGATCACGTTCGCATCGTCACTACCACTTGCTGCACCGATCCGGACCGCGCCGCTCAACGAGAAGTCGTCCCAAGCATACCGCGCCATCACGATATCGCGCACACCGCTGTTCGGCTGTAGGGTGGTTGTGCCAGGCCCGATCTGCATGTCGTATGTGCCGAAGAACAGGTCACCGATGAAGACGAAGTGCCCATCATCGGTGCGCGCCAGGGAACGACGGTGGCTGTTGGCCGATGCGCCACCAACCGGCTCGATCATCTGGTCGAATTGCGCGGCATTTTCCAAAGCACCTGTCGCGGCGTTCAACTTTGCGAAGTAGGTGCCCGTATTGTTGGTGATGGGGGAGAGGATCTCCGTACCTGCTCCCGGATCCACGTCCACGGAGGTCTCATACGAACCCATCAGCAGCACTTCGCCATCGGCTACTTCAAGACCGAACACGCCATCGCTGGAAGAAGGCGAGACCATGCGGGCCACCCAATTGAAGGTGCCATCGGCGGCGTACTTCGCCACGCACACGTCGCGACCGCTGCTGGCAGATGGTATCACGGTTTGGTCCGGTCCGGGGTCGAAGTCGGTGCCAGCGTTGAAGAAGCCACCCACGTAGAGCGCATCATCGGCATCGAACCGGATGTCCGTGGTCTGGTCCGTGAAGTTGCCGGTACCGCCGAGGCCGAAACCCCACTCGAAGCCCATCGCCGCATCGTACTTGGCCACGAACGCATCGAAAGCACCGGAGGTGTTCACTTGTGCCACACCATCACCGTGGTCCAGATCCAAATTGTCGCCGAAGCTGCCGTGCAGCGCGAACGCACCGTCGGATAAGGCCTCCAGTCCCAATACGGTATGGGCCGAAGTGACGAACTGGCTCACGGGGCTGCTCAGGATCATATGGTCTTGTAAGGTGCCGGTCTGGCCATCGAGGCGAAGCACGGCGGAGTGGTTCCCAGTGGAAGGGGAAAGCACTTCACCAGCTCCGGGGTCGATATCCACCGCGCGACTGAACGAGCATGCCAGCAGCACATCACCTGTTCCGGTGAACGCAGCGCCGCCAACGAGTTCAGTACGGTCGTTGCCGATGGTGAAGCCCCACGCGTAGGAGCCGTCCGCGTTCAGCTTCACAACGAAAAGATCCACGGAAGGATCGGAGGAAGAAGTGGCGGCCGTGAAGAGCGCCTCCCCCGGTCTGGGATCCAGGTCGATGGAATTGGAGAACGTTCCCGCCAGGAGCATTGCGCCATCGGCAGCCAACGCGCACACCGTGGCATTATCGTTCAAAGCAGTTCCCCAGCGTGCCGAGGCCTGATGGACGAATTGGCCCTGCGCATGTAGAGCAAGACAAGCAAGGAGCAAGAACAGGCAAGCGGAGAGCTTCTTCATGGCGGTGGTTTGGCGGTTCAACAGCCGTAAAGGTGCCCGGATCGCTAGGCCGACGCAACACAACTTTCGTTGACAGAAGCCACCACCGCCGCTGCCCCTATCCGGTGCTGAGGACATCCTCGTCAGGTCACCGTCCTGTCCCTGCCGTCATCGCGAACGCAGTGAAGCGACGGCCAACAGCCAACTGCCCCTGCCTTCCCCACCCTGAGTTCCAAGCAGTTTCCTATTTTCGCGCCCGCTTTCGTCCAACGGGGACGGAATGCGCTGACGGACAAGAACATACACAACACGAAAAGACAAGATGGGAAGTGAACTGATGTACTACATCCCTTTGATGGGCGTAGTGGGTTTGGTAGTGATGATCGGCAAGGCCATGTGGGTGAACAAGCAGGATGCTGGCGACGCCAACATGCAGGAGCTTGCCGGCTACATCGCCCGTGGCGCCAGTGCCTTCCTGAAAGCCGAATGGAAGGTGTTGGGCGTATTCGCCGCCATCGCCGCCGTGTTGCTGGCATGGAGCGCAGAGCTCACCGCTGTGGCAGCACATACCGACTGGGTCATCGCCATCGCGTTCTTGATCGGGGCCTTCTTCAGCGCCTTCGCCGGATGGATCGGTATGAGCATCGCTACCAAAGCGAACGTGCGCACCACCCAAGCGGCACGCACCAGCTTGGCGCAAGGCCTCAAGGTGAGCTTTAACGGAGGCACCGTGATGGGCCTTGGTGTTGCTGGCCTGGCCGTTGTTGGTCTCAGCACGCTCTTCATCGTATTCCTCGGCATGTACGTCACCGATGGCAACGCCAACGGTGAGCAGATGATGCAGTGCCTGGAAGTGCTCGCGGGCTTCAGCCTCGGTGCCGAATCCATCGCGCTCTTCGCCCGTGTGGGTGGTGGCATCTACACCAAAGCCGCAGACGTAGGAGCGGATCTCGTGGGTAAGGTGGAAGCCGGTATCCCCGAAGATGACGCACGCAACCCGGCGACCATCGCCGATAACGTGGGCGACAACGTGGGTGACGTGGCCGGTATGGGCGCCGATCTCTTCGGCAGCTACGTGGCTACGATGTTGGCAACGATGGTGCTGGGCCGCGAAGTGGTCAGCGCCGACAACTTCGGAGGCATGGCTCCGATCCTGTTGCCGATGGTCATCGCAGGTCTAGGTGTGTTGTTCAGCATCGTGGGCACCTTGTTCGTGCGCATCAAGAAGGATTCCGATAGCGTGATGAACGCGCTGAACTACGGCAACTGGGGTTCCATGTTGCTGGTGGCCGTAAGCAGTTATCCATTGATCCAGTGGATGCTTCCTGAGACGATGCAGTTCGTGCGCAACGGAGTTTCTTCGGAGATCACCAGCATGAACGTGTTCTGGGCCATCATCCTCGGCCTCGTGGTAGGTACGTTGATGAGCTTGGTGACCGAGTACTACACCAGCATGGGTCGTCGTCCAGTGTTGAGCATCGTGAAGAAGAGCGGCACGGGCCACGGCACCAACGTGATCGGTGGTCTGGCCATGGGCATGGAAAGCACCGTGTTGCCGATCCTGATCCTCGCAGCGGGCATCTGGGGTTCGTTCGAGCTGGCCGGTATGTACGGTGTGGCGATCGCCGCAGCAGGCATGATGGCCACCACCGCCATGCAGCTCGCGATCGACGCGTTCGGTCCTATCGCTGACAACGCTGGTGGTATCGCCGAGATGAGCGGTCTTCCGAAAGAAGTACGCGAGCGTACCGACAACCTGGACGCTGTGGGTAATACAACCGCTGCAACCGGAAAAGGCTTCGCGATCGCATCCGCAGCGCTCACCGCTCTGGCGCTCTTCGCAGCGTACGTGGGCATGTCGGGCATCACGGGCATCGACATTTACAAGGCCGATGTGTTGGCCATGTTGTTCGTCGGTGGCATGATCCCTTTCTTCTTCAGCAGCCTTGCCATCAGCGCGGTGGGCAAAGCCGCCATGGACATGGTGAAGGAGGTCCGTCGCCAATTCCGCGAGATCCCCGGGATCATGGAAGGTAAAGCGAAGCCAGAGTACGAGAAGTGCGTGGCCATCAGCACCAAGGCCTCCATCCGCGAGATGATCGCACCAGGTGCCTTGGCCTTGCTCTCACCGATCATCGTTGGTTTCCTCGCTGGTCCTGAAGCACTGGGTGGCTTGCTGGCTGGTATCACCGTGAGCGGGGTGCTCATGGGCATGTTCCAGAACAACGCCGGTGGCGCTTGGGACAATGCGAAGAAGAGCTTCGAGAAAGGCGTGGACATCGATGGTGTGATGTACTACAAGCACAAGGCCGACAAACCTTCGCCTCCCCACCAAGCCGCTGTAACGGGTGATACCGTTGGTGATCCGTTCAAGGATACCTCGGGTCCTTCGATGAACATCCTCATCAAGCTGACGTCGATCGTAGCGCTGATCATCGCGCCGCACATCAACGAGAACGAGGCGGCCCATGTGCAAGTGCCGGCTGCCACCATCGAGCACACGGTGGAAGTCGCTGCCGATGGAACGACCTTGGATGTGAGCGAGCGGTTCTGATCCTCGCAAAGCTGGAACAAAGAAGGGGCTGCCTGATCAGGCAGCCCCTTCTTTGTTGTTAGGCTAAGTGTAGTCCGGGTGAAGGGAGGTGATCACCGCGCCACCGTGAAGCGCTGACCGGCGATGTTGGAACCATCCGCAGCGAGAAGGTTGAGCAGGTATGTTCCGTTGCTGAGCGAACTCACATCCAATATGCGCACGCTTTCCTGTGTGATCTGGCGTGCATCGCTGACCTGGATCACTACGCGACCCACGGCATCGAGTACGACCACTTGTGTTGGCCGGACCGTGCTCATTCCGATGTTCAACACAGCGTTCGCAGGAACAGGGTAGAGTTGAAGCAGATCGCTGTTCACACCGTTCTCTCCCACCCCTACCGTAGCGCAATCGATCTGTAGTTCCGCTGCGCCCATATCGCGTTGCACACCGAAGACCGGCAAGTCACATTGGTCGTTGGCCATCAGATCGGGATCCCCCATGTCGATGGCCACGCTACCGCACTCCAACTCCATCGTCCATGTGGATCCACCATTGTCCGCGAGCGCGTTCAGGTCAGGATCGACACCAGTGCGGTTGCCGCTCATGCCGTCCATGATACCGGTGGCGCCCTCGGCGTTCTCCACCAAGGTGAAGGAGACCTCGTTCAACGCACCGCTCACATCGGGTGCCATGGCTGCGGCATTGTCAGCGACGATCGTGCTGTTCAGGTTCAGTGTGCCCATCATGTGGTAGGTCCCGCCGCCCGCTTCGTTGGCCATGTTGCCAGCGATGGTGCTTGCTACGATGGTAGCCACACCACCGTTCACTTGCACACCACCGCCCGTGGTGGCCATGTTGTTGGCCACTGTGCTCTGTTCCACCCACAACGTTCCGGTAGCACCTTCGCCACCTTGCAAGAACAGACCGCCGCCTTTCGGCGCTTCGTTGGCGTACACCGCGCTGTGCGATACGTTCATCACACCAGCGTTCGCACCCCAGAGTCCGCCGCCTTCGTTGCCTGCCATGTTCTCGGTCACGGTGCTGTTCTGTAGGGTGAAGGTCCCTGCGCCGGTCACGTGTACGGCACCACCATTGCCAGGCGCGAAGGTTGCCAGTTCTCCCCCTGCGGAACAGTCGTTACCGGTGAATACCGAGTTGCTCACGGTGATCGTTCCGGTGAGCGATTCGATCGCACCACCGGCACGCACGCATTCGTTCTGTTGGAACATGACGTCATCGATCATCACGGTTCCATTCAGGTTGAAGAGGCCACCACCGCTACCTGCGGCACCATCGGCCACGTTGTTCATCAGCATGGTGTTGTTGCGCACCACCATGGTCCCACCGTTGTTGAAGAGTCCTCCGCCACCATCATCCGCAGCAGGTCCGCTCGCCGTGTTGCCGTCGATCATCACATTGTTCAAGGTCATGATCCCTGTTCCGTTCCAGTAGCCGCCGCCTTCGCGTGCAGCCGTGTTCCCCATGGCCATGCCGCCGTTGATGTTCGTATCACCGGGACCGGTGATATGTACGGCACCACCATTGCCAGGTGCGGCACCGGTGCTGTTGCCCATGAAGTCCACGTTCGTCAGCGTGGTCAGATAACCTGGTTTGCTGAACACTTCGATGCCGCCGCCCGCGCGCATGGCGTGGTTGGCGGAGATGGTGCTGTTGATCACGGTGAGCGTGGCCAACGTATCGTTCATGATACCGCCGCCGCTGCCCGCTGCACCCGTTGCCATGTTGTTGGTGATCTGCGTTCCGTTCTGCACGGTGAGCATTCCGGCAAGGTTGAAGATCCCCCCACCACCTTGGTCGGCCAACGCACCTTCGGCCACGTTACCATCGATCAGCACGCTGTCCACCACCATGGTGCCGGTGCCGTTCCAAAGCCCACCGCCTTCCAGTGCTGCGGTATTCTCGTTCACCGTGCCGCGCGTGATCGTCGCGTTGCCAGCACCCGTCATGTGGAAGCCGCCACCGTTGCCAGGCGCGCTGCCCGTGCTGTTGTTGTTCAGGATAACATCCGTCAGGTGTACACTTCCTGCGGCACCTGCATTGTCCTCGATGCCACCACCAGCACGTACGGCGGTGTTCCAACTGATCGTACTGTGATCGACGACCAGATTCCCGCCGGTTTCGTTGAAGATGCCACCACCGCTTCCGGCAGTGCCATCGGCCACGTTGTTAGTCACCTGTGTTTTGTTCTGCACGATCAGCGTTCCGCCGTTGTTGAACAGACCGCCACCGCCATCGTTGGCAGCAGGACCGTGAGCCACGTTCTCATCGATCTGCACGTTGTCCACCGTCCTGGTCCCTGTCGCATTCCACAGCCCACCACCTTCGCGGCCGGCGCTGTTGCCATTCACCGTACCGCCAGCGATCATGATGGTCGCCGCGCCCGTACCATGAAGGCCTCCACCATTGCCCGGGTTGGGCGTACCGGACATGCCGGCCACATCGTTATTGTCCAAGTGGACATCTTGCAAGGTCAGATCACCCAAAGTGATCTCGATGCCGCCGCCTGCACGGTTCGCCGCGTTGTTGTGGATCATCACATGGTCCAGCATCACGGTGCCGGAAACGGTGAAGAGCCCACCGCCACTTCCGCTGGCACCATTCGCCATGTTGTGGTGGAGCGCGCTCATGCCATCCACAGTCAGCATGTTGTCCAGGTTGAAGATGGCACCACCACCTTCGGTCGCCGCAGCGCCGGATGCAGTGTTCCACGCAAGTTCCGATCCGGTGATCCACAAGGAACCGCCGGTGACGAAAATGGCTCCACCGCGTAGCATGGCCATGCTGTGATGGATAGCAACGTCACGAAGCATCACCTCGGACCCCGTGATGTGCAGGGCGCCTCCATCATCGGCATGGCCCATCGTCAGCTTGATGCCGCGTAGTTCGACAGTCACCGCATCGGAGATCCGGAAGATGCGGCTCTGCATACCAGCGCTGATCAACGTGTTCATGGTGTCGTTGCCCACGATGGTCATGTCTGCATCCAGGAGAAGCTCGCCGGATGTGAGCAGGATGGGAACGCCGTTCGTGCTCGGTGCGAAGAGGATGGAGTCTCCGGCATCGGAAAGTGAGATCGCTTCCCGCAATGATCCCGGACCGGCATCCGCTGAAGAGGTCACGGTGCGTGTTGCGGCTTCTAGTCCGAAAGGAAGGAGAAGGCTCGCCAGACCGGCAAGCAAATGTCCAGATCGAGTAGTTCTGTTCATGATAGGGATGGGTTAAGGGGTCCAAAGGCCATTACTACATACGGGAGGGAATGGCCATCGGATCAGACCACCGCCGATCCACTGGACGGCAATGCATAGTGCGGCCGCATCGCACCTTCCGGAACATGGTTGAATGGAGAAGCCCCGCTGGTCGGCGGGGCTTCTGCGTTATGGTCTGAGCTTAACTCACCTCTTCTTCGCTGCCACCTTCTTATCCGCCGCTTTCGCAGGAGCCTTACCGTTCTTACTAGGCGCGGCTTTGGCGGCGTTCTTCGTTACATCCTTGCCAGCTGCTTTTCCGTTGGTCGCAGCAGGCTTACCGATGTTGATCACTTTCACCGCGGGTTTCGCGCCGGCGGGTTCCATCGGGAACAGGCCATGGATCTCCGCATCGATGCGGCTGATGATCTTGCCGAGGTCTTCGGGGTTGGTGTGGAAGCGGTTGTCCTCCACATCGATGATCAGCAGCTTGCCTTTGTCGTAGGTCTGGATCCACGCTTCGTAGCGCTCGTTCAAACGTTTGAGGTATTCGATGCTGATGGAGTTCTCGTAATCGCGTCCGCGTTCGCTGATCTGTTTCACCAGTTTGTCCACAGGTGCTTGCAGGTAGATCAACAGGTCCGGCGGAGTGATGGAGTGATCCATGTTCTGGAACAGCCGGAAGTAGTTGTCGAAGTCGCGCGAGGTCATAAGGCCCATCGCGTGCAGGTTGGGCGCGAAGATGAACGCGTCCTCGTAGATCGTACGGTCTTGGATCACGTTGCGCCCGCTGCGGCGGATCTCCAACAGTTGCTCGAAGCGCGAGTTGAGGAAGAAGATCTGCAGGTTGAAGCTCCACCGCTGCATGTCCTTGTAGAAATCGAACAGGTAGGGATTGTTGTCCACGGCTTCTTGCAATTGGTCCCACTTGTAGTGTTTGGCCAACAGTTGTGTGAGCGTGGTCTTGCCGGAGCCGATGTTGCCTGCTATCGCGATATGCATGAGATGGATACTGGAAGGGAACGCGAAGATACCCGCACCCCGATCCGGCTGACGCGTTGTGGAAAAGTCGTGGAAGGTCTACCGCGGTGTGACCACTTCGTCAATGACGATACGATCCGCTGTGCGTGCATACAGTTTGCCGCGTTCGATGCGGATCTCCAGCACACCTTCCTTCAGGTCATCGGGCACGGGGATGTCCATGATGGCGAACGAGCGCATGTCGTACACCTGGGCGCGTCCATCCTGTAGGAAGTAGAGCGCTCCATCGCGCACCTCGAAACTGGTGGCGTTCTTCAGCGGGATCGTCTTCATGTACGTGCCGAAGAGATCGAAGACGAGGATGCCGTTCAACGGGTCGTTCACGTACAGGTGGCTGTCGAACTCCTGCATGGCGGTGGGCACCGCGGTGATGCCGAGCAGTTGGTCCAGCCGTCCGGTGTTGGCGAGTTTGCGCAGCTGGGCATCCACGCGGATCAGTTCCAGTTCTTGTTGATCGAAGAACCAGAAGCCGTTCTGCACGCTCATGCAAACGAGCACCACTTGCGGAAAGCCGTTGCGCGGCAAGTTGAGCACACTGCCTTGTACAGCCAGCGTATTGTCCAGCACGGCGATCTGCCCTTGTTCCTGCGAGAAGAGCATCGGCTTCAGTGAGTAGAACGCGTCCAGGTTGCTGATGCGCCCGAAGGTCTTCACGCTGTTGCGCAGCCAGGATGCACCTTTCGCGTTGTAGAGTTCCAGTTCATCGCCCCGGAGCACGTACACGTTGCCCATCTCGTCGGTGGTGAAGGCATCGCACGGCCCTTCGATCACTTGGCGAGTTTGCGCATGCGCACCGGTGAGGGCGAACACGGAGGTGAGGAGTGCGAGTGCGGGCAGGCGCATCATACGGTCACGGGCGCGAGCAGGCTTTCGATGATGGTCCGCTCATTGCTGAGGCGCGGTACCTTGTTCTGGCCACCGAGCTTGCCACGCTGTTTCATCCACGCATAGAACGTGCCGGGCTGTAGCACATGCACCAGCGGAGGTCGCAGGGCCATGTCGCCGCGGCGCTTCGCATCGTAGTCGGAGTTCACGCTGCGCATCGTATCGTCCAGGGTGAGCACGAAACGCGCGATGTCGTTGGGTGCGGTGCTGAATTCGATGGCCCATTCGTGTCCACCGCGCGCGGTCTCATCCATGTAGACCGGCGCTGCGGTGTATTCGCTCACCACGGCACCAGTGGCAGCACATGCCGCTTCGATGCCACGGTCCGCGTTCTCCACGATCAGCTCTTCGCCGAAAGCATTGATGAAGCTGCGCGTCCGTCCGCTCACTTGGATGCGGTAGGGCCTCACACTGGTGAAGCGTACCGTATCACCCGGCATATAGCGCCACAGTCCGCCGTTGGTACTGATGATGATGGCGTACGGCACGTCCTTCTCCACTTCGTGAACGAGCAACGTGCGTGGTTTCTCTTTCCCGAGCTCTTCCAGCGGCATGAATTCGTAGAAGATGCCGTAGTCCAGCATCAGCAGCATGTCATCCGCACCGTGCCGGTCCTGTATGGCGAACGAACCTTCGGAGGCGTTGTAGCTCTCCAGGTAGTTCATCGTTGGCGAAGGGATCAGGGCTTCGAACTGCGCGCGGTACGGACGGAAGCTGACGCCGCCATGCATGAAGAGCTCCAGGTTGGGCCACACTTCCAGGATGTTCTTCTTGCCGGAGATCTCCAGGATGCGTTTCAGCAGGACCAGTGTCCACGAGGGAACACCGGCGATCGCGCGGACATCTTCGCGCATGGTCTCCAGGGCCATGCGTTCGATCTTTTCTTCCCAGTTCTCCATCAGCGCCGTTTCGATCACCGGCGTGCGGCGCACTTCCACCCACATGGGCAGGTTGCGAATGATGATGGCGCTGAGGTCGCCGCTGTAGGCATCGGCCCGCAACTGTTCGATGTTGCTGCTGCCGCCCACCACCAGGCTCATGCCTTGGTAGAGCTTGCTCTCCGGGAACTGCTGGTAGTGCAGGGCGATCAGGTCCTTGCCGCCTTTGTAGTGGCAATCTTCCAGGGCTTCGCGGCTCACGGGGATGAACTTGCTACGATCGCCCGTGGTGCCGCTGCTCTTGGCGAACCAACGGACATCGGTGGGCCACAAGAGGTTCTGCTCACCCTTGCGCAGGCGTTGGATGAAAGGCTTCACATCCTCATAATCCTGCAAGGGAACGCGCGCCCGGAACTCATCCGGGTGGGTGATGTGGCTGTAGTCGTACTTCCGGCCCCACTCGGTGTACTGCGCGGCTTGCACCAGGTAGTGGAACACTTCCAACTGGGCCATGCGCGGGTTCTCCCGGAACAGGTCGATCTGCTGCAGGCGTTTCTTGGTGAGGAAGGAGACCAGGGCGTTCACGGGGCGGCGAAGATGGGAGAGGAGTGGGGAGCTGCGATATCTTCAGCCCAAAAGATACGAATAGCGCCGATGAACGACGGTTCCCCCTTACGCAAGATGCTCGTTGGGCTCGATGGTCAAGTGACCTACGCGCTGCCCTTGGGCGATGGTCCGCTGGAGCTTGCTCCGTACCTCGGCCAGCGCATCACCTTACGCGCCACGGGCGTGCTCAGCTGTGTCAGTTGCGGCCGCCGGGTGAAGAAGCTCTTCCAGCAAGGCTTCTGCTACCCGTGTTTCGCGAGCGCCCCGGAAGCGGCCGAGTGCATCATCCGTCCGGAATTATGCCGAGCGCACTTGGGCGAGGGCCGCGATCCGGACTGGGAGCGGGACCACCATGTCACCGAGCATGTGGTCTACCTCAGTTACACGGGCGGGATCAAAGTGGGCGTTACGCGTAGCACGCAGGTGCCGGTGCGCTGGATCGACCAAGGTGCCGTGGGTGCGCTCATCATCGCACGCGTTCCCTATCGCCAGCTGGCCGGCCTCATCGAAGTGGATCTGAAGCGCCTCTTCGCGGATAAGACCCAATGGCGCGCGATGCTCAAGCTGGTTCGGCCGGACCATGCCGCCTTGTTCGAGGCACGCACCCAAGCTCGGAACGCACTGCGCGAAGACCTTCAACAATACCTCTTACCGGAAGAGCGGCCGCTGGATATCAACTACCCTGTGCTCGCCTATCCGCCTAAAGTGGCAAGCATCTCCTTGGAGAAGACCCCGGAAGTGTCCGGGCGCTTGCTGGGGATCAAAGGGCAGTACCTCATTTTCGAGGATGGCAGGGTGCTTAATATCCGGAGCCACAGTGGGTTCCATGTGGTGGTGGATCTCTTGGAACAACCCGTGTAACCTTTCTTTTCGGCCAGCCGTTCAACAGGCAGGTTTTGGTTAGTGAACTGATCGTTAGGGCAAGCGAAGGGCCGCAGGAATGCGGCCCTTCGTGGTTCTATACCTCACCGGCCGAAGCCGGTCATCGCGAGCGCAACTCGCCACCCGGCGTCACCTCACTTGATCACCAGGTCGTACGGCATGCGTGCCTGTATCCCGAACTGTTCCTTCGCTTTGCGCACGGCCTTGTACTGGTTCAGCAGTTCCACATCCTCGCCCAACCATTCGGTGGCCACCCATGCGCGGGCTTGTCCGTTCAGGTCGGCCATGATCTGTTGGAAAAGGTCTTTCTGCTCGGGTAGCTCCACGCGTTTGTAATCCGTTAGGTTGGCCAGTTTGGCCGCTTCGTTGATGGCATCTTCAAGACCGCCGAGCTCATCAACAAGTCCGATGCGCTTGGCATCCACGCCGGTCCACACGCGACCCTGGCCGATGCTGTCCACCTGCGCCACCGTCATGTTGCGCCCTTCGGCCACGCGCTCTTTGAAGCCGTCGTAGAACTCGTCCACGTACCCTTGGATGATGCTCTTTTCACGCTCGGTGAGCGGACGGCTGGTGGTCATCATGTCGGCCAGTTCGTGGGTCTTTTCGCCGTCGAAGGTGATGCCCAGCTTGTTCTTGAAGAAGCCTTGCAGGTTGGGGATGATCCCGAACACGCCGATGGAACCGGTGATGGTGGTGGGCTCCGCGAAGATCTTCGTCGCGGGCGCAGCGATGTAGTAGCCACCCGATGCGGCTACATCGCCCATGCTCACTACAACGGGTTTCACCTTCTTCGCAAGTTCCACTTCGCGCCAGATCACGTCGCTGGCAAGTCCGCTTCCACCGGGGCTGTTCACACGGAAGACGATGGCTTTGATGCTGCTGTCCTCGCGCGCCTCGCGGATGGCTTCGCTCAGGCTGGTGCTGCCGATGGTGCCTTCTTCGCTCTCGCCGGTGGAGATGCCGCCTTCCGCATAGATCACGGCGAGTTTCTCCTTGCCCACACCTTTCTCGTGCTCGGGTGTGAAGGAGCGCGCGTAGGTGCCCAGCGAGGTCAGTTCCAATTCATCATCGGCCGGTATGCTCATGCGTTCCCGCAGGATGTCCAGTACCTCGTCGCGGAACTTCAGGCCATCCACCATGCCCAGGTCCAGCGCGGCTTTCCCGTTGCGCACCAACAAGCTATCGGCGATCACGTTCAGGCGCGCCTTGTCCATTTTGCGGCTCTCGGAAACAGCGGTGATGTGGTCGTCCCACAGGCCGTTCAGGATCGCGCGGTTCTGTGCACGGTTGGCTTCGCTCATGTGGTCTTCGGTGAACACTTCGCCGAAACTCTTGAACTTGTTGTTGCTGCCACGGATGAACTGCACGTCCACATCCAGCTTCTCGAAGAGGCCTTTGTAGAACATGTATTCGCTGCGCAGCCCGTGGTATTGCAGATCACCTTTCGGTTGCAGGTAGATGGCGTCGGCAGCGGTGGCCAGGTAGTACGTGCCTTGCGTGTAGGTATCGCTGAAGGCCACGATCGGTTTGCCGCTTTCCTTCTTGAAGTCGATCAGCTTTTCACGGATCTCTTTCAATGACGCGTAGCCGGTCTGGAGTTCCGTCAGGTCCAAGAAGATCCCTTCGATGTGGTCATCGGTCTTGGCGTGGTCCAGCGTGGCCAGCAGCGAGTTCAGCCCGATGCGGTTGGCGGCGCGGAACGGCCCGAAGTTCAACGTGAACTGATCCTTGGTACCGCGATCCACGATCTCCTGGTCCAGTTGCAGGTGCAGGATGCTGCCGTCCTTCACGGTGGTGGGTTTGCCTTGTGTGGCGAAGCTGCCCCCCAACGCGGCGAGCGATCCGATGAAGAGGAAGATCAGCACGATCCCGATCAGGAACGTACCGAGCATGGAGGCGAACATGAACTTGAGGAACTGGCGCATAGCGAGTGTTGTTTACAGCGGCGAAACTAGAAGCACTGGCGGGGGCGGTCCGGATCCGATACACGAACGGCCCGGCAGGTGGATGGGAGGGTCCGGCGGATAGCTTTGCCCCATGCCGGTGAGCGGGATCGTGTTGTTGTTGGGTGGTGACCAGGGTGATCCCGTGGAGCAATTGGCCTTGGCCGAAGCCGCGATCGGCGCGCGTGTTGGCGCCGTGGTGGCACGCAGTCGAGACCATTGGACCGCCGCATGGGGCTTCACATCGGATGCCCTTTTCCTGAACCGTGCGCTATTGGTACGCACCGAGTTGGAGCCGATACAGGTGATGGAAGCCTGCCTCGCGATCGAGCGGTCCATGGGCCGTGTGCGCAGCGAGAGCCAAGGCATGGCCTCCCGGCCCATCGACATCGACATCCTCACCGTCGGCGATCAGGTCCTGTTGAGCGAAGCACTCACCGTGCCCCATCCGCGCTTGCACCTGCGTCGCTTCGCATTGGCGCCCTTGTGCGACATCTTTCCGTTGTGGCGGCATCCCATATTGGACCGCACGGCGCTCGAACTGCTCAACGCGTTGCCCCCGCAGTGATGCCGTTCCATTCGTACATCGCCGTGGAAGGGCTCATCGGTGCGGGCAAGACCACCTTGGCCAAACGGCTCTCTGCGCAGTGGAACGGGCGATTGGTGCTGGAGGAGTTCGACGAGAACCCCTTCCTGCCGAAATTCTACGAGGAGCCCGAGCGCTACGGCTTCTCCGTGGAACTCTCCTTCCTTGCCCAGCGCTACCACCAGCTCAAGCGTGTTACGGAGCAGGACCTCTTCAGCACGTGCACCGTGGCGGACTACTCCATCGGCAAGTCGGTGGTCTTCGCGAACGTCACGTTACAGGCCGATGAGTATGCCCTTTTCCGCGACCTGTACCAGATCATGTACACCGATCTGCCACGTCCGGAAGTGATCGTCTACTTGCACTTGGACATGGCTCGTGTCAAGGAGCGGATCCGGTCTCGAGGCAGGAGTTATGAACAATCTATCCCCATCGCCTACCTCGAAAAGCTCCAGGAACGCTACTTGGATCACCTGCAGAAGTTGCCCGATGACCGTGTTTTGGTCGTCGATCTCCAAGGCCACGACCTGCTGAACGATGCGCTGGTCTACGGAAAGCTGGTGGAGGTGCTTTCCGCCGAAGTACCCAAGGGTTACCGGGTGATCACCCTGTGATGCACGCTGGCCTGTGGAGAAGTGCCCCGATCCTTGGGAAGCTGCCACGGTGACAGGTGGTTATGTTTGCGCCCGAAACACGAACCAAGTAGCGAATTCATGGAAAAGCGGCAATTGAAGGCACTCTCCCTGGTGTCCGTCGGCCTCATCGCATTGAGCGGATGCGGTGGCATAGGCAAGATGAACAAGTATGTGGAGAACATCAAGTACACGGTGGATCCCAATCCCCTCATCGTACAGGGTGATTCGGTTGCCGTAGCGATCAACGGGAACTTCCCCGGCAAATACTTCTATAAGAAGGCACAGGTGGAATTGACCCCCGCCCTGGTCTACACCGGTGGCGAAACGCCTTACAAGACCGCCTTTTTCCAAGGTGAGAAAGCCGTTGGCAACAACACGGTGATCCCTTACGAGACCGGCAAAGCCTTCACCTACGCACACAAAGTGGCCTACACCCCGGCCATGGCGGAAAGCGAACTCATGGTGAAGATCCTGGGCAAACAAGGCAAGGATGGTAAGAAGCAGCTGGAGTTCACCCCGGTGAAACTGGCCGACGGTGTGATCACCACGCCGTACCTGATGCTCAACGACGACAAGGTACTCCTGGCGAAGGACGCCTTCGTACGCATCACCGACCACAGCCAGGATGCTACGCTGAACTACCTGGTAAACGCCAGCAATGTGCGCCCCACCGAGTTGAAGGATGCCGACATCAAGGCCATGGCCGACTTCATCAAAACGATGAAGACCAACCCGAACATCGTGGCCAAGAACGTGAGCATCGACGCATGGGCCAGCCCCGAAGGTGAGCTCAGCAAGAACGAGAACTTGGCTGATGACCGTGCGAAGAGCGCGAAGACGTGGGCCAAGGGCGAACTCGTCCGTGCCAAGAACGACAGCGCGAAAGCCGATGCCTTCTACACCCTCAACCCACGCGGCGAAGATTGGGAAGGGTTCAAGCGCGCCATGCAAGCCAGCAGCACCGTGCCCGATAAAGAGCTCGTGTTGCGTGTACTGGAGATGTACCCCGACCTCACGAAGCGTGAAGAAGAGATCAAGAACATGGCGGCCACCTACAAGGAGATCGCAGACGAGATCCTGCCCCAACTGCGTCGCAGCGAAGTGAAGCTGAACTACCAGCGCATCGGCAAAACGGATGCCCAGCTCACCGAGATGAGCCGCACTATGCCCGATAGCCTCAACGTGGAAGAGTTGCTATTCGCAGCCACCCTCACCACCGACCTCAACGAGCAGCTGCGCATCTACAAAGAGACTGAGCGCGTACACCCAACGGACTACCGCGCCGCCAACAACGTGGGTTACATCTACATGCTGCAGAACAAGTTGGACGAAGCCGCTGCCCAGTTCACCAAGGCCAACGGCATCACGGACAATCCGGTAAGCACCAACAACCTCGGTGTGGTAGCACGCCTGAAGGGTGATCGCAAACAAGCCACCGAGCTCTACACCAAGGCCAACGCCGCTGGTCCGGAGGTGAAGTACAACCAAGGCCTCATCGACATCCAGAACGGTAACTACAGCAGCGCCAACAGCAACTTCGGCAGCACCAAGAGCGTGAATGCCGCCTTGGCCAAACTGCTCGGTGGTGACGCTGCCGGCGCACAGTCCATCCTCGATGGCGCTACGGACAAGGACACCGCTACCGGCCACTACCTCGCCGCCATCATCGCAGCACGCCAAAGCAACTGCGCCGGTGCCGCCACCAGCCTCGGTCTCGCTATCCAGAAAGATGGCACCATGCGCGAGAAGGCCCTGAAGGACCTCGAGTTCCGCAACTGCAAAGGCAGCCTGGGTCTCTGATCCACCATCTAGCAAAAGATCGAAGCCCTCGCGAAAGCGGGGGCTTCTTCGTTCTACCTTCGGGGTAGATGGAACCGCTGCATGATCATTATCCGTTCGGTAGCCTGCTGCCCGGAAGGAACTACAGCAGTGACAGCTATGCCTTCGGCTTCAACGGAATGCGCAAGGATGATGAAGTCCACGGCGCGACAGGAACGAGCTACGACTTCGGGGCGCGGTTGTACGATCCGAGAATCGGTCGTTGGTTCGCTGTTGATCCGTTAGCGAGCAAATACCCAGAGACGAGTCCGTACGCCTTCGCCCTAAACAACCCAATCTTCTTTGTTGATTACGATGGCCGCGACATCGTAATCCACTACGTAAACACGTGTGGTGAAAAGAAACCGCTCTTCACCATAGTCACAGCCGCCATTACTTCCGAATTCTGCCTGTATGCACATCAAGTTCCACAAGAACTTCAATCCACTGTTGAGACCGCATCCAAGTTTGGTGTGCGGCATAAATTGGGCGATAGTTTTTGGGCAAGTGCAGCAGAGTTTGGAATTCAGGTGGCCGATCCGGATGCATTCATTGTCTCAATTGGTGGCAGTGCGGTGGGCTTCACAGGGGAAGTACTAGGCCTAGAAATCGTGTGTTTCCAAAATGGGCCAAACGAAGGAGAGGCACATGCTTTCAGTGTTGAATCCAAGCCCTTTGAGAACTTTGGAGTAAACCTTGGGGCTGGAATTGAAGTTGGGGTTGGGGAGTTCGAGGCTCCCCGATCCTGTCCGCAAGAAGAAGGTAGTGCAAAGAACTTCGCTGGTGGTGGTTTCGAAATTGGCATAGGTGTTGGTGCCGTCGGCGGCACACTTGGCTTTCCAACTGGACGACACGGTGCGCCAGTATTTGGTGCAGATGGTGGTTGGACGACCCTGACTGTTGGATGCGGCGGCGGAGGGATTCCCGATGTAGATGTTGGTGCATATGGAGCAAGTACAGTGACTAAGCATGTAGACGGGCTTTTCAATTGCGAATAAGGTGGTTCCCATGATAGGATTGAAGCTGCAATTACTGCCCCTCGTTTTCCAAATGTTCTCGTGCAGTAGTGGACAAGACTGCTTGGACATTCTTTTGCAGCATCATCGTACGAATGACTTCAATTATCTCTATTCGATTGAGAAGACAGCAGCCACCGGTGAACATGCCAGGGACACTATCTCCATTGCCAAGGCAGGAGAGCGAATTGCGTGGGTCAGCTCTGACGTGATTAGTGTGAAGTCCAACCGATGGTCTTACGCAGCATATCGGAAGCAGGGAATATCAGTGTCGGGACAGCATCAGGGAAGGTCATCCTACTTCTATGCTCCACAGGATTTTCTTTCAGTACTGGAGTTTGCCAATGACAGCGCGCAATCGATCATCTGCAAATCAGGGGTTATACCTGCTGAAACAGAGGTGCTCATTTTGCTTCGTGAGAACGCTCTGAGTATGCAAGAGGTCCGATTACAACTTAATACAATGAGTTCGCCGGAGTCGATGGTGGTGGTCTATAAGAGTCCTTCTGCATCTTTCAATGTGACTTACACCATTGTAGATGAAGACTCAAGCCGTAGTGTGGCACGATCTTACATTGGGATGATTGAAGAAGATAATGGCACCCTCCTAGCGAAGGAGGCATTATCTGCCTTCAAGAGTGTTTCTAAACCCGCACAGGATGGCCGTTAAGGAACCAAAAAGACGCTGGTTAGAATCCTCCCGCTGCCGCGAGTCTGTGACTCGTGGCTTTTGGCCTTGGCAGGGTGTCCGCTGATCGCCACCCCTAGGCCAAACCTCCGCCGGCTCTAGTCTTGTCCTGCTTTACAAGGATACGTTCCTTGTGGGGGATAGACCACTGAAGAGAACTGAGCTGGACCGGGGGTGAACCAACTCCGCCGCGAGGGATAGAAGCCCTAAGAGACTTATGGGTACCTCCGGTCCTCTCAGGTCCTAGGCTCGGATAGAATGCTAGGCGTAAGGGCCTATTAGAGTCATGGAGCATCGGACCTGTTGCTCAGCCTCTCCAGTGATCACGAGTTGAACTCAAAAGTACACGAACATGAAGCACTGGATCGGTATTGATGTGAGCAGCGAGACGTTGGACTTCGCGCTGCTTGATGAGCATGGCACCCACTTGGAGAGCACCCAGGTGAAGAACGAGAGCAAGGCCGTGATCAAGTTGATGAGCGCTTGGCGTAAGAGGCACGGGGTGGCGATGGAGCACAGTCTTGTCTGCTTGGAACCAACGGGCCACTACACTCTGATGCTGTTGAACCTGATCGTTGAGCAGCAATGGAAGGCATGGCTGGCACATCCGCTGGACATCCAGCAGAGCATGGGCATCAAGCGGGTGAAGAACGACAAGGTGGATGCCTTACGGATCGCGCAGTACGCGCGCACCTTCCGTGAGAAGGCGCGGCTGTTCACGGCCCAGAACTTGAAGCTGGACAAGCTCAAACACCTGCTCACACGCCGCCAACACTTGGTCCGTGTACGCGCCATGTACAAGAAGCACATCTCGGATCTGAACCGTTACATGGACCGCGATATCCAGAAGGTGTTCGACCAGTTGGACAAACGCCTGATGGCTGCATCGGACCGCGCAATTCTGCGGGTGGAGCAGCTGATACTGGCGCAGATCCGTGGCGACCAGCAGAGCAGCACGCAGTACGATCTGCTCAGGAGCATCCCCGGCGTGGGCCCTCAGCTGGCGGCGTACTTGATCGCCTTGACCGACGGCTTCCATCGCTTCACCGATCCACGTGAGCTGAGTTGTCACGCTGGTGTCGCTCCGTTCGAGCGAAGTTCTGGCAGCAGTGTTCGTGGGCGCACCCAAGTCTCGCATAAAGCCAACAAGACGCTCAAGACGCTCCTTCACATGGCCGCACTCGCCAACGTGCAGCGCGAAGGAGAACTACGCACCTACTTCCGACGAAAGGTGGCCGAAGGAAAGAAGCCCATCCTAGTGGTCAACGCGATCCGCAACAAGGTCGTCCATCGCATATGCGCTGTGATCCGTAAAGGAGAAGCCTTCAAACCATTCCTCGAGAACTCAAAACCGCGTTTGGAAATGACATAGAATAAGTCTCACGAAGTGGACCCTGCGGCCTCGAAGCCGGTCCCACCACCAAAACAAAAGAGCCCTGCTTTTCAGCAAGGCTCTTCAAAGAGTTCAGTTTGCGTTCTAGAACACGATCTTCTGGCGGCGGATACGGGTGCGGTACTTCTTGCTGCCGCTCTTGTACTTGATCAGCTTGTAGTGTACTTGGGCTTTCAAGAAGATGTAGGCATCCAGGTCGTCCGGGTCGCCACGCTGTTGGCCGGGCGCGGTGGGGTTGCCGATCTCGTACACCGGTCCGATGCCTAAGCTCGGGTCAGCAAGGAACGCAGCCACTTCGCCATTCGCGGCGAGGATCGCTGCATTGTCATAGTAATTGGTACTTACATCGTCGATGTAGTCCGTGAACGTCTTCGTGTACTGGAGTTCCAGGCCCGCGCTTAACGTCTTGGAAATGGCCTTGCGAACACCCAGACCCAGGGGAACACACACTTGGATGTTGTTGTACTCCTCCGGTCCTTCGGGAAGGCCTTGCCCTTCGGTGCCCAACGGTTTCAGGCGCACCCAAGTGTTCTCGAACTGCGCTTTGGGGTCGAAGTAGAAGCCACCGATCCCGGCGAACGCATAAAAGCCGATGCGCGATGACTTGGAGCCTTGTACACCGCGCAGGTCGTACATGTGGCCGAGTTCTTCTTGGTACAGGTGGAATTCGAAAACCAAGCACGCTTCATAGATATCGCTCTTGAAGCTCAGGTTGCGGTTCTGCCGGAACGGCTCCTTGGTCAGGTTATCATTACCGGCGAGCACGCCATAGGTGGCACGGGCACGCAAGGCCATCTTTTGCGCCACGAAATAGCGGAAGTCTATATGCGCTGCCGGACGCGTCTGGCTCGGCTCCAGATCCCACACGAACGGTGAACCGATCTGGTTTCGACCGCCAAGTTCGCCCAAGAAGTTGGATATTCCGAAGCCGAGGCTCACCTCCTGGCGCATGGTCTTCCAGTAGCTGGACTGCCGGAAGTATTGTGCGGACGTAGGAACGGCGAATAGGCCCAGGCCCAGCGCGAACAAGAAATGGGTGATGCAGGAGTAACGTTCCTTCATGGATACCGGGCCGGTAGCAGTCAAATATAGAGGCTTTGCATGGAACGCGCCATCGAACACTAGGCTTCTATCATCAAAGACCTGTTGAACAGGTGATGGTTGCCTTTGTACGGGATCGGGTGGAAAAGTTGCGTGGGGTTCAGTGTTGTCCGCAGAACCACCAAAGTACCACGCCGGCGCATACCGAAACGTTCAGGGAGTGCTTGCTGCCGTGCTGGGGGATCACCAAACATCCGTCGCACGCGGCCACCACGGCATCGGAAACGCCGTTCAATTCATTGCCGAAGACCAAGGCGAGTTGTTGGTCCGGCGCTGGCGGGATGTCCTGAAGATCAACGGCGTTCAGCGTCTGCTCAACCGCCAGAACGCGGTATCCTTGGCTTTGCAATGATCGCACGGCGTCCACGGTGTTCTCGGCAGCGGACCACGGAACGGATAGCGTGGCCCCTAACGCTGTTTTCTCGATCTCGCGGTGCGGTGGCTGGGGTGTGAAGCCGCAGAGCACGATACCCTCGGCGCCGAACGCATCGGCCGTGCGGAACATGGAGCCCACGTTATGCCGGCTGCGCACATCATCCAACACCAAGCGGATCGGCCGCTTCGGGCGTGCGAGGTGTTCTTCGGCGCTGGGCCGCGCCAGCTCGTCCATGCTCAGTTTGCGGTCGGTGGTGGGCATGTGTTGGGAAAATGTGAAGAATCGGGGTGGGTTTCGTTGGTGTTAGCAGTGCGTGGGGGAAGTACCTTGGCGGGCTTGGCCGAACGCCCCGGAACGGGGCTAATGTAGGCTCGCGCACGCCATGGCGAAGTCCACCGAAACACCCTTGATGCAGCAGTACGGCAGCATCAAAGCGAAGTACCCCGATGCGCTGCTGCTTTTCCGCGTGGGCGATTTCTACGAGACCTTCGGAAGCGATGCGGTAACGGCTTCGGGTGTGCTGGGCATCACGCTCACCAAACGCAACAACGGCGGCAGCGATGTGGAACTGGCCGGTTTCCCGCACCATTCGCTGGAGACCTACCTGCCCAAGTTGGTTCGTGCGGGTTACCGGGTGGCCATCTGCGATCAGCTGGAGGATCCGAAGCTCACCAAGACCATCGTCAAGCGCGGCGTCACCGAGGTGGTCACACCCGGCGTGGCCTACAGCGATCACGTCGTGGACCACCGTGCCAACAACTGGCTGGCCGCCATCTGTGGGCACAACGGCCGTTACGGAGTCGCTTTCTTGGATGTCACCACCGGTGAATTCCTCGTGGCAGAAGAGGATGGAGAGGAGACTTCGCGCTTGATCGACCGTCACGCACCCAGCGAACTGCTCTTCCCTAAAGGCACCAAGGATCAAGCCTTGCTCAGCGCATGTGGTATGTACAACACCTTCGCGTTGGATGAATGGGCGTTCACCGAAGACTTTGCGCGCGAACGGCTGCTGCGGCAGTTCTCCACCAGTACGTTGAAGGGCTTTGGCATTGAAGACCTGCGCTACGGCCAGCGCGCTGCGGGTGCCATTCTACACTACCTCGGCGAAACGCGCCACGATCGCCTCGCGCACGTGGACCGCATCGGCTGGATCAGGCCGCAAGCCTATGTGGGATTGGATCGCTTCACCGTCCGGAACTTGGAACTGGTCAACGCCGTGAACGATGGTGCACGCACCTTGCAAAGTGCGATCGATCGCTGCACCACGCCGATGGGTTCGCGTCTTCTGCGGCGCTGGATCCTGTTCCCGCTGGTGGATGCGGAAGCCATAGGAGCGAGGCACGATCGTGTTGGTGAATTGATCTCCGACCCTTCATTCAGCGAGGCACTGGGCGAAGAGCTCGGCCGCATCGGCGATCTGGAACGCTTGTCGGGCAAAGCCGCTGCGGGGCGCATCAATCCACGCGAATTGCTGCATGTGCATGTGGCGATGGATGCCGCCCAGCGCGTCCACGATCTGTTGCAAGCACGTGCGGGTACTAGCGGCATGGCCCAAGCTATCGAACTGGCCGAAGGACTTTCGCAGCGCATCGCATCCACCATCGCCGTGGATCCACCGGTGAATCCTGCCAAAGGTGGCGTGATCAAAGCGGGCATCAGTGCCGAACTGGACGACCTCCGCCATGTGAGCAGCCATGCGAAGGAACTGCTGCTCGATGCCCAACGCCGCGAGAGCGATCGCACGGGCATCCCCTCGTTGAAGGTCGGCTTCAACAACGTGTTCGGCTACTACCTCGAAGTCCGCAACACGCACAAGGACAAGGTACCGCCCGAGTGGGTGCGCAAACAAACGCTGGTGGGAGCAGAGCGTTACATCACCGACGAGCTGAAGAACTTGGAGGAGAAGATCCTTGGTGCCGAAGAGCGGATCCTCACGTTGGAAACGGAGCTCTTCCGCGGCATGGTGGAAGAGGTCGTCGCGCATGTGGGTTCGCTACGGAACACGGCGCTGGCCTTGGCGGAATGGGATGTCCTACGCGGCTTCGCCATCAATGCCAACGCATGGAAGTACTGTCGTCCGGTGATCGCCGAAGGCCGTGTGCTGGACCTGCGCGATGCGCGTCATCCGGTGATAGAGCAGCAACTGCCGCCGGGTGTTCCCTACGTGGCCAACGACCTTTTGCTCGATCCGGAGTCGCGCCAGTTGGTGATGATCACCGGGCCGAACATGAGCGGTAAGTCAGCGTTGCTGCGGCAAACAGCGTTGATCACCTTGCTCGCGCAGATCGGCAGCTATGTTCCGGCTTCAGCCGCCACCATCAGTCTTGTGGATCGCATCTTCACGCGGGTCGGCGCATCGGACAACCTCACCACGGGCGAGAGCACCTTCATGGTGGAGATGAACGAGACGGCCAGCATCCTCAATAACCTCAGCGATCGCAGCTTGGTGTTGTTGGACGAGATCGGCCGGGGCACCA
>DLGQ01000095.1 GCA_002482775.1 Flavobacteriales bacterium UBA7690 | reverse complement strand
GCGAGAGCCGGATGCGAAAAAGCCGATGGAAATTAGGCATCAGTATCCAAACCGAACCAATTCTTTACCAACTTGTTGCACCGAACATGTTCTCCCACCGCCTCCTTGTGGTTGCGCTCCTTCTGAGCAGCGCATACGCCAATGCCCAACCGTTCAACGTGGGCACACGGTCCATCTCGTTCTACGATCCGGGACGTGACCGCGACCTGCCTTGCGTGGTGCATTACCCGGCCATCGGCGGTGGGGAGGATGCACCCATTGAAGCGGGTGTGTTCCCCGTCCTGATCCACGGCCATGGTTTCGTGATGACGGTTGATGCCTACACCAACCTGCGCGACGGTTTCGTTCCTCGCGGGTACATCTTGGTGCTTCCTACCACCGAAGGCGGCTTCTCACCGGCCCACGCCACCTTCGGCGCTGATCTATCGTTCCTGGCCCTCGCCATGCAGGCCGCTAACGAGGAGCCTTTGTCCCCGTTCTTCGGGCACGTCGCCCCGGCCACGGCGCTGATGGGGCATAGCATGGGTGGTGGAGCCAGCATGCTCGCCGCCGCCGGTAACACCTCCATTCAGGCCGTGGTCAACTTCGCTGCGGCAGAAACCAACCCCTCGGCGATCAACGCTTCGGCTTCCATTGATGTGCCCACGCTTGTTTTCGCGGCCACGGAGGATTGCATCACACCGCCCGATGCCAACCAACGGCCCATGTACGACGCCGTTCCCGCTTCCTGCAAAGCTTATGTGAACGTGGTGGGTGGAGGGCACTGCAATTTCGCTTCCAGCAGCTTCACCTGCTCTTTCGGTGAACTCACCTGTGGGCCGGACCTTACCATCACCCGCGAAGAGCAACACGATGTCACCATCGATCTTGCTGGTCTCTGGTTGGATCATTTTCTGCGCGATGATGTCAGCGCGTTGACCGCTTTTCGCGATAGCCTCGTGCAAAGCACCCGTGTGATCGGCGAGCATACCTGCCTGACCACGGCGCTGCTGGACCGCGATATTCCAGCCTTGACGCTCGCTCCGGTTCCGGCCAGCGACCTCCTCACGGTGAGCAACCTGCCAGCGGGGGCGCGTTACCGAGCGGTGGATGCGAGCGGCAGGGCTGTTCTCGCAGGCACCTTCGCCGGAGTGCCATTGGATGTTTCCACGCTCGAACCCGGTTCCTACACGCTTATCGTCATCTCCGGTTCGGGGCTGGTATCGCGCGTGTTTTGCATCATGCGCTGAGCGTACCCGTATTTTCGGCACGACGTTCGTTCCGGATCACGGCATGCGCCTGTACCACATCCTACCACTTCTCCTTGTTGCCACAGCCCTTTCCGCGCAGGACAGTGGTAAGTGGCGGTTGAAGCGTTCCTTGGTCAGCTTCGCGAGTGAGGCACCGTTGGAACGGATCTCAGCGGAGAACCAACGTTCCACCGGTGTACTTGACGTGGCCACACGTGCCTTTGCCTTCCAGATCCCCATCGTTGAATTCGAAGGTTTCAACGCACCCCTGCAACGGGAGCATTTCAACGAGAACTACATGGTCTCGCGCACGTTCCCACATGCCACGTTCAGTGGCCGTATCATCGAAAGTGTGGATCTGGCCGTTCCGGGTACCCACAACGTACGCGCCAAGGGCGACCTTGCCATACACGGCGTGAAACGCGAGCGCATCATCCCGTGCAAATTGGTGGTCACGGAAGATGGTATCCGGGTGACCACCACCTTCGACGTGGCGGTGGACGAGCACGAGATCCGCATTCCCCGCGTGGTGCAACAGAAAGTGGCGGCCGTGGTGAACGTGAAGGTCGATGCGTTGTTCGAACCACCCGGCACGGCTCCATGATGCGCCGTGCGATCGCCCTGGCCTTCGTGCTGATCGCAGGTGCTTCTGCGGCGCAGTTCCCCTTGCACCGGTCGTTGGTAATGAGCCCAGGCCAGCAACGCCCCGCGATACTCTGCATCACACAGGATACGCTCGGTCTGCTCTGGATGGGCGCGGATATCGGGATCATGCGCACCGATGGCGAGCAGGTGGACGTGATCCTGCGCACGGAGAAGATCCGCGTAAATGCCATCGCCACCATTGGTCGTGGCGTGGTGGCGGCACTTGCGGACGGCACTCTACTACGCTGCGACAATGATCGGTGTGATACGTTGCTGATCGACCCCTTGCTGGCTGAACATCCGGTGCGCGCCATCACTGTGGGTACGGATGGGCGTATCCATTTGGCCACCTACGGAGCGGGGTTGTGGACCTACGACGCGGGGAACGTGAACCGCCTCAATACCCGCGCGGGCCTGCCCGATGATCACGTCAACGGCCTTGCCCTGCTGCCCGATGGCCGCATCGTAGCGGGTACGGACCAAGGGGTGGCGGTGTGTGCTGATGGTCGCGTGATGGGATCCTTCGATGCGTCCAAAGGCGCTCCTGATAATCTGATCCTCTGCGTGGCAGTGGACCACACGGGACTCGTGTACGCTGGTACCGATGGAGGTGGGGTCTTCTCCTGGCGGCCCGGCACAACGCTGCGCCGCAGCATCGATCCGGAATGGACCCACGGCCCTGTGGTGAGCATCGCTGTACATGCCGATATGGTATGGGCCGGGACCGAACGCCAAGGCGTGGTGTTGCTCGGGTTGGATGAATGGACGACCTACACCCAGGATAGGACACTGAGCGAGAACCGGCACCGCAGCATGGGCCTTTTCCCGGATCGCGAAGGTGCGGTGTGGTGGTGCGATGGTACCGAGCGCATCCATCGCGCAGATCCGGCTGTGCTTTTCGTCCCGGAACATGAAGGCGTGGATATGCAGGGTATTTCTGCGCTGTGCGTGGACCGCGATGATCGCATCTGGTTCGCTTCCAGCGAAGGCCTTTTTCACCACGCCACAGCATTCTCGGAGAACGCCAAGGTCATCAAGGTGCCCTTGGATCTTGATCCCCGCACGCCCATTGTTTCCCTCGCTTCGAGTGCAGATGGCACCGTGTGGGCCGCTACGTTCGGTGATGGTGTGCATGCTATTTCTCCCACCGGCGTTCATCAGCATTTCGATCGGTCCAACGGCCTAGGGAATGAGAACGTGCTTGCTGTACGTGCGCACGGGGATTCCGTTTGGTTCGCCACTCTGGATGGCGTTTCCCGCTGGAGCGCAGGGCGCTTCGAGATCCTGGAGGGTACCGAGGGATTCACCTTCGATGTGCTGCCGTTGGGCGGGGATCATGCATTGATCGCTACCGATGGCCGCGGCGTACTACGCTGGGATGAAGGTGTCGCGGTGCCGCTCTCATCCAATGCTCGCACCTACTATTCGTTGGTCAGTGACGATCGCGGTGGGGTGTGGACCTGTGGCCCGTCCACCGGCTTGTGCAACGTGGGTGCTACCAACCTCTCCTGTGTCGGGGCGGGCCGATCGCCGTTCGATGGTGATCTGTTCGCACTGGGTTGGACACACGGACGTGCCATTGCTTTTGGTAGCACGGGGACCATGGCGCTGGACCCGCGCACCGGAAAGTGGACGGACCTGACCTCGCGTTTCGGACTGGAAGGGATCCAAGCCCAACTGAACGTCGTGGCCCAGGATCGCCATGGAGCTTTGTGGTTCGGCAGTGATCAAGGATTGGTGCGGATCGATCCGGACGAACAGCATTTCCAGCCGGATGTGCCCGTCATCATCACCGACATGGTCGTGAACGGCGTCCGTTTCCCCACCGATACCCTCATCCGCACCACGCACGACCGCAACGACATCACCATCCATTTCACCGCGCTGTACTACGCCGACCCCGCAGCGCTCCACTTCGAGTATCGCATGGATGACGGGCGTACCGTGCGCACGCGCGACCGTGAATTCGCCTTGCCCGGCCTTTCCCCGGGCACACACCGGCTGCATCTGCGTGCCTTCGTGGGCGAACCCGGTCCCGCATCGCCGTGGCGCATCCTTACGGTCGAGGTCTCGGAACCGTGGTGGCGCCGTTGGGAGTTCGTGGTTCCCATCGTACTCGTGCTTTTGGCGTTGGTGATCATGTTCTCCAAGGCGCGTGACGCACGCTTGCGCGATAAGGAACGCGTGGAGCAGGAGAAGGTGAGGTACCAGCTCGAAGCCCTGCGCAGTCAGGTGGATCCACACTTCCTCTTCAACAGCTTCAACACGTTGGTGGCATTGATCGAGACCGACCGTGACAAGGCGGTGGAGCATGTGGATGCACTGAGCACCTTCTTCCGCAGCATGCTCGTGGTGCGCGATAAGGACCTGATCCCGCTAAGTGAGGAACTGGAATTGCTGAAACACTACTTCGGACTGGAACAACGCCGTTTCGGCAACGCCATTGACCTGCTCATCCACTTGGAGAACGGGTCCAAGACCTACTTCATCGTACCCTTGACACTTCAATTGCTAGTGGAGAACGCCTTGAAACACAACACGGCCACCAAGCAACAACCGCTTCGTGTGGAGCTTTCCATGGAGGGTGATGTCCTGGTGGTGCGGAACGATGTGCGGCCACGTGCTTCAGCCCCGAGATCAACTGGCTTTGGACTGGACAGCATCGTCAAACGCTACACGGCCATCACACCACGGCCAGTGGAAGTGAAGACAGAGGCCGGTCGTTTCGAGGTGAGGATACCTTTATTGCACCGCGATGAACATTCTGATCGTTGAGGACGAAGCCGCTGCCGTGGCCCGCTTGCGGAAGATGCTCGTGGAGATCGACCCCACCATCAACGTAGTGGCCGATATCCCTACGGTGCAAGATGCCGTGGAGTGGATCCGCGCAAATCCAGCGCCCGACCTGGCGTTCTTCGATGTGCGCCTCGCCGATGGGGACAGCTTCGCCATCTTCAAGTCCGTGGAAGTGGAATTCCCGGTAGTGTTCGCCACAGCGTATGACGAGTTCGCGATCCAGGCCTTCCGTGTGAACGCCTTGGACTATCTGTTGAAACCCCTCAAGAAGAGCGAGGTAGCGGAAGCGCTGAACCGCGCTGGGAGAGGGGGGCTGGTGCGCGACCACGCACCGCTGGCCCAAGTGGCACAGGAACCTGCTGTTCCAACAACGTTCGTCAAGCGTTTCCTGATCCGCTACGGGGAACATTTCAAGATCGTGGAACCACCGCAGATCGCGTACATCCATTCGTTGCAGAAGAACACCTTCCTCCGCACCAAGGAAGGCCGTGACCTGCCCCTGGACGAGAGCTTGGATCGGCTGGAAAAACAGTTGGACCCCACCCGCTTCACCCGGTTGAACCGCCAACTCATCGTACAGGTGGACAGCATCAAGGACCTGGTGGCCTACAGCAAGAGCCGTGTGAAAGTGCTGCTCGATCCACCGTACGGCGAAGATGCCGTGGTGAGCAGCGAACGCTCTGCCGATTTCAAGCGATGGCTGGCTGGCCGGTAGGTCCGTATCCACCGCTCCATCCGTCTTCCTTCCCGTTCCGTCCATGTGGATCGCGATGTTCCTTCCGCTCCAAAGGATCTTCGAGGTATGAAAGCGAACGGAACCTACCACGACGGCCTTGCGCTCTTGGAACCGGACGATCTGGCTCTCTTGCTCGCCACGGAACCCGCGCGGGTACTGGGAACCGTGCTTTCCCTGAACAGGGAGGTACGCTACCATAATTCGCTCAACGCCGTGGTGATCGCCGAGCTGGTGTTCCGGCTGCGGCAGGTGGTGGGCACCCATTCCACGGAGGGGTGGGCGGCCAACATTCCCGTTCCATCCAAGGTATCGCCCGCCTCGTCAGGTTCGAACGGATGAGGCCTTCAGCACCCGGTAGTTTTGTGCCTGTGGATATTCAAGCTCTGCTCCGAACGATGTACAAGAAGCCAGAACAACGTGTGGGTGGTGAGCAGGTGAAAGCCTGGGCGATGTGGTGGTCGCTGCCGCTCGCCGCTGTTCTGGCCTTGTCGGCCTGCAAACACGAGCCACCTTTCGCGCCCATCGTGGACGAGACAGGTGGTGGCGGTGGAGGCGGGGTGGAGCCACCCGACGAAGAGGTCATCTGCGACCCCACCACGATCTATTTCCAGCAGCAGGTGCTGCCCTTATTGATCTCCAACTGCACCGTGGGCAGTGGCTGCCATGCTACGGCCACCGATGATAATGATGACATCCAGCTGACGTCATACAATTCGTTGATGAACAGTGGCGTCATCCAGGATGGTGATCTCTGGGAAGCCATCAACGACAACGATCCGGCCGATCGGATGCCGCGCCCACCACAGAACCCGCTTACACAGCAGCAGATCGACCTGATCGGCCAATGGATACAGCAGGGCACGCAGAACAACAGCTGCGAATCCACCGCGTGCGATACCACCGACGTTACTTACTCCGGCACCATCGTACCCCTGGTCGCCGCGCGTTGCCAAGGGTGCCATAGCGGAGGATCCCCACAAGGTGGATTGGACCTGACATCATGGAGCGTACTGAATGCCGTGGCCGCAGATGGTAGACTGGCCGGTGCCATTCAACACTTGCCTAGTTTCGAGCCCATGCCGCGCAACGCTCCACGTATGAACGACTGCAACATCCGCAAGTTCCTGATCTGGATCGATGCCGGGGCACCGAACAATTGAACCGATGCGCACCACCACCGCATTCCTTCTAGCCCTGGCCATTCTCGGCTCCGGAGGTTGTTATTACGACAACCAGGAAGAACTCTACCCCAACAATTTCTGCGATACCGCCAACGTGACCTTTTCCGGGACCGTCAACCCCATCATCCAAAGCAAGTGCGCCACTCCGGGCTGCCATGTCACCGGTGGAAGTGGAACGGGCAACTTCAACGACTTCAATGCCTTCTCCCAGCAGGTGGCGAACGGACGTGTGCTGCGCTCGATCAAGCGTGATCCGGCCGGTATACCCATGCCGCCCAGCGGAGGCTTGCGCGATTGCGAAGTACGCCAGATCGAACTATGGATCGCCGCGGGTGCGGCCAATAACTGAACGTCATGAACAAGAAGATCCTCCTTCTCATCGCCCTGCTCGTTGCCGTTGCCGGTGGCGTGTACGCATGGGCCGAATACAACCGCACGGTAGCTTCCACGTCTGATATCGATGCCAAGGAACACGTTTCAGCAGAAGCACTGTTGAGCGCTTTCACAGCGGATGAACAAGCGGCCACCGCGCGTTTCGTGGGCACCACCGAACAAGTAGTGGAGGTGAGCGGGACCATCCGCAGCATGGAACCCGTTGGCGCCGAAATGACCAACGTGGTGTTGGAGACCGGCAACGATCTGGCTGGTGTGGTATGCGAATTCGCCAACAGCGAGCTACATCCCGAATGGCGCTCCGGCGCGCAGGTGAAAGTAAAAGGCATTTGCACCGGCATATTGATGGACGTGGTGCTGGTGCGATGCACTGCAGTGGAATGATAATTGAACCCAACAAGGAAAACCAAGGAACCATGAACTCCCTCAAGCATATTTCCCTCGTATTGGCCATGGCCCCGTTGGCACTGATGGCCCAAGAACGTTTCGCGACACGCAACGGTCATATCGCCTTTCATTCGAGCACGCCGATGGAGAACATCGAAGCGCACAACCGTAAGGTCACCAGTGTGTGGGATGCCACCACCGGTGCCGTGGAGTTCGCCGTGCTCGTAAAAGCGTTCGAGTTCGAGAAGGCCCTGATGCAGGAGCACTTCAACGAGAACTACATGGATAGCAACACCTTCCCGAAGGCCACCTTCAAAGGGAAGTTCGGTGGTGTGACAGCTGCCGACCTGAAGAAGGCGGGGACCTACCCCGTGGACGTGAGCGGCGACCTGACCATTCACGGTGTGACCAAACCGGTAACCTCCAAAGGAACCATCACGGTCGATGCGGCCGGTGTGGTGAAAGCGACCAGCGAGTTCAATGTGAAACCCGAGGATCACGGTATCGAGATCCCCGGTGTGGTGCGCAAGAACATCGCCGAGCAAATGAAAGTGACCGTGGCGCTGGACTACGCCAAGATGTGAGCATTCGCGCTGAACGATACCACCACACCATGATCCGAACGACCCTTCTGGCCTGCGCGCTCTCCGCTTCTCCCTTGTTCGCACAGGACGACCTGCTGGGCCTGCTCGGCGAAGAGGAGACAGGGCCGGTGTACACCAACGCCAGCTTCAAGACCACACGGGTGATCAACGGGCACAGCTTGGAGAACACGGCGCATGGGGTATTGGATTTCAAGATCAGCCACCGGTTCGGCCTGCTCAACCAAGGGATCAAGAATTTCTACGGCCTGGACGAGGCGGAAATGCGCATCGGTCTGGATTATGGGCTCACGGATCGGTTGATGATCGGCATCGGCCGCAGTGGATACCAGAAAACAGTGGATGGTTTCGCCAAGTACAAGATCCTGAAGCAATGCGATAGCGGGTGCGAGATGCCCATCACCCTCGCCGTGGTAGCCGGGACCAGCATCGCAACATTGCAGCAGCAGGATCTGCCGTGGTACCGTCCCGATATCACGGACTACTTCACGCACCGCATCTCGCATTCCATGCAGGTGATCATCGGGCGTAAGTTCAACGAGAGCATCACCTTGCAACTGAATCCCGGTGTGGTGCATCGCAACCTGGTAGCGGGTACCGATGATCCGAACGATGTGATCCACATCAGTGGAGCGGGCCGCATCAAGTTGACCAAACGCGTGGCCATCAACGCGGAGTATTTCTACGTGCTACCCGGCCAGTTGGACGATGTGTACAAGAACTCGCTTTCCATGGGCTTCGATATCGAGACCGGTGGCCACGTGTTCCAACTGCATTTCACCAATTCCACGGGCATGTTCGAGCGCGCCTTCATCACCGAAACACAAGGCACCTGGGGCGATGGAGCGATCCGCTACGGATTCAACATCTCGCGCGTGTTCACCTTGCACAACCCGAAGAAGAAGCCGGACTGATCCGCACGACGTGGTCCGAACGGGATCACCAAGGATCACACACCGGCCTGCTGTAGGACGAGGAGAGGGATCCGCGTGTGCAGCGCCAGTTCTGTTGCTACGCTGTGGTGGAAGAGCTGTTCGATCAGCCCCCGTTGCCGGTGTACCACTACGACCAGGTCGGTATCGCTTTGGTCGGCCAGGTCGTTCACGGCCACCATCACATCATCACCGCTCACACTGTGATAGGTGTGGGGTATGGCTCCGAGGTGCAGGTCGTACCCCAGGTCACCGACCTCCTCTTCCGTGTTCTGGCCTTCGGGCACCACATGCACGATCATGATCTCTGATCGCGACCAACGGGCGATGTCCAGCAACACTTTCAGCGCTGCACGGTCCACGGGGCCGCCATCATCGGCCAGAACGATACGCTTGGGGTCGGTGTAGCATGCTTCGCTCGGTACGGCCAGTACCGGTAGTTCGCCGCTCATGATCACCGCCGAGGTGGTGCTTCCCATCAGCACACGTTCCAGCCCGGTAGCGCTGTGGGTGCCCATCACCACCAGGTCCGGCCGTTGATCGTCCTTCGCCATTTCGCGCAGCACGGTTTCCAGTGCGCCGTATGCTGATATGGTAGCGAGATCCGGCGTGTGCTCGGGCAGGGCTTCATGCAACCGTGCAGCGAACTCATCCAACCCATCAGCGGATAGTTGCGGGGTCAGATCACCCGCCGAACCCAACAGGTCCGGACCTACAGGTGGTGTACGGAACGTGTTCAACAGCGTGAAGGTGTTCCCTTCCACGCCGTAAAGCTTCACGGCATATACCGCAGCGTTCAGCGCATTGGCGCTCAGGTCGGTCGCTATCAGCACGTGTGCCATGGCAACCAAGGTAAGGCCTTAGTGCCCGTGGGAGTCGTCCGTGCCGGGTTTGGGGCTGGCCGAATCCACCAAAGCATAGCCGGTGAAGAGCAAGGCTATCATCGCCACGAAGCTGATCAGACCCTTGATGTTGTCGATGCTGCCGTCAGGCTGCAACAGGTCATCCGTCTCCAGTATCGCGAAACGGAAAGGGATCAGGAAGGCGAGCAACCAAAGCGCAAGGCCGATGAGCTTTTTCATAGCGACAGTTCGGGTTCTGGATGGCGAAGGTAAACGGTTCCGGGAAAGCGCTCACCAAAGAACCCTTCGGATACCAACCAAGGGATGTTGCGGATCAGGCGCGGTCCTTCAGCGCTACGTAATCGCGCTTGGTGGCCCCGGTGTAGATCTGGCGCGGACGCCCAATGGGCTCCTTGTTCTCCACCATCTCCTTCCACTGCGAGATCCAGCCGGGCAGGCGGCCCAAGGCGAACATCACGGTGAACATGCGCGTGGGGATGCCGATGGCGCGGTAGATGATGCCACTGTAGAAGTCCACGTTGGGGTACAGCTTGCGCTCGATGAAG
>DLGQ01000084.1 GCA_002482775.1 Flavobacteriales bacterium UBA7690 | reverse complement strand
CATGGTGCCAAGCACCAGCTACCTCGATCTCGCCGCTGGCGGATTGTATTACAGCGAACAGTTCTGGGCCGGTGCTTCCTTCAACCACATCAACAAACCCAACCAGAGCTTGATGGTGGACGGCGATGCCGAGCTCTTGATGCGCACCACGGTACACGCGGGTTACCGCATGCCCTTGGATGGTCACAAATTGATCCGCAGCCAGACCAAGATGACCTTGGCCATGCACTACAAAGCGCAAGGCAAATGGGATCAGCTGGACATGGGCGGGTACATCGAGCACGAGCGCATCAGCGGTGGGATCTGGTACCGTGGACTGCCCATCGGCAAAGCGTACAAACCCGGCTACGGCAACAGCGAGGCCGTTATCCTCATGGCCGGCTTCGAGACCGAGAACCAGCTCCGCATCACCTACAGCTACGACATCACCATCAGCAAGATGACGATGAAGAGCGCCGGTGCCCACGAACTGAGCCTGATCTACGAATGGCCGCGTAAAGCGAAGTCGCGCAGGCATAAGGTGGTGCCTTGCCCGAAATTCTAGGAACGCTGAATACGGCCTCACCCCTAGCCCCTCTCCGAAGTAGAGGGGAACAGATCACATCCGCTCAGGCACCTCGATCCCCAAACACCACATCGCCTTCTTCACCGAGGCCGCAACGCACGAACTAAGCTCCAAGCGGAATTCGCGTTTCGCAGCGTGTTCCTCCTTCAACACGGGCAGCATCTGGTAAAACGTGTTGTAGGCCTTCACCAATTCGTAGGTGTGGTTGGCGAGCGATGAAGGATCCAGTTTCAGCGCTGCTTCTTGGAGCACGCTCGGGAACTGGTGCAACTGCTTCAGCACCGCGCGTTCTTCGGGTTGAAGTGCTGTACCGGCCAGGTGCTCGTGCTGCCACACATCCATGGTGCCCGCTTTGCGCAACAGGCTTTGCACCCGCGCGTAGGTGTACTGGATGAACGGTCCGGTATGCCCTTGCAGATCGATGCTCGCAGCAGGATCGAAGAGCATGCGCTTCTTGGGATCCACTTTCAGGAGGAAATACTTCAGCGCGGCCAGGCCGATCATCTCGAAGAGCACGGTCTTCTCCTCGTCGTTGAAGTCGTCGAGTTTGCCCAGTTCGGTGGTCACGGCGCAGGCGGTGTCCACCACTTCCTGGATCAGGTCGTCGGCGTCCACCACGGTGCCTTCGCGGCTCTTCATCTTGCCCGAAGGAAGATCCACCATGCCGTAGCTGAGGTGGAACAATTCATCGGCCCACGCGAAGCCGAGCTTCTTCAAGATGATGAACAGGACCTTGAAGTGATAGTCCTGCTCGTTGCCAACGGTATAGATCAACTTGGAAAGGCCCGGGAATTCTTCGAACCTTTTGATGGCCGTACCGATGTCCTGCGTCATGTACACGCTGGTACCATCGCGGCGCAGCAGCACTTTCTCGTCCAGTCCTTCTTTCGTGTTATCCACCCAAATGGCGCCATCCTTCTCGTAGAACACGCCGCTCTCCTTCCCTTTCAGCACATCTTCCTTACCGAGCACGTAGGTCTGGCTCTCGTAGTAGTTCTTGTCGAAGCTGACACCCGCACGCGCATAGGTCCTGTCGAAACCATCGTACACCCAGCCGTTCATCTTTTCCCACAGGGCGCGCACTTCGGGGTCGTTCGCTTCCCATTTGCGCAGCATCTCTTGGGCTTCCAGCAGGATCGGTGCTTCTTTCTCGGCCACTTCCTTCGTCTTGCCTGCAGCTATCAAGGCCTCGATCTCCTTCTTGTACGCCCGATCGAATTCCACGTAGTATTTGCCCACGAACTTGTCGCCCTTCAGGCCGGTACTTGTTGGCGTTTCGCCATTGCCCAACTTCTGCCAAGCCACCATGCTTTTGCAGATGTGGATGCCCCGGTCGTTGATCACCTGCACCTTGATCACTTCGTTGCCGGCGGCTTCCAGGATGCGGCTCACGCTCCACCCGAGGAAGATGTTGCGCAGGTGCCCCAGGTGAAGTGGCTTGTTGGTGTTGGGCGAAGCGTATTCCACCATCACCTTCTTTCCGGTTGAAGGAAGCGCCAGGATGTCCTTCGATCCAGCCTCCTTCAAGAAGCCGAGCCAGTACGCATCGCTGATCACGATGTTGAGGAAACCCTTCACCACGTTGAAGCGCTCCACCACGTCCACGTTGGCGACCAGGTACTCACCAATGGCTTGCGCGGTGGGCTCCGGCCCTTTGCCACTGATCTTCAGGTACGGGAACACGTTGATGGTGACATCGCCCGCGAACTCCGGACGCGTTTGCTGGAAACCGATGCTTCGACCTTCCAACACATGGTTGAAGAGTTGGCTGAACGCGGTTTCGAGCGCGGGAACGAGGAGGGCTTGCAGTCTATCCTGGAACATGGGTCGCAAAGGTGGCACGAAGCGCGGAAATGAAGGCGGTTGTCGGTTGTCGATTGCCAAGTGTCAGTTCGCAGTTGCCAGGTGTCGGGCTGGGTCCGTGGCTGGCTTGATCGGAAGCCTGACAACTGCGAACTGACAACTAACCTCTACGCACCAAGAAATTCTCCGCCAACATGCAGCGTACGCTTCCGCCGCCCACGGCTTCAATGATGGGAATGGCCACCGGCACCAACTGGCCGTGCTTTTGGAGAGCGATGCGTTGCTCGGGTCTGAGCTGGAGGAAGGCGGTTTCGGAGAGGAATAGGTATGAAGCAGCGAGCGGCGAGTTCTGAGAGGGCTTGAGCTGGAGCATGTTCCCCAGGAAATGCTGCATTTGTTCTATGCCTATGGCGATGACCTCTTTGCCGCTCTTGACCAGTTCCTCCTGCACTTCTTGGCGTTCAGCGGGGAATGGCATGGCATCCAGGCAGACCACCGCGAACGTCTCGCCGATGCTCATGACCACGTTGGTGTGGTAGACGGGAATGCCGCGCACGCCACCACCGTCGGGAATGCGGCCATCTTCCGTGGCCACGAAGGTGATCGGGGTGTAACCGAAGCGCGCACACCAATCGTTCACAGCACGTTCGGTGGTGCGTTCGCTGAGGCAGGCGAAGGCTTTCTTGTTGATCCGATCCAGCACCAAGCTACCTGTGCCTTCTAGGATGAGTCCTTGGTGCTCCCAGCCGCTGATATCCACTGTGCCCGTAACGTTGAAGCCCTCTGCCCGCAGCACACGCTCCAGGTCCGGGTCCCGTTCCGCGCGGCGGCTTTTCGTGAGCATGGGATAAAGTATCACCCTACCATCGGCATCGGTGCTGAACCAGTTGTTGGGGAAAACACCGTTCGGGGCGTTGCGGTCGAATGGATCCAGAACAGTGAAACCGATGCCACGAATACGCAGTGCTTCCAACAGCCCATCGAACTCCTCGGCGGCTTTGCGCTTCACCTCAGGGTCGGTGTTGCGTTGCTGAAAGGTGTTGCTGGCAGCGGTCTCCGGATCAAAGCCGAAGCCGGTGGGGCGGATGAGGATGACGGAGGAAGCGACTTGCTGGCTCATGTGGACATGTGGTCATGTGAGCAACCCACCAGCCTGCGCTTCATGTGGACATGGACCGACCGGCCAACGTGAGCGCTCATTCAGCAGGGCATTCAATGACCACATGCGCATATGTTCACATGACCACATGCTCTGATGCCTGCGCTTCATGTGGACATGGACCGACCGGCCAACGCGAACGTTCATTCAGCCGTGCATTTCATGTCCACATGCGCACATTTTCACATGACCACATGTGTTACCGGCTTCTCAGGATCGGGAACAGCGGCTCCAGGATCTTCAAGGTGGCTTCGGCCATGGCGTTGTTCGTGTCCAGCGATGGATTGATCTCCACCACGTCCAGCGTTGCCGTTTTCGGGTCGCGGCAAAAGCCTTGGAGCAGTGCCGAGGCTTCCTCACCGAAGAGGCCGTCGGGAACCGGGGTTCCAGTGCCCACGGAGATGGTCGGGTCCAAGCTGTCCACATCGAAGCTGACGTGGATACGGCCGCAGAGACTGAGGTGGGCAAGAGTCTCGTTCACCACGGCTTCGGCACCTTTCTGCCGCAGGTCGGCTACGGTGATCACTTTGATGCCGTGCTCCTTGATGATGGCCTCCTCCTCGGGTTCGTAGTCGCGCAGGGCGATGAAGACAAGGTCGCTCGGCAGCAGCTTGGGCCCGTTCACGCCGATCTTCCGCAGGTGGTCCCAAGTGTCCATGGTGTACACCCGGGGTCTGTTACGGCCTTTCTTTTCGATGTGCATCAGCAGCGCCAGTGGCATGCCGTGTACGTTGCCGCTGGGTGTGGTCCAGGGGCTGTGGAGGTCGGCATGGGCATCTATCCAGACCACACCCAAGCGCTCATTGGGGAAGGCCATCTTGGTACCCGAAACGGATCCGATAGCAATTGAATGATCACCTCCGACAACGATGGGGAAAACGTTGTTCCTGACATACTTATACACTTCGAAGGCGAGGTCGCTCTCGAACCGGATCAGTCCGTCGATGTGGTGGGCGTTGGGGCTGCGGTCGTCCTCGTAGAGCACGTCGTTCTCGTCGCGCAGGATGCTCTCCTCGGCGTGGCCGAAAAGCTCACTTCCGTTCTTCCATGCGGCCACACGCAAGGCGGCCATGCCCATGCTGGCTCCCCGCTTACCGGCCCCGATCTCCGAGGCCGCTTCGATCAATCGCAGTTCCATAGTTCGCCCGGTAAAGGGTACGGCGAAGGTATGGGCGAGGTACCACAGGGCAGTTCGATAACGGCTAAGGCGCGCAAAATGAAGGAGATGCAGAGCGCACACGCAGATCTTTTCGTTCAGGCGGTCCGGTCGACTCTGGGTGAGCTGGCCGGCGGACGGGATGCCTCGCGTGGAACACTTCCCACCCCATCCACGTACTAAGGCCACCTTCAAAAAGCACCGGCACCTATGCGGAAGCAATCCTCGACGATCCTGATCATTGCCACACTGACGGCGCCTCTCTTGAGCGGCTGTACCTCCAGCCTGCTAGAGAGCAAAGTGGCCGAGGGCGTGATCGAATACGCGCTGAGCTTCCCGGATTACGACCCCAACGGCATCATGGCCGGCATGCTTCCGGAACGCACCACGCTCACCTTCGCCGATGACAAGCAAGTGGCCGAACTGAGCGCTGGTATGGGCATCTTCCGCACCACCATGGTGATGGACGGCGTGCAAAAAGCGCTGGACTACCACTTGAGCATGATGAGCAAGAAGATGGTAGCGCACTTGCAACCGCGCGACCTCGGGCTCTTCAACGAGGAAAGTGGTACACCCACGATCATCTACACCCAGGACCGCGATACCATCGCTGGCTACCCGTGCAAACGTGCCATCGCCGTGTTCGACAGGATAGACCACCATGAGACGGACCTCTGGTACACCGATGGAATAGAATTGCAGAACCCGAACTGGTTCGGCCCTTTCGCTGAGATCCCCGGAGTGCTCTTGCGTTACGATGTTGTCCAGTACGGCATGCGTATGCGGTTGGATGCCATCAGCGTGCAGCCCGGCAAGGTGGATCCCGCGAAATTCGTTGTGAAGGAAGGGTTCGACAAGGTGCAGCCCGAAGTGCTTCACCACGAGCTGGCGGAAGTGCTGGGGACGTTCTCGATGTGATCCAGTTTCCAGCCTCTAGCCGTGAGCCACGAGCCTGATCACGGATGGCCACTAGCCGCTTGCCGCTAAGGACTTGCTGCTCGTCGCGGCTCTTCCACCCTGCTTTGTTCATAATAGACCCGGCCCTCGGCCCGTTCCCCTAAGGCACCCCGGTAGTTTTGACCGGGTCGCGCGTGAGCCTGCATTCTGCATGGTGAACCGTGCCCACAAGCCTTACCGCCTTGGCCAACACGAAGAGGAACACCGCGCGCGAAGAAGCAGCCGAAGCTGCGCCAACTAAGCGCAAACGAAAGGACACATCCACCGGATCCGCTGCTGGCGAAGGCCGTTGGGCGAAGTTCAAGGCCTTCCTGGCCAATGAGCGTACGCACAAGGTCGGCGGGCTGTTCCTCGTGCTCGGTGCGGCGTACCTCCTCGTGGCGTTCACCTCGTTCCTGTTCACCTGGCGGATAGATCAGGACCTCATCGGTCGTTCGTGGAGCGAGATCTTCTCGCCGGAGGTGCAGGCTGAGAATTGGCTGGGCAAGATCGGAGCGCTCACCGCGAACCAGTTCATCTACAAATGGTTCGGTGTGGCGGCTTTCTGGCTCGTGCTGTGGAGCTTCCTCGCTGGCGTGCGCATCCTGTTGGGCAAGTGGCTGCTCCCCGTGAAACGTACGCTGGGCTGGACCGCCATGGCGATGTTGTGGTTCCCCACCGTGCTCGGCTTCATCTTCCGCGGCGAGTACATGTTCCTCGGCGGTGGCATCGGCTTCGCGATCACCAAACACCTCACCACCCTGCTCGGCAACTTCGGCACGGGCGCGCTGATCGTCTTCGCACTGGGCGCCTTCGTCACCTTCACCTTCAACACCAGTTTCGGTTGGTTGGGCGATGCGTTGGACCGCTTGAAGCCTGCACCGAAGGAAGAGGAAGAAGCCATCGACGTGGCCGAGGCAGCTTCTGTGGCAGCGGCTGCCGGTGTGCGCGTGCGTGCCGTGAAGCCAACGGCTGAAGAACTCGCTGCGGCCGATCAGTTGCTCGCGGAAGAGGAGTCGTTCGAGGAAGCGGAGGAAGAAGAGATCGAAGAGGAGGTGGAAGAAGTTGAAGAGGTCGACGAGGACATCCTCGAGGAGGCTTTCGTGGCGGTGAAAAAGAATGACGCCGCTATGCCCCTCGAACTGGAAACAGCGCCGATGGAGGTGATGGCACCGATGGAGTCGCCCGTGATGAGCAGCGTGGCCGAGTTGAACGACAGTATCAGCGGCATGAGCGTGACCAGCGCTCCGGTGGAGAAACTCCTGAGCGAAGACCAGATCGAAGAGAAGCTGAAGGAGTTCGGCGAGTACGACCCTACCCTAGAGCTGAGCAGCTACGAACTGCCACCTATCGATCTGCTCGTGGACCATGGCACCGGCGAGCTCACCGTGACCAAAGAAGAGTTGGAGGCGAACAAGGACCGCATCGTGGAGACGCTCGGGCACTACAACATCGGCATCGACAAGATCAAGGCCACCATCGGGCCCACGGTAACGCTGTACGAGATCATTCCTCAGGCGGGTGTGCGCATCAGCAAGATCAAGAACCTGGAGGACGATATCGCGCTGAGCCTCGCCGCCCTCGGCATCCGCATCATCGCGCCGATCCCCGGCAAAGGGACCATCGGTATCGAAGTGCCGAACAGCAAGCCGCAGATCGTGGGCATGCGCTCGGTGATCGCCAGCGAGAAGTTCCAGAACAGCGGCATGGACCTGCCGTTGGTGTTAGGCAAGACCATCAGCAACGAGACCTTCGTCACGGACCTTACCAAGATGCCGCACTTGCTCATGGCGGGTGCCACCGGTCAGGGTAAGTCCGTAGGCTTGAACGCGATCCTCGTCTCGCTGCTCTACAAGAAGCACCCGAGCCAGATCAAGTTCGTACTGGTGGATCCGAAGAAGGTGGAGCTCACCCTCTTCAACAAGATCGAGCGCCACTTCCTGGCCAAGTTGCCGGGCGACAGCGACGCCATCATCACAGACACCAAGAAGGTGGTGGCCACGTTGAACAGCCTGTGCATCGAGATGGACCTGCGCTACGAACTCTTGAAGGATGCGCAAGTGCGTAACATCAAGGAGTACAACGCCAAGTTCATCAGCCGCCGCTTGAACCCGGAGAACGGTCACCGCTTCCTCCCCTACATCGTGCTGGTGGTGGACGAGTTCGCTGATCTGATCATGACCGCCGGTCGCGAAGTGGAAACACCCATCGCCCGTCTGGCGCAGTTGGCCCGTGCCATCGGCATCCACCTGATCATCGCCACGCAGCGTCCGAGCGTGAACATCATCACCGGTACCATCAAGGCCAACTTCCCGGCGCGTATCGCCTTCCGTGTGACCAGCAAGATCGACAGCCGCACCATCCTGGACAGCGGTGGAGCCGACCAACTCATCGGTCGCGGTGACATGCTCCTGAGCACCGGCAACGACCTCATCCGTATCCAGTGCGCCTTCGTGGACACGCCGGAAGTGGACAAGATCTGCGACTTCATCGGCAACCAACGTGGCTACCCGGATGCCCTGATCTTACCCGAAGTGCCCACCGAGGACGGCGAAGGCGGCGGCGACCTGGACGACGGCGAACGCGACAGCATGTTCGAAGATGCCGCGCGCTTGGTGGTGATGACCCAACAAGGCAGCACCTCCTTGATCCAACGCAAACTGAAGCTCGGCTACAACCGCGCTGGCCGTATCGTGGACCAACTGGAAAGCGCAGGTATCCTGGGGGCTTTCGAAGGCAGCAAAGCGCGCCGTGTGTTGATCCCGAACGAGACGGCGCTGAGCGCGCACTTGAATGGTGGCGTGCCGACGGGGCCTGGGGTGGGGGGATTCTGAGGACTCCCCTACTCTACTGGAACTATTCGCTTGGTCTAAAAGACCCATTTGAAGGCGATCTGCCAACTGGGCTTGGGATGAGGGATGCTGAGCCGGTGGTGCGTTCCCGTTCAAAGCAGGCCGCGTATATTTCGAATAGATGGCTGCGCCGTCACCTTAGTGAAGGCAGCAAAGGATACCAAAGCGCGTCTATTGCTAAACGACAAACACACCTACCCCATGCGCCCCATACTTCTTTTTCCGATCGTACTTCTAGGCACGCCGGCCCTTGGACAGATTACGTTGGAACACACCTATGAACAAGGCAGTTCGATGATGCTCGGCTATTCGGACCCGTCGCGCCAGTTCTTGATGGTGAATTTGGAGCAGCGTGGCCACACTTATGTTATCGTCGATCGGGTGAATAGGAACTTGCACTTCTACGACCTCGATCACAACCCAAGTGGTTCCGTTTCCTTCGCGAGCGCAACTGTATTGAATGCAAACGTCGCTGTCGACATATTGTACATCTCACAACACCTCTTTGACCTGGACGATGGTGTGGAATTCATACATGGGAATGCTTGGTTCGATGGAGCGGTCGTCCACGCCAGCACCCAAGTGATCGATGATGATGGCAGCATCATGTTCTCCGCGGACGGATCACCTTTGGTCAAAGCCAACTTCCATCAGCAGCAGTATCCTATTTATAGTACCCCACAAGGAACCAAGCTGATCCTGAGCATGCCGAACGGTGATGCGAACGTGTACAGCCTCGCCGGCACTTTCACCGCTGGCGTGACAGGAGTCGTTGAGGAACTTAGCGCACCTCCCTACCCGAATCCTACCACCAACGACCTGTACCTGCCCTATACGCTGCCGGAGAACGAGGTCAGTGGCACTCTTGAAGTATTGGACGCTTTGGGCAACGTTGTCCGGAGCTTCAATGTGAACGGAACATCCAAGGTGCTGCATATCGAGACCGGCACGCTGGCGTCGGGGAGCTATACCTATCGGATATTGACCGCTTCCGGACCGGTGCACGGCTTGCGTTTCCTGAAGGTAGATTAGGAGAATACAAATGGCCTTGTTCAAAGCGGCAATGCCGCGCCCCGTGATGATCCCGAACGAGACCGCGCTGAGCGCGCACTTGAACGGTGGCGTGCCGACGGGGCCGGGGGTGGGGGGATTCTGAGGGGCTCCCCTACTCTATCCCACCTTGCGGATAGCTGACGTGAAGGAACCTCATGCTCGGCAAGCGAATGGCTGTCCATGCTCGTGTTACACGATCAGCCCTCCCGCATTGAACAAGTGTAAGTCTTGCTACATTCCGCAATGCGATATGCGATGACCATTGCCTATTTGTTCCTGCTTGCGACGCCTTCGGAAGCCTGCATGAACTTCACAGAGCGTATACCCGGCATCGGCATTGAGGATGTGGAGTTCTACCGCCTGGGCATGGTGGAGATCGATCGGGGAACTTTGCATGCATACATCACCGAGAAGGGTGCGGTATGTGGTAAGCGTCCTGGGCGTGCCTGTAGTGATCTGGTGATCGCGCACCTCTATGCCAAGCAGTTCGCGGCGGGTCTGGCTCTTTCCACCGAACTGGTGCATGCGTTGCCGAACGAATACACGGTGGTGATAACACACGCGGCGGCGCTGGAGTTGAACGGCAAGGCGGCCGAGGCCATTCCTTTCATGAAGCGAGCTTTGGACCTGAATTCAGGCTCGCACAAGGGTTCGGAGTGGATCCATCTGAATTTGCTGAAAGCCCGTGTTCGTGGCGGTGTCCCCGACCCTTGGACCCTTATCGGTATTGATCTTCGGCCGGACAGTGCTCCACATGCACCGCCGGACGTGGACCTGAAGCAACTTGTCAAGCAGGTACATTTCCAGGTGAACGACCGGCACTTCTTCACTCCGGAGAACGACACCTTGTTCGGTGCGTTGATGTTCGCCTATGCCGACCTGCTCACGCTGAACGGCTATCGCTCTCAGGCTAAGGCTATCTACGAAATGGCGCACGGCTATGGCTTCACTTATTCAAAGTCGTTGGAAGAAGCATCATTGGTGGCAGCCGATACGTTGCGTTCAATGGAACCGGTAGTGCCAACTGAGGTTGTTATGTCCACGCCCGATGCAAATGAAAAGGGTGTAGGCAGGATACTCTGGCTGGTGCTTGCATTGGTCGGTGGAGGCCTCGCACTGATCTTGCTTCGAAGACGGGCCGGAAGGCGTAGCAGCTGACATGCCCCGACATCCTTTGCGAAAAGCACCACGCACCTAGCTTTGGGCCAAAGGATCATGCCGCTTAACGATACCGCCCTTTGGCAGCGCATAGACGACTTCGATCTCGATGATCCCACCGCCTCGCTGGCCTTCAGCGATCGGTTGGCGCGGGAGAACGGATGGGGCAAGGAATACAGTTTGCGGGTGATCGAGGAGTACAAGCGGTTCATGTTCCTGCTGTGCGTGACCAATGAGCCGTTAACGCCGAGCGATCAAGTGGATCAGGCATGGCATCTGCACCTCATTTATACACGCAGTTATTGGAAGGATTTCTGCGCCACGGTGCTGGAGCGCGAGATCCACCACGGACCGACCATGGGAGGCACGGTGGAACAAACGAAATTCACGGACTGGTACGCACGCACCAAGGAGAATTACATGAAGTACTTCGATTCGACTCCTCCAGCGGACATTTGGCCCGGTAGTACAGAACGGTTCGCTGCGGTTCATTTCCAACGCGTGGACCGGGCGAGGAACCTGGTCATCCGCCTTCCCTTCAGTATACGCCGATGAGCTACTTGACCACGCTGACGCCTGCCGAGAACCTCATTTTACGGGATGGACGCAAGGTGAGCGTGCGCCTAATGCTAAAAGGCACGTTAATGGACCTGCTGATGCGTGGCGTGCTCGCCTATCACGAAATGGAAAAGCGACCCAGTCGCTTGGACAGGCCGCGCAGGTACAAGTATATCGTTGCCGGTCAGCACATCGATAGCTATCAAGGCCTACCGCATGAAGATGTGTTCTTGGTCCCTTATCGGCGCGGTGGAGCGGCACGCTACCAACTGAAGAATCTCGTGTCCATCGCGTTGGAGCGCACCGGTGGCAGGCGGGAATATTGTCGTTCCGTAAGGCTTTCGCCAAGGTTGGCCCCCCTGTATCTGCCGGTGTTGACGAACGTGCTGGCAGCGGGACTACAGAACGGTACCGGTCGTCTTGCGCGGAAAGCACTAATAGCGGAGATCGATCTCACGGAAGCGACCATCCTCGGCGCATTGGGAGACGATCCAATACATGCCGTGCGGATGATCAATGACCTGGGCGGGAATGTGGTGCTCCTGAGCCGATTGCCGGAAGATGCGCTGGGCGATCTGCGGGATGATCTATTCGAGGACCGCCGAAAGCGCGAACGCGGGTCTTCCGACCGGGGGGGTAGTGGTTGTGGAGGTTCTGGCTGTGGCGGCTGGGACCACGATTCCTTCAATGATGGCTTCGATAGCGCAGCCGATGCGGCCGGCTGTGGTGGTGCTGGCTGTAGCTCAGATGGTGGCAGCGGGTGCGGCGACAGTGGGTGTTCCGGTTGCTCGGGTTGTGGTGGCTGTGGCGGTGGTGATTGAACGCTCCTCCGATCGAACCTCCCCCACCCCCGGGTGTACCTTAGCATCACACCTCACCTATGAGATCACCCGTACTCGCCCTTCTGTCCATCTCCTTCATCACTCAAACCCACGCCCAGAACTGGCATTGGGCCACCGCGTTCTTGGGTACCGGCCAACCGCAGGTGAAATCCGTTGCGGCGTTGGAGGATGGTGGGGCGTTGGTGTGCGGGATCTTCAACGATACGTTGCGGACGAGCAACGACACCATCGTCACCCACGGGGACTGGGACGGTTTCCTGGCGCGATTGGATATTGGTGGCGAAGTGCTGTGGCTGAGCGCGATCGGTGGGGCGAACTTCGATGAGCTGCACGAGATCGTGGTGGACGATGCGGGCAACGGTTTCGCCACGGGCACCTTCAGCGGTACGGTGGATTGGAACGGCTCGGATGTGACGGGCAATGCGGGGCGCGAAGGTGTGCTGGTGAAATTCGACCTGGATGGTGAGCTGCTTTGGTTCCGCCGGGCCAATGGATATTCCACAGGTTATACGGTTGCGGTAAGCGATGATGGTGTGGTCTATTGGGGCGGACTGGTGAATGATGAGGTGATGTTCGGGAACATCACGGTGACGAACAACAACAGCCTATTCAACACGTACATCGCGCGCTACACCAGCGACAACGGCACGTTGATGGACGCACAACGCGTGACCAGCAGCGGCGGCGAACAGGGCGCTTTCGGTATGGATGTGGACAGCGAAGGGAACGTCTACCTCACGGGATACAGTCGGCCGCAACCGAACCCTTACCTCGGAAGCTTCATGGCGAAAGTGGCCTACGGCAGCGGCACCAACTGGATGCAGACGGTCACATCCGCCTCCGGAGATGTGCTCGGCCACGATGTTTCGGTAACGAGCGATGGCCATGTTTACTTCACCGGGAAGATCCACAACAACGTGACGTGGATGGGTGATCCCCTGGGTCAGTTCGGTCGGCAGCGCAACGCCTACCTGGCGCGTTTCAGTGGCGACGGCACCTTGGACTGGGTTCAGCAATACGGCGGCACCAACGTGGACGAGGCATACGCCGTGGTCTGCGATGGGCTGAACAACGCGTATTGGACAGGGCGTTACACCGGTCCGGTCGCCTTCGACACCATCACGGTGGATGCGATCGGCAGCTCCACCTCGCAGGACATTTTCGTAGCGCGCACGGAACCCACCGGAGGATTGGCCTGGGTGAGCCGCGCCGGTGGTGCCGGTCTGGAAGAATTCGCCACGGCGATCGACAAACGCGTGAACGGTCCGCTGATCGTGGGTGGGCAGTACTCCTCGTACTACTCGATCTTCGGCAACGACACACTTCCTCCCCCACTTGGGCAGCGTTGTTTCGTGGCCAGCATGGGTGTGCCGGATGATGAGCTATCCACCGCCGTGGACGAGCCTTCCCCGATCACTGCGTTGCAACTCTATCCCATTCCCACGCAAGATCATCTGTTCGTGGCCATGCATGGAGCGCGTGGTGCGATCAGCGTGGACGTATTGGATGCGAGCGGTCGTAACGTGCTTGCCACGCGGTTGGGCGCCCCGTTGGGGACCATCGATGTACATGCACTGGCACCGGGGTGCTACTTCTTGCGTGCGACAGATCCCGCAGGGCAACAAGCGACCGAGCGCTTCGTGGTGCAGCGTTGAATAGATGGAATGGCATGGCCTCGTTTGGATCAGAGTTCGAGTAATGGATGTTCGGCCTTGAATTGCGATCCGCCTGCGGGCTTCCTTGCAATGTGACCGATCTTGCAACCCATGTCCGCCTCTCCCTTCCAACCAACCGCCACATTCCAAGGACATAAAGCCGCGGTCTATGCGCTCTGTGCAGGAGCCACGCCTGAGACCTTCCTCACTGCAGGCGGTGATGGCATCGTGGTGCAATGGCATGTCGATCGTCCCGACCAAGGCGAGGCGATCGTCAATGTCGGTGAAGCGGTCTTCAGCTTGCACTTGTTTTCCGAACAGGATCTGCTGCTCATCGGCACAGGCACCGGTCGTTTGCTGGTGATCGACCTGCGGACCAAGTTGGAGGTACAAGCGATCGAAGCGCACACGAAGGGCATTTTCCGGATCTGCCCGTTGGATGCGAAGACGGTTGCCTGCGCTGGTGGCGATGGCGCACTGACCACCTGGAATTTGAGCGTTGACCGAACCAAGCCGCTGGCCCAGCTACGCCGCATTCCGTTGTGCGAAGAGAAGTTGCGCGACATCGTGCGGTCAGCAGAAGGTGAACGGATCATCGTAGCCTGTGGGGATGGCAGCTTGCGCGAACTGGATCTGCCTGATCTGAACGAACGGCAGCGTTTCGAGGGTCATGCCAAGGGGGCTAACTGCGCGGCCTTCCACTCTACCAAACCCGTGTTGATCAGCGGCGGTAAGGATGGCATGGTGAAAGTGTGGCGTGCCGATGGCGGCTGTATGCTGGAATTCGCCGCGCACAAAGGCTCGGTGTATGCCACGTCGTTCGATCCTACGGGAAGCTACCTCGCTACGGTCGGGCGTGATTCGCTGCTGAAGCTCTGGGACGCGAACACCTTGGAACCTGTACAGCGATCGGCGCGGGAGAAGAGCGCGCACACGCACTCGATCAATGCGGTGCTGTGGCTGGGGAATACGTTGATCACGGCGAGCGATGACCGAACGATCCATGCATGGACGATACGGTGAGCACTACCGAAAGGCTGGAGCGGAGCTCGAATTAGCTAATTGACTTCACCTCCAATTCTTCACGTACCAAGGAAGTGCTTTCCGCAATCCGGCGCGGAGATCCACATCCGGCGCGTAGCCTAGGAGTTCCTTCGCTTTGCTGATGTCGGCCAGCGAATCGCGGATGTCGCCGCTGCGTTCGGGGATGTGCAATACGTCGACCTTCGCGATGGCGGGATCGATGGTGGCCAGTTCGTCGCGCAGCGTGTGGACCAGATCCAACAGGTAGGTGCGCGAACCGTAGGCCACGTTGAAAACCTCACCGGCGCAACGGGGATCGGTGGCATCCACGGCCTTCACCACCACTTGCGCCACGTTGCTCACGTAGGTGAAGTCGCGCGATTGCATGCCGTCGCCGTGGATCTGCGGGGGTTCGTGCTTGAGGAAACTGCGGATGAACTTCGGGATGGCCGCGGCGTACGGACCTTCCGGATCCTGCCGCTCGCCGAAGACATTGAAGAAGCGCAGGCCGATGGTGTGGAAGCCATGCAGCCGGAAGTACAATTGGGCATACACTTCGTTCGTCACCTTCGTCACTGCGTAGGGCGAAAGCGGAAGACCGATGTTCTGTTCACGTTTCGGCAACTCTTTGGAGTCGCCGTAGACGCTGGAGCTGGAGGCGTAGACGAACCGGGTGACACCTTCCTTGCGTGCGGCTTCCATCATGTTGAGGAAACCCGTGAGGTTGGTGGCATGCGAAGCCAGCGGCTCTTTGATGGAACGGGGCACCGAACCCAATGCGGCCAGATGCACCACAGCTTCCACCCCTTCCACGGCTTTTGCGCAATCCACTTCGGAGCGGATGTCGGCTTCCACGAAACTGAACTCCGGCAGCCCTTCGAGGTGGGCGATGTTCGCGCGCTTACTGGTCGCCAGGTTGTCCATGCAGCGCACGGAATGTCCTTCAGCAAGAAGCGCATCACACACGTGGCTTCCGATGAAACCCGCACCGCCGGTAACGAGGATGAGGCGAGGCTGTTTGGCGGTCATGCGGTTGTTGACGTGCGAGGGCACGGAAGGATGTGTCCAAAAGTAGCCGAGCGGGACATGGTGCGCACCGTGATCAACGAACGATATCCATGATCAGCCTTTGATGGCGGCGCCGTACCAGATGGTGCGCATACCAGCTGGGATCAGCGGCATCACCAACCCGTCGAACCGGGCGATCAGGTCGCGTTGCCCTTCGGTGCGACCGAGGTTGGCGAGGAAACCGGTCGTTGCGTCATCCACCCTGGCGAACGGCGCGAAGAGGTCGCGGTCCTGCTTCACATCCAAGTAGCGCCAATAGCTATCCCACGCCACGAAGCGTTTACGCAACCAGCGATGCAGCGCTGTGCCGTGCAGGTTCTCGGCGAAGAGCAAGACGCCGCCCGGTTTCAGCACGCGGTGCATTTCCCGTATGGCGAGGGCCTGTTTCTCCTTGGTGCCTAACGCCCCGATCACGCTTTTGAAGATCACCACATCCACGCAGGCATCCGGGAAAGGCAGGGCGGTAGCATCGGCCAACTTGTAGGTGATGCGGTCGTGCACGCCATGCCGTTCGTGTAATGCGGTGGTGGTCTCTGGAAAGGGATGCAGATCCGAGCAGACAACGTTCAACCCTTGGCCGGCCAACCAGAGGCTGAGGCCTCCTTCCCGCTCGCCAATGCCCAGCGCCATGGCCGGGCGCGAGGTCGGTAAGTGCTTCTGCCAAAGCGGCAACGCGCGCGACCAACTGCGCACTTCCCATTGGAAGATGTCGGTCAGCGGTGCGGGGTGATGCATGGGACAAAGAAAAGAGGCGGCTTGGTTGCCGCCTCTTTGTGTGTTTTGTGGTGTGCCGTGTCGATGCATGCATCGACCCTACAAAGTGCTGCGGCTTTGCCGCATCACTTGGCCACCGCCACCGAGCGCTTCTCGCGGATCACGGTGATCTTCACCTGGCCCGGGTAGGTCATTTCGTTCATGATGCGGTCGGCGATGCTCAGGCTCAGCTCGTCGCTCTGTGCGTCGGTGATGCGTTCGCTTTCCACCATCACGCGCAACTCGCGTCCGGCTTGGATCGCGAAGGCTTTGGTGACGCCGTTGTAGCTCATCGCGAGGCTTTCCAGATCCTTCAGGCGCTGGATGTAGGCTTCGGTGGCTTCGCGGCGCGCACCCGGACGGGCACCGCTGATGGCGTCGCAGGCTTGCACGATCGGCGAGAGCAAGGTGGTCATCTCGATCTCGTCGTGGTGGGCACCGATGGCGTTGACCACGTCGGGCTTCTCGCCGTACTTTTCGGCCAGCTTCATGCCCAACAAGGCGTGCGGCAATTCGGGTTCTTCATCGGGCACTTTGCCGATGTCGTGCAAGAGGCCGGCGCGTTTGGCGGCTTTCGGGTTCAGCCCCAGTTCGGCGGCCATGATGGCGCTGAGGTTGGCCACCTCGCGGCTGTGCTGCAACAGGTTCTGGCCGTAGGAGCTGCGGTATTTCATGCGGCCCACCATGCGGATCAATTCGGCGTGCAGGCCGTGGATGCCCAGGTCGATGCAGGTGCGTTTGCCCACTTCCACGATCTCCTCTTCCAAGTGCTTCTTCGTCTTGGCGACGATCTCTTCGATACGGGCCGGGTGGATTCGGCCATCCTTCACCAGTTGGTGCAGGGCTAGGCGGGCGATCTCGCGGCGCACGGCATCGAAGCAGCTGAGGATGATGGCACCGGGCGTATCGTCCACGATGATCTCCACGCCGGTCATCTCTTCCAAGGTGCGGATGTTACGTCCCTCGCGACCGATGATGCGGCCTTTGACGTCGTCGTTCTCGATGTGGAACACGCTCACGCTGTTCTCCACCGCATGTTCCGTGGCCACCCGCTGGATGGTCTGGATCACGATGCGCTTGGCCTCCTTGTTGGCCGTCATCTTCGCCTCTTCGGTGATGTCCTTGATGGTGGACATGGCGGCGGTGCGGGCCTCGTCCTTCAACGAATCCACCAGTTGTTTCTTGGCTTCTTCGGCGTTGAGGCCGCTGATGTTCTCCAACAGGTTCACCTGCTTGGCATGCATCTTCTCGGTCTCGTCGCGGCGGCGGTCCAGCCCGGAGATCTTCTGCTCCAGCTCTTCCTTCAGCTTGTCCACCTGCTTCTCCTTGTTGGTGAAGTCCTGCTGCTGGCGGCTCAGTTGCTGTTCGCGCTGCTTGGCCTTTTCCTGCAGCTGGTTCACGCTCTTCTCGCGCTCGCGGATGTCCTTCTCATGCTCCTCCTTCATCTGGAGGAACTTCTCCTTAGCCTGCAGGATCTTCTCCTTCTTCAGGGCTTCGGCTTGAACTTCAGCCTCTTTGAGGATGCCGACGCTCTGTTTCTTCATGGCGGCGTTCAACACCGCGTATACGATGGCTCCGCCGCCGATCAGGCCGACGACCACGCCGATCACAATGCTCAGTATGTCCATTGTCCACTCTATGTTAAGTGGACCATGCATGCCTGCGGTGGGCTATGCCGGGCGGGAAGGAAGGGTCACACGCGGAGGTCGGAAAGCATCCGTTCGATGGCGCCCAGTGCGGCATCGGCTTCGGCCTCTTGGCGGGTGGCCGTGGTGTTCAACGCACGCACGGTCACTTCCAACGCGGCCATCGCTAACAGATCCTGCTTGTCGGTCAACGGGTAGTTGGCCTTCAAACGGGCAATGCTCTCATTGATCTCCTCTACAGCGCGACGCACGTTCTCCTCCTCCGATGCTTGTATCGTGAGGGGGTATGCGCGCCCTGCGAGTTCTACCCTGATCGATCGTTCTTCCATGGTTCAACTTTGACCGCCTCACGCCTTCAACAGCGCCAAGCAATGGTCTATCTCGTGTACCAGTTCGTCGATCCGTTCCTTCGTTCCCGGTCCGGTCGTTCCGCCACCAGCGGAGCGCCCTTTCCGCAGGACCTCGTTCTCTCGTTCAAGCTCTGACACACGTGCCCGCAACACTTCCTCCTTCCGGTGGTGGTCTCGCACTTCGGCATCCAGGTCCGTCGCTTTGCGGCGCAAGGTCTCGTGCTCCCGTACCAAACGGGTCACCTGTTCCTGTACTGCCTGTAGACGGTCTGTCAATGTGTTCATGGCCCTGACGAGGGTTCGTACATGGTCCGGATCAAAGATAGGATCACCCGCCGTTCGGGCATCCCTTTTGTTTGAACCCCAAGGTGTTGATCGGGTATTCCCCGCACCGGGCAACCGCTGGGATCACAGGCCTAGCTTGCGCCTCCTACGCCCACTTCACGCTCCTGAAGCCGCCTATGTACGCCTCCCAACAACTCTCGATACGCGCCTCCTTGCTTCTGATATCCAGTGCCTTATACTGGTCATCGACCTCCGCACAAGCGCCCGTTCGGTTCATTTCGCCGGTGGATATCCCCGTGGACCTCAGCGGCAATTTCATGGAGCCTCGCGGCGATCACTTCCACTCCGGGCTGGACATCCGCACCCAAGGCAAGGAGGGCGTTCCGGTGAAAGCCGTGGCCGATGGATGGGTCAGCCGGATCAAGATCAGCCCCTGGGGTTATGGCAAAGCGGTCTACATCGACCACCCGGACGGGCACACTTCCGTTTACGGTCATTTGCAAGTACTGAAAGGCAATGTGGCGAAAGCCTGCCTCGATGCCCAATACCGCAACCAGGACTTCAGCATAGATCTGACACCGGAGAAAGGCGCCGTGCCGGTGAAGCAGGGTGATGTGATCGCCCTGAGCGGAAATACAGGCGGAAGCGGTGGGCCCCACCTCCATTTCGAGCTGCGCCGCACGGGCGACCAACATGCCTTGGACCCCGAAGCGCTCGGCATCGAGGTACCGGATAAAGTGAAGCCGGAGATGATCGGCGTGCGTCTCTACCCGCTCACGGACAGTTCCGTGGTGGGCCCCTACCCGGCAAAGGCCAAAGGCTTCGCCACGGTGGGTGCCGATGGCAAGTTCAAATTGAAGGATGAGGTGATCCCCGCCGCGTACGGCACCATCGGACTGGCGCTGCACACCATCGACCGGTACGACAGCCAAGCGGCGAAGTGCGGTGTGCGACGCATCGAACTCTTCGTGGACAGCGTGCCCACCTTCAGCATCCACTTCGACGAGATCGACTTCAGCACCACGCGCTACTGCAACGCCCACATGGATTTCGGCCTGTTCAAAGGGCAGAAGATGGAATACCACCGCTGCTACAAACAGCCCAACGACAAGCTGGTGATCTACGGCAAGGAACAGGCGCAGGGCCGCATCGCGCTGGAGCCCGGCAAGCAGAAGCACATCCGCTTCAAGGCCACGGACGCCAATGGCAACGTGAGCGAACTGAGCTTCACCTTACGCGGTGGTACCGCTGCCGAAGCCAAGACCTGGGCCACCACCGTCCCTGCCGGGAGCCTGTTCCGCTACGACACCGAGAACACCCTGAGCGAAGAAGGTGTGAGCCTGACCCTGCCCGCAATGGCCCTGTACGACGATGCCTACGTGCGCTACGAACGCAAGCCCGCTCCCGCGCGCGCCATCGCCCCCCTGCACGTGCTGCACGAGCCGCTCACGCCGATCCAAACGCCGGGCACACTGCGCATCACCGTTCCGGAACTGCGCGAAGAACTGCGCAGCAAGGCACTGATCGTCCGCATCGATGGCGAGAGCAAGGTGAACGCCGTGGGAGGCACCTACGCCAACGGGGCCATCACCGCCAACGTGAAAGTCTTCGGCGCCTACACCGCCATGATCGACACCGTGCCGCCTGTGATCACCAACGTGGACCTGAAGGCCGATATGAAGGGCCGCTCACGCTTCACCTTCAAAGTGAGCGACAACCTCAGCAGCGTGGACAAGTGGAAGGCCAGCATCAACGGCGCTTGGGTGCTGATGGAGTACGAGCCGAAGACCAAGACCTTGATGCACACCTTCGACGAGCACACCAACGTGCCAAATGCCAAGGACTTCAAGCTGGAAGTGATCGACGAGCGCGGGAATGTGGGGAGGTATGCGTTGAAGTTCGGGTTGTGAGGACGCTGTTCCTTCCTTTTGCCACTGAGAGTCGCCTGCGGAACATCAATTTCTGAAAGCACCGTACTTCGCCTTCAAACCATAACGGTCACGATCTCCTCGAACTCCCGTTCGAATCCCAATTGCCTTAAAGTGATCGAGTATCTCATTGATCGCATGGGGCGAATCACACGAGAAGCTGCATTTCCTTAGGCGATCGGAATGAAAATACTCAATGCCTATGATGCCTGTCTTGCCGTCGCCGTAGAAATACACCCTCTGTATGCTTGAATTTTGGACTACTGAATCCCAACCATGAGGTCGGAAAGGGCCGACGATAAGAACGTTTGCGGTAGTGATTGATACGTAATCATGGTAGGTGAGCAAATAGACTATTGGTCCAAGCCAGCACAGTAAGAGAGGCCAATCGCAAAAATCAAGACCGGCTGATCTCAGCAGGTGATCGATCGGTATCGAAAGGATCAATCCTACGCCCAGCGTGATGGGTAGCATGAGCATGAACTGCACATAGAGGTATCTTTTGTTAGAGAAAACAACTGCGTTCTGTTCCATTTGTCCTAAGGATAAGAAACTCGGAAAAGCTGAAAGTCAACCTCTTGATTACGCACAAAGGTGTCCTTGGTAATCTGATTATCGGATCGTCTACGCTGTACAAACTAATCAGCAATTCCCGTTACGGATAAACTTGGGCGCATTGACCACATACGTGCCGTATTCCATGTAACCTTCTCCCTCCATGCGCAAGCGCTCCCTCCTCCTCCTGAACCTCCTCATCCTGGCAGGCACCGCCTTCGGCCTCTGGTCCTTGAGCCACGACGGTCCTTCCCTATCCAAGACCCAGCAGGACGCCCTGCACGAAGGCGACATCATATTCCAACAGACCGGCGGCCAGCAAGGGCGGGCGGTGCAACTGGCCACCGGTTCGCCGCGGACGCATGTGGGCATACTGTTCAAGGAAGGCGGGCAATGGGTGGTGTACGAAGCGGTGGGTCCGGTGCTTTCCACGCCGCTGGATGAATGGACAGCGCACGGAGACGATGGCCATTGGGTGGCGAAACGTTGGGTGGGAGCCGAGAATCTGGATGCCGCCAAGCTGCGGGCACAATTGCACAAGGCCGGCGAACGGTTCCGAGGCCTGCCGTACGATCTTCAGTTCGGCTGGAGCGATGAGCGCATCTACTGCTCCGAGCTGGTGTGGAAGATGTACGCCGAAGGCGCCGGTGTGGAGCTGTGTACCCCGAAGCCGATGCGCGACCACGCGTTGGCCTCACCCACGGTGCTTGAAGTGATGCGCAAACGCTACGGCACCACACCGCCCTTGGATGAGTTGATGATCGCGCCGGGCGCTTTGTTCGACTGCCCGGAGCTGCGCACAGTTGCCGAGCACTGAGCGGAATCCCCGCGCGCTTCGTACTTCTGTGGTCCGGCAATGGACCTGCGCCTTCTCCCCTTTCTCTTCTTCGCTGCGGGTTGCGCTGCGCCCGATACCACGGGCATCAAGCTGATCGGGCACGGTGGACTTGGCCCCAACGGCGACCACCCGATGAACAGCAGAGAAGCCGTTCTCGCCGCGCTGGACAAGGGACTGGACGGTGTGGAACTCGATGTCCAACTCACGGCTGATACGGTCCTGGTGGCCTTCCATGATCTGGAGCTGGGAGGTGAAGGGAACTGCACGGGACCTTTGAATTCACACACCTGGGAGGTACTGCGGTCTTGCAAGAGCGATCAGCATATCGCTCATTTAGACGAAGTACTTGTGGAGGCGATCCGTTCGCACCCCGGTGCCGAATTCACCTTCGATGTGAAGCTGAACACCAAGGCTGATTGGAACACTTACCTGAACCAGTTCGCACGCGCCATCGCCGCGCTGAACGCAGATCCCGCGTTGAACGGGAAGATCATCGTGGAATGCAAGGTGGTGGAGTTCCTGGACCTAATCAAGTCGCTGAATGCCGGCATTCCTGTGTTCCTCTATTGCGATGATGCCTCCATCGGCATTGCGGAAGCCACCAAGAACGTACTGCATGGGATCACGATCGATGTGGACCGCTTGAACACGGAACAAGCGCAAGCTGTGAAGGCGAACGGACTTCAGCTCACGGTCTTCGATGTCGCAGGAAATAGGTCGAAGCGCCGAGCGGTGGAACTGGGCGCGGACCGGATCCAGTTGGATCAATAAGAGTCAGCGATCAGCCTGAACTACGGTGCCTTCTGCAGGGTGAGGTCCTTCTGCTGAAGCATCACCGCATACTCGTTGCGGAAGCCGTTCTCCGGCCCGGTGCGCGCCATGCGGAAGCCCATGTGCAGTGGATCCGTGGTCACCTCCGCGAAATGATCCGTGAAGGTGAGCCCTTCTGTCAATAACGCCTTCAAGTAGAAGAACGTGACATCGAACCCGAGCAAGGCGTACTCGTCCACATCAGCGGTGAACCGTTCGCGGTAGGCTTGCGTGAAGGTCTTCAACCGAGGGTCTGCCGGGTTGGTGAACGACGGAGCGGCGAAGGTGAATCCAAGGACATCCAGATCGGACACCGAAACGGAGGCCATGTCCTTCCAGCTTTCCATGCCTACGAGCAGGATCCGGTGTTTGGTGGCGAGCGATTTCAGTTTACCCACGAGCATGGTCACGAATTCCACGTCCTCGCTGGGTGCTACGATCACGTTCAACTTGTGCGCATCCAACTTCCCCACGAGATCACCCAGTTCCTTGCGGCCTGGCTTGGCGATCATCACAGTGTCGCGCGCTCGTTCGGTGCGTGTGGCGAGGCTTTCGTTCAGCGCGCTGCGCATCTGTTCATGCACTTCCTTTTCGTTGGCGATATCCGGCCGTGCCAGGATGATGTTCTCCTTGGCGAACTGGGTGGCCACATACCGCGCGGTGTGCTTCACCAGATCGGAACGTGTGGGTGTCACCTTGCTAACCGTTGGCATGCCGAGGATCACCTTGTTGCTCTGTGGCACCGGGCAAACGATGTGCGCATGGGTGTTCACACGGGCCAATTGTTCAATCGCGGTGCGGTGGAAGGGCCCCAGGAACAGGTCGTACTCCGCGATGCCCGGCTTCTTCAGCGCTGTGCCCCAGGTCTTGTTGTCGTCGCCCATGTCCACCACGTCGATGTCGGCATGAAGCCCCATGGCGCGCAGGGAGTCGATGGCCAGCAACGCTCCGTTGTAGAACTGCACAGCGATGCGCGTTGGCTCGTAGTAGGCCTTATCCTCCTCGTTCGTGGCACGCGTCAATACGCTGTCGTTCCGGTCCACCGCGAAGGGCAACATGAAGCCCACTTTGTAGCGCATGTGCTCGCGGATCCGTTTCACCACGGGTGTGTTTTCCATTGCTGCCGTAACTCCGGGGATGGCCACCGTGTCACCGGCTTTCAACCCCTGTGGCAGACCACCGTTCGCCGTGCGGATCGCCTCGGGAACCACACCGTACCGCTGGCCGAGACCGAATAACGTTTCACCGGGCTGTACCACATGTTTCAGCACATCATCGGGCATGGCGGGTGTAAGCGCTGTGGCCGAGGCACCGGAAACACGCGCCATCGGGATCACCAGTTCCATACCCTCTTTCAGGTTGATGGCATCTGGGTTCCGCTCCAGCAGCGCGTTCATGTCCATGCCATACGAGCGGGCGATGCCGAAGAGCGTTTCCTTCTTGTGGACGGTATGCAAGAGTTCGCCATCGTTGCGCATGGTGGGCGCGGAACGGCGTTCTTTCTTCACCACGGCATCCAACGGGATCAATACCTCTTCGCCGATGCTGAGCCCATCGTTCGCACCGGAATTCACCGCCAACAACACGTCGATGGGAACGGCGTACGTGCGGCTTATGGCGAACAAGGTCTGCCCGGCCTGGGTCACATGCACCTCGTACTTACGGCCACTGATGGTGCGCGTCTCTTGCGCGGACACGGCCAGCATGGAAGCTCCCAAGGCCAGTGTCAGGATCCAACGAAGCATCATTCCCATTCGATGGTGGCCGGTGGTTTGGAACTGATATCGTACACGACACGGTTAACGCCACGCACCCGGTTGATGATGGCGTTCGAGATCCGTGCCAAGAACTCGTAGGGCAGATGGCACCAGTCGGCCGTCATGCCATCGGTGCTGCTCACGGCGCGCAGCGCTACGGCATTCTCATAGGTGCGTTCGTCGCCCATCACGCCCACGCTGCGTACAGGAAGGAGGATCGCTCCGGCCTGCCACACTTGGTCGTACAGGCCTTCGTCGCGCAAGCCTTGGATGAAGATATGATCCACCTCTTGCAGCAAGGCGACCTTTTCCGGCGTGATCTCACCCAAAATGCGGATGGCCAATCCAGGACCGGGGAAGGGATGACGACCGAGGATGTTGGGGTCCAAGGCCAGTTCCTTGCCTACACGGCGCACTTCATCTTTAAACAGCAGGCGCAACGGCTCCACCACCTTCAGCTTCATGCGATCGGGCAAACCGCCCACGTTGTGGTGGCTCTTGATGGTGACGCTCGGGCCGTTCACGCTCACGCTTTCGATCACATCGGGGTAGATGGTCCCCTGCCCCAGCCATTTCACATCCTTGATGCGGTGGGCCTCGCGATCGAACACCTCGATGAAGGTGCGGCCGATGGCTTTGCGTTTAGCTTCGGGCTCTTCCAAGCCTTTGAGGGCGCCGTAGAATTCCGCCTTGGCATCAACCCCGGTGATGTTGAGGCCCAGGTGACGGTAGCTCTCCAGCACGCGGGTGTACTCATCCTTGCGCAGGAGCCCGTTATCCACGAAGATGCAGTGGAGCTTGTCGCCGATGGCGCGGTCCAGCAACAGGGCCGCTACCGAACTATCCACGCCGCCGCTGAGGGCCAGCACCACTTGATCATCCCCGATCTCCTGCTGCAGACGGCTCACCGTTGCTTCTACGAAACCATGCGGGGTCCAATCTCCTTCGCAGCCGCAAATGCCGATCACGAAGTTGTGCAGCAATTGAAGGCCATCGGTAGTGTGGTACACTTCCGGGTGGAACTGCACGGCGTAGGTCTCTGTGCCGATCAGCTTGTACGCCGCCACCGCCACCTCCTTGGTGCTGGCGATCACCTCCATGGCCTCGCTGGGCGCGGTGATGGTGTCGCCATGGCTCATCCAGACCTGCGTACCCGCCTCGATCCCGTCGAACAGCTCGTTCTGAACGATGGTGGTGAGGTGCGCACGGCCATATTCGCGCACCTTGCTACGCTCCACGGGAGCACCGGCGCGTTTGGCGAGCAATTGGGCCCCGTAGCAGACCGCGAGCACGGGGATGCGCCCAATGATGCCTTCGAGGTCCGTGTCCGGCGCGTTGGCTTCGTGTACGCTGCTAGGGCTGCCGCTGAGGATCACCCCGGCCACATCGGGGCCATGGGCGAACTGTTGGGCTTTGGAGAACGGATGGATCTCGCAGTAGACGTTCAGCTCACGCACACGACGAGCGATGAGCTGGGTATACTGGGAACCGTGGTCGAGGATGAGGATGGTGCGTGGCAAGGCGGAGGGCTCGCGGGCGAGAAGGTCCTGCGATAGGTGGCCAAAAGTACTCCCCACGTTGCCAAGGTGAAGGTGACAGTTCTACACATTGACTCGTCCTGAAATGGGTTTA
>DLGQ01000113.1 GCA_002482775.1 Flavobacteriales bacterium UBA7690 | reverse complement strand
TTGCTGGCCTGCCCGAAGAGATGGGTGGGAGCGGGGACCCCAGCCCGGTAACGGCATACGGCGTTTACTGTGGATTGAAAGCCGCTGCGAAGACCGCCTACGGATCCGATGACCTCAGTGGCCGGAAGGTCGCCATACAGGGTGCGGGCAACGTGGGCAAAGGTTTGGTGGCGCTGCTGGTGAAGGACGGTGCCCAGGTTTACCTCACGGATATCCACGACGACAAGCTCGCCGCCATCAAAGCCGAATTCCCGGGCATCACGCTGGTGAAACCCGATGCCATCTACGACGTGGACATGGACATCTACTCGCCTTGTGCGCTGGGTGCCACAGTGAACGACGACACGTTGAAGCGCTTGAAGTGCAGCGTGATCGCCGGTGCCGCCAACAACCAGCTCGCCGATGAGGTCGTGCATGGCAAGGCGGTGATGGAAAAAGGCATCCTCTACGCGCCGGACTTCCTTATCAACGCGGGCGGTATCATCAACTGTGCATGGGAACGCAAGGGCTACAACCGCAAGGCGGCACTGCACCAGACCGAAGGCATCTACGACACGGCCTTGCGCATCTTCAAGGCCAGCGCAGAACTCGGCATACCCACTTACCTCGCCGCCAACCAAGCTGCCGAGCACCGTATCACCAGCATGCGCAGTGCTGGAATGCGTTTCTAGAACCACATGCTCAACCGCCGCTACCTCCGTATCAAGGCCTTTCAATCGCTTTACGCGTACTGGCAAAGTGACAATGCCAGTGCAGCCCGCATCGAGAAGGAGCTCTTCACGAGCATCGAACGCACCTACGACCTGTACCTGTCGTTGTTGCTCGTCTTCGGCGAACTGCGCCACATCGCCGAGCTCACCTTCGAAGAGCGCAAGAAGAAGCGCCTGCCGACCGCCGAGGACCTGGACCCGAGCCGGCGGTTCGTGGACAACCCCATCGTGCTCAACATCGCGCAGAGCGAGCGGCTGCGGTTAGAGGCCGAGAAACGCAAGATCAGCTGGGTGGGCAACCACGAGCTGTTCACCGCGCTTTACCGCGAAGTGCAGAACAACGAAGCGTACCAAGCCTACATCAAAGAGGAGGCACAAGGCTTCAAACGCGACCAGAACTTCGTGATCGAGTTCTTCAGTGAGATGATCGCGAACAACGAGGCCTTGCAAGAGGTCTTCGAAACACGCAGCATCGCGTGGATGGAGGATCTGGACCTCGCGGCCAGCTTGGTGAAACGCACGCTGGAGCAGATGCGCGCCACCGACACGGCCGATGTGTTCATGAACGAGATCGCACGCGACCCGAAGGAAGACCACGACTTCGTATCGCTGCTTTTCCGCAAGACCATCGAACATTCAGACGAACACGAGAAGGCCATCTCGGAGAAATCCAGCAACTGGGAAAGCGACCGCATCGCCCTCAGCGACATGATCCTGATGCAGATGGCCCTTACCGAGGTGCGCATCTTCGACCAGATCCCCGTGAAGGTGACGATGAACGAATACATCGAGATCGCCAAGGCGTACAGCACCCCGAAGAGCAAGAACTTCATCAACGGCGTGCTGGATAAACTCTTCATCGAAATGCGCAGCGATGGCCGCATCCGCAAGGTGGGTCGTGGGTTGTTAGAAAGCTGATGAAAATGACCCGCCAGCACTTGCCGCTCGCCTACTTGCTGCTCGCCGCTATCCTGCTCTTTTCAGCTTGTCGCATCACCGACCACACGGAGCGTGACCCCAACGAGGTAAGCGCCGATAACCTCAATTTCCCCGCCTCAGGCTACGAGGATGTGGATCCCGATGACCTGCCGAAGTTCGAGTTCACACACACACACCTGGACCTTGGCAGGATCGTACAAGGCAGCAAGGTGGATAGCCTGTACACCTTCGAGAACAGCGGTGGTTCGCCCTTGGTGATCACCGATGTGCGTGGATCCTGCGGCTGCACGGTGGGCAAAGATTGGCCCAAGCACCCTGTGGCACCCGGCGAAAAGGCCACCATCAGCGTCAGTTTCGACAGCGAAGGCCGCAGTGGCCGGCAAGACAAGACCGTTACCGTGGTGGCCAACACCTCACCACCCAGCACCGTGCTCACCCTCAGCGCCGAGGTCGTGGGCCCTACCAGCAAACCCTAGAATTCTCCACCACACATGTTGACCGCGACGTTCTTCTTACAAGCCCCACAACAAGGCACCGGCATCGAGTTCTATCTGATGATGGGCCTCTTGATGGTGGTCTTCTACTTCTTCATGATCCGCCCGCAACAGAAGAAAGCGAAGGATGCCAAGAAGTTCCGCGAATCGTTGCAGAAGGGCACCAAGGTGGTCACCATCGGCGGGTTGCATGGCAAGGTGGTGGAGGTTACGGACAGCACCATCCTGCTGGAGGTGGATTCCAATGTGCGCCTGCGTTTCGAGAAGAGCGCCATAGCCATGGACAACTCGCAACAGCTGAACGAGGCTACTGCGAAAGCACAGTAAGCTCGCATTTGCGGATGTTGTCATTTGCCCTTGTGGACATGAATGCACCGCTGGACGAGAAGCCTTGTGATCCATGATCCGTGTGGGATTGACAGGTGGGATCGGTAGTGGCAAAACCACGGTGGCGCGCGTGTTCCATACGCTGGGCATACCCGTGTTCGAGGCGGATGCTGAAGGGCGCAGGATATTGAAGGAAGACGCTGCGGTGATCAAGGCGGTCACCGAACGATTCGGTAGTGGTGTTGTGCGCAATGGCGCGATCGACCGAGCGATGGTGGCTTCCATCGTTTTCAAGGATCCCGCGGCACTGAAGGACTTGAACGCCATCATCCATCCCGCTGTAAGGACCGGGTTCCGGCGGTGGGCTGCGGAACAACACGTGCCCTACGTGATCATGGAAGCGGCCGTGATGGCGGAGCACGGCGGTCACCGAACGATGGACCAAGTGATCGTGGTAACGGCCCCGGAGGAATTGCGCATCCAGCGCGTTATGGCACGGGACGGTGTGGAACGTGATGCTGTGATGGCCCGTATGGCCAACCAGGTGGGCGATGCCGAACGCCTGAAGCTCGCGGATCACGTTATCCACAACGATGACCAGCAACTTGTGATCCCGCAGGTACTTGCCGTTCACCAAGCCTTGCTCACCTTCGCCAAGGCATGAAACAGGAAGAGAAGAACCTGCCACTGAGCATGGTGTCGCTCGTCTTCGGATGGCTCAGCATACCGCTGGCCTTCGCGCGGCACTTGGTTTCCCTTTCGTTGGTGCTCGGTGTATTGGCACTTGTCTTTGGCCTGTGGGGGGATCGTCAACAGGCGAAGCATCTGTTACGCTACACGGTTGCAAGTGCAAAGCGCGCGAAGCTGGGGTTGAAGTTGGGCGCGGCCGGTGTGCTGTGCGCCTTGGTGATGTGGATCCTGTGGGCGACGAACGCCCTGCTCTGATCAGGCCCGCAAAGCCTTGGGCCAGGTGGTGATGCCGGCCAGGATCCGTTCCTCACCGAATTCGTTCAACAGCCGGGAGAACAAGGCCGCTGTTGCCTGGGCATCGCTCAACGCCCGGTGGGCAGCGGTGAACTCGATACCGAAGAAGCGGCAAAGGCTTCCCAAGTTGTAGTGGGAGAGGTGCGGCACCAACTGGCGGGCAAGACGCTCGGTACACAGTGTCGGTCGGTCGAAGACGAGCCCTGTGCGCGCGAACTCATGTTCCAAGGCGGTCATATCGAAACGCACGTTGTGGGCCACGATGATGCGTCCTTCCGTGAGCGTCTCCAAGGTGCGCACCACGTCAATGAAATGGGGTGCGTCGGAAACCATGCGGGCGTCGATCCCGGTGAGCCGCTGGATGAATGCCGGAATACGCGTGCGCGGCTGTATCAACGAATCCCAACGCAAGCGCTCGTGGGTGCCGTCCAATGCCAGCACAGCCACCTCCATTACACGTCCTTCCGTAGGATCGCCGCTGGTGGTTTCAACATCGAGAACGGCGAACCGGGATCGGACCATGGCGCCGTCATACGCAGCAGGAGGCAAGGTTGTTCCAATCATCCAGCCCGGAGCCTGAAGGCCGATTATATTGCCGCCGGTACGGGTCGCTAGCATCGCCGTAAAGATGCATCATGGTCCGCACATCCACACCAAGTGCGCAGCATCTACCGCTTCTTCTTCACGTTGGCCGGTTGGCGTATCCATGACGATAGGCCAGCCGGGCTGGAACGCTACATCGTAGTGGTGGCACCGCATACCAGCAATTGGGACTTCTTCGTGGGGCTTTGCGTACGCAGCCTGGCGCACATGGGCGACACGAAGTTCCTGGCCAAGCAGTCGCTCTTCAAGCCGCCTTTCGGGTGGATCTTCCGGGCACTGGGTGGCTACCCCGTGGACCGCAGCAAACACAACAACCTGGTGGATGCCGTTGTAGCCATGTTCGAGCGCGGCGAGATCCAGAGCATCGCCCTTACGCCGGAAGGCACCCGCAAATACCAACCTGACTGGAAGACCGGATTCCACCGCAT
>DLGQ01000105.1:104049-104244 GCA_002482775.1 Flavobacteriales bacterium UBA7690 | reverse complement strand
TGGAGACCATGTACCAGCGCAGCAGGATCCAGGAGGAAAGCTTGTACTACGAAACGCTGAAGCACACCGGCGAATACCCGATCATTGGGGTCAACACCTTCCTCAGCAGCAAGGGCTCACCCACGGTATTGCCCAAGGAAGTGATCCGCGCCACCGAGGAAGAGAAGGAAGCGCAGATCCGCACCGTGGAGAACG